>JAQBYD010000084.1 GCA_027623315.1 Verrucomicrobiota bacterium | reverse complement strand
GGAGTCGGGACGCGTAGGAGGAACCCCGGTCGGGGTGAGGCTTTGGCAAGGTAGAGAGCGGAAGAGATGTTATAACCGGAAACCAGTACGGGACTTTTTTCCATGTCCCTGTCCGCTTAATCTGGGGCTAGGAGCCCGACCCTGGCCCGGACATCTCACACTTTTTCGTAGCGAGAGCGCGAAGAGCCCGTCAGGCTTGACATGCACGCAATCGATCGTGACACTTGTTTTTCCTGTTTCCGCCACGGCAACTTAATGCGGGAGTAGTTCAATGGCAGAACGCGAGCTTCCCAAGCTCGGAACGGGGGTTCGATTCCCCTCTCCCGCTGCCCCGCCTGAAGGAGCGCACAGCGGCCTGTATATTCAAGTTGGCCATATGGCGGCGAACGCGTAGGATGTGCTGCCGATCAGGAGTGAGGCTGGGCGTGGGTCCCGCATCTTTCCCGATAGAAGTGCACTGACCATGAACAAGGCCGAGCAAATCCCAAACCAAGTACGGATACCATGGGGCACCGCCGTCTCGATCAGTTGGACGGGGCTGAAGCGGCGCCTATTCCGATCGCTGATCACGATCTCCGGCGTCGTTCTCGCGATCGCGTTTCTGTCGTACATGACCATCAACGAAGCGGTACTCGGTGCGCTGGTCCAAATCAACGACCCGGCACTCAACGCATCCCTGCAGCAGCACGGCGTCGATGTCTTCACGGCGGGATCGGTGGACCCCATGCTTCGGCTTTTGATCGGGCTCGCACTGCTGACCTCGACGGTGGGGATCCTGAACGCAATGCTGATGTCGGTAACGGAACGGATCAAGGAGATTGGCACCCTGAAGTGCCTTGGTGCGAGTGATCCATTCATCGTCAAGGCCTACCTGATCGAATCGACCATGCAGGGCGGTGTCGGATCGCTGGTCGGCGTCACCGCCGGCTCACTGGTGGCGATCGCCGTGAGCCTATTCAATTACCACGGTCATGTCTTCAGCGCGTTTCCGTGGGGGCCGGTGGGACGTGACATGGCCGCCGCATTCTGCTGTGGCATCGTGATCACCGTCGTCGCGGCGATCGCCCCGGCATGGACCGCCGCCAGAAAACAACCGGTCGACGCTCTTCGAATCGATGAATGACACACTGATATCCGCGCGCGACGTCTCCAAAATCTACACCATGGGGGCCGAGAAGGTGCATGCCCTGCGCGGCGTGTCGCTGGACATCCAGCGCGGCGAGTACGTCTCCATCATCGGTCCATCGGGCTCCGGCAAGTCAACATTCTTCAACATGGTCGGGGGGCTGGACACCCCGACAGTCGGCGAGGTCATCGTTGACGACTGCCGGCTCGCAGATCTGAATTCCTCGCAACTTGCATGGTTTCGCTGCCGGCGCATCGGCTTCATCTTCCAGTCGTTCAACCTGATCAACACCATGACCGCGCTGGAGAATGTCGCGATCGCGCGCATCTTTGCCGGGGCCACCCCCTCGGAAGCCCGCAAAGACGCGGCCAAGACACTCGAACGCGTTGGACTCGGGCACCGACTGGATCACCTGCCGAGCGAGGTCTCAGGCGGACAGCAGCAGCGCATCGCGATCGCGCGCGCGCTGGTGAACGAGCCATCGATCATCCTGGCCGACGAGCCGACCGGGAATTTGGACCTGAACACAGGCGAGGAGATCATCTCCCTGCTCGCCGAGATGAAGCGTAACCTCGGCATCACAATCATCACGGCGACGCACGACATGAAAATGCTCTCGGCGTCCGACGTCGTCGTCACCATCCGCGGCGGCGAGATCGATAACGTCGCAACCAAGGATGAACTCAACATCACGATCGGCAGTATCGACGGCGAGACCGTGATGAAAGAGTAATCGGCCTCGCCTCGCTCAAGCGGACCAATTCGCCGCACTAATCTCAACGGCATAGGCTATCTCAAGAGCCGATAACGCTAACAGGATCGTGCCGGCACGCGAACGCTCCGACCCGATGCGTCATACCCCGGAAACAAAGCTCCCTGAGCCAGAGTTGGGGAGGCTTCGCGAGCTCGCCAAAGGGCTCGCCCGCCTCCCCAACATCTGACTCAGGGATAGATCAGCGGAGGTGTTGACCAGAAAAAGGGGTAGAAAAGTTGTAAAACTATTCCCGAAGGGGTCTGTCCCCGCGCATCGTCCCCGCGCATCCCCCACTTTCCAGTTTTCAGTAAATCGAACTGCATCGGCAGTCAGAATCCCCGCAGAGGTGGAATGCGCCCTCCGGCATCGATGGCGCTACGACGGATTGCGGTCACGTTTCTTCAGGGCCTTCTGGAATGGGCCCGGTAGGACTCGAACCTACGACCAGAGGATTATGAGTCCCCTGCTCTGACCAACTGAGCTACGGGCCCACACGATCGCGGTGCGGGGCAGGCTCGAACTTTACCACGCCATCACAACGTAAGCGATGAGACGCTTGACCAGTCTCGCCAAATTCTTATGGGCAGAATTATCGGGGATGTCGAGGACATATAGAGCGATCAGGCGCCGCAGCCTACGCTGCCTCCGTCAGCTTTGCAAGCGCTCGACCGGCGCGAAACATGCGCTTCTCCTCCAGAAGATCCGCATCCAGGCCCAACTCCAACGGCTCTCCGGATTCACCCAGCGAGGGGTCGTAGGCGAGTAGAGAAGATGAGTCCATGACCGTGATTCGCGTCGGACGAACGAGGGCGTGCACGGCCTCGACGATGTGCGTCAGTGATCGTATGTGCATTCGAGAAAGGCTTTCCGTCGCTCCTCGCGCGAAAGGATACCCGCGAAAGGTGCAAAGTCCTTGAGACGGCTTGCTGACTCGCTGGTATCCAGTAGAAGTTGGATCAGAGACTCTTGCCCCCGGGAACTCGCTTTGGCCGAAAGCAGAAGCTCCCGCCACTCTTTGCGACGGCTGGCGGGCCCGATCCCCCGAGCATCCCAGCGATCAAGGACCCTGATCGCCTTATCCAAGGTCCCTGCGTCCCGCCGCAGCAGGTCGGCGATGAGAGGGTAGATATCCACGCCGACAATCCATCAGGGCGGCCCTCGTCTGTCCATGAGCGTGAGCTCTACGCGCCGCCGGACAGGCCCCGCAAAGCTGCCGTCATCTTAACCGGCAGCGTGTGAGTCAAGCTGGGGGTGCCCGGATGTACGGCGATGGCCTTCATCAAGGCATCATCCGATCACGGCGAGTCGCTGCCCGTTGGTAATGTGATCGCCACGAGCGACCACAATCTCTTGAACCGTTCCGGCCACGGGAGCCGTTGCGGTAACCTCCATTTTCATCGCTTCGAGCACCACCACGGCATCGCCCTGGTCAACGTGATCGCCAACAGAAACGGGTACGCTCACGACCACACCCGGCATCGACGCCTTGACCGCCGTGCCCTCGTCCCGACTGACTGCAGGGGCTCCGGGCGCATCCGAGGCCTTGGACTGCTTCAGTGCAACTTGATATGACTTCCCATTCAGGTTGGCCCGGTTGCCGTCGATGACGAGATCGTACGACGTGTTATTGACCGTGACTTTGTACCGTGCGGGCTGATCGGAATCCACGACCGGGGCCTCCGGCTTCACCTTTCGTACTCCGAGTGTGCCCTGCCCTTTCAGGTAGTCGATGCCCTTGTCCGTACACGTCGCGACAATAAAGATGTTCTCATCCGTAACCGGCAGCCCCTCGGCTTCAAGTTTTTGCGTTGCAGCCGCCACGCCCTTGGTGGGGTCTTCATCATTGAGCTCGAGTGGGGGCCGCGTGGTGGGCTCAAGCTCCAGCTGCTCAGAGGCGATCTTCACGATTTCCGGATCTGGCGGCACGGGCGGCCGACCAAAATAGCCGAGCACCATCTTGCCGTATGACGGCGCGATCTTGCTCCACGGCTCGAAGAGCACGTTATTCAGCGCCTGTTGAATGTAGAACTGCGAGACCGGTGTGACGGACGTTCCAAATCCGCCGCGCCGCACGACCTCACTCATGGCCTTAATCACGTCCGGATATTTGTCCATGATCCCGTTGTCGCGCATCATCTGCGTATTCGCCGTCAGGGCGCCGCCCGGCATCGGGCTCCACGGAATCATCGGCTCGACCGATGTCGCTTCCGGCGGCAGAAAGTAGTCTTTCATGCACTCCTTAAAGACCTCCTCGGCGTCGCGCACCTTCTCCACGTCGATGTCGAGCGTATACCCCGTCCCGCGCAGGGCATGCCACATCACGATCACATCGGGCTGGCAGGTGCCGCCCGAACAGGGCGCCAGCGACAGGTCGATCGCATCGGCGCCGGCCTCGAGTGCAGCCATGTTGGCCAGCACGGCAATACCGGCCGTCTCGTGGGTATGGAAGTGGATGAACGTTCCTTCGGGCAGGAGTTTGCGCGCGCGCTTGATCGTCTCGTGCACCTTGGAGGGCACCGCCGTGCCGGAGGCGTCCTTGAAACAAACGGAGTCAAACGGGATCTCCGCATCGAGAATCTGCTGCAGGCGATCGATGTAGAAATCCGCCGTATGCGCGCCTTCGCAGCCCGGGGGCAGCTCCATCAGGGTTACGCACACCTGGTGCTTGAGTCCCGCTGCGGCGATGCACTGTCCGCTGTAGACGAGGTTATCGACATCGTTCAGCGCATCGAAATTTCGAACCGTTGTGATGCCGTGCTTCTTGAAGAGGTCGGCGTGCAGCTTGACGATGTCGGAAGGCTGCGATTCCAGACCCACGACGTTTACGCCGCGCGCAAGCGTCTGCAGGTTAGCGTCCGGGCCGGTAGTCGCCCGAAACTGGTCCATCATGTCGAATGCGTCCTCGTTGCAGTAGAAATACAGGGACTGGAAACGCGCTCCGCCGCCAGCCTCGAAATGGTTGATGCCCGCATCGTGCGCAGCTTCGACCGCGGGCATGAAATCTTTCGTAAACACACGCGCTCCGTAGACGGACTGAAATCCGTCGCGAAACGCCGTGCACATAAACTCAACTTTCTTGCTCACTCTATCGTTCCCTTCCTTCTTACTGATCGCCCTACCCGAAGCACGGGTTACTGACGTGACACACAGACGTTGTTGCGAAGCAACCTCGGAGTGCGGCGACCTGGCGCCGCTCTTCGCTATATCCACTGATCACAATAGAACCATCCAGAGCGCTGCCAGGTCAGCGCACTCCAGAGAGCTTCGCTCGGTCGTTCCTACATCAGAATTCATCACGTCCAAGTTGAAGTGCTTGATCCAGTCTGCTACGTCAGCACGGCCCACAAGACACCGGCCGCGACAGCCGACCCCAGCACGCCCGCCACGTTGGGCGCCATGGCATGCATCAGCAAGTGGTTCTCCGGATCCTCTTCCAACCCGATCATCTGTACCACGCGTGCCGAATCCGGAACAGCAGATACGCCCGCCGCGCCGAGCAGCGGGTTGATCTTCGTTTTCAGGAAGAGATTCATCACTTTCGCAAACAGGACCCCGGCGGCCGTGGCCACCGCAAACGCTACTGCCCCCAGGGCGAATATCTTCAGGGACTGCGGCTGAAGAAACGTCTGCGCCTGTGTGCTGGCACCGACCGAGAACCCGAGCAGAATGGTGACGATGTCGATCATCGCCGTGCGCGCGCTCTGCGCCAGGCGCTCGGTCACGCAACTCTCCTTGAGAAGATTTCCGAAGAAGAGCATCCCCGTCAGCACCAGCGCGCCGGGAGCCAACAACGCACAGATCAGAAAGGCCGCGACGGGGAAGATGACGCGCTCGCGCTTGCTGACGTGGCGCGGCTCCGGCATCCGGATCCGTCGTTCCGCCCGCGTGGTCAACAGCTTCATGATCGGCGGTTGGATAACCGGCACGAGAGCCATGTAGGAATACGCGGCCACCGCAATGGCTCCGAGTAAGTGCGGCGCGAGCTTGGCCGCCAGGAATATGGCCGTGGGTCCATCCGCACCGCCGATGATACCGATGGCTCCGGACTCCTGGGCGCTGAATCCGAGCGCGAGCGCCCCCAGCAGCGTCAGGAACACGCCGATCTGCGCCGCGGCGCCGAGAAGCACGAGCTTCGGATTCGAGAGCATCGTTGAGAAGTCGGTCATGGCCCCGATGCCGAGGAACACGAGCGGCGGATAGATACCGGCCTGGACTCCGAAATAGATGTAGCGCAGAACGCTTCCCTCGTCGTACACGCTCAGAGACATGCCTTCGATCGGGGGGATATTGCCGACCACGATCCCCATGCCAATCGGCACAAGCAGTAACGGCTCGTAGTGCTTCGTGATCGCCAGGGCGATGAAGACGATACCGATCACCATCATCACGACGTTGCCCAGCGTGAGGTTGGCGTACCCGGTGGTCTCTAAGAACTGTCGTAGGATATCCATTAGATTCTAGCTGCGCGTGGCGCACGAGCATGCACCGGAACCTGCATCAAGACAGAAGAACCGGTCGATCTAACGGCCACGATTCTTCTCCGTCATGCGCTTGTGCATGGCATAACCGATGGCCACGGCAACCTCCTCACCGGACGAGGCCGCGGGCCGTCGCGATGGCGAGGGCGCGTCCTCGGGTGGAAGCGCAAACGACAACGCGTTGAGAACCTTGGGTAGTAACGCGATAAAGGCGGCGATCAGCGTGAGTGCGACGAAAACGATCAAGATCCCCGTCAGCGCGATCGCAATTCCGTTGCTCGCGACAATATTCTCGAAATTCATGTGGTGTCCTCTTTCATCCGAAAGGATCGCGGGTACCGCGCCAGCGCCCATTTCAGAGAAACGGCCACCAGAATAGCGGCAAAAGCTCGGGAATCAAGACACAACACGTTACGCCGATCGTCCTCCAAAACCTTACGCCCGCGGCCCGCGAGAACGCTACGCCGATGATCCGCCAAGGTAGAAGCGGCGTCCCGCCGCTTCTAACCTTCGGGTTCAACGCTTGCCGCCTATGCTTGCATCCGGGGCGCACCAATGGCTAGATTCGGCGCATGTCGACCACGCCCATGCGATTGGCTGTACTCGGATCGGGCAAAGGCAGCAACCTGCAGGCCATATTCGATGCCATCGACGCGGAGCGGCTGCATGCGGAGGTGATCTGTGTGATCTCCGATGTCGAAGACGCCTTCATACTTGAGCGCGCGCGGCAGCGCGGGGTGCCGGCTGAATACGTCGATGGCGCCCCGTTCCGAACCAGGCTCGACGGTGACGCAGAGCGTCGCGTCATCGACCTGGTTCGACAGCACGGCGGTACGCACATCGCACTCGCCGGGTACATGCGCATGATCAAGGCGGGGTTACTCGAAGCATTCCCCGGCCGAGTCATCAACATTCACCCCTCCCTGCTCCCCGCATTTCCCGGGCTCGAAGCGTGGACGCAAGCCGTCGAGGCCGGTGCCCGCGAAAGCGGATGCACGGTGCACTTTGTGGATCCCGGAATGGACACGGGGCCGATCATTCTTCAGCGATCGGTCCCGGTCTTGCCGGGTGACACGCCCGCCGTGCTGCATGCGCGAATTCAGCAACAGGAACACCTTGCCTATCCCGAGGCCCTGCAGGCGATCGCCGAGGGTCGCGGCGGCGCGCCGACGGGATAATCGTCGGCCATGACCCTGGCACGCCACGACATCCCGTTTCACATCGTACATCCCGACGCGAACGACCCCACGATCCACGGGGATGACTATTACTTTGTGGGCGGGCCGCAAACGACAACGCTACAGATCGGCGTACGTCTCACGAAGTTCGCTCTCTGGATGAGATCAAGCGCTCGCTCGAAGCGCTGCGGACCCAACCCGCCTTGCGTGAAGCCATGGTCGATCGCGCTCGAGTCAGGGCCTCCGAGCACACTCGCGAGGCCATTCGAAAGCGCGACCGGCAAGAGTCTACACGAGCGCTCGACGCCTGGCTCGCCTCGGATCCTCGTACAGAAGCGCATGGACTTGCAACTATCCCGGAGCGGAGATGCTGGCCATGTACTGGGATGTCGGTCGTATGATCGCGCGGCGCCAGAAGACCGAAGGCTGGGGCGCGGGCGTCATCCCCCTCCTGTCCCGGGATATCCGCAATGAATTGCCTGACGTGAAGGGTTTCTCCGAGCGGAATATAGGCCGCATGATCGCCTTTTACAGGGAGTATCCCCAAGACGAGCCAATTTTGCCACGGCCCGTCGCAAAATTGGACGAAGGGGAAAATGGCAACCGCCCGTTGCCGAATTGCCGGGGGGGCGGACAGAGGGCCACGGGGCGAGGTCCCGGGCATCTTCGATCACGTGGAAGTTGGTTAGGATGTACCCATCCTCGGTAATCGCGAACCCGGTTCCGTGGGATAGAGGTAACCGACTGCATAATAGAGGCAATAACCGCTTTCCGTTACCTCTATTCGTGATATCCTTACCCCTATTCGAAGGAATCTATCATGAACTCACTGAGCATCAGTTATCTGAATCGTTTGAACCTGACTCCTGAACAAGGCTCGGTCTTGGCCAAGATCGGGGAGTGTAAAGGTAAGCAGGAGTTATTCGCCAAGCAGACGCCAGAAACGCTGGAGACACTGAGGCAGACTGCCATTGTGGAGTCCAGCGAGTGCTCCAACCGTTTGGAAGGCATAACTGCACCCCACAAACGTATTGCAGCTCTCGTGCTCAAGGGGACAACCCCCAGGGATCGTTTCGAGCAGGAAATCGCTGGTTACCGTGATGCTTTGAATCTCATTCACGAATCCGCAGCACATATGCGCCTCTCTGTTAACGTCAGCCTGCAGCTTCATTCCATGCTTTACCGGTATCTGCCCCAAGATGGTGGAGGCTGGAAGATGACGGACAATGAGATCGTGGAGCGTGCCGCTGACGGCACGGTGGCACGGGTGCGCTTCCGGGCCGTCAGGGCAGTTGCCACCCCGCAGGCCATGCAGCAGTTGGAAGCCACCTATGATGCAGCCGTCAACGAGTATACGAGGGAACCGCTGCTGGTTGTCCCGCTTGCCGTCCTCGACTTTCTCTGCATCCATCCGTTCAGCGATGGCAATGGAAGGATATCGCGACTACTGACGCTGATGTTGCTCTACCATTTCGGCCATGAAGTGGGGCGCTACATCAGTCTTGAGCGCATCTTCGAACAGTCAAAAGAGACCTACTATGAGGCATTGGAGAGCAGTTCACAGGGCTGGCACAAGTCCGAACACAACGTCCATCCCTGGCTCAATTACTTCTGGGGTGTGCTGATTCGGGCGTACAAGGAATTCGAGGAACGCGTCGGGACGCTTGGTACCGGCAGGGGATCCAAGACCGCACAGGTAGAAGCAGCGGTTGCCCGGACGGTAGCACCTTTCGCGATATCGGATATTGAGGCCGACTGCCCCGGCGTGAGCCGCGACATGATTCGGGTGGTACTTCGCAGAATGCGCGACAGCGGTGTGCTGCGCTCGGAAGGGCGCGGGCCCGGAGCGCGCTGGATAAAGATCTAGTAGTCGAGATACACCCTTCGGCAAGAGCAAGAACGCCCACACACACGCACTCAGGGAGCAGTCACCCTCGTTGACCGCTCAATGATATAGACTGAATAAACGGACACTTAGACAAGCGTTCAGACCGTCCTGACAGGTTACTCGAAGCATTGCCGACAGTGGAGCGTCCCGCGCCGGTACCGCTTAAGATAAGCACTGTTTCGCGCAATCAAAGGGGATGCGCGCCATGTATGTGGGTGTGTGAGTGCGTGGGTCCGGGAGTTGGGGAATGCCCTGACAAGAGGTCCTTTTCCGATCTTTCCCACATACGCACATACTCACACACCCACATACCGAATGGCACGGCCGAGGGATCTATTCTGTCCCAAACGCTCTTATCTTAGCGGCATTCAACACTGACCCCTTTGGCTGCCCCCTTTGCTGACCCCTTTGCCCAGGTGTGACCCTCACTCCCCACTCACTCCCCACTCACTCCCCAGAGTCACCGCAAATCGCATTTCGATTGCATTCCCAACCACCGCGGTATAGGTTCTTGCGCCTGTGGAATTGAATTCTTGCCCGGTATCCCGCAACGCGCGGAAAGCACCCGGGATCTTACTTGGAGAGGTGGCTGAGCGGTTTAAAGCGGTGGATTGCTAATCCATTGTACTCCGATTAGGGGTACCGCGGGTTCAAATCCCGCCCTCTCCGCCAATTTGAAATCCGGCGATTTTCGGCCACGACGGACCACGGGGCCGGGAACCGGACATGCAAGACGGGATCGGTCTTCGAGCCGAGCGACCGGAAGAGCGTGACGGACTGACCGCCCGCCGCCTGCCTGCCTCCTGACAGGGACGCCACATCCGCCGGAAGGATCGGGATGAACTCCGACCATTCGCCGGACGCCGCCGCCGCGACCGTGACGCCGACCGCCGAGGGCTGCGAAATCGCCTTGTTTTCTTCGATTCTTGGACTCTCCACCCGCTTCCCAGTGTCGGAACAATTCGGCGAGCGTGCGGCAGAGCCGCAAAGGGGTCAGTGTTTCAATTTGTTAACTTTTCGAGGTCTCGTCTCAATTTCCGATCCACCCGC
>JAQBYD010000083.1 GCA_027623315.1 Verrucomicrobiota bacterium | reverse complement strand
AGTTCTCGGGATAGTTTGATCAGCGTCCCAATTTACCCTTACGTGACAAAGGAGGTGATCTTATCCATGACCGGGTTCGCTTAATCTGCGCCTAGACGGCGCGCGGAATTTGGTGGAGCTTGCGTTGGCGGCATCCGGGTGCTTAGGACAAGCGCCCCGAAGAGGGAAAGCCGAAGATGTTGAGCGACGAACAGGAATAATTCTACTTTGACGGACGCCACCGAGGATATGGGCTGCATCCGCGTCATCCCCGGCAGCCATAAACTGGGCGTGCTCGACACGTACGTCTCGCCCTCCGGCAAGCGCCCGGCGCTGTACCTCGATACGGAAAAGTATCCTGTCGAAAGCGCGACACCGCATCAACCTCGACGTACGTTTCCTGCTTTTCACCCGCCACTTGCCACTTGCCACTCCGCCTGCGGCGGCGCAAGCTCTCCACTCGAACAATGAAAGCTCGAACAATCCAATACCAGCCAGATGGCTCGATCGAGTTCTTGGACGTATCCGTCGACGATCCCGCGCCGCACGAGGTTCAACTGAAGGCCCTCGCCTGTGGTATCTGCTCGTGGGATATCGCGACATGCAAACTGGGTTTAAAGATGAAGGTTCCCGCGCCGGCGGGTCACGAGGGCGTGGGCATCGTCACCAAAGTCGGGCCGGAGGTCTCCGGTTTCGAAGAGGGCGACCGTGTCGCAGCGGGCGGATTCCAAACCTATAACAACGTGAGCGTCCGAAATCTGCAGAAGATTCCGGTCTCGGATATTCCCGTCGAGCAATGGCTCGTGGAACCCGTGTCGTGCGCGATCACCGGGCTGGATCATTGCCGGCTCAAGACCGGTGATCGCGTGGTCGTCATCGGATGCGGCTTCATGGGACTCCTGATCCTGCAGGGGCTTGCGCGCAGTAACGCCGCGCAGGTTATCGGCATCGATATCGACCAGAAACGGCTGGACCTCGCGGCCTCGTTTGGGATCAAGGAAACCTTTAACGTGTCGTCAGTCGATTCAGACGCGCTCGCAAAGGAGCTTGCCGGGCGACACATCGATGTCGTTGTGGACACAAGCGGGAGCCAGCAGGGACTCGATATGGCGACGGCCATCGTGCGATCCGGCGGCATCCTTAACCTCTTCGGCTGGATCAAGGGCGAGACGGCGGCGTTTGATCCATCGGACTGGCACCTGAAGGGAATCACGGTCATCAACTCCTCGCCGAGTTCGCAGCTGCGCGCGACCTTCGAGCCTGCGATTCGGATGATTCGCGAGGGGCTATTCGATCTGAAGCCGGTGGTCAGCCACGTCGTATCCCTGGACGACTACCCACAGCTCATGCGCGACATCGTCGGCGGCGTCCCGGGCTACGTGAAGGGCGTCGTAAAGCTGGCGTGAGGCTTTCCAGTTTTTGGGCCCCCTGTACCAGAGCTTCGTACCTCAGCACGGTACAGGGCAGGCACGAATCGCGCGAACCTGCCCGCCCCGCACGGGCGCGGCGGAGCCTTGCCGCACGTGGGGCAGCCGGGTCGACACGAATGAAGAGACCGCGGATTACGCGGATGGGCGCGGAACCTTTCGAGGCGGGGCCGTGTAGATCAGGGCGAGTGATGCTCGCCCTGATTTGCACGGCGGTATCTGGCTCCAACATCCTTAGCACGAATCCGCGCCCATCCGCGTCATCCGCGGTCCTGTCTCTGGTTGCATTCGCGAAGATAAACGCGAGTTAACGAAAGCTGTGGTCGCGCGCATCCCCTTCATCTTTGCCCTAATCTTTACCATCGTCTCGTCTGCGAAGATTTGGGTAAAGATTATGGCAAAGACGAAGGGCAGGAACGGCTACACGGGTGCTTGAAATGCTCTAGCCCGGATATCTCACACTTTTCCTACTACGAACACGGATAGCTCCGTCCCGCATCATATTCTCCCCGTAGTTCGGCGGCCAAAAACTTGACTTGTGGCTGCCCGGGATCAACATCGTCCCGCCGTCCCCACTTTAGCGGGCAGGCCAGCGCACTCCAGGGAGTCGCCGGCGCGACTCGGGCGCCACGCTTCCGGGATCGCGCCGTTAAGGAGCAAGCTCCCCTTTCCATCTCGGCCCGGCCGGACTATCATCCGCCTGGAATCAGGAGATGAGCAAGCAACCCGCCAAACCACGCATCGCGTTGACCATGGGCGACCCGGCCGGGATCGGCCCCGAGCTCTGCCTGCGCGCGTTGGCGGAAGCATCGCTGGCTGAGATCTGCACTCCGATCGTGTTTGGCGATGCCGCTACGCTGCGCCGCGTGGCCGATGCCTGCAGCCTGCCCGGACCCCACCATCTCATCGAGGAACCCGCCGAGATCCAGAATGTCGTCGAGCCCTGCCTGCTCAACCTGGGCTATCTTGAGGCGGATGAGATCAACCCGGGCATGGTCAGCGCCACCTGCGGCCGCGCCGCCTACCACTTCATCGAAACCGCCATCCTCGAGGCGCAGGCGGGACGCGTCGACGCCGTCTGCACGGCCCCGATCAACAAGGAAGCACTGCACGAGGCGGGCATTAACTATCCGGGGCACACGGAAATTTTCACGGATCTCACCGGCTCTGCACGGTCGTGCATGCTGATGACCTCCGACGCGCTCACCTGCAGTTTCGTCACAATGCACATCGGATATAGCCAGGTTCCCGCCGCCCTCACGCGCGAGCGAATCCTGGATGTGATCGAGTTGACCGCGCACGCGATGCGGCGCCTGTGCGGACACGAGCCGCGAATGGTTGTATGCGGTCTCAACCCGCATGCGGGCGAGCACGGCCTCTTCGGGGATCACGAAGAAGAGCAGATCATCGAGCCGGCCATCGAGGAGGCCTGCAAGCGCGGATTCACGGTGGAGGGTCCGCTTCCGCCGGACACGGCCTTCCTCCCGCAACGCCGTGAGAAGACGGATGCCTATATCTGCATGTACCACGACCAGGGCCTGATCCCGCTCAAGATGCTCGCCTTCGATTCCGCTGTAAACGTCACTCTCGGCCTGCCCATCATCCGCACTTCCGTGGACCATGGCACCGCCTTCGATATCGCCTGGCAAGGCAAGGCCAATCCCAACAGCCTCTACGAAGCAATGCGTCTCGCGGTGCAGCTGCTTCCCGAGTCTTAGATGAAGTCTCACATGTTCTCGGGCCCGCGAATCACGCGAATCTTCGCGAATTAGTTCTCGGTATAGCCTGCCATTGCATTCACGGGCGATCGGAGGCAGAATTCGGTCCATTGGTGGCAGGAGAAGATACGATGCCGACATACGTCTATGAAACGATTCCGGGCGCGAAGAAGAAAGCGCGCCGCTTTGAGGTCTACCAGAGCATTAAGGATGATCCCCTTTCCACCGATCCGGAAACGGGAGATCCCGTCAAGCGCGTGATCAGTGGCGGCATGGAGATCCCACGCGGATCCTCGAGCAGCGCGACCGACCGACCCGCCGCACCCTCGTGTGTGCATAGCGGAGGGTGCGGATGCCGATAAGGAAGTGATTAGCTATTAGTAAGTAGCGGTTAGTTATTAGTGAGAAGTGATTAGTAAGTAGTGGTTAGCGGTCAGTAATCAGTAGGCACCAAATAGAGATACAAAACTTCCGGACACCGCTCGTCACTCACCACTTCTGGCTACCCACTGACCACTTCTGACTACTCACTTCTCACTAACCACTTCTCACTTCTGAATTCTGACTCACCACTTCTGACTTCTCACGAATAATGCTTCCCATGCTAAAAGCGGTAATCTTCGACATGGACGGGGTGCTCGTGGACTCCGAGGAATACATCTGCCGCGCGGCGATCGCGATGTTCGGCGAGCACGGGATCGATGCGCAACCCGAGGACTTTCTTCCCTTCGTGGGCACGGGAGAAGACCGTTATCTCGGGGGCGTTGCTGAGAAATACAATTTCGACTTCGACCTCGAGCGGGACAAAACCCGGACCTACGCGATCTATGCCGAGATCGTGCACGGACAACTCGATCCGCTGCCCGGCGTCCATGAGTTCTTCGAGAAGTGCCGCGAGCGCGGACTGCTCAAGGCCCTGGCCACGAGCGCGGACCGGGTCAAGATGGAGGTCAACCTTCGCGAGATCGGGATCCCGGTCGAGAGCTTTGATGCCGCAGTCAACGGACTCGACGTCACGCATAAGAAGCCGAACCCGGAAGTGTTCCTGACCGCCGCCGAGCGATTAGGCGCTGCGCCCGAAGCCTGCCTTGTCGTGGAGGACGCCGTCAACGGGGTCGCCGCCGCCAAGGCTGCCGGCATGCACTGCCTCGCCCTGATGACCAGCTTCACCGAATCCGAGCTCGCCGGCGCCGACTGGTACGCCAACACACTCGCCGATGCCCCCATCGCCGCACTGAAGTGGTAGAACTTCTTACGGCTCGCACTCGCTGCGCACCGCACTCTCTGCGCCGTCTCTGCGCCTCTGCGTGAGACATCCGGGGTATTTTAACTTGGTATCCGTTGTGGTTGCGTGGCATGAATGAACCGTCGAGATCTACGACAACGCCCTCGTGTAATCGGTTAAATTGGACGGTAGAATCCCATGCAATACACGCAACTCGGAACACGCGAGCAGTTCGTACTCGCGACGAAGTTCTACTGGATCATCCGGGAGGGTGGCCGCCATCCGAATACCACCTCCGACTCGATCATCGAGGAGTGCGAGAAGTCCCTCAAGCGCCTGCAGACCGACCGGATCGACCTCAACCTGACGGTCGCGCAACTCGCGATCCGATGGAACCTGACTCATCCGGCCATCACCGCCCCAAACCGCTCTTAATCGAATCGCAGACGACTAGGTGTTTCGACTAAGCGTAACGAGTAAGCAACCTGGAACAGAGTAGGGAGAAACCGATGACTACCCGTATTGGAATACTTGGGTTCGCGCACGGACATGTCGGCATGTACTGCTCGCGATGGATTGAGATGTCGCATGATCGGGTGAGCCTGGCGGCTGGCTGGGATCACGATCGGGCGAGGCTGGACACAGCAGTTGAAGCGTATGGCTTAACCCCGCGTGATTCACCGGCGGCGCTCGTGGCACGCGACGATGTCGATGCTGTCGTCATCGGCGCCGAAACCAATCGTCATGCCGATCTCGTCGTCGCCGCGGCGGAGGCCGGTAAAGCGATCGTGCTTCAAAAACCGATCGCTACGACGATGGAGGATGCCGCGCGCATCGTCGATGCCGTGCGATTGAGCGGGGTACGCTTCACGCTCGCGTGGCAGATGCGAATCGATCCGCAGAACCTCAAGATCAAGGAGTTGCTCGAGTCGGGCCTGCTTGGACGGCTGCTCATGATCCGGCGGCGGCATGGACTCAGCACGCACGTGTGGCCGGATTTTGACCAGTCGTGGCACAGCGATCCAGAGCAGAACGTCGGGATGTGGGCGGACGATGCCTCGCATGCGATCGATTTCCTGTACTGGCTGCTTGGCATGCCGGAGACTGTCTATGCCGACATCGACACCTTGCTCAACCCGGGCATTCCGGACGACCATGGGATCGCGATCTATCGTTACGCCGACGGAGCTTTCGCCGAGGCGGTGGGCTCCTTCACCTGTGTTGCCGGCGAGAATACGACCGAAGTCGTCTGCGAAAAGGGTGTGATTATTCAAAACTACGGCGATGGTCCGAGCTGCAACGTGCCGCGCGACGACGACCGCGGGCTGAAGTGGTACCTGCAGGAGAGCGGCGAATGGACGCACAGCGACATCCCCTCCCCGGCCGATCACTCCCACCGGATTTTCGCCCTTGCCGAGCCCCTCCTCGAATTCCTTGAGGACAAGCGCCCCACCCTCGCCACCGCCGAAGAGGGCCGCGACAGCCTGCATATGACTCTCTCCTGCTACGCCGCCGCGCAGAACGGCCGGCGCATCTCGCTCAGGTAACGCACCGGCTTCTCGTGGCTTGAACAGGACGTGATGACTGCCCTATCCTCTGGCATCTCTCGGAGCCGCGGAGGAATTCATGTCTAGACCCTACGATGTCATGGTGGCCGGTCATCTCTGCCTCGACCTCTTCCCTGCCATTCCTGAAACCGGTGCCTCCCGGCTCGACGAACTGATCCAACCCGGCAAGCTTGTCAACGTCGACGCCCTCTCGATGGGTACCGGTGGGGTCGTCGCCAACACGGGCCTGACGATGCTCGCGCTCGGCGACAAGGTCCGTTTCTGTGCGGCGGTCGGCGACGACGAACTGGGGCGCCTCACGCGCCAGATCCTGGCCGAGAGAGGAAACGTCGAGGGCATCACCACGCTCGACGGTGTGCCCAGCTCATACTCGATCGTCATTGCGCCTCCCGGTATCGATCGCTTTATCCTGCACAATCCGGAGACGAACAACCTCTTCGGGCCAGAAAACCTCGATGCCGGCCAGATGTCCGGATGCCGGTTGTTCCATTTCGGATACCCTCCCTTGATGCGGCGCATGTACATCGATGACGGCCGCGAACTTCGCGAGGTCTTCGAGATGGCAAAGCAGGCGGGCGCAACGACCTCGTGCGACATGACGCTGCCCGACCCCAATTCCCAGTCCGGTCAGATCGACTGGAAGGCCCTGCTCGCGAACGTCCTGCCCATGGTGGATCTCTTCGTGCCCTCGATCGAGGAGGCGCTCTACGTCATCGACCCGCACAAGTTCAAGGCACGCAAAATCGAGAGCGGCAACAGCGACCTGATCGAGGTCCTGACTCCGGCCGATCACCGTGAACTGGCGGACGCGATTCTGGGGATGGGCGCCAAGATTGCGGTGCTCAAATCCGGTAGTCGCGGATTCTATATGAAGACGGACCGCACCGAACGATTCGAGGAGATGGGCGCCGCGCGTCCGGGCGACCCGGCCAACTGGTCGCAGCGCGAGCTCTGGGCGCCGGCTTTCGCCACGGACGCATTCTGCAACGCTGCAGGTGCGGGCGACTCCGCGATCGGTGGATTCTTGAGCGCGTTCCTGAGGGGCAAGACGGCCGAAGCGTCGATCCGGTTCGCGAACTGCTGCGGCTGGCAGAACGTACAGGCGCCGGACGGGTCAAGTGGGATCCGCACCTTCGAGGAGACCGAGACCATCCTCGCCGAGGGCCTCTCAGCCTTACCCCTCGATCCACGGCACGATGGCTGGCAGTGGTCCGATGAACAGCAGGTCTGGGCCGCGTCCGGCGACACCCTAAACACCCAAACTGGCTGAACCGGCTCGCGGGGACGCTCGCCCTCCAATCGCAAGGTATGGCCTGGGTGGAGGGCGAGCGTCCTCGCGAGCCGGTGCAGCCTGTTTTGCCTTGATGAAGGGAAACGTGCCTGCCATCCTTGTCGGCGCAATGTGCATGGATTCCAATCTCCGGAATCTGTGGCGGCCGGAAAGGCCGGATCGAGAACCCGAAGATGCCCCAATTTGCCTGCAGACTATGCGGAGTGCCGTACGAAGCACCTGAGGAGGTGCTGGGCTCGCAATTGCCGTGCCCTTCCTGCGGAAGGGAGATCACGGCCGGTGAGAGCGTCACCGGCTTTCGGGGTGGAGATGCCGCCTCGATGAGTGACACCTCCGTATTCGTCGCCTCGCGCAGTGGCCCCCAAAAGCGCGCGCCCGGCTATGCCTCGCCCATGGCCTGGGTGGCCCTGGTCGTCGGAACGGCAATTGTCGCGCTGGCGCTGTTCGGGCTGCTGGCAATGCTAAGCCTCAAGTTCAAACCGCTCATCCCTATCGTTGTCTACTGGGTTCCGGCCCTGCTCGGCGTCCTTTGCGGCGCAACCGCCTTTATAAACCAGGCCAACCGCAATACCGCCTCCACTCCGACGTGGATCATCGCGTGTGCGGTGGCCCTCGCGATACCGATGGCGCTCGGCCCGATCTGGATCTTCAAGTCCAAGCATGCACGGAGCGCGCGCGTTCAACTGGTTCAACAGGTCAATCAAGCCCTGCAACCACCGTACCTCCCTGACGAGTCGCCGGACTGTATCAGCGTGGGCATTGGCGAGGCCATCGAGTTTCCGCGTCACGAGATCCAGATCTTCCTCGAGGGCGACCGATCGTACAAGGGGACAGCCGACGTCAATCTCTCCCAGGCCACACTCCACGAGGGCATGCCCGCGATTCAGATCGAACTGGCCGGAGAAGCCGGCGAACCCGTCGTGCGCAAGTTGCTCAAGACCTATCCGCTCTTCGAAGCACAACCGGCACCGGATTTTCGGATTACCGCGATACCGAAAACCGGCCGCTACGCCGCCCTGCTGACCCCGGCCAACAAGATCGCGTTCAGCGTGGCGCTGCTCGTATCCAAATCGTCATTCGTCGCGCGCCTGGAACGCGCCTCACATATCCGTGCCAGTTCGATCCCGCAGGCCACCACGCTCGCGAAACGGTTACTCGGAACGCAGACACAAGCTTGCGAGGACATCCACATCGGTAAGCCGCTCGACGACACGCACCTGCAGGCCACGGCTCTACTCGAAGGTCAGAAGGAGATTCCGGTGCTGCTCGAGATAACACGTGACGACAAGGACACGCCCGAGATTCGCGTGCTACTCGCCTTCGGCGAATCCGCCATCGTACAGATCAACGAGGAACTCAGCTCGATGGACAGCTACGACGGCGTGCGCTGTATTAACGTCGATAAGAAGCGAAAACTACGCAACAACGAATACGCCCTGCGCGCCCTCTTCGCTTCGACTGAGCCGCGCGACGTCCTGATCCGGCAGAGCGGATACGACCTGGCCGTCACTCCCGAGCCCTACCGCGTGCTCACGCAGGCGGGGACACGCAGCGCGTCCTCCGGATGGTCACTACTGGCGCCCGCGCGCTATGAGCGAGGCAAGGCCGAGGAATTCTCGCTGGTCTACGCTTCCGCGGAACCCGCTGTGCGCATCACGATCGAGCACAAGGTCATCAGCGAGTATGCCGGTTTCGACCTCCGCTCCGAGGCGTTACGAGACCGGGAGACATGGTCCAAATCACGAACCGATGTACAGGTCAGCGACCTGGAGTCCTGGTCCGCTCCATCCGGACTCAAGGGACACTATTACGCCGCCCGCAAGGGCAAGATTATGCGTTCGCGCTACTACGTCATGCACGAACAGCATCTTGCCATGATCACATGCGAAACCGGTGCCGCCGATCGCGTCAAGGCGGCCGACTTCGAAGCAATCCTCTCCACCCTGCGCTTCGATGACGAGGTGCAGATCGCATCGCCGTGAAGCACTTTCTGCGCATCCTAATCGTACTCCTCGGCATCGCGATCGCCGGGGTGCTTGTCTATCGCGTTTCGCATACGCAACCCGCGGCTCCCGGCGGGCCAAAGTCCGACTCCCTGCCCGTATACGGCTCCATACCCGAATTCAGTTTCACCAACCAGGCCTCGCAGGCGTTCGGAGCCGCCGAGCTCGCCGGCAAAGTCTGGGCCGCGAACTTTATCTTCACGCGCTGCCCAGCGACCTGCCCCGTACAGACCCTCCGCATGGGGCGGCTGCAGAAGCGGCTTTCGCAGGGCCCGCGATGGAAGGACATACAACTCGTGAGCTTCTCGGTCGATCCAGAGCACGACACGCCCTCCGTGCTGCGGGACTTCGCGGAGCAGAAACACGCGCAGCCGGGCCAATGGCATTTCCTTACGGGTGCTCGTAGCGAGATCTGGCAGCTCAGCACGAACGGCTTCAAATTGGCGGTCGGCGAAGCTGCTCCCAATGCCGGGTCGCCGCTATTTCACAGCCCAATGCTCGTCGTAGTCGATCAGCAACGCCGCATCCGTGGCTATTATGATGGCATGACCGAAGCGGGTATCAACGAAGCCGCCGACGCAATCCACAGAGCCCTTAACGAGCTTGAAGAGTAGTGTAACGCCTGGAAACACCCGAGTACGCTGAAAGATCTTCTCAACCCGGCCAATGCGCCGCTCGACACGTGGGACTTCGTGAACGTCTGGGTCACCACTGGCTCCGCCCCGGCAGTCGGAGCCCTGTATATCGTACGCTAGACCCGCGTGAGGAACTCCACCTCTTCGTCAGTGAGTTTCACCGGCGTCCACGTCGCCGCGCGCGCCCTGGTTCCGACCGGCGCGACGGAACAGAGCTTGCCCTGCTCCAGTGGACTGGATGGGGATTGCACGGGCTCGGTACACTCGGGGCACTCGATCACGGAGCCGCCCTGCTCCCGCCGAATCACGAGCACCTTCGTACAGGCCGGACACCCGAAGGCGTAGTCCAAGAGCTGTGCGCCCCACGGATTGATCCGCTCGTTGCAGCGCGGGCAGTCGACGGCGCACGCCGCGGCACGCAAATCGATCGATAGCTTTGCGCTACATGCGGGGCATATGAACCGTATCGAATCCATGCTCCTGATCCAAGTTTCGCGACATTTTAGGGTCCCAAACCCGAAAATGTAGAATTATTCGTTCAATGTTCTTGACGGGGGTGACCCGATCTACCATACCTTGTGGGAGCTGGCTGTCATCTACACCATATCGAGTATATCAGGGCAGCGATATGGTCAACTGGAATCTCCTGAAGTTTGGCAGCTGACTAGATAACGGCGCAGCCTTTCTTGTATTCACAACAAGAATGTCCTTGTT
>JAQBYD010000023.1 GCA_027623315.1 Verrucomicrobiota bacterium | reverse complement strand
CTGTTTCGATCAAGCCTGACGGGCTCTTCGCGCTCTCGCTACGAAAAAGTGTGAGATGTCCGGGTTAAGATCGTGAGCTCACGCACTCTTTATCGGCGGATTGCCTGGGCGGCATGGATGCTGGCGTGCGCTGCCGTGCCGGCTCGCGGTGGCCCTGTCGGTGCGGAGATGAACTTGGTCGGCGGGGTGATCGTGGTCGATGCGCGGCTGAACGGCCGGGGTCCCTACCGCTTCATTCTGGATACCGGTGCCACGGAAACGATTCTGACGCCCGCCACGGCCCGGGATCTTGGATTGCGGGCCGGCGATCTGCCGGCCTTTCCCGCGAACGCGACGTTGGATGAGATGGTCGTGGCCGGCGCACAGTTGAGCGATCTTGGAGTACAGGTATTTGACCCACCGCAGGCGCGTCCCCTGAGACTGGATCAGGGGCTCGATTACGCGGGGTTACTGGGATATACCGTTCTCTCCCAATGCCTCCTGGATATTGATTACTCGAAACGCCGCGTGCGCCTGCGATCCGTGACGGATGATCCCGTGGCAGCCGAGCGCGCATGGCAGGATCTTCTCGAGGAGTCGGAGGCGCGTCCCGTGCGCATCGACATGCACCGGCGCCTGCCGCACGTGTCGGCGCGGATTAACGGGCGAGGCCCGCTTCGCATGATTCTCGATACGGGATCCGCCGAGGTCGTGCTGCTTCCAGCGTCTGCGACTCGATGGGGTATCAAGGGCATGCCGTTGGCCGGGTACCGAGGTGTGGATTGGATAGCCGGAGCCAGTCTGGACGTGGGCACGCGGCGCAAGAGCGGGCTTCCGATCGTGATCTATCGTCCGGAGCGAGGCCGCGTACGGGGCTACGATGGAATCCTCGGTACGCCGTTTCTGCGAGGCTTTCGGGTTGTAATCAGTTACCGTCACAACGCGATGCTGCTGCTCGCAGGCGGGTAGCCGTTATCTTCAGGGCGACAGCGGGTCGCACGCACTATCCGCAGAGGCAAAGTTGACATGTCGGAAGCACCTATAAGTTCTGCGAAATGGCGGTCGCTGCGGACGCGTATGGTCAGGCTCGAGATTCGGGAAGAGGATCTCGTCGAGAAATTCGTGCTCGGATCCGGTTCGGGTGGGCAGAAAGTCAACAAGACCGCATCGTGCGTTTCCCTGCGCCACGCGGAGAGCGGCCTCAGCGTCAAGGTGCAACGATCCCGCTCACGCGAGTCCAACCGGTATTTCGCGCGCCGTGATCTCTGCGACAAGCTGGCGGAGAAGCTGCTCGGGGAGAAGACCGCACGCCGGCAGGCCCAGGAAAAGATCCGACGTCAGAAACGCCGCCGGAGCAGGCGGGCCAAGGCCCAGATGCTGGATGAGAAACGTAAGCAGGGGGAGAAGAAGACGCGTCGAAAACGGGTTGACGCGCAGGAGTAAAGGGGCTTCAGAAATGGAGTTGCAATTTCGCGTCCGTAACGCGATATTTACAGGCCTTCACGAGCGAGCGTAGCTCAATTGGTAGAGCACCACCTTGCCAAGGTGGATGTCGAGGGTTCGAACCCCTTCGCTCGCTCCACTTATCTCCATCGGAATCGTGTCCGCCCGCAAAGGGCCTGGCGGGTGTGAAATTCTCATTATGTCGAATCCTCCCTCCGAGCCCTTGACCGATGAAATCGCGATGCTGCGTGGCTTGCTCGCCGACGCCGTGACCGTCGTGGATGGCGCGGAAGCACGGCAGTTGCTCGAGAGAATCGAAGCCCTTGCGCGGGACCGTCGCACAGGGGAGGACCCATCAGGGCGGGCGCTGTCTGAACTCGTGCGCACGCTCTCCCCGTCCGCGATGCACGGAATCGTGCGTGGCCTCAGCATCGTCTTCGATCTCAGTAATCTGGCCGAAGACCGACATCGCATACGCGTGTTGCGGAACCGAGAGCGCAGCCAGTATCCCGAGCCGCGTGCGGAATCGATTCCCGATGCGATCCGCCAACTCAGCGAGCGAGGATGCTCTGCCGCCGACGTTCGCCAGCTGCTGGACCGGTGTGATCTCGAGTTCGTCTTTACCGCGCACCCCACCGAAGCGAAACGGCGCTCCGTGCGCGAGAAAGTCATCGACTTGCGCGAACATCTCTCGGACTTGGACGGGGATCAGCTTCTGCCTCGCGAGCGCCACCGCTTGGAGTCGATGGTGCGCGGCGATCTCTACGCCCTGTGGCGGACCGATCTCGTTCGCGATACGCGGCCGACGGTACTGGATGAAGTGTATCGCGCGATTCTATTCACGGAGAGTATTTGGGAGGTGGTGCCGGACCTCATGCAGGATTTGCGTGAAGGCCTGGATAGGTACTACCCGCAAGCGTCAATCCCCGTCAAACCGTTCATTCGCTTCGGCTCGTGGATCGGCGGAGATCGCGACGGTCATCCGGGGGTCACGACCGAGACCACCGCCACCACCTTGCAGATCCTGCGCCGCACGGCGCTGACGCGGCACATCACCGAGTGCCGTGCCCTGCGCCGGTCACTCAGTGTCGCCGACGCCGAGATTCCGTTGTCTCCGGAGATGGGCGCCGCGGTGGCGCGTGCGGTCGAGTCCTGGCCGGAGGTAGAGGTGCTGCTTCAGTCGATCGCCGACGGCGAGACATGCCGGCGGTGGCTGCGCGTGATCCAGTGGCGGCTGGAGCAGACGGCCGCCGCCAATGCGTCGGGAACGGATGCGGTCGGATCGTACATTGAGGCCAGCGACGTGTTGCACGACCTTTGCCTGGTGCACGAGATGCTTGCCGCGATTCCGGACGGTGAGTTGATCGGGATCCGGCTGTGGCGATGGACTCACCAACTGCGGGTTTTCGGATTTCACCTGATGCGGCTCGACGTGCGCCAGGACTCGGGTTGGTATCACGAGGTCTTGTCGGAATTACTGGCCGATGCCGGGATTGCCGACGACTACGGATCGCTCGACGAGGCCAATCGGCAGAGGGTTCTGTCGGAATCGATGCCGTACCGCGGCGACTTCACTGACGAAGCGACGTTCTCGGAGAATACCCGGGAAACGCTGTCGCTCTTCAGGCTGCTGGCGCAGACCGTGCGACGAACGGGATCGGAAGGCCTGGGCGTGCAGGTGGTGAGCATGACGCATCAACCCAGTGATGTGCTGGCGGCACTTTGGCTGGACCAGTACGCCGCGGTTGCGGCGAGTTTGCCCGAAGGCCATTTACCAATTCCGATTACACCGCTAATCGAAACGATCGACGATCTCGAACGCGGTGGGGAGATGCTTGATGCCCTGCTCTCGCATCCGGGATACCGGGAGCATGTGGACGCCACCGGCGGGCAGACCGTCATGCTGGGGTATTCGGACAGCTGTAAGGATGGAGGATTCGTCACGTCGTCATGGTGTGTTTACCGGGCGCAAGAGGCGCTTCAAGCCGTGACCCAACGTCACGGCGTTCGCCTGGTCCTCTTTCACGGGCGCGGTGGATCCCTCGGACGCGGAGGAGGCCCGGCGGCACGAAGCATCCAGTCGCTGCCGCCACACACGTTCCACGGGTCACTGCGGATCACGGAACAGGGAGAAATTCTGGCAACGCGATATGACGACCGGAGTATTGCCTATCGGCACCTGGAGCAGATGGCGTGGTCGGGGATCCTGGGCGGGGCGGAGTCGGGACCGGTCGCCGCTCCCGAATGGGTTGAACTCATGAACACGCTGTCGGCAAACGCGTACGGGGCGTACCGAAAGCTCGTTGAGCACCCGGCGTTCCTCGAGTTTTTTCACACGGCGACACCGATCGGGGAAATTGAAAAATTACCGATAGGATCTCGTCCTTCACGACGGAGCGGCGAGCGGTCTCTTGCGACCTTGCGCGCGATCCCCTGGGTCTTCGCGTGGACGCAGAGCCGCTATCTTCTGCCGGCATGGTATGGTTTGGGTGCCGCCGTCGAGAGTATGGTCGCGGAGGCAGGCGCCGAAGCGCGGCTCCGGAAGCTCTACGATGGATGGGCCTTCTTCCGGGCGATGATCGATAACGTCGAGTTGGCGCTCGCGAAGTCCGATCTCGGGATCGCGCGGGACTATATAGACCAACTGGGTGGTCGTGCGTCACACAGCGACGCGGTGTGGCAAATGATCGAAGCGGAATTCGAAAGAACCCGGCGCGCCGTACTGATGTTGACGGGCTCCAAGGAGTTGCTCGAGGAGATTCCGTGGCTCAAGCAATCGATTGAGGCGCGGAACCCGGCCGTGGATCCGCTCAACTTTATCCAGGCCGAGGCGATTCGACGACTTCGCGACATGGAGTCCACCGGCGGAGACCCCGCCGACGTGGAGGAACTGCGCGAACTCGCCCGCATCTCCATCCAGGCCATCGCAGGCGGTCTTCGCACGACCGGTTAACGCGGATATCTCACACTTTTCCTACTACGAACACGGATAGCTCCGTCAGGCATGATCGAAACAGGGCTTCGCCAATTCACAGTATGTCCATACGGTTTCATCGGCAAAGCCCTGTTTCGATCAAGCCTGACGGGCTCTTCGCGCTCTCGCTACGAAAAAGTGTGAGATGTCCGGGTTGATCGTGCGGAGATGTGTGTGAGTGCGTGAGTCTGTGGGACGCCGCTCTTGGTCTATTCTGGTGACCGCACATGATTCATCCAGAGCGCTGCCAGGTCAGCGCACTCCAAAGCGCTTCGCGCGGCATTTCATCCGAAACCCACCCGCATCCTGGCACCACGCGGTTCTTGGCCCTCTCACGCGCCCACAAACTCACATACCCACACACGTGCGCCGATGCCGCGAGATCTGTACGAAAGGCCGAAACCGCGCCGCTACGGCCAGAAGCTGTCAAACGCCGCGCCTGCGCGCGCGAGGACTTCCCCGGGAGGCTGGTCGGCGAATTCGTTGATGAAGGGTTCCGGGACTACCGGACCATCGTAGCCGATGGACTGCAGGGCGCTGAAGAATCCGGGTAAATCGATCACACCCGTTTCGCCGTGCAGGGCGCGCTCGTTATCGATCTGCTCATCGATCGCCACACCGGCGGGTGCGTCGTTAACATGAACATACACGACCTGCTCCGCTCGTAAGGCTTTCACGCTGTCGACGGTTTCTCGTGCCGTGTACCAGTGCCATGAGTCCAGCAGCAGACCAACGTTGGGTCCCGCCGCGCTACAGAGCTCGAGCATCGCTTCCATCGTATGGATGAACTCATACGCATGGCCGCCGCGAAGCGTTTTCGGTCCGAGAAATTCCAGGCCGAGGCGGCAACCGCTCGATTCAAGAATCTTTGCCGCGGGCGCGAGGCGTGCGGTGAGCATGTCGAAATTATCGCTCCACGACAGTTCGTCGGAGAAGGAGAGAATATATGTGCAGAACCGCAGGCAGCCTGCCTCGGCGGCAATCGGTGCGATCGATTCGAGCGCGGTGATACTTGCATTGTAATCCGTATCGTTTCCGTACAAGGCCACCGGGAGTCCGGAACCCCCGATGCGAAGACCGTGCTGCGCGAGCGCATCCTGGATCTGCGCGGCCGAGCTGTCGGGGCTGAGTTCAGGGTCGACACCGTCAAAGCCCGCCGCCTTGGCCATCGGCAGGCACTCTTCCCATGTTGCTTGAACGTGTAATGCTCCACGATTGAGTGACTTATACATATCTTATCCTCCAGTTTTGAAACGTTATCTCTATGGCGCATCAGCGGGTTAGATTGCGTCGATGGAGGCGAGGTAGTCTACGCATGCCTTTACCTTGGCAATCTGCTCATCGGGCGAAAGCCCGTCGACCAGGGGGCCTTCCAATTCCATGGTGTGTGGTCCATGGAACCCGTGTTCCGCAAGGACGCGAAAGACCTCGGGGAAATCGACGACCCCTTCACCAAACACGGGAAAATCAAACGAGCGCGGCTCGCCCTTCGCCGAGTCCTTGAGGTGGACACTGGCGACCAAGGGCAGTGTTTTGCGCAACTCTGCGACGGTGTCGATCCCAGGCTCGTTATAGTAGTAGATGTTGGCCGAGTCGTAGTTCCACCGGACGCCGGGCGAGTTCACGGCTTCTATGGTGCGCCGCGCGATGTCTCCGTTGTGAGCGAACGGTTCATGCGTTTCCAGTGAGAGGACGACGCCGGCATCGGTGGCCCTTGCTCCGAGGTCTTGCAGGGACTTTATGCCGGCGTCGTATCCTCCCTCCGGAGCCCTCGCAGCGAGAAATATGATAGGGGTCCCGATCTGGGACGCGCCACGAATTGCGGATCGGATGGCGTTGACACCCTCCGTATCGACAGCAGATGCCGCGACGCTGAGCGTCGAGATGTTGATGTGCGTGCTCTGCGCGACTTCGAGCAGGGATGCGTAGTCGTCGTCGTGGGGCGCGTCGAGTTCGGCGGAGCCGACTCCAATCCCCTTCAGTGCCTTGAGCGCATCCGCGAGCGGCAGATCGATGCATCCCGGGCGGCAGGCAATAACGTTCTTTGTAGACGTCGCGTTCACAGTTTCGAGTCTTGTCGCAGGATGGCTGCCCCGATGCAACATGAAATCTGAGGCCCACATCGGACCCCTCACCCCGGCCCTCTCCCAGGGGGAGAGGGGGCGTGGGCCGCGAATCGCTGACTCGCCTAAAGCCGTCGCACCTTGATGTTTCGAAACCAGACGAGATCGCCGTGATCCTGCAGGTCGATGTGACCCTCCGGCATGCGCCCGTATTTCGGCATCTCACCGAACTTGCTGTTCGCGACGCGTTCTTCCCAGTCTTCGCTGAAGAGCTCGTAAGCCACGACGCGCTCGCCATTGACCCAGTGCTCCACATGCGGGCCCTGAACGTGGAGCATAATTTCATTCCACTCCCCGACGGGGCGGATGACCTCTTTGTCCATTGCATGAAGCGCATAGTTGGTTCCGGCTCGGGTCAGCGGGTTCTTCCCATCCGGATGCACGTCGTCGTTCAGGATCTGCATCTCCGGGCCCGTAAGCCAGGGCGTATCCTCATCCTCGCTTACGCGGAACATGATCCCGCTGTTTCCCGATCCCTCAACGCGCCAGTCCAACTTGAATTCAAAATCCTTGTACTGCTCTCGCGTGACGATATCACCGGCCGAGTCGGCGCGATGAATGGTGCCCTCGACGACAACCCATCCCGCGGGGAAATCTTCGCGCTGGAAGCCGCGCCAGTGTTCTGCTGAAACTCCGTCGAACAGCAGTTCCCAGCCCGCCGCGCGCTCCTCCTCGGTCAACGTGTTATGCTCACTCATGGATGTTTGTTCCTTAGGGGTTCTTCTGTGCGTTCTCAATGAAAGGGTCGTTGGACTGGCGGCACCATGCCGCCAGGTGTGGTTTTCCAGCGCAGCTCAAGGCGTCGGCCGATTGCTGATCGGTGAAGATATGCAGTATGTTGGGATGTTTTTCGGGCATGGGGGCCAACGCGAAAAGCCGCGGCGTGCTCGAGTAACCTTTGGGAACCATACTGGAGGTGAAGCGCCTTTGTCATCCTTGAATTTCGTTCGTGGCGCAGCCACGTGGGTGCTTGACACCGGGGAGCATTGCGCGAATCTACGCCGGTGAATAGCGCAGGTCAGCGTAGGCACGGCGCCAGCGCATGGATCGCGCTCGTCGTCGTTTCACTGCTGCTCCCTATTTCGGCCGAGGTGCCTCGTCGACCGACGCAGGGGACCGGGTCGTCTTGCGTGCATGGGGGTCCCGACCGGCTCCGGGTCGGGGCCGGATGGGCTTGCGACATTGCTGATGCGGGAGCAGTTCGAGAAGAAATGTCCCCACATCAGACCGACGTCCTCCACGGGGCTCAGTATCCCGGCCGTTCGCTCCGCGTGCGAGGGGGCGCCACGTCTTGCGTTACGCGCGGCTCTCGGTTACGATTTCGATATGAAATCCGCTCTCCGAGAAGACAAGCGGCTCCGCCGCCTGAAGGCCGATTTGCGTCTCACTGCAGGGGAGCGCCTGCAGGCCTTTGTGTCGCATTCGCGCGAGATGGTGCTGTTGTCGCGCGTTCGGGTCCGGCAACAAGCGCAGTCTGAAAGCCCCCGTTCGGAGACATGAGAACGAAGGGACCCGGTGAGTCCGCCGCATTGCTCGGCGACGTCGTTAAGTGCCTTTCGCAGCACGGAATCGGCTATGCGGTGATCGGCGCCATGGCTGCGGCTTTCCACGGAATCGTGCGATCCAGTCTCGATGCCGATGCGCTCGTGTTTCTGCGAGATCATTCTCTCCGCGATGTACAGACGGCACTTGACGCTATGGGGGCCGAGATCACGGTTCGTCGTGGCGATGAAGCCGACCCGATTCCCGCCCTGATCCAAGTGGCTGACTCGCACGGTAACAGTGTCGACCTGCTCATGGGCCTTCGCGGTCTGGACCCGAAAGCGCCGGATCGGACGGTCACGGCGGAACATGCCGGCCAGGAACTCCGCTTTATTGGGCTCGAGGATTTTGTCGCCATGAAGCTCTATGCTGGCGGTCCCGTCGATCTTGAGGACGCGCGTGCGATGCTTTCGCTGCGGCGAGACGATCTCGACCTGCGCCTTGTCGACGACCTCGCCGCTCGATTTGGAGACGCCGCCGTCAGGTCGCTTGAACGGATTCGCGACAGGGCGACAGACTAGTGTTTTGTCCGAGAAATAGCATCACACGGCGGAGCCTCGCCCTCCAACTTCCGTCCGATGGCGCAGATACCCATGGAGAAATTGTGACTGTGCGGTGACGCCGGTCAGACCTGGGTCGTCTGTCGTATCCAACGCACGCAGTCGGCACGCCAGTCGAAGGTCGCGCCGAGCGCGAGGCCAACCCCCGACGGGGCCCCGTCCGGAATGCAGCGCTCGATCGCCGGCGCGGGGGCGGTTGTGCCTGACTTCAGCTCACCCGTAATTGTCTTCATCGTATAGCGGCGGGAAGCGTTCAGCTAACGACACCGTCGCGTAGCTGCCGGACCCCGCGCGGATTGGAGTCCTGCAGTTCCGCGGGGAGCAGTTCGGCAGGGAAGTCTTGATAGCAGATTGGACGGGCCCAACGCTGGATGGCCGCCGTGCCGACCGATGTGAATCGCGCGTCGGTCGTGGCCGGGTAGGGGCCTCCGTGGTTCATAGAAGGGCACACTTCGACGCCGGTAGGGAACCCGTTCACGATCAGCCGCCCCGCCTTGCGCTCCAGGATCCGAACGAGTCCGCCGGCTTCCGCAAGGTCGGCTTCAGTTCCATGTAGTGTGGCGGTGAGTTGACCTTCCAGTCCCGCCGCGACTTTCTCGAGTTCTTCGATTGATTGTCCGGCCACGACCAGCGTGAACGGTCCGAAGACCTCCTTGGCCAGTTGCGGTTGCGAGAGAAAAGTCTCTGCGTCGGTTTGCATGACGACCGGCTCTCCGTGCGTCTGACCCGGGTCAGCGGCCTGGCTTGATTCAGCGAGCACGGAGGCGCCGCTGACCTGGCGCGCATGGCTGAGACCCTCGTGGAACGTCGCGCAGATCCCTGCATGCAGCATCGTCGCCGGAGCCGCTGCGGTCACCCGTGCGCACAACTGCTCCTGGAATCGCGTGAGTGCATCGCCCGAGACCCCGAACACCAATCCCGGCTTCGTGCAGAATTGGCCGACACCGAGTGTGAAGGATTCGGTCAAACCTTCAGCGATGGCTTCACTCCGTCGCTGGAGTGCTTCGGGCAGCAAGAAGACCGGGTTCAGACTGCTCATCTCGGCGAAGACGGGGATGGGGACCGGCCGGGCCACGGCGGCATCGAACAAGGCGCGCCCGCCCTCGCGAGAGCCGGTGAATCCCGCCGCACAGGTGAGCGGATGCTTGACCAGGGCGATCCCCACAACCGACCCGCGACCGTGCAACATCGAGAACACGCCGGGCGGCATTCCGCATCCGGCCACGGCTTTGCCGATCGCCGTCGCCACAAGTTCCGCGGTTCCCGGGTGCGCGCTATGCGCTTTTACGACCACTGGACAACCGACGGCCAATGCACTCGCCGTGTCGCCGCCTGCAACCGAGAATGCCAGCGGAAAGTTGCTCGCGCCGAACACGACGACCGGCCCAAGCGGACTCAGCATCCGGCGTAGATCGGGTTTCGGCAACGGCTCACGGTCCGGCAGCGCGGTATCGATCCGTGCATCAGTCCAGGAACCGTCGCGAACCAGGTCGGCAAACATCTTCAATTGCCCACAGGTCCGGCCACGTTCGCCGACAAGTCGCGGCTTCGGCAGACCGGTCTCGAGATGGCCGCGGTCGATCAGCGCATCGCCGAGCTCCATGATCTCGTTGCTCATCGCTTCGAGGAAGCCGGCGCGCTGCTCACCGCTCGTGCGGCGATAGGCAGTGAATGCTTCCTCCGCGAGGCTCATGGCGGCGTCAACATCAGTCTCGGCCGCCTGGTGGAAGCCGGGTTCGAGGAGTCGATTATCCAGCGGGCTGGTGGGTCGGGTGGTGTCGCCGTTACCCGTCGCGAGCGTACTGCCGATGAAGAGTTTACCGTGGAGTGTCATGTGACTGTGTTGATGAGGGCTCCTATGGGTTGAATGGTGGTGTGGACTTCGTCCCGTGATTGCAATGTGAACGTCGCGTCGGGCACGACGCCGGTCCCCGTCATGAGGTATGCGCCCTGCGGAAAAGTCGTTTCACGATATAGGAACTCGACCAGCGATGCCAGCGATCGTTTGATCTGACCGAAGGCGAGGAGCGGGCATTCTAAGCGAATCGACATGACTTCCGCAATCCAAGAGCAGCTCCACGGGGACAATCCGCTGGGGAAATCCGCTGGGGACAGACCCCGGAGATTTCTGGGGACAGACCCCGGAGATTCTCTGGGGACAGACCCCGGAGATTCTCTGGGGACAGACCCCGGAGATTCCTAGCACGTCGGCTCTGCGCGAAGCAATCGCCGAAGTTTCACGTCAGCGACCTGGGAACGATCCTGGGAAAATAGATCCAGAGATGCCGGAAGTCGTCGTCTTCCCCGAGATAGATCTCACCGCCAGGGCCGTCACGGGAGCCAGTTCGGTCTGCCCCGGCGGGCCACTGAATCCATCGGGTACCATGCAACGTCGTAGCTCATCGGTTTCCGTCCCAGGGGAAGGCGTATCCCGCTGTCGAGGAGAAGCGGCGCATCACCAGGCGTACGTGAACCGACGATGACGGGGCCAGCTGAATGGTGAGAGAATCTAGATCCGGGAGATCCCGGATCGATTCATCGGCGACGTCGAGTCGCGCGACTCCAGTGAAGACGTGTTCACCAAAGGCCCCGGCCTGGACGAGGAGCTCGCGCGCCTGCGAGGGATGCAGGTTGATCACCTCCAACTCGACGCTCTCGGGCTGAACCCGGCTCACCAGCGCGGAGACATCGTCCGGAAGCCCGGGTCTACGGGCGACCGGATCGAAGTGACGGATTGGTGCATGGCACAGGCCGCCATGGTAGACCACGCCGGGGGCGCCCATCGTGAGCTGAACGAGGGGGTCGGTCAGCACGGGGTTGATCTCCTGCCAGTGATGAACATCCCACTCGCTCGAATCGCCGTCGTCATGCGCCATGATCTCCATGCGGCGCTCGACCTCTTCCAGGGCCCGCATCATCAACCGTTCCGGATAGGCCGGATCGGAGCCATCGATGAAGGCCTGCCAGGGCTGCGGAGCGGCCTGTCCGCCTTTGCCGAAGTGGACGTGCTCCGACCAGGGCCCCAGCTCCGCGTATCGTGAGAGTCGTGCGCCGTCTTCCGCCGTGCCGCGGATGGCGCGCAAACGAATCGCGTAACTCGAGTCGGGCTCATGGTACGCAAACCAACCGGCATCGCCGTGGTGATTGGGGATCTTGAAGGTCCCGTCCTGCACGCGCCCCCTCTCCCACAAGGCGTCAAGTTGACTGGTCAGTAGGTCGAGATGCGAGCCGTCGCCGGTTAAGAGTTGAGCATTTGTGCCGGCGATCAAGAGTGGCTCCAGGATCGAAAACACACCGTGAGGCCACCGCCAGCCGTAATATCCGCCCCACCACTTGCCGTCCATGCACTCGCCGATTCGCCCCGTGGGTCCGACGTTGTCGGGTGTGATGCCGCCGTTGTCCTCGGTGCGCTCGCGCCAGGCGTCCAGATAGTCGAGGACCCATTGCCGGTACTTCTCTTCGCCGGTGTATAGAAATGCGTGTGTGACCAGGCTGGTTGCCGTGAGGTTAAGCGGCACGTCGCCGTGCGCCATGCGTGCATTCATGCGTTTCAGGATTTCCGCGAAGACGGCATCGTCATTCCAATTTGCAACGGCCGCCGGATCGCGCCCGGCATCGATGCCCGGCACGTCTTCGTATGGCGAGAGGTAGTCCGCCAGCACGGGGCGATGGGTGCACCAGTCCTCGGCGGTCATTTCGAAGCGCGGGCCGCGGCTGCCCGTGATCGGAGAACGGATCATTCTAAGCTCGGCGTCCCAGTTGCAGGCCTCGGCGTCTTGACCCATGTACATGCCTGCGAATCGAAGTGCGCGATCCCGGTCGAGTGCAACGTTTGGATCCGCCAGGCCGAAGGCGTAGAGGTAGAGGTTGCTTTCTCCGTGATGCATCCAGTCGTAGTAGGCGTCAAATTCCCGGTGAACCTGCCCATACGCCGTGAATTGCTTGGTCACGGCGCTCCATTGCCGCCGCGAGAGGTCGTGAACCGTGGGGCTTCCGCCGAGGGCATAGAACAGGGGGAACGTGCCAAAGCTCTCGTAGCCGTCGTCCGACCCATCCATCCCGGGCCACTCGTCGCGCCAGACCAGGGACCCGTCCTCGCGCGTGTAACGCTCCACGAAGGCCACGGCGCACTCGTTCATACGGTCTATCAACTGCCGCTGCAGGCGTGCCCAGGCCGGGGCAGGGGAGCGGGTGATGGATTGCAAAGCTGTCATGTCGTGACCGCCGCGGAGGTGAGTGGGCGAACTGAAATTTTGGATCAAGTTAACCCGAGAGCGGATTCCACACACGATCGAATCCGAAATCACAAAAATCCTTTTCGTTACGAGTTGCGAAGCGCGTTACGCCGTGGTGGCGCAGGGTTGCCGCAAGTCGAGCATCGTAGATCCGACCGTACGGGAACTTCGGCTTCGCGGCGTGCGACCAGACCGTCTCCATGATTTCGCCTCCTAATACGACATCTACGATCGGCCAGTTCGGGTTGGAGCGATATCGGTGAACGACCCGAACGGCCTCCGCGGCAGGTAGTGGACGCTCGCACACGGTCGGGTCTCGCAGCAGGGAATACAGTTCAAGGAGCACTTGCTCGCAGATGCATAAGGCGTCGCGTCGGTCGTGGTCCTCCAGAAACGCGCGTGCTGCTTCGCAGTGTGCCGATCCTGCCTTACAGGCGGGGAAGAGAATGTTGGTGTCACAGGACGTCACTTCGTTTCCTCGGAGCCGTAGGCAGCACGCTCCTCCGCCACAAGAAGCCGCTGCATGTGTATCCTGTGCCGCCAGTCCGGATCCAGGAACGGATCGACGCCTCCCAAGTCATGCGCAGGCGGCAACTCCCACTCGCCCTGTTTGCCTCTGGCCTCGGAATCCATCGCGAACTTGCGATACAGGTTCGCGTACACGCAGTTCTTCTCAAGCAGTTCGGTGTGTGAGCCGCGCTCGACGATTCGCCCATCGACCAGCACCACGACAAGGTCCGCATTGCGGATTGTGCTCAAGCGGTGGGCGATCACGAAGCTCGTGCGTCCGCGCAGCAGTCGCTCCAATGCTTCCTGTAACCTGAGCTCGGTCATCGAGTCGACCGAGCTCGTCGCTTCGTCGAGAATGAACATGCGTGGATCGGCCAGCATGGCACGCGCGAAACAGATGATCTGGCGTTGAGCCAGGGAGAGAGAGCCTCCGCCTTCGCCAACCTCGGCATGCAGTCCGTTGGGTAAGGCCTCGACGAGATCCATGCAGCCGAGGTCCTCGATCGCTTTTGCCACCTCCTCGTCGGTCGCGTCCGGTCGGCCTAAACGGATGTTGTCCAACACCGTGCCGGTGAAGAGAAAATTCTCTTGTTGGATGATACCCATGTGCCGATGCAATGATTGGCTCTCGATATCACGGATGTCGTGCTCATCGACGAGAACCTTTCCGGCGGTGGGCAGGTAGAGTTTTGCGATCAACTTGACCAAGGTGCTCTTACCGCTGCCTGTGGGTCCCACGATGGCGATCGTTTGTCCCGCTTCCGCCGTGAGGTCGATGTTGTGCAGGACAGGTTCTCCCGGGCGATACTCAAACCCCAGCCCACAGACCTGGACGCGCCCATCCATCGCAGCGATCTCGGCCGCGCCGGGCCTGTCCGTCCACTCGGGAGCGGTGTCCAGGAGGTGAAAGATGCGCTCGGCCCCGGCCATCGCCGTAATCGCATGCGTATACTGGTTCCCGAGGCTTTGCACGGGATGGAAGAAGACGCCTGCAAGAAAGAGAAACTGGATCAACTGGCCCACGGTCATCTCCGACGCAGGGCTCAGCACACGGTATCCGCCTATGACGAGGATGCATGCGGTGATCAACTGCGAGTTGAATTGAAGAAGCGGTAGGAAGACGCCGTGGATGCGCTGTTGATCCATATTGTAACCGGAGTGATCATGGACCAGTCTTCGGAAGAGCCCGGTGTTGACGTCCTGCCTGGAGAAGCCCTGCGTGACCCGGATTCCGCTCACGGATTCCGCCAGCGTCGACGTCACCCGGCTCATGCTCTCTTGCACGCGGCGCGTGGCGAGACTGAAGCTCTTGCGGAAAAACACGTGTATACCCCACACGACAGGGGCCATACTCGCGACGACGAGAAACAGGGGCGGGTCGTAGGCGAGCATAATCAGGGCGGCTACGAGCATCTGGCCCACGCCGACCATGGTCACGAACAGAACGTTCTGAACGCCCGTCCTGACGACCTCCACGTCCGAAATCACGCGGCTGATGATTCGGCCGAGCCGCATGCGGTCGAAGAAAGCGACCGGCATGCGCATCAGGTGTACGAAGAGTTCGTTACGCAGATCGTGCACGACGGCTTCGCCCAATTCCAGGGCCAGTCGCTGGCGAAAATGAAGGGTCAGCTGGGTCAGGGCTGCCAGTGCGATGTACGCGAACGCCCCGATTACGGTACCACGCACATTACCACCGGTGATCGGGCCGTCGATCACCACGCCCAGCAGCCACGCGAGCGCGGGAAGCTGGACGGCACGGAGCACAACGGCAATCGTGAGACGCCGGCGTGTGCGGCGGTGCGGGCGCATGTACGTGATCAGGCGTTTCAGAATCGAAAACTGCAGCGGCCGGTACACGGTCCCGCGATCGCGCGCATACTGACCGCGGTCCGTCTGGGTCAAGGCCGGTGACGAGGCGCTCATGTTCCGGTGGCTGCCTCCAGGATGTCCAGACTTTCTGCGTCGATCATCTGGGCCTTCGCCATGACCTGGTAGGCTCCCGCTTCTTCGATGAGTTCCTCGTGCCGGCCCTGCTGGATGATGTGACCGTGATCGAACACGAGGATCCTGTCGGCACGCCGCAACGTGCTGACCCGGTTGGCCACCACAAACGTGGTTCGTCCCTGCATGGCGTTCTGCATGGCGCCCAGGATCTCGCCTTCCGTTTCGGAATCGATTGCCGCCGTGGGATCGTCCATAAGCAGGATGCGCGGCTCCGTGAGGATGGCTCGCGCGATGGCAATGCGCTGCCGCTGTCCGCCGGACAGGTCCGATCCGGCCTCGCTCAGTACCGTGTCGTATCCGTCTCTCATCTCCATGATGAAATCGTGCGCGGAAGCCGCACGCGCCGCGCGCTCGATCTGCTCCTGCGCGGCCTCGGGGTGTCCGAACGCGATGTTCGCCGCGACGGTGTTGCTGAAAAGGAAGTTCTCCTGAAAGACGACGCCGATGTTCCGGCGCAATTGCTCGAGGTCGAGCTCCTTGACGTCGTGACCGTCCACGAAGACACGCCCCAGAACGGGATCGTAGAATCGGGGGATCAGGCTCAACACGGAGGTCTTTCCGGCTCCCGTGGCCCCAAGGATTGCGATGCATTCGCCGGGGTTCGCACGGAATGTGACGTTCTGAAGCACGGAGTTCGGCGGCTCATAGGCGAAGGAGACGTTGTCGAATTCGACGGACCCCTCGACCTCCGAAAGTTGGATCGGGGTCACGGGGGAGGTAATCTCGATGGGCAGGTCGAAGACTTCGAAGACCCGCTCCGCAGCCGTCAGGCTTTCCTGCATGCTGTTGGCAATGGAGGAGATGTTCGCCACCTGGGCGGAGAACTGCTGGAGTAGACCGGCAAAGACGACCAATCCACTGCCCAATGCGAGTTCACCACGAATGACCAGCACGCCGCCATAGAGCAGGAGGATCGTCAGGTTGATCTGGGTTATGAACTGAACGGTCGGGTTGAGCCGAGAGATACGTCCGAAGATCCAGTACCTCTGGTCGAGGACCTTCCGGTTGGCGTCACGAAAGCGTCGCTCTGCCTCCGCCTCGCGGGCGAAAGACTTGATAACCGGAATTCCTTTCACGGATTCGGACAGCGCCAGCACGAGGTCGTCGACCAGTCCGCGGTTCTGAAGGTAAGCGGGTCGAACGCGTCGCGAGAACCGGATCGATATTCCCCACAGCATCGGCGTCGTGGCGAGACATGCTACGGTGAGCAGGGGGTGGATCGAGATCATGTAGGTGAGGTAGATGCCGAGCGAGAGCATCATGATGATGCCCGTGATGATCACGCTGTCGATGAACTGGCCCGTGGCGCGTACGTCCCGCGCCGCACGGTTGATTAAGGAGCCGCTTGCGTTCGAGTCGAAGAATTTAAAGCTGAGCCTCTGCAGCTTGTCGTAGACACGGCTGCGCAGTGCGACGACGATCTTCACATTGACGAGGTCCGCGACGGCAACGTGGTACGCGTAGTTGAGAATTCCGCTGGCGAGAGCGAGAACGACAATCGAGCCGCCGATTGTCAACAACACGGCGAGGGAGCTCCAATTCCCGGGAGGGGCAAGGCCGAGCGGCCAGGCGGGATCGGGGGCGCCCGGTGTGATCTCGTGGCGAAGATAGTCAATGCCTACGCCGCTCAGACCGAGTGCGCCCAGGCCAAGCACCAACACGATGACCTGCAGGATCAGAATCTTCAGGCAACCCGCGCGGTAGGACCAACTCAACGCGAGCAGACGCTTAATCAGCGGCCAGTTTGAAACCGTCGTACTGGGCGGGTCGCCGTCGTCGGGCTTAGCGTCCTCCTCGTCGGTGCTTGATTCCATCGCCTCAGCCATCGTCCCGTTCGCTCAATAGTTCGCCACGCTCAAGCATCTCGGCAGGCCCCGACCATGTCTCTCCCGCGGTCTCGTCCCGCCGCGGGATGCGCGCCGCGGGCATATTCAGCCAGCGTAAATGCGTGCAGACAACGGCGCCATGGAAGATCCCGCGCAGCAGTTCCGCACTCGGGGAGATTTCGAACGCTCGATACAGGGCATGCGCATAGGAATACAGGTTCGCAACGGCGTGCCAAGCGCCTTCGTTCTTCAGGTGAAATCGAGCCATTCGACGCGCACCTGCGTAGGTCAGCGCCCGGCACAGGCTTTGCGGGGAACACCCCGCGCGCAGCCGGTCCTCGGGAAGTTCGGATATCTTGCAGACGGGTTGACATTGCACCTCGTGTGGCGACATCAGGTTTGCCTCGTGTGGGGGGTTGGGGCAAGCGTTCCCAGCCTAGGCGTGCCGTGGGGGCAAGTCAACCGGGCCGCGGAGGAATCCTGTAGAATCGCGCTTTTGCAGTTTGCTCCAGTGCAGCGCCTGACGTACATTGCGGCGTTGCTGCGTAGGTCACCTCGATGGAAACCGCGGAGATAGGGAGACGCATATGTTGCGAGTCGGTAAAGAGGAAGCGGACGCCGTGCGGCGCGTGATCGAGAGTGGGGATATCTTCCGTTACAATGTTGACGGCGAATGCGGACGTTCCGAGCGCCGCCTTTCCGAATTCACCGGGGCCACCTATGCCGTTCAGTGCTCAAGCGGCACCAACGCGATTACGGCTGGACTCATCGGGTTGGAGATCGGGCCGGGCGATGAGGTCATCGTCCCCGCGCACACCTTCATGGCATCGGCGATGACGGTGCTCGCCGTGGGCGCGATCCCCATCATCGTGAACGTGGACGAGTCGATCATGATCGACCCGCGCGCCGTTGAGGAGGCCATCGGTCCGTGCACGCGCGGTGATGCCCGTTCAAAGGACATGTGTTCGCGATCGCTGGACATCCTGGCGCGCACGGTGCTTGTGGGGATCCGTCCAGATCACTCCGAAGCGGACATCCAGGCCCTGGCCGAAAAAATCAATCGCGCGGCGGAACAGGTGTTGACGTCGAGCGTCTAGCGATGCGCCGTGAATAGTAAGAAGTAAGAAGTAAGAAGTCGCTCCCGATCTCCCGTCTACCCACCACCGTGCACCAATTACCCCTCACTGATCGCTGCTTGGTGTCGCCGCCATGAACGACTCCGCTAAACTGATAACCGTCATAGGCCGTGGTCATTCCGGCACGCGTGCCATAGCGCTTACGCTTCAGGCGAGCGGTGTCTATATGGGCAGCTTGCTTAACGAGTCTACGGATATGCTGCCACCCGACAACATGTACGAAGCGTGTCGAGTCCTGGCGCGCTACGTGAAGCATCGTGGTGGGACCGATTGGGATTTCAGCGATGTGTTGACCGGCGAAATCGATCCGCAATTCGTGGAACTCGTCGAGTCATACCTCGAGCCAGTCCTGGCGAATCATAATCGATTCCGGGGCTGGAAGCTTCCGGAGACCACGCTTGCGTACCCGTGGATCGCTCGCATGTTTCCCGATGTGTACTACATTCATTGGTACCGTGACCCGAGAGATTCTATTCTGTCGGGGCACACCACGGACGATCTGGCGGACTTCGGTGTCCCCTACGACCCGACGAGTGACGATTTCGAGCGGCGTGCGATCAGCTGGAAATACCAGAGCGAGATCATGGATCAGCCCGTGGCTTCGGCGAACGTTATCCGAGTTCGTTTCGAGGATTTTGTGTTGGATCAAGAGAACACGCTGCGGAGGCTGGAGGAGTTTCTGGGGTTTGCGCTGGCGCGGATCGCCGTGAGACCCGAAAGCGTCGGGCGCTGGAAGACAGCCCGAAAGGATCTGGACTTCTCCTTTCTCGAGCAGGACCTGCTCAAGCTGGGGTACGGTTGACCCGAACCATCGTTTCGGGAGTGGCGAGTCCCGAGTGCCGAACGGGCGCTATCGTCGTCGGGCCGCGTCCGATCTGCGAAAAAGGATCGTGAGTTTACCGAGATTGTCCGCACGGTGAGACGGGAGCGGCGATTCGTTGATATCGAAGTAGAGAAATCCCGATGCCTGGGCCCGGCCGTTGAGTGACGAACCCACCTTGTGAATGGGGCCGCTGCTCCCGATCCTCATCAGCAGGGCCCCGAAGTTTGCCTCTGTGATCTGCCGCGGATGCTCCTCCGCATTGGCGTAGTACTTGAAGAACTTCCGGTCATTCGGGTAACCCGCTGCGTCGACGAGTTCGCCGTCGCTGCCGCATCCCCAATGTCCCTTTGCGACCATAGAGAACGTCTCTCCTTTTGTGACCTTGATCCGGGAGTTGCGCCAGGACTGTGCCGCGGATACGGAGATCGACTCGTCCACAATCTCCTCATTCATCTCCATTTCACGCTGGATCGTCGTGTCTTTCCGAATTTCGAGCCGCTTAATGAAGGCATCCTTGAAGGCGTGCTTGCGGAGCACGATGTCGTAGGTGCCGGAGCGGACCGTGAGGCTGCAGGGCGTCACGGCGCGTCGGTTGTCGGTATGCGCTCGCCGTCCGTTCAGGAAGACCGCCGCACCATCAGGGTCGCTTCCGATGGTGAGCGTCACGTCATTGGTTTGCCGGGGCTTTTCTACAGGCTCCGCACCGTCGCCAGTGTCTGTTTGAGATGTTTCGATCATGGCCAGGCTGGACACGCCTTCATATCCCGCCATGAGCTCGACAACGTGCTGGCTTGGAATCTCCTCACCGGGCCGAACGCGAAAAGAGAAGGTCCATTTATTCTTCGCGTCCGGCCACTCAAAGACCTCAAGCGGAAGTTTGCCCGGCACACTCCTGATCTGGAAGTGGGCCGTCTCGACAGGCTCGAATACGCGTACAGGCTGGTACCGGATCGTATAGGGCTCGTGGTTCACCATGTGCTTACCAGTGCTTTCGAAGGGTTCGCGAACGCCGGCGATCTCAATCTCCATAAGGTCCATCGCGTTGGCTTCGACTTGCAGGAAACCGATGCCGGCCCACTCCATTGATGCGCCCGAGGTAGAGAGCACGGTGGGTGTCTCGGGGACATCGTCCACGGGCGCCGTCGCCGTGCCGTCGCCGGGTTGCCCCTCTGTCACCGTCGGCACCTTCGTCGCAAGCAGTCTGTTGAACGCCGCTTCCAGTTCACTCGGCTCGGGCAGAGCCGGATCCTGGGCCCTGCACGCTTCGACAAATTGATCGAACATCACCTTGCGCGCGGCGGAAGCCGTGGCGCTGTGCGTCCCCTGGAGTGCTTTGAGTTCTCTCTCGAGCACGGCAAATTCGGGCTTCAATTCCCGCCGGACCCGCGCGGGCATGGCGATCAGTTTCTCGGCAGCGAGTCCCTCTTTCATCTGTGCCAGCGCACGGCTCGCGGTCCGGGCGATTCCCATCTTGGTCACGTTGCCGGTGCGCTTGTGATCCGCCAGTTGCTGGTCGTAGGTCTCGATCTGCCGGTCAAGGAACTGGGCGACGGCGTTGGTCCGCGAGACACCGTGCTGCGCCGTCTCGGTGTCGAACGTCTGTTTGAGTTTTTGCATCTCGGGGGTGAAGAGGTTCACCTCGGCGGATGCGCCCGATGGGATGTACGGGAGGGTTAGAATGAAGACGGTAAGGAGGAGTGGATGTGGACTGCCGGCAGGGCTATTCAAGTTCCGGATCAAGTTCCGCATCGTTGGTGTCTTCGGCCTCGGGCTGGTCGGGGATCGTGTGTTTGCCGCTGGCTTCAAACTCGAAGGACCAGAGCGTCTGCTTCTCCTTTATACCCGAAATTTGAATTCGTGCAATGGTGACGGGAGCCTCAGCGTTGAATACGTCGTCACCATATTTCTTTTTCAGGCGTTCCATGCTGATTGGCACTCGGAAATTGAAATATGCGTGTAAATCATCCACCAATCGCGCGTCGTGGTGGCGATAGACGAATACCACCGGTTCGTGAATCTTGGTGGTCTTTCGCCCACGCATATCCTCCCATAGAAACGTCTGCCGGTAAGCACACGAGAATTCAAGTTCGTCATAGTTCCTGGTCTCACCGGGGAGGAACTTGATGGTGTAAAGCTTGCGCCCGTTCTCTTCCGGCTCGGAGGTGATCTCCAATTCGCGAATCGGTTTGCCGAGGGCGAGCACGGGAAGCAGGCAGAGCGCGAGAAGAAGGATCCGGGAGCCATTGAGACGGCGTAACGTCATTTCATTCTCCTCACCATTCGGTACTCACCGCGGTACTGCTTCGCGAGTTTCTTGAGGAATTCACCGCCGTCGTCGTCGATCTGGTATCCAATGCTGTGGATCACTGGCAACTTGGCGCCCTTGGGAACGTAGTATTTCTCGTGCATGCTCGTGATATGGTTTACGAAGTCGGCCAGGGTCCACCAGCTTTCCGCCGGAGGCGCCGGCGGGCTGGGGCGCGCTCCTTGTGCACCGCCGACGCGGTGTGTGACGACCGTAAAGTAGCCTGGCTGCGGGGGCCCTGCGGGCTGTGCGGGTATGGCGGGCGAGCCCTGATCGATCGGCTGGCCTTCCCTGGGCGGAGACTTCGACGGTGGTCGGGCGGGGACCGCGGGGGTCGCGGGGCGCCCGGGCGACGGAGGCACCCAGACTTTTTCCTGGACCACCTGGGCGGCGGCGTTCGCTGTGTCCCAGGCCCCGACCGCGCCCGCGTTTTCCTTCGACCATTGCGAGCGAGTGGCATTGTGTTGCGCGATCTGTTCCGGCGAGATGCCTTTACGCACGCGCGGTAGTCCGTCGCTAATCAACAGGATCGTATCCGCCGAAAGCCTCATCGCCGCGGTGATCGCCAGATCCAGGCGCGTGGTTCCGCCGGTAGCCCTGATGCCGAGGTATTCGGCCGTCACGTTCCCGGAGGTGAGGCCCCAGCTTCCGCCAATGTTGTAGGGGCGGATGAACATCTTGGCCTTGTTCTTGTAGTCCTGGGTTCCGACGACAAGTTCGTCCTTCATCGTTTGCGCCGCGTCGGCGAAGGCGATTACCGCGAACAGGGTCGACGGTGAGAGTGCGCTGATAACCTGCTCGATGCGCTGCTTGACGCGCATATACCCCTCCACGCCGCCGCGCTCCTCTTCGACCATGCTGACGGACACGTCCACCAGGATCGCGATCCGTTCTCCTTTCGCGTGAATGCCGAAAAAGTTGACGCGCGAGATGCCGGACCCGAAGCCGCTGGTGCCGTAACCGGTACCCAATCCCGCGCCAAGCCCCATGCCGGAAACGGCCTTGAACTTGGGCTGGAACGTGGTGTTCACGATCTTCGGGTCCATCTTGATGTCCGGCAGAGCCAGATCAGATGGTTTCATCGAGACGATGCGCGGTTTCAGGGAGGGGCGACTGGAGCTACGTTGTCGCTTCTGCACCTTCACCTTGTGCTCGAGTTCGCGCGGCTTGTAGGTGCGTACGGGCGGCGGCGTCACAAAGGTCGTGACGTCCTCCGTATTGTGGCGCATCACGATCCAACCACCGAAGCCGACAAGCCCGATGACGTGCAGTACGAGGCTGACCGTGACCACGATGGTTAAGGTCTTGCGCCGCTGCATTGACATTCGGTAGAAGCCGAGCCCTGAGAGCAGTACGGATTGGTCTTTTTTCATAATCAGTCGCTGGATTGTCCGAAGGTGATGCTCTCGATCCCGGCCGCGGCGCAGGCGTTCATGACATCAATGACGCGTTGGTGTTTGGTTTTGTTCTCGGCGGCTATCGTGATCAGGGCCTTGTTCCCCGAGGCGACCGACGCGACGCGAAATCGAGACAGCGTGGTAACCAGTTGGGGCAGGTCGGGGGAGTCGTGGCGTCCGTACTCGCGTCCATTCAGTAACACGCGGTGATCCTCGCGCACTTCGATGATCTGCTCATCGGGCAGATCGACCGTGACCGCTTGTTGGACGACTCCCGGTAACCGAATGCCGAGGTCACCTTCGGATTTCACAAGACTCGCGGTCACCATGAAGTACATCAGCAGCAGAAAGACCATGTCGATCAGCGAAGCGATATCCAGTTCGGGTTCCGGCTCGGGTGGTGGAGTAAACTTCACGGTTTATGCGCCCCGAATATGAAGTTGTCCAGTCCAAGTTCGGCCATGGCATCCATGACCTTGCGGATGTGCTCATGTTCGGTTTCCTTGTCGGCGCGCAGGTACACCTTGATGTCCTGGTAGGAATCCTTGTACTCCTGCGCGGCGACGCGCAGGGCCTGGATATCCTTCTCTACGAATAGACCACCGACCCACATGTCGCCACCCCTGTCGATATTGATCGTAAGGCGGTTCGGTCTTTCTTTGGGCACCACGGCGCTGTCCGCCTCGGGGATCTCCAGCTCGACGGTCTGTATCACGCTCAAGCGGGAGGCGATCATGAAGAAGACAAGCAGCAGGAACACCATGTCGATCATGGGCGCCATGGCGAACTTGGCTTCTTCGGTGTCTTGCAGCGGTGGTTTCATGGGGTGCCGTTGCCGGCGTCCAGGTTACGCCTCTTCTGCTGCCGCGGGTTCCTCTGCGCCGCCGCGGCGCGTAGCCGACACGAGGTGATGCGCGAGGTTTCCAACGATGCGGCCCAGGCGCGTCGTGTTGCCCGTGTAGCGACCCTTGAGATAGAAGTAGATAAACATCGCCGGGATGCCGATGATCAGTCCCGTCGCGGTCGTCACGAGGGCCTCGCTGATGTCGCCGGCAAGTACTTCCGGCTTGCCCATGGCTCCCTGGCCGATCTTGGCGAAGGCCTTGATCATGCCGCTGACGGTACCGAGCAGTCCAACCATCGGCGCAATCTGGGCGATCACCGACAGGTAGTTGATCGTCCTGAGGCCGTCCGCGGCTTCTTCAACCGCCGCTTCCTCCATGGCGCTTTCCATGCTCTGCACGTCGAGGTAACCGTCGCTGATTCGCTGCAGGCCGGCGTTGACGACGTTGGTCAGCAAGCTGGGGGTCCCGTCGCAGACGCTCTTGGCGCGCTCGATGTCGAGCCCGTCCAGCGCTTCCTGGATCAACGGAACCAGTTCCGGCGTCAGCATCTTGCTCTCACGAACGATGATAAATCCGTACACGGACAGTGCGACCGTCGCTACGGAGAGAAATCCAAGAGGCCACATCAGGACGCCCCCGTCCTTGATCACCTGGATAAAGCTCTTGTTGGTCGACGTCGCCGCCCGGGCCGCCGCGTCGGAGTCGGCGGCGTCCTGGGCGATGCTGGCGCTGACGTAGCCGAGCGCGCAGACCATGCCGACCACCAGCCAAATTGATTTTCGAGGATCCGTCATTAGTTTAGTTCTCCTGTGTCGTTTGTTGTTTTCGAATCGTTGAATGGTATCGTCGTGCCCTGAAGAGTTCGGTCACTGCATGGCATCAAGATCGCCGCCATCTTCGTTTGTGTCGAAGTCCACATCCTTGTCCTCACGGTCGCCCTTCGGTGCCCCTTCTACCGTCGCCTCGCCGGCATCAAGAAACGCGGTCGCTTTTTCGTTCATATCCTCCTGCCAGGCGAAGAAGACGTTCTCGATCGGGAGCGACTCTTCCTCCTTGGTGAAGCCCTTGTCGAGGATGTAACGCAATCGGCGCCGCGATACCTCGGACCAATCCGTGGCGGGGAAGATGTTGGCGATCTCGTAGTACACGTCCCTGGCGCGATGCCACTGCTGTAATTCCTCGTAGCATTGCGCGGAGATCAGCAGGGCGTCCGGGAAGGTCTCGATATCCTTGGTCTCGAATGACAATGATTTGACCGCGGCCTCCATGGCCGCGCGGTAGTCCTTCGCGTGCAGGGATAGTTCGGCGAGTACCAGGTAGTAGATGCCGTACGCGCGGTCCCCGGGAAGGGGTGCTTCAATGTTGTCGAGGTAGCGCCGCGCGGACTTTGGCTTGTTTAGCCGCAGCAGGCAGAGCAGCCGTTTGACGGATCCGATCTTGCCGGCGGCATGCCATTCCACGTTCGCTAGTTGGCGATAGACCGCGTAAGCGGCCTTGAACTTGGCCTCGGCAACTTCCGCGGCATCGTTCGCGTCCGAGGTGCGCAGCGTTTTCTCAGCATCGCGCAACATGTAATTGCCCAGTTGTAGCGCGTACTCCACGGCGTTGTTCTCATTGAGATCGAGGTAGGGCAGGGTAGGGGATACGGGATCGCGCAGCACGCGCACGGCGCCGGCCCAGTCCTTGGTGCGCACCGCACGGCTCAGCGCGGGCCGGTCGATCTCCATCGCGAACTTGATGGCTTCGACAGAATTCACGTCGAGAGACGTGCGCGCCGCGCTATCCTCGGTACCGGGTGTCACACCCAGTTTATCGCGCGACCGGCCGCGCAGGGTGATGATAGCGTCCTTGCCCTTCACCGTCACCTGGGAGCGCACCGCCGGGTACTCCTTGTATTCGACGTCCTTCGTGCTCGCCGGTCGCGGTGCCTGGGCGTGTAGCGAGGACGCGCCGAGAGTGCACGCACCCAGTAACATGGCCCCGGCGACGCTCTTAGGGTGGAGGGCCATCATGATTCCTCTCCCCCGATCTGTTTGAGCAACGCCGCGCCCTCGGCGGTTTCGGGGAGCCCGTCAAGTTCCTTGATCGACAGCATCTCGACCAGGACGTCTCGTGCCTTGTTGCTCTGCGAGAGCTTCTGGAGGCAATCGGCCCTCCGCAGATAGGCGCGCGCTGTCCAGTCTTTGTAGTGGGAGTACATCACGTAGATACGCTCGAAATACGCGCTAGCCACCTCGAAGCGCCGCTGCTTGTAGGCACAATCCCCTCGACCGTGTAACGCTTGCGGCCACAAGTTCCGCCAGCCCTTGTGGCCAAGCACGGATTTGTAGGCTTCATCCGCTTCCTCGTATTGGAGCCTGCGCTGATGCAGGTCTCCCATCAAGAGCAGGGCTTTGCCCGCCTCACCGCTGGAGGCGTACACTTCACTGATGACCCCCAGGTGGCGTAGCGCGGTTGCGTAGTGCTCGTTGGCTTGGTTGCGGTTGCTGGTTTCGGATGCCTTCTCGATGGCGCTGCGAGCGAGAACCATGCGCGCATCCAGCGCGTAATCGGTTTCGGTGAATTGCTCGATCATGAGATTTGCGATGGACTCAGCGCGTTCGAAGTCCTTGCGCTCGAGCGCGGCGTCCATCAGCACCTGTAGAACCGCGGGACTGGCGATGGAGAGGTCCTTGATAGCGAGCATATTGTCGAGCATCTGCTTGCGAAGATCCTCACCGATTCGTGGGTTGTAGGTCAGCGCGCGGCCGAGGCGAAGCACGAGCGTGCTTTGTTTCTTCTGCCGGGCCTTGCTGTAGGCGAGTTGCAGGTCGTCCCAGGCGCGGGCCGCGACGTCCGGTTTGCTCTGGCGCGCGCGCCCGACCCATTCATCGAGGATCATGTCGATGCCGATGGCAGCGGGGTCCTGCCCGAATTCTTCGACCGCGCTTCGGTAGAACTTCATCGCGCCTTTCTCTTCCCCGGTGTTCCATAAGCACAGCCCGATATTGTAGATCGCGAGAGGCATATTGGATTCCTCACGCTTGCGATCGATATAGCGCTGGAAGTGCGCGCGTGCGTCGACGAAGTTTTCGGCCTCCATGAGGATCGTGCCGGCCTGGAACGCGCAATGGTTGTAGTGCTGGATGTGCAACACATCGTCCCCATAGGTCATCGCTCTCTGGTAGAATTGCACGGCGTCCTCGGGTCGTCCCACGGCGCCGGCCACGTCGCCGCGCGTCATCGTGCCCTCGGCGACAAGGTTGCTCTCGGGGTACGATTTTATGAAAGCCGCGAAGCGCTCCTCGGCTTCCTCAAAGTGGCTCAGTCCGTACGCGCAGACGGCGGTTCGAAATGCGGCGTCTTCGGCGTAGATGCTGTCGGGAAAGGAGCTTAGAATCGTGTTGAAGCCCTGCTGGGCGCGTGCGTATTCCTTGTCGAACATCAGCCCCATGGCGTGCCAGTACGTTGAGGGGGGTACGAGTTCGCTCTCCGGAAACTGCGTGAAGATTCGCTCAAACCAGCCGACCGCGTCCTTGTACTGCTCCTCCATGAACGAGGCGTATCCGAGCAGGAACATGCACTCGGCGGCCGACTCGTGCTTGGGTCGCAGTTCCAGCGTGAGCGTCAGGTGCCGAATCACCTCGGGCCAGTTCTCCTCGCGGGCGTAGAGTTGCGCCATGGCCAGCGTGATGGGTTCAAAGTATTGCCCGTTGGGATACTCCTCCATGTATTTCTCGCCGATCTTGTAGGTTCGCGTCCATGGCTGAATTTGCATGGAACACTGGAAGGCGAGGTAGATCGATTCATCCGCGAGATTCTCATCGGCGATTTCCGAAAGATGCAGGAACTGCTCGCGCCCTTCCCAGAATCGGCGCAACTCGTAGTATCCCCTCGCGATGCGATACGTGAGTTCGATGTCGTAACTGTCGATCGCATCGAGAACTTTCAGCTCCGCTTCGATCTCGCCGATCTGCTCCTGGATCCGCATCAACTCCCTGGCATCGGCCTCGCGCCGACGGGTGCGCTCAGCATGGCGGAGTAAGAACTCGTGAAACTCCTCGGTGCGCAGCAGGATCAAGTCGTAGGGATAGACCATGCGGTAGACCCAGAGGGCTTCGCGATACGCTTCCTCCCCAAACAGCAGGTCGCCAGCCTCCATCGCCGCGAGATTAAAGGCGATCGACCGCGAGGCGAAGGAGTCGGGTTGCAGCAGGATCGGCGAGAGGGGATAGACCTTGTCGATCTCGTTCGCCTTGAAGTACGCCGTCGTCAGAAGGGTGGCGGCCCAGTTCTGGCGCATGAAATCGTACGCCTTGTGATAGACATTCAAGAGGGGCTCCATCGCCAGGTCCCACTGATCCTTCGCAAGGTAACTGCGTGCGATCGATGCCCACGAGTCCACTTCCATGTCTCGACGGAGACGATAGCTGTGAATGGCTTTCTGGTACGTCTTGATCGCCGGGTCCAGCTTCTCCTGGTAACGCAGCGAGTCGGCCATGAATACGGTCGCTTCACCGACGTGGGAACTGCGGGGGTATCGCCGCACAAATTCCTTCAGGCCTTCTTCCGCTTCCTTGAACTGGCCTACGAAGAAGTGACAGATCGGCAGCTTGTAGAACACCAGCTCCATGCTGTTGATCACCTCGATCTCTTTACTGTCACCGTAATAGGTGATCAAGAGCATGAGGTCGGGAATGGCCTCCATGAAGTTGCCGACCGAAAGATGATGGTCCGCACGGGTCCGGATTTCGCGAGGGGAATCTTGGGCCAGAACGGTTGAGGTGACTACCAGGCCGACGCCGAGTAGTCCTCCAAGGCGGGACGATCTGCTCCACATGGGGGAAGAATCACAGACGTTGATTGACGAGTCAAGCCCGAGGATCGATCGCCCTTGGCGTTGGCCGCAGAAATGGCCTATCCTGATCGCCTTAGACCAGAATTTCGATGGGTTGAACCCGCCTGGTATGGATCGATATGAACGCCCCGACGCACCTCGCTTGTGCCGCCTGCATCGCTTCGTTCATGGCCTTTCACGCCGCGCCGAAAAAACATTCGCGAGCGTGGCTCCTGGCCGGAGCGATCGCCGCCGGCATGCTCTCGCATATTCTGCTCGATCTGACGCCGCACTATGCATGGATCGTCTACCTCGACTGGTTGGGGTCGCGACCCCACAGCGGCGTGTTGCGCGAATTGCTCCTGGGCGGCGCTGTGGGATCGGCTGCCATTTGGATTGCAGCTCGTACGGACCTGCGTGTGGTCGTGGCGGGAATGCTGGGAAGCGCATATCTTGACATTGAGAAGGTCGCCGCACTGGGGTTGGGATTGTCTCCGACCTTCGTTATATTCGACTGGCACAGCTTGCAGGTCTCGAGTCAACCGGCCTCCCTGTCCAAGGGGGTGCTCGTCGCGATCGAATGTGTGATCCTCGTCGCCAGTTTCGCAGGCCTGATCTGGATCCGCTGTGCGAGTGGCTGCCGGCCGTCGGCTGTCGGCACCGAAAGTAGTGGGAAGTGAGGAGTGGGAAGTGAGGAGTGGGAAGTGAGGAGTGGCTAACCACTAACTGATAACTACTTACTAATCACTACTTACCAATCACTGCTCCCGGCGTAGATCGCATCCGTCTTCGATGCGGCGATCAGGTCGTTAAGGTGGAGGTCCTTAATCTTGTGGGTCCACCACGTGACGGTGGACTTGCCCCATTCGGTGAGCAGCGCGGGGTGATGGTCCTCCGCTTCGGCCAGGGCGCCGACTTTGTTGGTGAAATCGAGCGCTGCGACGAAGTTGGCGAAGTTGAAGGTCCTGCGCAGTTGGGGTACACCGTCCAGGTCGATGACGGTCCACTCCGGATGCTCCTGCAGAAACCGGGCGCGCTCCTCGCTGGTCGCGGCGGGTGCGCCGGCCCGGCAGGCTTCACATTTCAATTCAGTGAAATCACTCATGGTGTGTATCCTTTCGCGGCGTCGACAAAAGCCTTGGTTTGACAGAAAGATCGCGTCTAAGGTGAAGTGGTCACGCTGCAAAAAGGCACAACGCAAAAAGGCACAACCAATCAATCGTAAAGGAAGCGCTTTTTAATGTCAACGGGTACTCCATTTGGAAACCGCGTGGAGGTCCTGCCCTTCATTCGGACGCTGCGCGCGTACAAACGCGAGGACCTCAAGGCCGATCTGCGTGCGGGGATCAACGTGGCGTTGCTGGCGGCTCCACAGGGCATGGCCTATGCGTTGATCGCGGGATTGCCGCTGCGCTACGGGATCTATTGCGCGGCCGTGGCGCCGTTTCTGGGGGCCGTCTTTGCGCGGTCGCCATTCATTATTCTTGGGCCGACTAACGCCACCTCGGTTTTGCTCTTGAGCGCCTTTGGTGCGATGGGGCTCTCCGGTCCCGAGAAGCTCCAGCTCCTGCCTATGCTGGTGACGATGTCCGGCGCTTTTCTGATTTTCGGCGCGATGCTCAACGTGGCCAACCTGGTGCAGTACGTCTCGCGCAGCGTCATTACCGGGTATGTGACCGCCGCCGCCGTGCTGATTATTGCCAACCAGCTTCGTAATGTACTCGGGATCGAGCTGCAACAGACCTCCTCGACGTTCGTTCATGTCTGCGCCGAGACGCTGTCGCATCTCGGCGAGATGCATCCGTCGGCACTGTTGATCGGGACGATTTCCCTGTTGGTCTACCTGCTGCTGCGTTGGAAGCTCGGCACACTCCCCAATGTCGCGATTACGTTGATCGCCATGAGTCTGCTCGCGCGCTGGCTGCCGACGCGTGCGTCTCTGCAGTACCTCGACGCCGTTGACGCCGGCGACTGGCAGGTAACGCTGCCGCGGATGAATTTCGGAGACATCAGCCGTGTCGCCAGTGCGTCGTTGGCGATTGCCGTATTGAGCATGCTGGAAGGGGTATCGGTTGGCAAATCGCTCGCGGCGCGGGCGGGCGCACGCCTCAATGTCAACCAGGAGGTGTTCAGTATGGGTATTGCGAATATCGGTTGCGGTCTGCTCTCGGGCATGCCGGCATCAGGTTCGCCCACGCGGTCCGCGCTGAACTGGACGTCGGGCGCTTCGGGGCCCATGGCCAGCCTCTTCTGTGGCATCCTGTGCGCGGCCGGAGTCTTTCTCGTCGGCCCGTACATCGCGTATGTGCCCAAAGCCGTGCTCGCGGTGCTGGTCATCTGCATCGGAGTATCGTTGATCAACCGTCGCCAAATTCGCATCATGACGCGTACGACGCGCGCCGACGCTCTGGTTTTCTACACGACCCTCGTTTCCGGATTGCTCTTCCCGTTGGACGTGGCGATCTACCTCGGCGTCGGAACATCGATCGTGCTCTTCATGCGCCAGGCGGCCATGCCGCAGATGGTGGAGTATGCTTTCGACACGAGCGGGCAACTCACCGAACTGGGCTCGGCCCAGGCTCGAACGGATCCGGAGGTGTCGATCGTGCACGTCGAGGGAAATCTTTTCTTCGGTGCAGCCGAGCTGTTTCGCGATCAGATGCGCCGCGTCTTCGAAGATCCTAATCTGCGCGTGATCGTGCTCAAGCTTCGTAATGCGCATCACCTCGACGCGACAAGCGTCGCCGCGCTCGAGGAACTCGTGCGCTACGCGGAAGGGACCAATTGCACATTGCTGGTCAGCGAGGTTCGCCCGGATACGATGCGTATCTTTGACCGTGCGGGGCTCTTCGGGGTTCTGAAGAAAGATCGCATATTTGCTGACGTTGCCGAGAATCCGACGTCGTCTACGGCCGCGGCGATTCGGGCGGCAAAAGGGATAATTGGGTCCGAATCAGCGAGAGTCAGCATCTATGCCGACGAGCGGTCGTAACCCATCTGGATTCGTTCTGACAGGACGATTGCCGACAGGAGGATTAGCGCGAAACCGTCAGAAATGTTTACAGTATTGCAACACGGCGCGCCGTAATTTAGTTGCGCCCTGCGCGAAGCCAGTCAACAATCAGCAAAGTCGAGATGAAACAGATTGCTCCTACCAGACGTTCTCCCACCACCGTTGGCTGTCTCATCATAGCCGCTGTGCTGATGGGCTGTGTGGCCATGGCCGGCAGTTTTGGTTCGCGACCCCAAAAGGGCGTCGCACCGCCGGTGCCAACACCTGAGCCTAACCGCGAGGAGGCCGAAGGGCCTGTCCCGCCGGGCGCGCTGAAGGCGGAAGCGGTGAAGAACTCACGCTGGGGCTTCCGTGTGTTTCGGCGCGCCAAACCCCCGGTGGCCGCACCAGTAAGCGTAGACCCTGAGCCGACGGCATTGCCGACTGCATTGCCGACTGCACTGACGACTCCTGAACACGATGCGGCGGAGGAACGTGCACGCGAGGCGGCGGAGACGTCCCGTCGGGGCTTTGGGAGCACTCCCCGCACCAAGCATCCGGAGCTATCGCCGCCGGTCGCGGAACCCGCGCCGCAACCCTTGCCCGACCAGACGGAGGCTGAAGAGAGCGCGCGGCGCACGGCCGACCGTTCAGCCCGCGGCTTTGGTGGCGCCCCTGTCCCTGCCAGGAATCCATCGGCGTATCCAAGTCCGGCGCCGCCGCGACTCGTGACCGATGTTCCGTTCATGACCGCGTCTCCGGGAGAGCTATGGGAGATCGATCCGCGTGACGCCTCCGCGCAGACCGGTTCCGGTGGCCTGGACCACGTGACGGTGCTGCCCACAGAGATCCTGGGTAACGGCATTACCACGAACGATACGTTGCCCGAGGGTACCACCGTGCGTAATGGTTTCTACTTCACGGGTCCCGGACGCGTGCTGCCGGAGTGTGCCCTTCGCGTCTCGCGGCGGGATCAAATTCAACGTATCGAAGCCGGCCGTCAACGTCCGAGGGCGTATACCGATGAACACTGGGTTGGCCCGGAAGATTGCTCCGCGCTGGCATGGATAATTCGCGATGAGCGCGACCTGGTGGTGCAGGTCGACGTGACGGATGATGTTTTCGTCATGATGCCGACGGAAGACGCGTTGACCGTGAGCGACGGGGTGGAGTTGTTCCTTGATGTTCGCGGCGGCGATCGCGGGTCGGCGAGGTGCGCCAAGGGAGTCATGCACATCCTGCTCATCCCGATGCGTGGTGGTGCGGCGCATGTCCGATACGGAGCGCTCGAGCAGGCAATATCCGGACTGCATGCGCGGTGGCGAACCACTCCGCGTGGCTATCGCATGCTGGTGCGTATCCCCCTGCAAAGCCTGGGCTGGACACACGGTCTTCCGTCGTCAGCGTTCAATTTCGACTGGGCCGTGCGTGACAGCGATTCGATGGGCGCGCTCGATACCCTGATGACCTGGTCCGGCACGGATGCGAATGCCGATGACGCCCGACGTTTCGGACGCCTGCGCTCGACGCGTAGAGCGGTCTACCTTCCGGCCGCGCCCGTCGACGGGCGGGTGCCTTCCTATGCAGTGATGCGCGCCGAGACGCGATTTCATGTACGCGGCGGCGGCCCGGGCGGCGGGTCGTGGGGCGCCGCGGAGGACTGTTCCGCCGCGGCTTGGATGGTGCGAAACGAGGATGGCTTCGCCGTGACGATCGAGGTGACGGACGACATCGTAGAGACATCCGCGCTGAATCCCTGGGAGCGTGACGGCGTCGAGTTGTTCTTCGATATGCGACCCGACCACCTGCGGGGTACGGCTGCGTACGGACCTGGGGTGTTCCAGTTGATTTGCGCGGCCGTGGCTGATGGAGGATCGCTTGAACCGCAGTTCGGGGGCGACCCGATGATCACCGCGGTTGCGGGAGTCACGGCGCAGTGCCGCCGCCGCCGCGACGGCTATACGATGGAGGTCTTCGTTCCCATCGCCGGGCTAAAGGAGAATCATATGGTTCCGGGAAGAAAGTTTAATTTTGATTTCGTGGTCAACGACGCCGATTCCGCGCGCGGCCGTGACAACCTGCTTTGCTGGTCGGGCGACGGCGAGAACTGGCGCAATGCGTCTGCCTTCGGACGCTTCGAACCCGCGCTCATGGTTGCTCCGTAACTGAGCGGAAAATCCGCGTCAGAAACCAATTCGGTAGAACACGCCACCGCTTGAGACCGTGGTGCGAATGAAACCGGCGGGGTCGCCGAGGTTGAAGTCGGCGAGGTTGTAGGCGCTTGCGGGGGCATCCAGGCGGGGCGTATTGTAGGCGATCACGTCGAATCCGAATGACCGGCCCTCGAGGCGAGCATTGACGTTGATCGCGAACTTCTGCTCCGCCGTCGGCTCGAACTCGACGAATTGCTCGAGATACGCGGGGCTCGTGAATATCTTCATGCTGTCCGCGTCGTTGCCCCATTGGGTAACCGTGATGCGCATGATGTCCTGTTCGGCCAGCGTCGCATTCATCGTGCTGCGTGCCGCCGAATCGGCGTGTCGTAGATCGATCAGGATCAGTACGCAGTCATAGTTAATTCCGTGAAGCGTTCCAAGTGGCGCGGCGTGGCGGGTCGCGTTGACCGGCGCACGGGTTCGATCATCCAGGGCAAGTTCGAAGCGAATGCGGTCCGGATTAGCGCTCACGGTCGCGAGGCGCACAGGGCACGGGACGCCCCGGTCACCCGTTCGGTAGATGAAGGCCGTGCGCGCGGCGGCGAACTGTACCTCGCCGAGATTCAGAATGCGGGAATGATGAAAAATGCTCTCTGCGCCGGAGATGCCGGCCGTGGAGCGCAGTGTTGCCCGCAGCGGATCGAGCGCCGTGCGTCCGGGCAAGGCCGTGGTCGGGAGATTAATGCGTAGCGTGTGCTCTTCCTGGGCACCTAGATTCGCGACCGACTGCCGGGCACGTCCGGTGCCGGTTGCGAGTTCAAGCAGGCCGCTGATCGCGGCGCCACTGCGGTTTGCAACACTTACGACGACGGGGATTCGGCCCGGCGACTCGGCCACCCCGGCGGCCGGCCGGATCTTGAGCACGATGTCTGGTTCGGAGCGCGGGCGAAGCGGGCCACGATTGCCCGCGGCGAGAGGCAGTCCCACGCCGAGCGCGCGAAGGATCTCGCCGGCGATGACGGCACTCCCGCACTCGTAGATCGATTGATCTTTCCGCGCGAAGGAATATTCCGGGTCCGTGGCGCGTGCCGAGGCGAGGGCGTCAGCGTAAGCCCCGTGGATGTCGATCACGGGAACTCGCATATCCTGAACCACGGCGTCGACAACGGCCAGAAGTGCCATGAACGAATGAAATCGCCTGGCGTCATCCGGGGATTGCGCGGCGAGGCCGAGGAGTGGCGATCGCATCAGGATCACGGCAAGGCCCTTGCTGCGAAGGCCACTGATCAGACTTTTCAGATCGCGACGCGTATCGGCGAACTGCGGTTGCCCGGAGGTGGCGGTCGCTTCGTCCATGCCGAGCATGATCACCACGACGGTCGCACCGGTCTGCTCGAGAGCCAGTTGCACGCGGTCACGATACGACGCCAGCGGCACGCCGGTGGCTGCCGCCTTGACGATGTTGATGCTGGAATCCGGATACGCCCCGTGAATCGCCCGCCCGACGACTTCGGGGAAGTCGGCGTTCGCGGTGAGGCTTTCGCCCACGAAAACGATGGTGTCATTCGTGCGCAGGTAGCTCTCCAACGGCCCGGCATGGGCCGAGCTTGCCAGGCCCACGAGAGTGGCTATGCAAAGGGAACGGTTGATCAATCGATGCATGAGTTATATGATATTGCACGGGAGCTGGCAGGACGATGAAAATAAATGAGGACTTAAGCAGGCGTGCCGTGATGCATACGGAGCGAATGGAGTGGTCGCCATCCCCGGCGGCCGGCGTCGAGCGCAAGATGCTGGATCGCGACGGCGAGGAGGTCGCGCGCGCGACGACGATCGTGAGGTTTCGACCCGACAGCACCTTTCCGGAGCACACGCATGTCGGGGGTGAGGAATTTCTCGTTCTCGAGGGAACGTTCTGTGACGAAATGGGTGACTTCGGGCCAGGGACTTACGTGCGCAATCCGATCGGCTCAAAACACTCGCCGTCGACGCCGCAGGGCTGTGTGATCCTCGTCAAATTGTGCCAGATGAGCGATGCCGACGAGGCGGCCGTGGTGATCGATACGCGCGGCGGCGATTGGCAGGAGATTCCGGAAGGCGTGCTGGTGCAGGAGTTGTTCCGGAGCGCCGTGTCCGCTGAATCGGTGTTTATGGAGCGCTGGGCGACGGGGTTGGAGGTCGAGCGGAGTTATCCCGGCGGCGTCGAATATTTCGTGCTGGAAGGCGACCTCTCCGATGGTGACGGAGACTACGGTGCCGGAACCTGGCTGCGCCTGCCCGCGCGAGCGTCGCACCGCATGCATTGCCATCAAGCCGCCCTGGTCTGGACCAAGCGCGGGCACCTAGTCCCAGATTAAGCGAACTCTATTTCTGGAGCAACTTTGTCGCAAGCCTTGTCGACCGCGCAGCGCGCAGGCCCCCGGAATTTAGCAAAGCTGTTCTGGCCAAAATGATCAGAGGGGAGAGACCCGCCTTCGCCGTCCCGGCTACGGCGGGCACGGCAGGACGATTTCGAGCCTGGAGTCTTCACCCGGCGACGCCGAAAATCGACAAAGCTTGCGACAAAGCTCCCGACAAAGTTGCTCCAGAAACAAGCTTCGCTAGTGGTGCTGGCCCGTGCTACGTTTTCTCGTCAACCTTGAGGCGGCCAGTGTTCGCCCACCGGGCCAGACACAGCCATGCGCACTACCGAGGGAACCCGGATGCTCAGCGAACAACAGGTGGATGAATTTGACGGCGACGGATTCCTGAATGCGGGACCCGTTCTCGACGAAGCTCTCCTCGCGCGCCTGACCGAAGAACTCGACCGGATCCTCGAGAAAGGCCCCGATGGCTTCGCGGAACGCGAGCCGCAACCGGTGCTGTTCCGGGACCTCGCTGCCGGCGGTTACGACGGCGAAGACGGCGGGAGCGGACCCACACCGGTCTGGCAGATCGTGAACATATGGGAGGCCTCTCCCCTGTTCGAGGGGCTCATTCGGCACCCGTTCGTCGTCAAGGCCTCCAGCCAGCTCACGGGCTTCGACAGCCTGCAGGTCTGGCATGACCAGGTGCAGTACAAGCCGCCCCTTGTCGGCGGCGCCACAGGCTGGCACCAGGACGCCCCCCTGTGGCCGAGCATCGAACCGATGACGCCCGTCTCCGCGTGGATCCCCTTCGATGACGCCGACGAATCCAACGGGTGCATGTGGATGGTGCCAGGTTCCCACAAGTGGGGCAACCAGATGGACGTCCTCGGGACGCAGCATCACCTTAAGACCCTCGCGGAGTTTGCTGACGTCGCTCCGGACTTCGTCCCGCCGCCCGATGCGCCGGTTCGTGAAGTCGCCGCCGTCTGCCGGCCGGTGCGCCGCGGCGAGGTGCACTTCCACCATTCCCTGACGTGGCACGGGTCGCCGATGAACCGTTCGGAACGGCCGCGCCGCGCGATCGCGATTCACTACATGACCGGCGAGGCCCGTTACACCGGACGCGCGCACTGCATGCAGCCGTTTATCACGATCGACGTCGGGCAGCCAATGTCCGGCGCAGGCCCGCACTTCCCGGTCGTCTGCCGCGATGGCGAGCCCGTTCCGCGCGGGAACTGAACAGGATCGTCGGTGGGCGCCTATCCCTACGAGAAGTTGACGATCCGCTGGAAACGGCCGCCGGTCGAGCGCGCCGTGTTGAAGGAATGTATGCAGCGCAGCGACCTGCAGGGCCTGTGGCACTGCCTGGGCGTGCTGGCCGTATTGGGCGCGTCGGGTTCCACGGCCTACTATTTCTATGCCACGAAGCAGTGGGTATGGATGGCCGTGGCACTCTATGTGCATGGCGGCCTGTTTGCCTTCAACCCGCAGACGCACGAGTTCGCCCACGGCACCGTCTTTAAGACCAAGTGGCTGAACGAAGTGTTCAAGCGCATCTTCGGGCTGCTGCATTGGACCGGCAACAGTGCGCTCTACTGGATGAGCCACGTCTGCCATCACCGCTACACGACGCATCGCAAGGGCGACGGCGAGGTGGTACTCCCAATGAACCGGCTAAGGAGCAAATCCTGAGTACTGCGGTGCAGGTCGTAAACATCGAGGCCGTGCTGCCGCTCCGTGAGGCTGGATCCATTCACCGCGTTCATGTACTGGCACATGGAGTGGCATACCGAGCACCACGCCTTTCCCAACGTGCCGTGCTACAACCTGAAGAAATTCCACCGGCTGACAAGCGAGCACTGGGAGAAACCTCTGTCGCTCGTCGCGGCCTGGCGAGAAATGGACGATCATGCCAAACGCGAACTCGTGCTCGCGGACCCGGAGTAGAGCGATAATCGGCGTTGCGTGAGCTCCCGTGTTCAGGTAGGCTCCGCCGCTCCTGTAGTGAAGAAAAAGTGGGGCATGTACGATGAAAGACGCTGATAATACGAATTCCGCGGAGATGTGGGTTTCCTACCGTTCGGATCTCGAAGTGCTGGATTGCACGATTCGGGACGGCGGATTGATGAACGATCACCGCTTCGACGATGAGACGGTTCGCGCGGTCTACCAGACCTGTGTCGCTGCCGGCATCGATTACATGGAGATCGGCTACATGAATTCGCCGAAACAGTTCCCGCGTGAGGATTTCGGGCCCTGGAAGCACTCAGCCGAAGAGGATCTCCGCCGTATTGTCGGTGAGAATGACACCGCCCTGAAGCTTTGCGTGATGGCCGATGCAGAGAAGTGCGAGTACGAAGAACAGTTTCTTCCGGCTGGCGAAAGCGTGATCGATATGATTCGGGTTGCGACCTACATCCACCAGATTCCGACGGCACTGGAGATGTTGAGGGTTGCCAAAGAGCGCGGATACGAGACGTGCTGTAATATTATGGCCCTGTCGACTCTTCGCGAGCCGGAGCTTCGCGAGGGATTGGATCTGGTCGTACAGTCCGGGATCAAGGCCGTTTGCATCGTCGACAGTTTCGGCGCGTTATACCGCGAGCAGATCGACTACTACTACGATCTGTACCACAGCTACGCCGAGCCGCACGGCGTGACCGTAGGGATTCACGCACACAACAATCTCCAACTCGGTTTCGCCAACACCGTCGAAGCGATCATTAAGGGCGCGGGCGTCGCGGACGCGACGATGGCCGGGCTGGGGCGCGGTGCCGGGAACTGCCCCATGGAGCTATTGATGGGGTTTCTTCATAATCCGAAATACCATCATCGACCGGTGATTGAATGTGTATCGAAAGTGATCGAACCCATGCGCGAGTCGCTGAAGTGGGGGTTTGATCTGCCATACATGATGACGGCGATCCTGAACCGGCACCCGCGCGCGGCGATGAGTTTTAAGGATTCCGACGAGAGCGGTGACGTCGTTGGTTTCTATGACCGCATGCTCGACGGCGTGTAGGCGGGTTACCGAAGTCGGTGGGCCGGCAGGGAGCACTCGGGATCGTCCCCGATCGCGTTGACGGTATAGTCGCCGCCCTGCGGGCAGAGCGGCAGGGCGTTGCCCCTGATGTACTCCGCAATCCCCTCGAGATCGGCTACGTCGCCTTCCGCCTTATTCCCGGCCATCGCCCATTGCTCCTTGGCGGCATCGATTTGCCGGAGATTGTTGATGCATGCGTTCTGCTGGGCAGCCGTGCGGGATTTCTGGAACGAGGGGATTGCGACCGCGGCCGCTATCCCTATGGGTATCAGGGCGTAGCCCATGATCATCTCGCGTCCGCCCTGTCGCGATCGACCGGAGGTGACGATGCCGGACTTCCAGTTTTGGGTGACTGAAGCGCCCTGCAACTTATCGTTCCCCATGAGTCCCGAGTTCTGAAGTTGCGCCACCATCGCGCTTGCCGGGTTACCATCGGGCCCCGATGCCGCCTTGAGCATGGAGGACTGATATTCCCTCAGTGCGGCTCCAGCCCGCGCGCTGATGAAAGAGAACCCGTTATTGGTGACCGCAAGACCCGCGAAGGCCTTCTTGAATTCGTCGGTCGACGCCAACCCCGTTCCTTCTTCGGCGGCACTGAGCGCGGACTTGATCACGCCGACGTCGCTGCCGATCAGCATCATATTGCCCCTCACGGCGATCGTCGGCGAGACGGGGATCGGGGACGGCACGGGGAGGGTCATCGAGGAGAGGCTGGCCCCGCGAAACTCCTGGGTGATCGGGGTCAGCCCCATCGCAGTGAGGCGCTGTGTGATCAGGTCTGGAATCGTCTTGTCCTTGACGGCCAGGCCGATGAGGATCGATGGAGTCGGGATCGTGACGGACGAATTCCCCATGGGAATCACCGCTTCTTTCTCTCGTGACAACTGCAACGAGAAGAATGCTTCATCTCCAAGAGATGCAAACAAGGCATCCGGGGTGGCGCCCGTCATCGCGGCGGACCCTTCGATCCACTGGTCCAATGCGGCGACCGTCTCGTCGGTGCCGATCTCGCGGATGCCGTCGCGGATGAGCACCCAGATCTGTCCGAGTTCAATCGAGCTCGCGCTGACCATCACCGCGTCCGCCGGCGCGTAATCGAGCGCCATCAGGCGGCGCTGCTTGAAGCCGGTGAGGCCGCGCCACAGGGGCGTGCCCGCCACCGCGCCGTCGCGGCTCAGGAAGCTCTTGATCTGGTTCATGCCGTCCGCTTGGGGAACGACGCTCATGCCGAATCCGTTGATGGCATACAGCCCGCACTTGCGAAGATACCCGTCAACTTTCCTGGCCATTTCAACGGCCTTTGCCGCGTCGGGGTCGGCCTGCGGGATGGCATCGATGACCCCGAGAATCTTGCCGATCTGCTCTTCAAGCAAGCCTTCGACGTTGGCGATCAAGATCAGGTCGCCGCCCTCATCCAGGCGTGATTTGATCTCATCGAAACGCTGCGCGACCGCGGCCGGGTCGCGTTCATTGGGAGCGGGCTGCTGAGCGATGCATGGCGTGCTGACGGCGAGGAGCAGGGCGATCGCGCAAGCGCGGACTGGACGTGAGGTCATGCTGGGTCCCTTATTTGGTGTGATTATCCTAAACCAGTGAAACGGTCGACAGTTTATGCAAAATGATCGCGGGCGGCTACAGGAAAGCCGGAGAAATATGGCCCGCCTACGGCGACGTTCCGCTCGGCGGCTCCCGGCGGAGATTTGCCGAAGATCGCAGAGCATGGTAGAAGCATGGGTTTCGGATTGGACGGGATTCCTTTGACGCGTCGTCTACAAATCATCGCTGCCGCTTCGTTCGTCTTCGCATCGGGCATGCCGGCCGAGGCAGATCGTCTGATCATCACCACGGACGGGCGGAGCATCCTTGCGGCTACGGCCAAGCAGGCCGGGGATGCCATCGTTTACGTCGAACGCGCATCGGGCGAAGAGAAGCAGCTTCCCGTGTTAAATCTGACCGCTGTAATTCCTATCGCGCGGCGAGGCAAGACCTACACCGAAGCGGAGGTCCGCAAGTATGTCTCGCGAATCGAGAGTGCCCAGAAGAGACATCCACGCCTCGTGAAGCAGCTGAAACCCCTGCGCGAGGAGTGGATGCAGAGGCTGGAGCCTCCCCCCGAGTTGGATGGAGAGATTGCCGGGATTCTGAAGGAGTTTAGGGCGGTCGAGCCGGAATACGGCAATTTCAAGCGAACCATGTCCGCCCTCGGGATGTTGGCCCTTAAGGACAGCACGGGAAGTTTCGATGCGAAGATCGAGAAGGCGCGCGCCGGGCTCAGCGGCGACTATTTCCAGATCCTCGCGAATCAATGCGCCGACTGGTCCGCGAAAGACGCCCTGTCGGTCGATGAGTTCATCCGCTACCGCTCGATCATTCAGTTGGCGAGGGGAGTCGACAAGGCAGGCGCAAAGAAGCTCGCGCAGGAGAGCGACCCGCTTCGCAAGCGCGTGCTCGAGCATCAACGCGGGCTCGCACTGGGCCGGTTCAGCGGGGCTCCGGGTTTGGATCGCTATCTGCATGGCCTTGGTTTGCTGGGACGCCTGGAGAAGGAGATTGCCGCCGATGCGTCCGAGTCCGGTCCGGTCGAGAAGGCTCGCGGGCAACTTCGCGCAGCCTACAAGAACGTGGAGCCGAAGCGTTGGTTCACGGAAGACGGTTACCCCATGGCCAAGGAAGACTTCGGTCTCAGCAAAGAAATGCGCCGGTTCGGCGAGCTCGTGACATTTAACGATATCGAGGTCGACCGCGAGTGCTACATCATCTCCAAGGCCAAGGTGCATGCGGTCCGCTATCGGCACCCGACCCGGCTTTCCTTCCGGCTTATCTTCAACCAGCTGCACGAAGATGCCGACTACGGCGTGGTGGTCCGCTTGTTCGAACAATCCGGGCACCACGAACACGTTCTACCGCTCAAGGGGATGCTCGTAACGGACGGCCGCGCGGATGTCACCGTGACCGAGGATTTCAGCGAGGTACCGCAAGCGTTCGAACCGGCTCTCAACGAGCGCACCGGGAAGAGATATTTCTACGCCTACATCGCGTACCGGCGCGTCGGCAAAGACGGGGCGCCCGAGTGGCGCGCGATCAGCCCGTCACGCGGCTGGTTTCTCAATATGTGACGAGTCTTTTTTTTATTACACCTTCGTACGGCAAGGCCGTGTACTCAGGGTAACCACACATCAGATTGAAATTCTGAACCGCCTGACCACCGGCGCCCTTGATCGTATTATCTATTGTCGAAATCACAACCAAGGTATTCGTGCGACTGTCCACAATGAAGCCGATATCACAGAAGTTCGTGCCCACAACATCTCGGATTTCAGGTGATCGATCTTCGTAAACTCGTACGAATGGCTCGTCGTCATAACGCGTCCGATACAGATCTACGACCTCTTTCTTTGTAATGCCCTTCCGGGTCAGGGGGCAGTAAAGCGTGCTCGAAAGACCCGTCTTGAATCCTCCCACGTGCGGCGAGAACAAGACCTGTACCGTCGACCCACTGATCGAGCTCAGCTCCTGCTCTATTTCTGGGGTGTGCTGATGTGTTCCAGTACCGTATGTACGGATATTATCGCCGAGATCTATAACCATGAGGTCTGCTCTAGGTGATTTCCCAGCCCCAGAGGCTCCCGAAATTGAATCGATTACAATTCCTTCATTCTTAACGAGGCCCACCTCCAAAGCTGGAGCGAGACCGAGGACGGCGCTCGTTGGATAGCACCCGGGATTCGCTACGAACTGCGCATCGGCAATCTCCTCCCGTCGAATCTCGGGAAGCCCATATACAAATTTCTGCAACAGCTCGGGGTCCTCATGGCTAAAATCGTAATACTCTGGATACAAGTCTGCATTCTTGAGTCGGTAATCCCCACTCAGGTCAATGACCTTCTTATCGGCGCTCCGCAACTGTTTCATATACCCGTTCGCGAATTTTTTATGCGGCTTCGACATGAAGATCACATCGCAGCGATCCATTACCCCATCCAGACACAAGTCCTCGGGAATATGATCAAACTCGCGGCCGCAGACATCTCGCAGGAAGGCGTGGTGCTTCAGTACTTCCTCATCCTTAAACGTCTCCGACACCAAGACGGTGATCTCGACATTGGGATGGTTGTAGAGCAGCTTCATCAGCTCGCCGGCGGCGTAGCTGGCGGCTCCCAGGATTCCCACACGTGTTATCGGGTTATTCATCTGCTCCGTTGCGTCTTATTATTGCAATATTAGAATAGCTAATTTCCCGCACAAACGGCAAGTTCGCAGCCCTGTTTCGATCAAGCCTGACGGAGCTATCGGTGTTCGTAGTAGGAAAAGTGTGAGATATCCGGGCTAGAGGCTCTTTTTTGCGATTTCATCCGAAAAAGGCATCAACGAGGCCCGACCGTAACGAATCCGGTCCAGCAATGTCAAGCGGCTGCGCGTGCGGGCCTGTGGCGCGGGAAGTGGTACGCCACTTGCTTGCTTCTCATGCTCTGAACGGTCACGGGTCTCAGAACGTGATGGTAAGTCCGCCATCGGCGACCAGGAGATGGCCGCAGATGTAGGTGCACTGATCGCCGCTCAAGAATAGAATTACGTTCGCGATTTCTTCGGGCGCACCCGCGCGGGCGAGCGGAATCTTTCGCCGCGCGACGTACCATTCCTTGAACACGTCGGTCTCGCACTCATCCTCACCGTCGATGATGCTCATGGCGGTGCGGACGGCCCCGGGAGCCACGCCGTTGACCAGGATACCGTGCTCCGCGAGATCCACGGCGAGGGCACGTGTCCATGCGGCCGCGCCGCCCTTGCTGGCCACGTAGTGCCCCAGCGGTTCGGAGGCGATTGCCTGCGTAGATGCTACGTTGACGATGCGGCCGTATTGTCTCTCAATCATGTGCGGCGTCACCAGCTTGGCCATGACGTAGTAGGCGTCGAGATTAACAGCCAGCGTGTGGTGCCACTCTTCAAGCGTGCTGTCGAGGTGGCGGGATGTGTAGGTCATGCCGGCATTGTTGACAAGGATATCGATTTTGCCGTGTTGATCGATCGTTTGCGCTACGCAACGTTGCAGCGCATCGTGATCGCGAACGTCGGCGGTGAATGCCGTGATCCCTGGAACGGCGTTAAGGCCCTCCTCGTCGCGGTCAATCCCGATGACCGTTGCTCCCTCGGCGACAAAGCGGTTCGTGGTGGCGCGACCGATGCCGGATGCGGCACCGGTAACCATGGCGACTCGGCTGTCCAGTACGCTCATCGGCGTTATCCTCTCCCGTGTTTACGCTTCCGGATCGAGTCCCCGCAGGGCTTTGCCGAACGCCACTTCGTCCGCGCTCTCCAGATCGGGTGCAACGATGGCGAGGCTGCTGCGGCGATGCTTGAAGATCTGGCCGGCGACGCGCTGAACCTGCTCGGCGGTGACGGCCAAAACTCGATGGATCACCTGTTCGGGCGGCACGATTCTGTCATACGAGACGAGTTGCTCGCCCAGCCACATCATCTGCTGGCTCGTGCTTTCCATGCTGAGTCGGAGCTGGCCCACGACGTAATCTTTGGCGCGCTGCAGCTCTTCGGAAGAGACGCGCCGCGCCTTGGCGCGATTCAGTTCGCGAATGACGAGTTTAAGGGCCTTGGCGCAGCGCGCGCGATCGAGTCCGGCACTCACAATGAAGGCCCCGGTATCTGCGAAGACGTGCGTACTCGAATGAATGGAATACGCCAGTCCATGTTTCTCGCGTACAAGCTGGAACAGGCGGGAACTCATATTCTCGCCAAGGATGACGCTCAGCAGGCGCGCCGCGTATCGTCGCCGGTCGTTTCGTCCGAACATGCGAAACGCAAGCGCGAGCTGAGCCTGCTCGATATCCTTGGCCTGGAGGGAGATGCGTCCCTGGCCCACGCCGCGAGAGATCGGACGGCAGGTTGGCCTGCGCCGCTTGCGGGTCGTGCCCAGAAATTTGCGTGCCTGGGCGACGCAGGTGTCGTGGTCCAGGTTGCCCGCGAACGCACAAACCGTGTTGCCCGGTGTGTAACGACCCTCTTTGAAAGAAACGATTCGTGCGCGGGACATGCGGGCGAGCGTGGTCGGCGTTCCGATCAGGGGTCGGCCGAGCGGATGGTTCTGCCAGAGCAACTCGCTGAGAACATCCTGCACAAGATGTTGCGGCTGGTCGCGATACATCATGATTTCCTCGAGGATGACGCCGCGCTCCATCTCGATATCGGATTTCTTAAATCGTGGATTGCGGTACATGTCCGCAAGAATCTCGAAGACAGGCTTGAATTGATCGTAGCCGACGCGGGCGTAAAAGCAGGTGCTCTCCTCGCTGGTAAATGCATTGAAATATCCGCCGCGACCTTCGATGGCCTGCGAGATGTCACGAGCCGAACGTTTGTAACTGCCTTTGAACAGGAGATGCTCGATAAAATGACTGACGCCGGATAACTGCCTGGCTTCGTAGCGGCCACCGACACCGACCCATATTCCCATCGAGATGCTCTGCACGTGGCTCAGCCGTGAGGTGACCACGCGCAGACCGTTCGAGAGTTCTGTTTGTCTAACGTCCATGAAGATCTCCTCAGGCAAGCGCTTCGCGTAGCGTAACGGTACCCTCGTACAGGGCTTTTCCGACGATCACGCCTTCCATGTTCTGTTTTCCCAGTTCGCGCAGCGCGGCGATGTCGTCGGTCGTGGTCACCCCGCCGGATGCGATGACCCGGCAGTTCACGGCATCACACAGCGTTGCGATGGCTTCGAGGTTGGGTCCGCTCATCATGCCGTCCCGTGAGATGTCGGTATAGATAAGCGCGCTGACACCGGCGCTCTCCATCTGACGGGCCAGGTCGATTGCCTCGGTCTCGGTCGCTTCGACCCATCCCTTGACCTGCACCTTCCCATCGCGCGCGTCGATCGAGACGGCGAGACGCGAACCATATTGTGCGGCCATGGACTGTAGGGCGGTGGGGTCTTCGCTGGCGCGGGTGCCGAGGATGGCGCGGTATGCGCCACTGTCCAGAAGTTCCTGGATGTGGGCGTCAGTGCGAATTCCTCCCCCAACCTGGATCGGTATGGTGACTTGGGCCACGATCGCCCGAATCACGTCGGTATGCGCAGGCTTTCCGTTGAACGCGCCGTCAAGATCCACGATGTGCAGCATCGACGCGCCTTCGTTCGCCCACCTCTGCGCGACTTCGACGGGGTCGGATCCATACACGGTGACGTCATCGGCGCGGCCCTGGCGTAAGCGCACGCATTGTCCGTCTTTCAGGTCGATGGCGGGAATCACGATCATATGTAGATCCTCGCGGCACCCGCTACAGGGAGCCTTTGCTGGAGGGGACGCCTTTGACGCGCGGGTCCTTCGCGCAGGCCTGCCGCAATGCGCGCGCCACACCTTTGAAGACGGACTCCACGGCATGGTGAACGTCTTTACCGTAGAGTTGAGCAATGTGCAGATTCATGCGTCCCGCGGTCGAAAATGCCCGGAAGAATTCCTCGATCAGCTGTACGTCGAAGTCGCGAATCTTGCGCGTGCGCGTCGCGAGCGAGTAGACGAGAAACGGACGTCCGCCGAGATCGATCGCGACCCGACTCATGGCTTCGTCCATCGGAAGCAGGGCCGAACCGTAGCGGGTGATGCCCGCGCGCTGTGCAAGGGCTTTGTCCAGGGCCTGCCCGATCACGAGTCCGACGTCTTCGACGGTGTGATGATAGTCGACATTGAGATCGCCCTTGGCACGTACCTTGAGGTCGATCAGCGAGTGCTTGGACAACAAGTCGAGCATGTGATCGAGAAATGGAATGCCGGTCGCGTTTCGGTATACGCCGGAACCGTCGATGTTCAGATCGACGGTGATGTCGGTTTCCTTCGTCTTGCGGGTAATTCTGGCTTTGCGTGGCATGGCGTCGAGTGTCTAGCGGCCGCCCGTAGCTGTCAAGGGGGGAGTGGGTGTCGTGACTCCTCGCGCCGACACGTCGGGTAGGATTCACGGTCAGCGGGATCTCGTTCGGATGCTTCATATTTGATTGGGCTTGGACTACAATGACGATATGGACTCGAGCCCGGATAAACGCTCCTATCATTTATGTGGTGTCGGCGGTATCGGCATGAGCGCCGTGGCGCAGGTGCTGGCGGCGACGGGGCATCGCGTGAGCGGTTCCGATCGCGCCTACGATACAGCCTCGGGTGTCCCGGTCTTCCGACAGCTCAAGGGCGCCGGCGTCAGGCTCTGCTGCCAGGATGGCAGTGGCGTAACCGATCAAACCGATATCGTTGTGGTGAGCACGGCGATTGAGGATGACAATCCCGACCTGGTCGCGGCTCAGCGATTCGGCGTCTCGGTACGTCACCGCGCGGAAATTTTGGCCGAGTTGGCCGGCCAGGGGCGATGCCTGGCCGTCACGGGGACGTCGGGAAAGACAACCGTCACGGCGCTTGCCGGCTGGATCCTGACCGAACTTGGAGCGGACCCAACGGTCGTCAATGGGGGTTCGGTGATCGACTGGATGAGCGAGCGCGCCGTGGGCAATGTGCGGTTGGGGCAATCTGACTTGTGGGTCGTGGAAGCAGATGAGAGCGACCGCTCGCTCCTGAGGTTTCATCCCGAGTGGGCGATCATCACGAATGTTTCGAAGGATCACTTCGAACTCGACGAGTTGGAGTCGATGTTTAAGACCTTCACGGATCAGACTGCGACCGCCCCGGTGACGGACGCCGATCTCGACGCCGCACTGGGCCACAGTGCGATCACGTGCTCCGCGGGCGGGATCGAATTCACGTACGCGGACACCCGTTTCTCGCTCGCCTTGATCGGGGAGCACAACGTGCGGAATGCATTGCAAGCCGTCCTGATGACGGAGCGAATGGGATACACGCCCGGCGACATCGCAGCGGCTCTGAAGTCGTTTGGCGGCGTGCATCGACGGCTTGAAAACGTCGGGCAGGTGCGTAGCGTCAGCGTCTTCGACGATTACGCGCACAATCCGGCCAAGATTGCGGCGGCATGGAAGGCGGTTCGTGTGTTTGCCAAGCGTGTCGTTGGGATCTGGCAACCGCACGGCTACGGACCCCTGGCTCACATGTACGACGAGCTGTTGGATGAGTTTGAAGGTCTATCGCGCGCGCGCGACCGGGTTTTCGTGCGCCCGGTCTTCTACGCGGGCGGAACGGCGGATCGAACCGTCAGTTCCGGGCCGTTTGTCGCGGATCTGTGCCGGCGTGGAGTGGAAGCAGAAGTCGCCGAAAACGACGACGCGGCCATGCGGCGGATCGTGCACGGGTTGGAGCCGGGCGACGTCGTGCTGAGCATGGGCGCTCGCGATCCCATGTTGCCCGACTACGCGCGCGGGTTGCTCGAGATGCTCTCGCTTGCCTGATCTAACCGATCCGTCAGGCTCCTGGAGAAACTAGTTCATGATCGGGATTGCGTGGAGTACACTCGCAGGCAGGAACGAGGAATTCAACTGGACACAAGCTACCTAATCGATGTCGGCCGAATCCTGCTCGGCCTGGTCCTGAACACGGTCATCCTGCTGATGCTCGTGTACCGTATGGCGGATCTTCCGGCCGAGGTCCGCAAGACGGGTACGGTTTTGCTCGTGGTCTTTGCAACCCTGGTCTGGTGGCTGGCCGACGACAAGCATGGTCGTATGTTCGGGGAACTGACCGTGGTGTCGGTGATCCCGGTACTGTTTCTTTTCACCAAACCTCTCTGCAGGATCGACTGGGACGTGGCGCACAAGGTGGCCGCCATCTTCCTGGTCGTCTTCTCCATTGTCGTGATCGGTCTTGGCCGCGGTGCCGATGCGCTGGCGCCACAGCGCACTCGATTGACCGTCCAGTTTCACCGCATGCTGGATCGGGACGCCGGCGTACCCGACCATCGCCCCTCGTTTGCCGAAGCCATCGCTCAGTTTCACCGCAGCATGGACGCTGCACGTGGGAAGATAACCGATATGGTGACCCGCAAGAAAGCGCGCGAGAAGTTGCAGACGGGGCTCGGCGCGATCTTGAAGGAGCAACGTGAGCGACAGCGGTTGATGGAAGAGGCGGGGTATGGTGACCTCATGGACGGCAACAGCTATGGCGGGGAGATTAATCTGACCGGGAGTCTGAAGGAAATAAGCACGCAATTCGACGGTGGCATGAGCTTGCTGAAGGGAATCAAGGCGGCGCAGGACGCCGGATCGGAGGAAGATCGTGAAGAGGCGATGCTCAAGTATCGCGAGAAGATCACGGCCGAGCGCATGTCCGGTTCCAAGTCGTCGCTGCCGGATTCCTCGATACCGGGCCATTCAGAAACGTCGATCGAGGAACTCGCGCGGGGCGTCTCCCGGAATTCGGGTCCGGCTCAGGGCGTTGATCGCCGAGGTCCCGCTACGGAGGGGGCGACGCGTACCACGGAGGCGACGCGCAGCACGACGGGCACGGGCCGCGCCGCAGGTGCGAGCGCGTCCAAGTCCGGATTCTCGATCGTACCCGATGTCGAATCCGAGGCGCCCAGTGAAACCATGATCGATTCGGAGTGGTCCGCGAAACCTGACCAGATCGCGTGGGCGGATTCCGGCGGGGACTCTGCAGAGCCTGCCGTGTCGGTACGTCTGACGACCTATGACGAGCACGAGGGCCTACAGGGCCTGACGCAGGGCGGCACGGCAGGTGAGTGGCGCTCCGCCCATAAGAAACTCAAGGTGTCCGGCGTGATGAAGTCCGACGATGGAGGATACGTTGTGCTGATCGGAAGCGATCTCCACTATCCGGGTGATCTTGTCAACGTGACCCAGAACGGGACCTCCTACTGGTGGCGGCTCAAATCGGCCTCGAAGAACGGGGTGGCTTGGGATCCCGCGGGATTCCGCGCACCGGGCGAAGTTGAGTAGATGCTGAGCAGCGACCCCTCCTGAAATACTTCGTCGCTAACACCGCCCTGGCTGAGACCTTGGGTCCGCAATCGGCAGGTCAAGGGGCGGCACCGGATTCATGGCTAACTCAAGCCAACGCCGTGCTTGCGGTGTGGGCGAAAGTGCGGCATAACCCTCAATTTCAGTGTACTTCTAGACAAGGGGCATCGTATGAATATTGAGTTATTTCTGAAGCATTGGGGTATCCGCGAGAATCCTTTTAAGGCGGAGGAGGCGCGTAGCGACGACGTCTACGAGCGGATCATGGAAGGCGCTATTGCGCATCCGGATTTCGAGAAAATCTACGGTTCACCGGCGCACTCGGGCACGTCGGTTGTTTTCGGTGAGAAGGGCAGCGGAAAGACCGCGATTCGCCTGATGATCGAGAACAAGCTGCGCAAGCACAACCAGGATAATCCCGACGAGGCCGTGTGGGTCGTGCTCTATGACGATCTGAATCCAATCCTGGACCGGCTTCAGCACCATTCGCGCAAGAAGAAAGACGAGATGGTGGAGATCCGCCTGGCGGACCATATGGACGCCATCCTCTCCCTGATCACGACCCGGCTGACCGATTTTCTGACCGGTGATGATCTCGATATTCCCAGCGCCCGCAAGCAGCGCGCACGGCTGCGCAGGATGGACAGACAGCAGCGTGTCGATCTCGCGTTGCTGGCCGCGTTGTACGATCAGCCGCGCTCCGGCGATCCGGTGACCCGATGGAACAAGGTGATCAGCGCCCTGCGCGTCGGCCGAAAGATCTCCCTGCGATTTCTCTTCAGCATGGGCCTGGCCTTTGCGTGCCTCGGGCTTCTGATTAGCCTGCTGCTTGTGGTGATGTCGGATAACGCGCTCGCGCTCGGACTGCTGGCCTCGGCCAGTGGTGTGATCTCGATAGCCGCGCTCGTGAAGTGGTTTGCCGAAGCCCTGAGGATCCGGCGCTTGCAGCGGCAAGTCGACAAGGAGACGCGGGTGATAGAATGGCTTCCGGGCGAACTGACTCGAAAGCTCGGCCATCTCTCCGCCGCAGATCTGCGTCCTCTACCCCTGCCGGTTCCCGACAGCCAGGACAGCCGCTTCAACCTTTTCGCCCGCTTGCACGCTATCCTCTCTGAGATCGGGTTCAAGAAGACGGTGGTCCTCGTGGATCGTGTCGATGAACCCTCGCTTGTGAACGGGGATCCTGAGCGTATGCGCAAGATTGTCTGGCCGCTTTTGAATAACAAGTTCCTTCAGCAGGAGGGCATGGGGCTCAAGCTTCTACTGCCCATCGAGCTCGGGCACTTACTCAAGAAGGAAGACGCCGAATTCTACCAGAAGGCGCGTCTGGACAAGCAGAATATGATCGAGCGACTTACCTGGTCCGGGTCAAGCCTCTACGATATCTGTACGCAGCGCCTGCTCGGATGCGTCGAGACCGAAAGCCCGGTCAAGAAGCTGACGGATCTATTCGACGAAGGGGTCACGGCTGCTGAATTGAGCGAGGCGCTGGGGCAGATGATGCACCCGCGAGATGCATTCAAATTTCTCTACCGGGTCGTCCAGGAACACTGCCAGGGATCGCCTGACGAGGGCCCGCGGTGGACGATCCCGAAGCTCGCGCTTGATCATGTCCGCAAGCAGGAAGCTCAGCGCATGCACGACTTCCACGCCGGATACGGCCCCGGTTAGGCCCTTGCGGCGCAGATTTCTGCTGACGCCGGAAACGGCGTACGATCGCCTGCATCAGAGAATGGACCAGGTCAGGTGCGTTCCATGAACATAGGCCGCTCCACGATTACGATTACGATCACGGTCACGAGCACTAGCCTGAATTGACGGTACGCGGATAGGGCCCTAGGATCGGGGCGCTCTCCAAGGAGCGAGCATTATGAAGATAGCAGTCATTATTCCCGCGTTCAATGAAGAGCCGACGATTGGAGCCGTGATTGAGGGGTGTCTGGCGCATCGCGATCAACTCGACCTGATGGTTGTCGTCGTGGACGACGGGTGCACGGACCGCACTGCGGAGATCGCGCGTGAGAAGGGCGCCCAGGTCGTGTCGCACAGCGAGAACATGGGGGTGGGGCAGACGTTTCAAACGGGTCTCGTCGCGGCGCTGCGCTCCGGCGCGGACGTCATCGTCAATATCGACGCGGATGGCCAATTTGATCCGGCCGATATACCGACCCTGATCGAACCACTCGTGCAGGATCGTGCAGACTTTGCGACGGCATCCCGGTTCAAGGATCCGGCGCTCGTGCCGGAAATGCCCGGGGTCAAGCTCTGGGGCAACCGCATGATGAGCCGCATCATCAGTGGAATCGCCGGACGTCGATTTCACGACGTCTCATGCGGATTCCGCGCCTACACGCGTGATGCGGCACTCCAGCTCAACCTGTGGGGAAGTTTCACCTATACCCAGGAATCAATCCTGGATCTCGCAATCAAGGGTGTTCGCATCGAGGAGATACCACTGCGCGTCGAGGGGGTACGCGAGCATGGGGAATCCAAGGTCGCGCCGAACGTTTGGCAGTATGGCTGGCGCGCGATGAAAATCATCCTGCACACCTACCGCGATTACTGGCCCCTCTATTTCTTCGGCTGGATCGCGCTGCCTTTCATGGGCCTTGGCGGGGTGCTGATGATTCTTTTCTTCCTGCACCGTCTGATTGTCGGTTCCTTTTCGCCGCACATCTGGATGGGCTTTACGGCGGCAGGTCTGATCGGCATGGGGACGCTGATCCTTGTGACCGGCATCGTCGGCGAGATGTTAAAGCGGATTCGGCTGAACCAGGAGCGGATGATGGTCTACCACAAGAAGGCGGAGTACCCGCGCTGCGAGACGTAGCTCGAGGAAGTGGCGGGTGGCGAGTGACTACTTCTTGAGGGTGAACATGGAACGGCCGACCTTTTTGAAGGTCTTTTTGTCGGGGTAGATCGTCACGCTCAGGGCGCGTTTCGGCGCCTGCGAGGCGAATTTGTAGCCTTTGGCGATCATGCGCTGCATGATTTCGTCCAAGCTTAGAGGTTTCTTCGACTCTTTAAGAATCTGGACCACGAGGTCACGCTGGTTGATCTTGTTGCGGACCCGCTTGACACCGACGATGGCTGTCGCCGAACCGCCTTCGACGGCCGCGAGCTGCTTCTTGAGGGCTTGAATCTCACGCTCCTTCGACTGGATGCGTTTCTTAAGCGCGGTCGCCGCCTTGACGCCGCGCTCCAGTTGCTTGCGGATATCCTTCTGCCGGTCTTTCAATTGTTGTATCGAAGACATTTCGGCTACTCCTTTCGTGATTCGTCGAGGACCATGACCCTCGATCGTGTTGTCGCGTGCGCGCCGGAGTCCTAGCCCGGATATCTCACACTTTTCCTACTACGAACACGGATAGCTCCGTCAGGCTTGATCAAAACAGGGCTTCGCCAATTCACAGTA
>JAQBYD010000003.1 GCA_027623315.1 Verrucomicrobiota bacterium | reverse complement strand
CTAATCGTGTCCCTCCGTCGTGCCCCCCAATCGTGTCCCGATTTGCTTGCGTCAACGATGATCCTGAGCTTTCGGCGCGTAAGAGCCGATAAGCTCCAGGATGTTGTTAGCGATTGTCATCTTCTTGCTGCTCGGGCAAGAGTCCGTGGTCTCGCTTGTACTCGTAGGAATCCTTCTTGGGGCACCGATTGATGATGTCTTCTTCTTCAAGAGGGGCACCCATCGTCCAGTATACGAAACCATCCTCATCGAAATACGTGATTGGTTTGCTGTAAAAGGAGCCCTGATAGCCATGAGCGCGAATATGTCTGACCATTTTCACAAATAGCTCTTGGTCAACCTTCTTCTTTACCAAATATTCATGTGGCCAAGTTTTTGCATAGGTCTTTGCGAATATCCAGGTCTCTGTCTTTACGAACTCGGTAATCTCTTCAGGAAATCTCATACGCATCTTCTTTCTCGTTAGTCCGCGCGCATTGCCGCAAGGACTGCGTCGCGCAGGCGAGTATCGTCTGCGCTCATTCCTGTCGAGACTTCCCCGAGTCCGACATCGGTTTGAGAGATAAGGTCGATGCCATCGTTACATCCGGAGGCCTGACGGGCCACGAACACTCTTGTGTAGTCAGGGTGCGTTAGCGGTTCGGGTGAGTGGCCGTTCTCAACTACGGCTGTTGGCCCAAAAATGAGGAACACGTCAGGCTTTGAGTCCGCGCGGCGGAGAGTGATGCACCACTCCCATTGGCCAACGCATTGTGCCTCGACCGATGTGAACTCCTTGGTCTCCAAAGCGCTGTTCGCTTGCCCCACTAGTGTCTGTGCGGCAAACCGCTTCAACGTTGTCTTGACGCGGGCGAGCGTCTTGCGCCCCTCCTCGAACTGCCGTTCGGCGTGCTGCGCAAGGAGCTCGGAGAACTGTCGCGCTGCGCCCTCGTGCGGCCGGTGTCCGTAACGCGCAGATTCCCCCGTTTCGCACATGGCCTTGATGAATGCTATCCGCTCCTCTTCGCTCATGATTCCGTAACCCTCCATGAAATGTTCTAACAGTTGACGAATGAAGAAAAGCTGCTGTGGGTGTGCACGTCTCCAGGCCGCGTCGCCAACAACATGAGCTTTGAGAGGCTCGAGCAGATCGGCATAGGTTATGACTAGTGCTTGCTCCCAACCATCGGTCTGGCGATGGCGTTCACGCCTAGCGCACAGCAACACCACTACGCACTGCCTTCCGCCTGCTGTACCGTGGGCGAGGTAGCGGTGGTAGTCGTGGCCGTGACCGTCCGACGACTCGAAGTTCTCTACGACAATGCTTACCTGCGCGCAGGACAGCACAACGTCCGCGATGTCCTTGCCAAGCGCATCGTGCCCTGAAGTATCCACTTCCTGCTCAACGCGATAGCCTGTGCTCGGCAGTTGGGATTCCTCTGGAAGTCCGCGGTTCACCTGCTCGACAAAGATGCGCTGGAACACATCCCCAAAACCATGTGTGCCGTCAACACGCAAGAGCCAAGCGAAGACATTAGATATCTGCTTCTCGTGGGTGCCGTGATGCATGACCCGGAACACGTTGAATCTCTCGGCTAAGCTCCTCGACAGCAGAGGAACCAAGGAGGTGACCAGCCGTTCGAGTGAAGGGTCTGACTGGGGCTCACATGTCGTCATTCGGCATTAGCTCCCTGCATGCGTGTATGTGATCTCTGTTTCATTTCTCTTTCGCTAACGCTCAAGCTGAGGTTCAAAAATGAAGCGAAGCGGAATTTTTGTAATCCTCCAGCGCCTTGTTGGGCGCTGGCACATCCACTGGTCTCGATTTCATCACCAGTGCGGGATGAATGTTTATACGGAATGCCGCTGTGGAGAACGGAACTGGTATCCGCTTCGTGGCGGGTACTCACCGCTTGACCTCGACTGGCTTAATGCGCCCAACCATAGTATTAGACGGCGATATTTCGGTAATACAACATCTCCTGCCCGGAGCGGCCGTCGTGACGCTTCGGGCGGGGTTGAGGTGAGCACGATGGAGGCTTCGGGGCAGTCGATGCTTCCGATCCGGGTGCCGTCGTGCTCATGGAGACCAAGCATACCGCGCACGCGGTAGCCAGGAAAGGGTTTTGTGCACAATTCGGAGGTGACGGGGCGTTAGGTTGTGCGGGTGGCGTCGACCGTTACGACGACCCCGGCCGGGGCCGCTGCAGAAACCCGCCGAACAGGCGGCTTTTCAACAGGTGCAGAAACTCGGTGACCGGACCGTCGGATGGCGGTGGCGCGAAGGGGAGTCGTAGATGACGGATGTCGATGCTCTCCATATCGCCTAGCGGCGCGGCCGTAACCGGTTTCGTCGGGGTAAACCCGGTGGGGCGAGATGGTGCCTGGCCCAGGTGCCGCGCGATCAGCGTGCGTACTTTGGTCAGTGGATGACTATGCACCGGTGGCGTGAGGCAACGCTGGTAGCGTTCGGTGGTGCGGATCGAGGCGTGCCCAAGCTCTTCCTGCACCGAGCGTAGACCAACACCGGCTTCGAGCCGATGCACCGCATAGGAATGACGCAGCGTCATGACGCAGATGGGTCGTTCAATCCACGCGATGTCTCGCATACGGCGCACGAGGAGCTCGATCGCGCGCGTGCTGATATGCGATCCGTGCGCGCGGCCGAGGAAGATGTAGTCGGACGGATCACAGATCTCGCTTCCGGCGCGCAGGAGCTGCCGCAGCGGCGCGGGGACGTTCAGCACGCGTTCGCGGTAGCGCGTGCTACGAGCGACATGAAGCTGCCGGCCGCGCTCGCGAACATCCTGCCAGCGGAGCCCGGACGCTTCGCTGCCGGTCAGACCGCAGCCGTACATCAGCCCGAGCAAAAGCTGGTCACGCATGGTCGTGCCCGCCTGGACGAGACGCTCGGCCTCGCCGCGACTGAGAATCTTGGGCAATCGAAAGGGGCGCTTGGGGGTGACAAGGCCGTCGGTGACGATGATCCCGCAGATGCGATCGAAGATGGTGCGCACGGCAGACTGATGCAGAGCCATCCAGCTCCACGAGGCGTTGGTCTCGGCCAGATGAACCATGTAGGCGTGCATGGAGGCGGGCGTGACGTCCACCGGACGGTGCATGCCGAACGTGCGCAACGCGCGGAGGATGTGCCGGTATTGACGGCGTGTCGCGCGTGCGTAGCCGCAGTCGAGCAGGACCGCGTTGATGTGGGTCCAGAACTCGGGCCAGCCCAGTGCCGGAGTGAGCGTGGGGCCACCCGCCAGGCGGATGCCACGCTGCTGAAGCACATATGCAGCGTGTCGTTGCTCCAAGTTGGAAAGCAACCGGGCGGTCTCGTCGAGGCTGAGTACGACCGGCAATTTCTTGGGGCGCTTGGCGCGGATCACATCGCCTAAGTCGCTGACATCCTTTTTCAACACATGCTTGTAGAGAAACAGTATGGCGTTGAGCGCCTGGTTCTGAGTGCTGGAGGCGACATCCCTGTCGACGGCGAGGTGACTGAGGAATGCATTGATCTCCTCGGGGCCCATCTCGGCGGGATGCCGGAACTTGTGAAACCGACAGTATCGCTTTACCCAATCGTTGTACGACCGCTCCGTTCGTATGGAGTAGTGCCTGATGCGAATGGCCGCGCGCAGGCGGTCGAGAAGTTTCGGTAAATCGTCCGCATTCGAAGGGTTTTGGAGCTGATTCGCGAGGGAACGCGATCCGGCGAGTATCCAAATGCCTCGCATTTCGATGTCGATCGGATGATGCGGGACGCGTTCGGCATTGTGCGCGGTGAGAAACCGTTCAAAGTTCGTCTGCTGTTCTCGAGCGAGGTCGCCACTTACATCCGTGAGCGCATCTGGCATCCGTCGCAGGAGATGCTCGACAGACGGGACGGGTCGGTGGAGGTGCGGCTTGAGACGGCGGGCTGGAAAGAGCTTGTGCGGTGGGTCCTGTCCTGGCAACCGGACTGCCGGGTGTTGTCTCCGCGCAGGCTTAGAGAGCGGGTGGAGGAGAAGTTGCGTCAAGGGCTGCGGACGCAATCGAGGTGACGGGGCGGTTGACCGTGGGGGGATTTTGGTAAGGATTGGGGATGGCGAGTGCTCTGGATGCATCCGGCATTGACGGTTTTGTTAAGATTTCGTGGGGAGGGATTGCCGCCCTGATAGCCTTCGGCCCCGTGGACTATGCACTCATCCATGCTCGTTGTCGCAAAGCGGTTTCTGGTGGCCGGATGCAGACCAGCGTCCCTACGGTGACGATGATGGTGGATCTGTTCGGGCGAACAAGCGGATTGATGTCTGAATTCTGTCGCGGTGGTCTCCCGCGGCTTGCCCTTCGAGGCAATCCGGCGGTCGCGGGAGCGTAGGAGGGAGCGAGTCGCGTGGAGCGGGCACACTCAGGCATGTGCCGGAGATTTGGACCCTCATTCGCGCGGCGCTACGGAGGGCACGGCCGGATTAACGGGATCGACTGGATGGGATTTACGGGATGGGGCGGGTCAGAGCTCTATCCGCGCGGTCCGTGCGTTCGCGAGACGATTGGGGGGCACGACAGCGCGAGACGATAGATTGCGAGTCCGGTACACGGTCGCACGGCTATTTGTTCTACGGCTCGTGTTCCACCGTCGTGCCCCGCCATCGTGTTCCGATCTGGTCGCCAACGATTGCACTGAGGCGATTCAGGCGCCAGTCTGAGTTAGCCTCCGGTGCCTGGTTCGAATTGGGCTCGATGGTGCGTGATTCTCGGATGGAAGGAGCAGGAGTAAGTGGACGAGTAAGTGTCGGATGGATCTCACACTTACTCCTCCACTTACTTTTACACTCGGATTTCTTGTCGTTGGCACGCGCGGTAAGCAGCGACCCCGTTTTCACCCGGTCGCGTGCGCGAGGTCCGATTCTCTCGGGATTCGCGGCTGGTTTGCGCTCAAGGATCGGGCTTGCTGAATGCATCGTCGAAGTTGATCGCGGGTGCGGTCTTGGGCAGGAAGTCGCCGCTCTGCATCGCGTCCCCAAGATCGGCAGCGGCGTCTTCGTCGTACCACCAGAGCGTGTAGGCGGCGCTTTCGTCACCGTACTTCGACAAGACGGTGGCCGGCGTGCCAAATCTATTCCAGTAGAGCAGCCGTACGTAGTCGATATACCACAGCAGCGCGTACGGGACGTCGGCGGCGACGAGGGCGTCGATCTCGCGAAGGATTTGGTTGCGGCGTTCGATGTCGAAGATGGTCTTCTGGCTCTCGATCATCGCGTCAACCTTGTCGCTCATGAAGCCGGTGTAGTTGTTGCCCGCCTTACGCGTGGCTTCCTTGGCTGCCCACATGCCCTCGGGGTCCTTGCGCAGGCTGCTGCCCCACGCGGCCCATGTCATGCTGAAGTTGAACTCGTCCATGTCTTTGGCCCACGCCGCCCAGTCCTTCTGTTCAATCTCGAGTTCGATTCCGACGTCCTTGAGGTCCTCCCCGTATATCGAAAGAAATTTCTCACTCGTGGGGCTGCGCGTGAGGAATTTGAAACGAAACGCCCGCCCGTCCTTCTCGAGCAGCCCGCTGTCGGGATTCGTCTTCCAGCCAGCCTGCTTGAGGAGCTCGCGCGCCTTGTCCTTGTCGAACTCGTAGTAGGGGTTCTGGTTGGGATGCGCAGAGGAGTACAGGTCCTCGAAATAGGAGCGGTGCATCTTGTACTGGTTGTACATCAGGGTCCGGTTCATCTTCTCGCGGTCGAGCAGATGGGCCATGGCGCGCCTCACGCCGACGTCGTCGAACGGTGCGTCGCGCGTGTTCATCGCGAAGCCCTGGAAGCCCTGCGGACTGTAGTTGGTGATCCTCTGCTTGATGATCCAGTTCTTGTCGAACTTTTCACCCTTGGTCTCGTTGACCCAGAGACGCGAGGTGTACACCGGGTAGATGTCGATCTGGCCCTTCTTGAACGCTTCGAACGCGTTCTCGCGCTCCGCGAAGAAGCGGAAGTCCATCGTTTCAAAGTTGAACGTGTTCTGGTTGCCGGGCTTCTGCCAACCCCACCAGTCAGCGCGCCGTTCCATCTTAACGAAAATCCCCTCTTTAATCTTTCCGATCTTCATCGGGCCCGAGGTGACCGGAAACTCGAAATTGACTTTGTTGAAGTCGACGTCCTGGTAGGCGTGCTTCGGGAGAATCTCCTGACCGCCGCAGGCGCCGAGATTGCGCCAGTGGACTTCTTTGGTTCGAAAGCGGATGGTGTGGTCATCGATGATTTCCGGCGACTCGAAGGCCTCCAGGGCCACCTTGTGGATTCCCGTCAGGTTCTTGGGGTCCATGATCGTATCGAAGGTAAACTTAACGTCCTCGGCCGTAATCGGCCGGCCGTCGCTCCAGTGCGCGCGCTTGTCGATCCAGAAGGTGAAGCTCAGCTTATCCTCAGAGATGGACCACTTTTCAGCCACGTTGGGCACGTAGTCGGCCGTGATGCCGTCCGTGCCGAGCAGGCTCTCGTACATGAATGCCGTGACCCGGTACGAGAAGACGTTGTTGTCGAGGTAGTAGTTCAGGCTCTTGGGGTACTGTCCGGCAAAGATCGAAATCTGGCCGCCGACTTCCGCATCCGGGCTGGCGAGCGGGTCCGGGCGCTCCTTCCAGTCAGGACCCGGGAAGATCTGCTCGGCCAGGGCGTGGCTCGTGCAGAGCGCGAGCATAGCGGTTGCCGTCAGAAATCTCTTCTGCCGCGCGCGAGGGTAGTCTTTGCGACGATGGTGCATAGGGCTCTCCAGGGTTGTCACTCAGGAATTACTCTACCAAAATCGGCCCGAACGTGAAAGGGTGCTGTTGAAACACGCCATGCATAGATCCCACTGCGTAAGACCTGTCCTCGATCCCGGCTTCATCCCGGCGGCGCTGTGGACGCGCGACTATCGGCGCCGGATCGACGAAGCGGGCGCCTGCGAACAGGTGTCGATCGCCCTGCTGCGACCCGACGATTCCTGCTCGGTCTTCCGTACTCGTATTCTGCCTGCGGGATGTGGATCCGAGGAGGCGAATCGGCGGCACGTGGAGCGCACCCTCAAAATGCTTCTCTGGCAGCGGAGCGGCAACAGGGCTTTGATCAGCGGCTGTGACGCGCTGGTGCCGCACCTCCGGGAGGCCTATTCCCCTCACGGCGTTCGCCATTTCGATAATGAATTTGTTGGGAAAAGAGTCTATGGGACAGACTTGGAGATCATGGCGTGCCCCGAGCGCGAGCTGCCCGCCGCGCGGGAGAATGAACTTTCGCTGGGCGGGAATCTCGACGGTTGCCGAATCGGGTTCGACCTGGGGGGCAGTGATCGCAAGTGCGCCGCCGTTATCGACGGGTGCGTGGTTTTCTCCGAGGAGATCGAGTGGGAGCCGTATTTCGAGCCGGATCCGGCCTACCACATCGACGGCATACAGGACACGCTCAGACGCGCTGCCGAGCATCTCCCGCGCGTCGACGCGATCGGCGGAAGCGCCGCCGGTGTATACGTCAACAACCAGGTCCGCTTCGCATCCCTCTTTCGAGGCGTTGCAAGCGACGTTTTCGAGTCGCGTATCCGGCGCCTCTTTTTGGATCTGCGCGCTCAATGGGGCAATGTGCCCTTCGACGTCGTGAACGACGGCGAGGTCACGGCGCTGGCCGGGGCCATGTCCATGAAACGTCACGCACTGCTGGGGCTTTCCATGGGGACCAGTCTCGCGTCGGGGTATATCACGGCTGCCGGGCATCTCACCTCATGGATTAACGAGCTGGCATTCGCTCCAGTCGATTATCGCGAAGACGCACCCGTCGACGAATGGTCGGGAGATCACGGCGCCGGCGCGCAGTACCTGTCGCAACAAGCCGTTGCGCGCTTGGCGCCCCTCGCCGGATTCGATTTCCCGGACCAGATGCCGTATCCGGAACAGCTCTTAGAGGTGCAGCAGCAGATGCATAACGGGGATGCGCGGGCCGCAGACATTTACTCCACGATCGGAACCTACCTGGGGTATAGCCTTGCCCACTACGCCGAATTCTACGACATTCAAAATGTACTTCTGTTGGGACGAGTCGCGACGGGCCATGGCGGCGGCGTGATCATCGAGCAGGCGGCAACGGTGCTTCGCGAAGCGTTTCCGGCACGGGCTGATCAGATCGAGATTCACACTTTGAATGAGACACAAAAACGGCATGGGCAGGCGGTGGCCGCACTGCGGCAGATGGGCGAGGGGTTCGGCTGCATTGTCGTTGAAACCGAGTTCTGGGGGGCGATGTCAGATCCCAATCTGGTGGTCGAGGCAGACGCGGCGCTGGTGGCGGATCTCGTCGCGGCAACGGCGTTGCATGTGGGTGAGGTCGCGCGGAACCCGTACCATCTTCGCCTTCCGGCATGGATGCAGGATAATGTTCGTCGCGGAGGGGAACTCGTCGGCGGGCAGGGCCACGCGGCGCCGGATTTCAGTTTCGCGACACTCTACCGCATCCGACGCTGGCAGCACGGAGCGTTGACCCAGGTGCTGGGAGATGGTGAGATGCTCGCTATGGGTAGCGACAGACTGGGAGAGCTCTTCGCATGGAAGTAATTATTCAGTCGAGCGCCGACGAAGCGAGCCATGCCGCCGCGCGTGTCGTGTCGCGCCGATAACGGGAGAGAGCGTCTCCGTTCGACAGACTGCCAACGCGCTTTAGTGACACCTGTGGCCGCACGCAGCCCCTCTATACTTTGCCCTAATCTCGACCATCGTCTTAATCGTCCCGTTCTGGTTTTCGGTTGTCACATCTTGACTGGCCGCCCCTACACCCAAAGCGTCAACCGGAGCGGCGTGAGGGCACGCCGTCTCCAATGCTCGATGATGGATCAATAGTTCTCTTTAGCATACGGGTCGATAGGTGTCCCCGGTTGAAGCCATGGAGACGGGGTGCCCTCACCCCGCACACGGAGAATGAGCAAGTAGCGCCGTGTGGTGCGGCCCTAGTCTTGTGGGTGACAACCTATTTCAGGACGGGACCGATTTGGGTAAAGATTTTGATAAAGACGAAGGGCAGGAAGGAGTACGCGGGCATAGGACTCCCTCTGGGATCAACCGGCCGCCAACTTCAGGGCCCACAACCGTTTCATGTTGTAATCGGAGGGCGCCTAAGTCCGACAGACTCCCAGCCCCAAAATAAGCGGACAGGGACATGGAAAAAGGTCCCGTACTGGTTTCCGGTTATGACATCTCTTCCGCTCTCTACCTTGCCAAAGCCTCACCCCGACCGGGGTTCCTTCTACGCGTCCCGACTCTCTGCAAGGTCGGGATTTCGGAGGACAAGGAGGGCACGGCAGGACGATTAGGGGCTGGGGTGTTCACCCAGCCACGCCGGAGATCGACAAAGCTTACGACGAAGCTTGCGACAAAGTTGCTTCGGAAACAAGGTTCGCTGGATTTGCTCCTAGCCCGGCAGGCAGGCATCCAGGTCGTTGATGAAGCGCTGGGCGCTGAAGGATTCGGCGTGGGTTCGAATCGCGCTCGAATCCCATGATCGCGCCGCGAGGCGCTGTACGCCTTCGCTCAAGGACTCCTCGGTCTGCGCGTCGAAAAAGATGCCGGAGATATCGCGACGGACGGTCTCGAGGGCGCCCCCGCGCGCGAAGGCCAGAACCGGCGCGCCGCATGCCTGGGCCTCGACCGGTACGATGCCGAAATCCTCTTCGCCGGGGAAGACGAGGCAGCGACAGTCGCGGTAGAGCTCGCGAATAGCTTCGCGTGACTGCCATTGCAGGAATTCGACGTTGGGCCCGGCCAGTTCGCGCAGCTTATCGAGGTCTCCCCCGATGCCAACGACCTTGAGGGGCCAGCCCATTCGCGTATAGGTCCGGACGGCGAGGTCAATGCGCTTGTAGGGCACCAGGGCCGAGACGATCAAGTCGAAGTCGCCGCTGCGCTCCGATTCGGGCGTGTAGTACAGCGTATCGACCGGGGGGAAGACCACGTCGGCATCCCGGTTGTAGAAAAGCTGGATTCTCTGGCGTACGTGTTCGCTGATGGCGATGAAATGATCTACGCCGTCGCTGCTTTTGCGATCCCATCGTCGCAGCCACGAAAGCATCGGGGCGATCAGGATCCGCTTCGCCGGGTTACGCCCGAAATACTCGTCGTGAAAGAGCCAGGCGTACCGCATCGGCGTGAAGCAGTAGCATACATGCTTGCCGCCCTGCGGGCGGCCGATGCCCTTGGCGACACAGTGGCTGGTGCTGATCAGCAGGTCCGTCTTCTCGAGTTTCATCGAGCGGATCGCGGACGGGAACATGGGCAGCATGTTTCGGTAGCTCTCGTAGATTCCCGGCAGCGAGTTGAGCCACGATGTCTGCAACGGGTGGCTGTTGATCGCGACGCTTACCGACGGCCGATTGTGAATCAAGGTGTAGATCGGCGCGGCTTGGAAACCGTTGCACAGCAGTTCGAGGACATTCTCGCCGCCGCGCATCCCGGTCAACCAGTCGTGTGCCAGTGCCACGTTCATGCCGGCCCACCGCTGCGGGTACTGGATCGTGTCACTCATGGGATGCCAGCTCCGTGTATATCGCGAGTGTCTGCTGCGCCGTGCGTTGCCAGGTAAATCGTTTCGCGTGCTCGATTCCGCCAGCGGACATGTTGCGCCACACGGAGTCGTCGCACAATACGCGTTTGATCTCCGCCGCGAGACGATCGGTGTCATCGGGGTGGACCTGGACGGCGGCGTCGCCGGCGACTTCGGGGAGCGATCCCTGGTCGCTGCAAATCACCGGTACCCCGCAGGCCATGGCCTCGACCACCGGCAATCCGAATCCCTCGTATCGAGAGGGCAGGACCAACAGGTCGGCCTGCTGGTAGGTCGTCACCAGTTGCTCCTCGGACAGGTATCCGGTCCACTCAACGGAATCCTCCAGCTTCAGCTCGCGGGCGAGCTGTTCGGCTTCCGGGTAGCGTGGGTCCGGCGAGCCGGCGATAACGAGCCGGCTGGCGGGCGCACCATCGCGCCGGGCCTGGCCGAAGGCCCGGACCAGGCCCCCGATGTTCTTGTACGGATCGGCACGCCCCACGTAAAGAATGCGGCGTTCGCGCGACGGATCCGGGGGCGGTCGCGATGCGGGCGGCGCGAAGCGTGCAGCGACGCCGCAATAGATCGTTCGGACGCAACGCTCGCGGTCGGGTGGAACCCGGCAATGCTCGATCACGTCCCGGCGTGATGAATTGCTGTCGGCGATAATGATGTCCGCGCGCCGCGCGACCTCCGACATGAGTGCGCGGTAAAGCGGGAAGATCCTGTTCTTGCGCGAGTTGGGGGCGAAGTGGGGGAACTTGAGCGGGATCACGTCGTGCATGGTGACGACGCAGCGCATCGGCCCGGCCGCGGAGCGCGGGAACGCGAAGAGCGGCGTCATGTAGTTTGTAGAGTGATAGATGTCGATTCCGTCCCTGCGCAGAATCCCGGGTGTCTTGAGTTGCGATCGTGGATCGAAGACGCCATGGGCCAGGACCCTGGGTGTGATGCGGTCGCAGGCTTCGACCTGGAGTTCCGAAAGCGTGCGTTCTCGTACGGCATCGCTTTCGAAGTAGAGCACGTATTCGTTGGAAGAATCCGCCTGGATGAGGGCGCCGATGAGCTCACGCGTGTAGGCGCCGATGCCGGATATCTCCTTAAAGATCCAGCGTGCATCGATCGCGATTCGCATCAGGCGATCTCCCGGTAGAGCTTCCAGGTCTCCTGGGCGGTGCAATCCCAGCGGAACTTGCGGGCCTGCGCGCAGCCGCGTTCGATGCGGTCGGCATCGCCTTTGCCGGCCTGCAGGATGGATTCGATCGCGGCGACCCATGCGTCGCGGGAGTCCGTGGCAAGCAGGGTCGCGGCGTCGTCAAGGACCTCGGGCAGCGATGCGGCCGTGGAGGAAATGACGGGGGTGCCGCAGGCCAGCGCCTCGAGTGGGGGAAACCCGAACCCTTCATAGTGCGAGGGGAATGCAAAGAGTTCGGCCCCCGCATAGAGGGATGGCAGATCTTGCAGCGGGACATACTGCAGATAGCGGATCTGCGCGGCTTTGGGGGAGGTCCGGATGCGCTTCAGAATCGGGTCCAGTTTCCAACCCGGCATTCCCGCGATAACCAGGTCGCCATCGAACTGTGGCAGGGCCTCGAAGACATCGATCAGGAAGTCATAATTCTTGCGGGGCTCCAGGGTGCCGACGGAGAGCAGGTACGGCCTCGCGAGATTCATGCGGGCTCGAAACGCCCGGATCTCGGGTTCAGGCGGAGCCGTGAAGCGGTCGCTGATGCCCAGGTGGATTGCGTGGATGCGGTCGGCGGGGACGTGCAGCAGTTCCTGGATCTCCGCGGCGCTGAAGTGGGAGTCGGTGATAATGGCGTCCGCGCGCGATACGGTCTTTCGAATGTGGTGCTCCAGGTAGGCCAGGTTGCGGTCCTCAGTGTACTCGGGATGACGCATGAAGCTGACGTCGTGAATCGTCACGACCCTCTTGCCGCGACGGCATGGCGGCAGGATGAAATTCGGAAAGTGATACACGTCGGCTGCCCCGGCAAACCAATCGAACGGGGGCCAGCCAAGCGTCTTCCACGCCGCCTGCGCGAGTCGGCCCGGGCACCACCGGACGGCGGCGGCTTCCGCCCCGGCGGGGAGGCCGTCCGCTGCGCTGCGCTTGAAATCGAAGAAAAAGAGCTCAAGTTGATCCGGTCCGGCCGCCTTCGCGAGGTGATCCGCCAGGAGTAGCGTGTAGCGCCCCACGCCGGCCTGCTGGGCGATCGCGGCTTGGAAGTCGAGGCATACACGCATGGCGTGATCGTATGCGCATCGACAGGTTCACGACAAGGCTTAGGATGACGTGCGTCTGGATTCTTGCGTCCGCGCTGATTGACTGGGCGGATTCGCGATGCTAGCCTGAGGTCGTGCGCGGATGGAGAACGCAAGGGAAATCAGGGACATGATCAGGGTGGCGCTGTATGCCGGCCATGCATTGGTGTGCATAAAGGGCCGCGGAACCTACAAGGTGAGTTCGTCGCTCAAACGGTTTGCGGCGACGGCGATTGATCAGGGGATCACCGAGTTCGTGGTGGACATGCATGATTGTGACCATATGGATAGCACCTTCATGGGTGTCCTGGCTGGTGTTGCGCTGCGTTTGCAGCGGGTGGGCAGCGGGAATGTGCGGATGATTAATCTCCTGCCGAGCGCCCAGGAAGCCCTGCGCACGGTCGGGATCGATGATTTGCTGGTGGCGTGTGAGGCGACGCAGATTGGGCCCGGTCTTTTTGCAACATGTAGGGAACGTGACGGCGAGCAGCTTGAGGAAGCCACGGCGAGCGACGGCGGCACGCTGGAGACCATGTTGCAGGCCCACGAAGATCTCGTGGCGGCGTCTCCGGACAATGCGGCGCAGTTTACCGACGTCATCACCTTCCTGAAGCAGGCCGGTCGGGCCGACGGCTGAGTGCCTTTCTTGGCCCTTCATGGGCCCCCGAAAAGAATCTGTTGGATTTTGTCGGCATCCCGTTCCAATATAGTGCGACCATGAAGAAAACTGAAGACAGTGTCATTGAGAACGACGAAACCGAGGAGACTCCGGCCAGTGATGGTGGCGAGGTTGCCACGGATTCCGCGAGCGCGCAGGACGCTTGCGCGGAAGATTCCGGGGATCTGCCGGAGGGCGCCGAGGGCGAACTCGGAGCCGTTACCGAGCGCTTGCTGCGGCTACAGGCGGATTTCGATAACTTTCGTAAACGAACGCTGCGCGAGCGGCACGAGACGTTGCGTCGAGCGACGGACGATGTCTTGCTCGAATTGCTGCCCGTGCTGGATCATTTCGAGTTGGCGCTACAGGCCGCGGCAGATCACGATGCCGATACCCAGATTGTACAGGGCTTCCAATTGGTGGGAGACCAGATCGCGGCGGCACTCGAAAAGTTCGGCCTGACGCCTATCGAGGCCGAGGGGCAGGACTTTGACCACAACCTGCACGAGGCCATTTCGCGAATCGCGTCGGGCGAGCAGCCCGATGGCAAGGTGGTGAACCAGGTTCGCCGTGGCTACAAGTCCGGCGAGCGATTGCTTCGCCCAGCGCAGGTCGTGGTGTCAAGCGGTTCGCCCGAAGCCCCGGCAGTCGACGCCGGGCAAGCGGCCCAGGACGAGGATTAGCCCGTGGCGACCAAGTCGGACTATTACGAGACACTGGGTGTCAGCCGCGGCGTAAGCCCGGAGGATTTGAAGAAATCCTACCGCAAGCTTGCGATGAAGTATCACCCCGACAAGAACAAGGGGGACCAGGCCGCGGAGGAGCGCTTCAAGGAAATCTCGGAAGCTTACGAGGTGCTGAGCGACGAGGATAAGCGCCGCCAATATGATCAGTTCGGGCATGACGGTGTGAAGTTCGGTCCCGGCGGATTCGATGTCCGGCGCGATTTCACGCACGCCGGGGACATCCAGGACATTCTTGGAAGTCTCTTCGGAAACAGAGGTAGCATTTTCGAAGAGTTCTTTGGTGGTGGCGGCGGCGGGCGCCGGTCCTCGCGCCCGGACAATCGAGGGTCGGATCTTCGCTTCGATCTCGAGATCGAGTTCGAGGAAGCGGCCTTCGGCTCCGAGCGCGAGATTACGCTGCCGATCATGGACAGCTGTGAGACGTGCGAGGGGTCCGGCGCATCGGGGGGTGCCCGCCCTGAGACCTGCCGGCAGTGCGGCGGGCGCGGAGTCGTCGTGAATGCGAGCGGGTTTTTTCAGGTGCGCCAGACCTGTCCGGTATGCGGCGGGGATGGGCAGATGATTGCCAACCCGTGCGGGACTTGCCATGGCGCCGGTCGCGTACAGAAGCGAAAGCGCATGACCCTCAAGATCCCGAAGGGCGTTGGGACGGGGTCGCGCATGCGACTTGCGGGCAAGGGCGAGAGTGGGATTCGGGGCGGCGCGAGCGGCGACCTGTATGTTGTGATCACGGTCATGCCTCACGATATTTTTCATCGCGAGGAGGATGATCTGCTGTTCGAAGTGCCGGTCCCGTTCGATGTGGCGGTGCTCGGCGGAGAGGTCGAGGTCCCGACGTTGGACGGGTATGCCCGATTGAAGCTCGCACCCGGAACCGAGAACGGCAAAGTGTTTCGCATGCGCGGCAAAGGGGTTCCGTCCGTAAACGGACATTCGCGTGGTGATTTGCATGTGCGTATCGGCGTCGAGATGCCGTCACGTCTCACGATGAAGCAGAAGCGGGCGATGAAGGAGTTGCGCGAGCAACTTGATGAGACGAACTACCCGAACCACCGGAAGTTCCGCAAGTCTGCCGAAGGCTTTTTCGAGCGGCGTACGGGCGAGGATGACTAGGCGCTGAAGGGAAGGACCGCGGCCAGCATCCCGGACCGTTGCGATGACGACGTCGAGACCCTACCGCTTCTTTCTTCCATCGGAGCACTGGGTGAAGATTCCCCTGCGGATCTCGCGCCGCGAGGCGCGCCATCTCGTCGACGTGCTTCGCGTGCAATGTGGGGACCGGGTCGAGCTCTTCGACGCTGCGGGCAAGCAGGCGCAGGCGCGCGTACAGTCCGTGGGCCGCGAGGGCGTCTCGCTGGAGATCGAGTCCGAGCGCGTGATCGAGCGGCGCGGCCCGATCATCTCTCTCGTGCAGGCGATGCCAAAATCACAGAAGATGGAGCTGATTATCCAGAAGGCCACGGAACTGGGTACGGCTGCGATTTACCCGGTGCGCTCGGAGCGATGCGTGGTGCGACTGGACGCGCAGCAGGCCGTGGAGCGCGCCGGCCGTTGGCAGCGCATTGCGCTGGAGGCGGCGACGCAATGTGGGAATGCGTGGCCGCCCGTGGTTCACGCTCCGGTCGCATACTCGGACTGGTGCGAGCAGGCGCGCGCCTGCGATCTCATGTTGCTGGGTTCTATGGAGGCCGGCGCCGTGCCGCTGCGTAAGGTGATGACCGAACGCGGCGAGAGGCCGTGCGATAGCGTCATCTTGCTGATCGGTCCCGAAGGAGACTTCACGGCCGGCGAGACGAAGCAGGCGCTGGGGCTTGGTGCCATCGCCGTAGACTTTGGTGCGCTGACCCTGCGTTCTGAAACGGCCGCGATCTACGGGTTATCCGTGCTGGCCTACGAGTTGGGCACGTTGAACTGACCCGGAATGGTGAACGGACTGGGGGTGCCGGGGAGGATCTGGATCAGTTTTTGAAACTTCGGGTCTGACTGCAAGCCCTTCATGCGCGGATCGGCCTGGATGAGCTGACGCGCATGATTGCCGCCGGCGGCGACCGCAACGGTAAGTTGATCCAGACATTTCGCCCGCTGCTGCATGGTGAAGTAGGCGGCGGCGAGGTGGATGCGCACCTGGTAGTCATCCGGCCGGGCCGCCACATAGGATTCGAGAATCTGCACGGCACGATCCATCAGGCGGCAGTTTGCGTACATCTGCGCCATGACGAGCAGGTTCTGGGCCGGCATCTTGCCCTGCGATCGCTCGAGGGTGAGCTGTAGCGCGCCATCCATTTCCGTGCACATCTTAACGGCTTCAAACTTCTGCGCAATCTTGAAGGCGATGTCCGGCGGGATGCTCGTGTTCTGCATCAGGTTCTGCGCGAGCGAGACCATGCGCTGACGTTGTCCGACTTTCAGAAACAGGTCCATCAGTTCGAGTACGAGGGTCGGATCTGATGTGCCCTTCTGGAGTATATTCTGAAGCTCGACGATTCGATTCTGCGTGAACTCCGCATCATTGACCTGGTTGATGAAGGGCTGAACACGCGAATTGTTCGGATCGAGTGTCTTGAACCTGAGCATCGTATCGCGGGCGTTCTCGAATCGTCCGGTGCGCAGGTAGACGTCGCCCGCGAGTCTGAAGTTGGCTTCCGGGCTCGCCGGGTAAAGCATCAGGGCGTCGGTAAAGGCGAACTCGGCCTCGGCGAAGAGCTGGCGATGCACGTAGAGCCCGGCGATCGCACTGCGCAGTTTGGAGAAGGATTTTCGCGCCACGACATCGCGCGTGAACTTGATGTTGGACGTCAGGCGTCGCGCGTACCAGTCCCAGAACATCATGTCGCGGCGAATCATCTCGGGCTGGAGCTGTGGCATCTTCCCCGGCGCGATTTGCATGATGAGCCCGTGTGGGATCAAGTAGGGATACATCCAGTCGATGACGTAGCTCTCCTCGACGTAGAAGTTGTGACGGAAGATGTTATGATCGTAGATCATCTCGGCAAGAATGCCGTTGATCAGCATCACGCCGGCGACGCCGTGCACGCTGACCTTACCGTCCTTGATCTGCAGCGCGGCATTCGGCTGGCTACGGCCGCTGCGTACGTCATCCACGTACCTCGTAAATGCGGAGGCGTTATCCTTGGCCGACGGTATCCAGATATCATCCCCGTACAGGTCGCGCGTCACGCTCATAAAGGTGTTGTCGGCGAGAGCGTTCTGCGTGATCAGGTAGACATCCGGGCGAACGTGTGCGGAGTAGATCATGTACGTGGGAACGAAGCGGCCCGGATCCGTGCCGCCATAGAAGACGGCGTTACGCCCCATCTCGCGCGGGAACTCCGGGTTCGGGAGCGGTTCTTCGTCCGGGTCCAGTTCCTCGATGATCGACTCGGCGCCGCGCAGCTGGTAGTTGCCGAACTGCCAGCCAAAGTCGTGCATGTTCTGCTCGGACCCGCCCATCTCCGAGACGAGCCGTTCGTTCATTGCGTTCTGCTGGAGCGGGAGCAGCGGGAGCAGCAGGACGGCACCCATGGCGCACCAGTACACGGCGGGCCCCTGGCGCACGTATCGCTGGAGGTAGCCGAGACCGAAGATGAGTCCGTAGCCCATCCACAGGACGTAGAATCCATGCGAGGAGATGAACTTCACACGCTGAATAAAGGTGTCCTGCAGGTCGCCCTTCAGGTTCGCCAGCGAGATGAGTAGAAGGCTCATCGTCATGAATCCGATCAAGGTGGCGAGAATCCACTTCTGCGATGGGACGTCGGCGTCCGGCCGCAATCCCGGAAAAAACTTCATGATCGCGATCGCGGCGCCGACGAGTGTCGGGGGGCCCACAATCAGGAGGATGATTCCGAAGCTCTGCGCCAGTCTGAGTTCCTGTTCCGGATCGAAGAGCTTTTTGCCGAGCATATACGCGATGATGAGATAGGGCACTAAGGCGGCCAGAAGGATCAGCGCCGACACGACGATCTCCGACGCCGTGGAGGGGGTTCGACCGGTGACGCGGAACCAGTACTCTTTGAGCACGGAGAGGAGGTAAAGCACCAGCCCGATGCCGGACAGAATCAGCACGAGAAAGAAGAGCCCGCGGTACAACTTGGTGATCGCCACGCTGGATCCTTCGCCGCCGATCACGTAGTCCATCGCCACGAGGCCAATCGCGATCGCGGTCAGGGCCAGGCCGATCAGCAGGATCGGAAGACGCCGATTGCCTCGTCGCCAGCCCCACGCGGCGAACGGAAGGAATCCGAGGGGTGCGCAGATGAGGGTGAACTGGCGGCGCAAGTCCGAGAGATAGACCCCAACCTGCTCGATATATTTCCACGAGAAGACGTCGGAAGGGGCAATCTGCTCGTACTGTCCGCGCGTCAGCGCGTGCTTAAACCCTTCCCATGTGAGCGGGTAGCCCCAGTTCATGGGCGGGTTGCTGCCGTCGGACACGATTGGCATATAGATGTAGAAGCCCACGCCAAATTGTGCGGCGAGGATGGTCAGCGCCACGACGGGGCCATGCGGGAGAAAGTGGTAGGCGACGGTTAACAGGACAAAGTTGAGCGTGACCCAGGTCCAGAACCAGGCGGAGGTGGGATGGACCAGGCTCTCGAGTACGCCCTTGCGAAGAAGAACCGCGAGCGCTACGGCGATCGCAATATAGATCAACGCCGCGATGCCGCCTCGCGGCGTCGTGACCGCGAGCACCAGCATCAGGATCAGGAGCCCCACAAATACGGCCCCCTTGATCAACCAGCGATACTCCTCGACCTGTTGGCCCGGCGCCGGATTGTACGCCGGAGGCTTGTCGATTTTGACGAGCATGACCAGCGTGATGATGCCCAGCACGGCAAATATCGCAACGGGTGCCGCGGGGCCGACACCTCGCTTGATCGCGAGCATGGCGGCAAAGGCCATCACCGTGAGTAATCCAACGATCGTCATGAAGTCCTTGTCATCGAGCGGAAGGGTCGCGGCGGTGTGCTGCTCGAATCCCAGCGTCGCGCCCTCGCTGGCGATCTTCATGATTCCAATGCAGATCGTGAAGGCGATCCCGGTGATCGCAAAGTCACGAAACAGGTTCAGGTCCTTCAGCGCGATCACGACCAGCAGGGTCAGGGCGGCCAGCAGCAATACCTGGTAGTTGGTAAGGCCCAGCCCGAACAGAAAACCGGTCGCATAGAGGAGTTTGCTGGAGGGACGGCACATCCATTGATAACTCAGCAGCAGGATGGCCATCAGGAAGAAGGCGTTCAGCGAATAGACCTCCACGATGACGGCCTGGGACCACATGACGGGGCTGAAGGCAAAGAGCAGGCTGGCAACGACCGACCCCACGAAGCAGATCGCGTTCACGCTTACCGGCTGCTCCGCGGTGTTTATTGCGGTGTCGTTGTCTTCATGGCCGTCTCGCCAGCGCAGCGTGGCCGTAAGCATGTCCGATCCCGACCGGCAGATCAGCATGGCCGAGACGCCGGTGGCGAGTCCGCCGAAGACCGCCGAAACGAGTCCGATGGACCAGGCCGGGTTGGGTTGGCCGCGATACGGAACGAACGAGAAGACCCGCGTGAAGAACCAGGATATCAGGGACCAGATTGGGTAGCCCGGGGGGTGGGGCACGCCCATGTAGTCACCGGCGACGGCAAGTTCGCCAGAGTCCTCGAGGGTGAGTGTGGGCGCGAGGGTGTAGAAATAGACGCCGAACGATACGATCGTGGCCGTCCAGAACGCGGCCCAGTCGATTCGGCGGTAGAATGGCCCCGAATCGGAGCCCAGAAGGTCCGATGGATCGTCTAAAGAGTCTGGCATTGAAAATCTCAAGTCGTTCCGACGACCGCTGCCCCTCCGCGAGTCGGACGCGCATGGTTGCTTTTGCCGCCCGGCGTGTCAAGCCGCGAGTCGGTGCCGGCGTGCGTGGCGACGCCGGACCTGGGCTCGGATCTCTTCCGTCGTTGGTCCCGATTATGGCGTTGCGGCAGTGCTATCCAGCAGGGGCTTGAAGCGCTCGTCTTTGAAGACCGGGGCGAGGCGCGGGTCCTTCCGCATCTTCTCTCGTGCGGAGCCGCCGCCGATGCGGATGGCTTCCTTGAGGTGGCGAACTGCATCGTCGTAGCGCTTGAAGATGATCTGCAGGACGGCGAGGTTGATGCGCGCGTCCACATCGTGCGGTGTCTGCTGAAGATGTCGCTGCAGGACATCAATAATCGGCTCGAGTTGGTTGTCGTCGCGGTAGAGCTGGATCATCTGCTTGAGGTGGTCTGCTGGAACGGGCCTGTTGGTAAGCGCGAGGTAGATCCTGAAGACCTCATGCATGGCCCGGGTGTTGCCGGCATCGTGGAACTGTTTGCCGAGCTCAAACGCCACCGCGGGCTCGCGCGCGATGCTGCGCAGGAATTCGCGAAGCACCTTCTGGGCGGCATTGGTGTGGCCGCTCTCCTGGAGCTCGCGCGACAGGCGGATCAGCTCCTGGACGCTCGTTTCGTTGTCGGTGCGCGGTGCGGACGAGGTGGTGGCCTGTTGACGCGCGCGCTCCGCGCGCGTCACGTCGTTCAGCAACCCGTTCAGCCCGGCGTTGTTTGGATCCCACTCACCAAACCGCTCCAGCAGTCGGCGTGTATCCGCGAGCCGCTGTTTGGGGATGAGAATGTTCTGGATGTAGCGCATCGTGGCTTCGGGGTTGGCGGGGTACAGCATGAGCGCCTCGCGGTACGCCGTGTCCGACGAGTCCTCCAGTTTTCGCGACGCGTAGACGCGCGCGATGGAGGTTCGAAGCTTCGAGAAGCTCTTGCGCGCGACGATGTCGCGAAGAAATCGCCGGTCGCGGCACAGCCGTCGCGTGTACCAGTCCCAGAAATCGAGGTCATCGCGCACCGAGGCCCCCGGCAAGGCTTCGAGCGGTGTGTCGTGAATCTTCAGGATCAGTCCGTGAGGCACCAGGTAGGGGTCCATCCAGGCCAGCGGAAAACTTTCCTCGAGATAGAACGTATGCCGGAAGCGGTTACGCTCGAAGATGCGCTCCGCGAGGATGGCGTTGACCTTCATGACTTCCGCCGCCCCGCGGATGCTGACGCGCTCGCCGGAGTAGCTCAAGCGGCCGCCGCCCTTTTGCCGTGCCGCTGCCTGGATGTACTCCGAGAAAGCGCGCGTGGTGTCCTGCCTGCTGGGGATCCAGAGGTCCTCGCCGTACAGGTCTCGCATGACGCTCATGTAGGTGTGGTCGGACAAGGCGTTCTGGGTGATCAAGAAGACGTCCGGCCGCACGTGCGCCGAGTAGATCATGTAGGTTGGCACGAATCGACCGGGGTCGGTACCGCCGTAGAAGACCGCATCCGGTTCCATCGCGGGCGGATACTCCGGATTGGGCAGTGGCTCCGCCTCGCTGGGGTTCTCTTCGATGATCCCCGGTGCGCCAACCAGCGCGTAGTAACCAAACTGCCATCCGAAGGTGTGCCCGTTTTGTTCCGCGCCGCCCATCTCGCGCAGCAGGCCCGCGTTATGTTGGTTTTCGTGAATCGGGACCAGCGGTAGCAGCAGGGCGACACCCGCGGCGACCCAGGCGGGCGCAGGCGGGATTCGAAACACGCGGACGAGCGTGTCGAGCAGCAGCGCGATCCCGTAGGCGATCCACAGTGCGTAGAAGGCGTGCGAGGAGATGAATTTCACGCGTTGAATAAATGTGTCCTGCAAGTCGCCCTTGAGGTTCGCGAGTGCCACCAGGAGCATGCTCATGACGGCGAAGCCGATCAGGATCGAGAGGAACCAGTTGTGCGAGGACGCATCCAGGCGGGAGCGCAGGCGTGATCCGGACATCATCAGCGCGGCCGTGCCGATCAGGGCGAGCGGGGGCACCACGATCAGGGCTCCGAGAAAAATTCCGTGTGCCGGTATCACGGCGGGTTGGGCAGTGAACAGTTTGCGCGCCACGAGATAGGCGTAGCCTCCGAAGAGGCCGAGTAAGCCGAGGAGGATGACGCCGGCCGTTACGCGCACCGAGAGATCGGGCGACTTCGCGTCGCGCACGACCGACACATACCGGCTGACGAAGTGCACCACGCTAACCGCGACGCCGACCGACGCGAGCAGCAGAAGCCCCGCCACGATCGAGCGATATACGCCGGTGGTGATGCCTGGATCCTGCCCCGCGAAGGCCAGGCGATCCACGACGGCGACGCAGCCTCCCAGCAGGGCGAGCATGACTGCGCAGTGCATCATGTTCAGGGATCGCCGCCCCAGCTTGAGCTCCCATGCGGTAAGGGGGAGCAACCCAAGTGGAATCAGCACGAAGGTGAACTGGCGTCGCAGGTCGGAGACGTAGACTCCCATCTGATCGAGGTACTTCGCGGTGAAGATGTTGTTGATATCGAACGCGATCGCTTCGTACTGCGACCGGGTAATCGCGTGCTTGAAGCCTTCCCATGTCAGGGGGTATCCCCAGTTCATGGGCGGATTGCTGATCTCGGAAACCATCGGCATCAGGAGATAGAACGAGACTCCAACCTGCGCCATCAGGATCGCCGGCGCCACGGTGCGCCCGCGCGGCAGCGTGTGGTAGAACAGCACGAGGAGCATCACGTCCAGCGCGACGTAGAACCAGAACCATGGCGAGGTCGGGTGCACCAGGCCGTGCATGACGCCCTTGTACGTGCATACCGCAACCACGAGCAGCGCCGGGATCACGGCCCATGCCGTGGCGCGTGTGCGTGGGTTGCATGTGGAAATCGAGAGCAGTGCCAGCAGTCCCGCCGCAAAGATGGTGCCGGGCACCCGCCAGCTATGGGGATCGACAGTTTGGGCGGTTGGGCTCAGCTCCGCTCCGGCCCCCGGGATACGGAACAGAAGGGTGATGACGGTTACGCCGCTGATCGCAAACAGCAGCAGGCCAACCCGCCGCACGTTTCGTGGCCCCGTCGTCATGTGCGCTGCGGCGGCGGCCGCGGCGCAGAGGGCCGCGAGGACGCCCCAGTCTGGCAGCGACATCGGGCCGCTCCCGAGCCCGTGCTTGGGAAAGCCTTGCAGGGAAGGCAGGCTGGCCAGCTTAAGTGCGCCGATAAAGAGCACGTAGACCAGGCCCGCGATCGCAAGATCACGGAACAATGCGAGATCGCGCACCATCACGACGGCCAGCAGCGTTAACCCGACGAGCAGCAGTACCTGGTAATTCGTAAGCCCGAGACCGAAGAGGAGCGCTGTCCACATCAAGAGCCGGGGTGAGGGCCGCCAGAGCCACTGGTAGCAGAGGAGCAGAATGAGCGCGAGAAGGAGCGCGTTCAAGGCGTAGACCTCTACGATCACGGACTGCGACCACATCACCGGGCTGAAGGCAAAGAGCAGGGCCGCCGCCACGCCCGCGCACCATGCCAGCGCGTCAGCGCCGGGCGTCCCGGACGCGCCGTCGTTGGTTTCGCTCGCGCGATGGGAAACGGCGCGCAAGAGGTCCGAGCCGGATCGTGAGGCGAGCATTGCAATGACCCCGACGGCCGCCGCGCCGCTTACTGCGGAGAGGAGGGCCGCGCCCCAGGCGGGATTGGGATGGCCTCGAAACGAGACGAAGCCGGTGAGCGCCTGGAAGATCCAGGCCAGCAGGGTCCAGATCGGATACCCCGGGGGGTGGGGGACGCCGAGATAGTCCGCCGCGACCGCAAGTTCACCCGAGTCCTCGAGCGTCACGGTTGGCGCCAGCGTGGCGATATAGACGACCAGGGCGGCGGTCGACGCCGTCCCGAATGCTGTCCAATCCACCCGGCGATAGAATCGCTCCTCGTGGGAAGACATAAGTGGAGCTGAATTTCTGCTACAGCGAGAAGATGAGCACCACGGCGGCGCCGTACAGTGCGATGCAGATGAGCAGCGGGGCATCCGTAAGAAGAATCTTCTCGGGGCGGTCCCCCTTCTCATGACGATATACGAGGTCGAGATACCGGAAGATGCCAAAGATCACGAGTGGAATCGTGAATCCAAGCCGATAGGTGCCGAATTTCTCGACCGTATCGGGCCATAACGTGTAGATCGCATACGACACGATGGTCGCGGCACTGACGATGGCGATCAACTGGTCCAGCAGCAGCTGGTCGTACTGCGAAAGGCTCTCCCGGCTGGCCACGCCGGCGTCCTCCAGTTCGATCTTTTCATGGCGCCGTTTGCAGAGACCAAGAAAAAGAGCCAGCAGAAACGTGCAGAGCAGAAGCCACGGTGAGATGCTGACTTTGATGATCACCGCGCCGCCGAGCGCGCGCATCACGAACCCGATAGCGATGATGAACGTGTCGAGCAACGCCACGCGTTTCAGCGCCAGGGTGTAGAGCACCTGCATCAGGACGTAGGTCGCCGTGACGTGCCCGAACGATGGTTGGAGCGCGTAGCTGAGGCCCAGGCCGGCCACGAGAAGCGTAACGCCGGTCACGATTGCCGTCCTGGTTGAGACCCGCCCGGACGCGATGGGGCGATAACGCTTGCGTGGGTGATTACGATCCTGCGCCAGGTCGTGTAAATCGTTAAACAGGTAGACCGCGCTCGATACGACGCAGAAGAGCGCCATCCCGCAGACGGAAATCAGCAGTTCCGAGAGTCCGAGGCCCCTGGCCTGGCCTTGATCGCCAAAGGCGAAGAAAAACGCGGCCAGGACCAGCGTGTTCTTGGTCCATTGCGTGGGCCGTAGTGCGTAGATCAGGGACATGTTGATGGTTGGTTTAGGCGGGCCGGATCAAACGTATAGATACTACTGAATTCTCACCGCGGATGACGTGGGTTCGTCGGCCGATAATTCGGTGAACGTTGCGGTTAGCCGGCCGCCCGTCCTGACGGCTTCCTTCGGAATCTGTTTCGAAAGGCAAGTTTCCAGACCACCTGCCACGCCTCGGTCACGATCTCGGAGCTCATCTTCGAGTACCCGGAGCGTCGGTCGACAAACGTAATAGGGATCTCGCCGATTCGGAAACCCATCATCCAGGCCCCATACGACATCTCGATTTGAAACGCGTAGCCATTGGAAAGAATCTTGTCCAGATCGATCGCTTCGAGCACTTCGCGCCGAAAGCATTTGAATCCGCCGGTCGGATCCGTCACGGGGAGACCCGTGATCAGGCGCACGTAGGTTGCGGCGGTCTTGCTGAGGATCAGGCGCGAGAGCGGCCAGTTGGTGATGCGGATCCCATCCCGGTAGCGGGTTCCGAGGACCATGTCTGCGTCCTGGATGGCCTTGTGGAAGTTCACGATCTCGCTGGGGTCATGCGAGAAGTCGGCGTCCATCTCCATCATGAATTTGTAATCTCGCTCGAGCCCCCACTTGAACCCGTTGATATAGGCGCGGCCGAGTCCGGCCTTGCCCTTCTGGTGCAGGACATTGATTCGTGGGTCCTTCTCCCGCATCTCATCAATGATCTTGCCGGTCCCATCCGGCGAGTTGTCGTCTACGAAGAGAATATCGGCCTCGGCATAGGCGGCGTGGACGGCGGTTGCGATCGGCCGCACGTTGTCCTTCTCGTCGTAGGTAGGAATGATGACCAGGCTCTCGTTCATGGCTACAAAGTCTATATCGGGTTAGGGTCGCGTGCCAAGGGCATTCAGGTGCAATTCAGGTCGGGGTGCGGGCCGACGAGTGGTCCCCGCCCCCTGTTCTGCGTTGATTTCTCGGGCCAACTTGGTGATCATCGATGCATTGCTGGGAACTCCGCTACATGATCTATCCAATCGTAAAATATGGTGATTCGGTCCTGCGCGAAGAGGCCCTGCCGGTGGAGGTGGTCAACGACGAGATCCGCCAGTTCGCCTCCAACATGTTGGAGACGATGTACGCGGCGAATGGCGTCGGTTTGGCCGCGCAGCAGGTTGGCCGTGCCCTGGCCGTGTGCGTCGTCCACGTTCCGCCTGAATTGGACCAGGACGAGGAGGATGGTGAGCCCTACAATCCGGAGATCCCGATGCCGCTGGTGATGATTAATCCCCGGATTGCCGCTTCGGACAGCACGCAAGTGGGCGAGGAAGGCTGCCTCAGTTTTCCGGAGATCACGCTCGATGTTCAGCGTTCCTTCAGCGTAACCGTGGGGTACATCGACCTCGACGGTGAGGCCCAGGCCTTGGAATGCTCGGCCTTCCTGGCGCGTGCCGTGCAGCACGAGATTGATCATCTCAACGGCGTGCTCTTCATCGACCGCGTCTCCGCGTTGAAAAAGTTAAGCATCCGCGGTCAGCTCAAACGGCTCAAAAAGAAAACTGATGCCGCCATGGAATAGAATCGTCCTGCCGTGCCCGCCGTAGCCGGGACGGCGAAGGAGGGCACGGCAGGACGATTTCGAGCCTGGAGTCTTCACCCAGCGACGCCGGAAATCGACAAAGCTTGCGACAAAGTTGCTCCAGAAACAAGCTTCGCCAATTCACAGTATGTCCATACAGTTTCATCGGCAAATCCCTGTTTCGATCAAGCCTGACGGGCTCTTCGCGCTCTCGCTACGAAAAAGCGTGAGATGTCCGGGCTAGGGCTGCTCTTTGCCGGCGACTTCGTAGTAGCGCACGATCCCCTTGGCGATGCCGTTGGCGATCCTGGCGCGATGATCGCTGCGCACGAGGCGCCGCGCTTCGGTGGGGTTGCTGGCGAATCCGCATTCGATCAGAATCGCTGGACACGGTGCGTCGCGAATGACGACGTAGCGCGCACGCTTGATCCCACGATCGGCGCCGGGCGCGTTGGACAATACGGAACGATGGACCTGGTACGCCAACGCGGTGTTCTCAGCATCAAACCGATTGCCCGGGTACGACCGCAGATCTAATTTCTTCGACGACGTGCTGTAGAACCCCTTGGCTGGAACGACATAGGTTTCGAAACCCGCCGCATTTCGATTATCGGCCGCATTGATGTGGATGCTCACGAAAATCGCGGCTTGCCAGCGCTTCGCGCGGCGAACGCGCTCGCCCAGGGAAATGGAGTGGTCGCCGTAGCGCGTCAGGCGCACCGGCAAGCCGGATCCGATCAGCCGGTCGCTGACGCGGCGTGAAATGTCGAGGACGAGCCCCTTCTCCTGGAGCCCGTTACCACTCATCCCGCCGTCTGCGCCGCCATGTCCGGGATCGATCACGACCAATCGTGACGCGCGCGGCGCGTCGACGTCCTGCGGCCGCAAGACCGGATTGATCACCGTCTCCAGATCGATCCGGGCCACGCTGGCCTTGTCCGACTCGTAGATGAACGCATCGTTCATCATCACCACGATGCCGTTGACGAGCATCCGGCGGTTGCCGTGCGTGAATTCGAGACGGCTGTAGTTGCTCCTGAGTGTCAGCGACGTGTCAGAAACGTGGGGTCGCGGGTATCCGTATGAGCGCGCAACCGCGTCGATACTCACTCGCTCGGGGCCCGCTTCAAGCCATGCGGCAAGCGCGACGGTGATGATCGGGGCCAGGCATAAAATCGTTTTCGTTTGCGCGGCGTGCATCGTATAATAGGAGCACGGAATACGGATGCGGGGCAAGCGAATAGCAGCCGCCCACCCGGGCCCGTATTCTTTTTGACAGGCGTTCGGCATGCGCACAGGATGTCGCTCCGCCCGCTTGCGCGGGGCACAAAAGGGAACCATGAGCGTTGAATACATAGAACAGCCGTCGCGACAGCTTGGAGATTTGTTTAATCGTGGCACGCTCGCGATGGAGAGCGGGAATCTTGATTACGCGATCGAGATCTTCGCCTCCTGTATCGAGCAGGAGCCGCTTTTCCTGAAGGCCCGCCGGCATCTGCGCATGGTCGAAGTTGAAAAGTTCAACGAGACCGGCGGGAGTGCCATGACGCACAAGGTCTCCGGCGCGAAGGGATTGGCCCGGCTCATGATGGGCATGGGGCAACTGAAGATGAAGCAGCCCGAGAAGGCGATACTCACGGCTGAAAAGTTGCTGCGCATCGATCCCCTCAATTCGAAGTTCGCATTCCTCCTGGCCGATGCGGCGATCGCCGCCGGCACGGCAGAACTGGCCGTTCAGACGATGGAACTGCTGCGCGACCACACGCCCGATGTGCCGGATGTCCTGCGCCGACTGGGCCAAGTCTACGAGGCTGCGAATCGCCCCCGCGAAGCCACGCGAACCTACGAGCGGCTCTGCGCGCTCATCCCCGGCGATCTTGACGTCAGGCGACTTTTGAAAAACGCCAGCGCTGTCGACACGATGAAGGGCGGCGGTTGGGATGAGATGGTCCGCGATGGTAGGACTTTCCGGGACAATATCGCCGACAAGGATGAGGCTGCTTCGCTCGATAACGAGAACAAGGCGGTCAAGGACGGCGGCGATATGGACACGATGATTGAGGAGACGCTCGCCAAGATCGAGCAGGAGCCGGCGAATCTCAACTTCCGGCGTCAGCTTGCCCGCCTGTATCGCGACCATGGACACCTTGAGGAAGCATTGCAGGCCCTCGAGGAGGCGCTCAAGATCTCGGTGGGTGACCCGCAGGTCGAGAACATGATGGTCGAGACGTACCTGATGGTCTACGACGACAAGGCTTCCGAGTTGCAGGCGGATGGGAAAACGGACGAGGCCGCCGCCGTGCAGGCTGAGAAGGAGCAGTACTACCTGGATAGTCTCTACAGTCGCACGGAGAGCTATCCCAACGACCTGGACCTGAAGTATCAACTCGGTAAGGCGCTCTACGACGGCGGAGATCTCGCCGGTGCGCTCCCGTACTTTCAGCAGGCGCAGCGCCACCCGAAGCGCCGGGTCGACGCCGTCTTCCATATCGGGATGTGCTTTGCAGGGAAGGGACAGCACGACCTGGCGCGCGAACAGTTCGAGCGCGCGATTTCCGAAATCCCGGTCATGAACAAGGCTAAGATGGGAATGGTTTACGAGCTCGCGCTGGCGTGCGAGGCGTTAGCCGATCTCGACGCGGCGCTCAATCACTTCAAAGCGATCTACCAGGTTGACATTGGCTTCCGCGACGTTGCCGAGCGCATGGACCGCGCGTACTCCGAGGGCAGTTGACGCGCACGGCTGACGTGAAGGTTCTGATCCAACGCGTCACCGCGGGCCGCGTCAGCGTGGATGGATCCCTGGTCGGTGAAATTCGAGCGGGCTTCGTGGCGCTGGTCGGCGTACGTCACGAAGACGCTGAAGCCGACGCGATCACACTGGCCGACAAAACGACGCGCCTGCGCATCTTTTCCGATCCAGAGGGCAAGATGAACCTGGCCCTGGCGGATGTCGACGGATCCGTCCTGGCCATCTCTCAGTTTACGCTGTATGCGGAGTTGCGTAAGGGGAATCGCCCGAGTTTCGTGCGCGCCGCGCAGCCGGAGGTCGCCGAAGCGCTTTACGCAACCTACGTGGCGCGCCTGCGAGAGACGCTGGGCGCCGACCGTGTGGCAACGGGCATCTTTGGCGCCATGATGCAGGTCGAGATTCACAACGACGGCCCCGTCACGATCGAGCTGAGCACGGATGATTAACTGTGAATTGGCGAAGCCCTGTTTCGATCAAGCCTGACGGAGCTATCCGTGTTCGTAGTAGGAAAAGTGTGAGATGTCCGGGTTAGCGCGTCACGCTTACCAGTTGCGCGGCTGCCGAATCGTGATAGTCTGCTGATTTCAATGCGTCGACGGACGCAGGGAGAGCGTTAGTCCGATCATGCCCGCTCATATTTTCGCAGTATCTAATCAAAAAGGTGGTGTTGGAAAAACAACCACCGCGGTTAACCTGTCGGCCTGCCTGGCCGAGCTGGGCAAGAAAGTGCTGTTGATCGATCTGGATCCACAGGCCAATGCGACCAGCGGTGTCGGTCTCGACAAGCATGCCGGGCAGAGCCTGTACGACGCACTGCTGGGTAACGGCGACGTCGCCAGCCTGGTTCAACCGACCGGGATCAAAGGATTGCACGCCGTGCCCTCGGAGGTTGATTTGGCCGGCGCCGAAATTGATGTCGCGCGCGCGGACCGCTACCTGCATCGCTTTCGCGAGGCCATTTCGCCCTTTCTGGCCGAGTACGCGTACGACTATATTTGCGTCGATTGTCCGCCTTCACTCGGGATCCTGACGATGAACGCGCTGACGGCCGCCGACAGCATGATTCTCCCGCTGCAAACGGAGTACTACGCCCTGGAAGGGCTGAGCGTGGTGTCGCGGCTGATTCAGAAAATTCGTGAGCAGGGCGACAACCCGGGCCTCGAGTTGGGTGGAATCGTGATGACGATGTACGACGCGCGCACGAATATCGCCCAGCAGGTTGTCGATGAGGTGACCGGGCATTTTGGTGACAAGGTGTTTGAGACGAAAATTCCGCGCAACGTGCGCTTGAGCGAGGCACCGAGCTACGGGCAACCGATCATTACGTATGATTCCAACTGTGCGGGGGCCGTGGCCTACCGTGCGCTGGCCAGGGAGTTCCTCGAGCGCTACGACAGAACAAGATCGTCCGCCTTGAGCCCCGATCCGGATCCGTTACAACTTTAGACCACTGGGAGGACAGCCATGCGTTGGCGTGGAAATCGCAGGAGTAGCAATGTGGACGACCGCCGCGGCATGCGCGCGCGCGGCGTTGGCGGCATACGCGGCGGCGGCGGCATCTTACGCTTGCTCCCGTTGGCCCTCAGGTTTCTAGGGGTCAAGGGTACCGTGATCCTGGTGGCTGTTGTGCTTGGTTACGGTCTATGGAGTGGAAACCTTGGCAAAATAATGGGTGGTCTTTCGTTGCAGCAAGGTGCCACGGTCGAGTCGACTACGGAACCGCTTCGGGAATCGGAAGACGAAAAGGAACTGGTGGAGTTCGTTTCGGTCGTTCTGGCGGATACCGAAGAGACCTGGTCCGAATTGTTCCGGCAGCAGGGAAAGACCTACGAGGAGCCGCGCCTCGTCCTGTTTCGCGGGGCCGTGAAGTCGGCCTGTGGAATGGCTCAATCAGCGGTCGGCCCCTTCTATTGTCCGGGTGATCGACAGGTCTACATCGACTTGAGCTTCTATGATCAGTTGAGGGATCGCTTCAAAGCACCGGGAGATTTTGCACAGGCCTATGTGATTGCCCACGAAGTGGGTCACCACATCCAGACCTTGCTGGGCACATCCGAAAAAGTACACGCGGCGCGCAGTCAGCTAAGCGAGACGGAAGGCAACAAGCTTTCGGTTCGACAGGAACTCCAGGCGGATTGTCTCGCCGGCGTCTGGGCGCATCATGCCAACCGGTCGCGACAACTGCTTGAGGCAGGTGACGTTGACGAGGGTCTCAGGGCGGCCAGCGCGATTGGCGACGACACCTTGCAGAGACAGGCGCAAGGGCATGTAACCCCGGACTCCTTTACGCATGGCAGTTCGGCGGATCGAGTGAAATGGTTCAAGATCGGGTTGGAAAGCGGCGACATGGAATGTTGTGACACATTCGCCGATCGCTAGTCCGCCGGATTTCGTTCGGGCGGTCTAAAAGGCTTTGCGCAGGTGTGAAGGGGGGATGCGGAGCACCAGGCGGTACTTCGCGATCGTGCGGCGCGCGATGTTGATGCCCTGCTCCTTGAGATCTTCAAGGAGCTCCTGATCCGAGTGGGGGTTGGCGGGGTCTTCGGCGGCGACGAGGGTCAAGATCATATCCTTCACCGTCCTGTTGGAGACGTCGCGTCCGTCCGCGGCCTTGAGGCCGGTCGTAAAGAAGTACTTCATCTCATACATGCCCTGCGGCGTTCGCATGTACTTCCCGTTGACTGCGCGGCTGACCGTTGTTTCGTGAACCCCGACCGCGTCGGCGACTTGCGACATGGTAACCGGTTTCAGATGTGCGATGCCTTGATCGAGAAACGCTTTCTGCACTCGGACAATTTCGGCGGCGATCTTGTAGATCGTCTTTTGCCGCTGGTGAATGCTCTTGATCAGAAAGGCGCCGGCGCGCACGCGCTCCTGGATATAGTTCTTCACGTCGCGGGTGGTGGTGGCTTCGCGCATCAGCTGCCGGTAGTGGTTGCTGATGCGCAGATGCGGAAGCTGGTCGTCGTCCATCATAATGAGATATTCGCCTTCGATCTTCTGCACCACGACTTCCGGGAAGACGTAACTGGAGACTTCCGCCGTGCAGATGCGTCCCGGCTTGGGGTCGAGGCTGGCGATGAAGCGCGCGGCTTCCTGGATATCTTCCACCGAGACCTTGAGGGCCTTGGAAGCGGTCGAGAACTTGCGCGCCCCGATGTCTTTCAGGTGGCCCTCCACGATCTTCCGGGCCAGCGAGTCGACCTGCCCGAGCCGTTCGAGTTGGAGCAGCAGGCACTCCCGCAGGTCCTTGGCGCCTACACCCGTGGGGTGAAACTCCTGCACGATCGAGAGAATATCGCGCAGGTGCTCGACGTCGAAGCCGGCGGTCTCGGAGAGGTCCTCGATGCTCAGGGTGAGATAGCCATCTTCGTCGATGCTGCCGATGATCATCTCCGCGATCTTCTCGTCGTCCTCCGAGAGCCCGGCGAAGGTCAGCTGCCCCATCAGATGCTCCTGCAGGGACTCCTGTTGAGGTAGCGAATCGAGCAGAAACTGGTGTTTTTCGGCGCTTTCGGAGGTGCTGCCGTAGTTGTTCTGATCCTGAAAGAAGTAGTCCCGCCACTCATCGTCGAGTTGGGCCATGGCCTCGAAATCCTTATCGAAATCGAGTTCCTTATTGTCCTCCAACTCGCTGGATCCGGATTCGATCTCGATCTGCTCGTTATCGCCGGGGGATTCCTCGAGGGTCGGGTTCTGTTCTAATTCCTGCTGGATTACGGTACGCAGCTCCAGGATTGGGAGCTGGAGCATCTCCAGTGACTGGCGCAGCTGCGGCGCCAGAATCATCTGCATGCGCTGCTGCTGGGAGAGGCTTAGTGTTTGTTGTCCCATGGTGCGAAATCTCGTTTCAAATAGTGATAGTAGACCATTGACGTATGACGACTCAAGCGAAAACCCCTAAAACGCGGGGTGTGCGAGGTATCGGGGCTTACGCGAGAGCCCGGCGCACGGCAGGGCCGAGGGTTCAAAGTCTGCGGGCACTCAAATGCTCGTTGCTCTGCCGTGTGTCAGATGGACGGGGCCGCAAAATAATTATGAAATACTCAAATTGTCTGTTGACACAACGGCGGTGGGTGATAATCTTTTCGGTTTGGGACTAGGCGGTTTAGTCCCATTTACTGGCTATTTTCGGTGTGCAACCCACCCGACTCTGGCTTTGCCCGGCAGGATTTCATGGGCGCGCGAGAGTCGAAAGGTGGCGTACATGCGTGAGCGTGTTTAGCCGGAAGCGGTTTGCGTGTAAACAGGCGCAACGCGTGTTGGATGGATCTTGGCCCATGTAGCTCAGTTGGTAGAGCACATCCTTGGTAAGGATGAGGTCAGCGGTTCAATCCCGCTCGTGGGCTCCATTGAATTGGTGTGTAGGAATTGGTACGTAGTAAGAGAAGCGATAACGTAGAGAAGACAAGGGTAACGTGATGCGGTAGACGTGCCGGCGCGGGATCCCTGCTGGAGGAACAGAACCATGGCGAAGGAAAAATTTGAAAGATCCAAACCGCATGTGAACGTCGGCACGATCGGCCACGTCGATCACGGCAAGACGACGCTCACGGCAGCGATTACGAAGGTGCAGTCCTTGAAGGGGCTGAGTACTTTCATCTCATACGATCAGGTGGCGAAGGCTTCGGAGTCGCAGGGACGGCGCGACCCCACGAAGATTCTGACCATCGCAACCTCGCACGTCGAGTACGAGAGTGACAATCGGCACTACGCGCACGTCGACTGCCCCGGTCACGCGGACTACGTGAAGAACATGATTACGGGTGCCGCGCAGATGGACGGCGCGATCATCGTGGTGAGCGCCTCCGATGCGCCGATGCCGCAGACGCGCGAGCACATCCTGCTGGCGCGCCAGGTGGGCGTTCCGGCGATCGTCGGGTTCATGAACAAGTGTGATCTTGTGGATGATCCGGAGTTGCTGGACCTCGTCGAGCTCGAGATTCGCGAGTTGCTTTCCAAGTATGATTACCCCGGCGATGATTGCCCGGTCGTGCGCGGCAACGCGCTCGCCGCCACGCAAGCGGAGTCGGCGGAGGATGAGGCCTGCGGATGCATCACCGAACTGCTCGAGGCACTCGACGCCTACATTCCGGAGCCCGTTCGCATTACGGACCAGGCGTTTCTGATGCCGATTGAAGATGTGTTCTCGATCGAGGGGCGCGGCACGGTCGTCACGGGTCGTGTGGAGCGTGGTATCGTGACCGTCGGCGACGAAGTTGAGATCGTCGGGCTGCGTGATACCGCCAAGACCACGGCGACCGGCGTGGAAATGTTCCGCAAGTTGCTGGATGAAGGACGTGCCGGGGATAATGTCGGTGTGTTGCTGCGCGGCACGAAGAAGGACGAGGTTGAGCGCGGCCAGGTGCTGGCGAAACCGGGTTCGATTACGCCGCACACGACGTTTGAGGCCGAGGTCTACGTGCTCAGCAGGGATGAGGGTGGACGCCACACGCCATTCTTCAAGGGATACCGTCCGCAGTTTTATTTCCGTACGACCGACGTGACGGGCGACATTGAGTTGGACGAGGGCGTTGACATGGTCATGCCCGGTGACAACGTGAGCATGAAGGTAGCGTTGATTCAGTCGATCGCCATGGAAGAGAAGATGCGTTTCGCGATTCGTGAGGGCGGACGCACCGTGGGCGCTGGTACGGTTGTTAAGATTCTTGAATAGGTGCAGACGTGACTCTGAGGCCCGGTGGCAACGCCGGGCCTTTTCACGCCTGTGCTGCTGAACGAGGTTTTCCGGCCGGCGGCAACGCGGGTCGGCTGGGCATGATCGGGGGCATTAGCTCGAAGGCTGCTAAGAGGTCAGTAGCTCAATTTGGCAGAGCATCGGTCTCCAAAACCGAGGGTTGGGGGTTCGAGTCCCTCCTGACCTGCCAGCCTTGCGGCGTGGCGAGTCCGGTAGTGGAAGCGGTGTTGATGACGGTGGTGTAGACGTTGAAATGCAAAAGATCGCAGGAAAAGTCGACCAGTTTCGGGGGTTCATGCGCGAAGTGCGTGCAGAGATGCACAAGTCGGCCTGGCCCCCGCGGAGCGAATTGGTGCAGAGCACGATGGTCGTGATTGCCTTCGTGATTGTGCTGAGCGTCTATATAGGAATGAGTGACTGGGGCCTGTTGAGTACGATACGGCTTCTGATTGGACGATAATTGGTGACGGAGGATACGAATACAGTGAGCGCTGCGACGCAGAAAGATTGGTTCGTGGTTCACACGTTAACGGGCCAGGAAGGCAAGGCGCGCGAGAGTATTCTCAAGCGTTTGAAGGCCGAAGAGCTGGAAGAATTGATCGAGGATGTCGTGATTCCGACCGAGAAGGTCTCGGAGGTGAAGCGTGGCGTTCGCACGACAACCACACGGAAGTTCTTCCCCGGCTACGTTCTGATCAAGATGGACCTGTATAACGATCAGCGTGAGCTGAGCGAGAAGATCTGGCATTATGTGCGCGATACACCCGGCGTTATCGGGTTCATCGGCGGCGAGAAGCCGGTGCCGCTGCGCGCGGAAGAAGTCGACGGCCTGATGAACCAGATGCACGAGAAGCAGGAGAAGGTGAAGCCCAAGGTTCAGTTCGAGCCGGGGGAGACGGTCAAGATCAACGATGGTCCGTTCCTGAACTTCAACGGCAGTGTCGAAGAGGTGGATCCCGAGCGTGGGAAATTGAAGGTTTCGGTCGCGATTTTCGGGCGTTCAGCGCCGGTGGAATTGGAGTATTGGCAGGTCGAGCGAGTCGACTAGAGGAACGGTTATGGCGAAGAAGATTACAGGTACGATTAAGTTGCAGATCCCGTCCGGACAGGCGAATCCCGCGCCGCCGGTGGGGCCGGCGTTGGGTCAACACGGCGTGAATATCATGGAGTTCTGCAAGGCTTTTAACGCCGCGAGCCAGGACAAGCAGGGCATGATCGTACCGGTGGTGCTGACGGTGTACCAGGACAAGTCCTTCAGCTTCATTATGAAGAGCCCTCCAGCGGCGGTTCTCTTGAAACGTGCCGCCGGGCTGGCGAAGGGGTCCGGGGTCCCGAACCGCAATAAGGTCGGCACGGTAAATCGTAGCCAGGTCCGCGAGATTGCGCAGACGAAAGTGGAAGATCTGAATGCGAATGATGAGGACGCTGCCATGCTGATCATCGAAGGCACGGCACGAAGCATGGGTATCAACGTGGTGGACTAAGCAATGGCACAAAACGGAAAAAAATACAGGGCGGTTTCGGAAAAGGTAGAGGACAAGGTCTACGGCCTGCCCGAAGCGGTCGACTTTCTCAAGTCGAACCCGACTGCATCGTTCAACGAGACTCTCGAATTGGCATTCCGGCTGGGTGTCGACCCGCGCAAGTCCGACCAGGCCGTGCGTGGCACCGTGAACCTGCCGCATGGCTCCGGGAAGAACGTTCGAGTCGCGGTCTTCGCCAGCGGAGCCGCGGCGGATGCAGCGCGCGAGGCGGGAGCCGACATCGTGGGCAACGAGGATTTGATCGAGAAGGTTAGCGGTGGCTGGTTGGAATTTGACGTCGCCGTCGCGACGCCCGAAGCCATGAAGGAAGTTCGCAAGCTGGGCAAGGTGCTGGGGCCGCGCGGGTTGATGCCGAATCCGAAGACGGGGACGGTCACCGACGATACCGCGCAGGCCGTGCAGGCCAGCAAGGCCGGCCGGGTCGAGTTCCGCATGGATCGTCACGGTAATGTGCACGTCCCCTGCGGCAAGTTGTCCTTCAGCGCAGACCAGCTACTGGAGAACGCCCAGGCGGTGATTGCGTCGGTGATCGCGAGTAAGCCGAGCACGGCCAAGGGCCACTACATCAAGAAGGTTTCGGTCAGTTCGACGATGGGCGTCGGATTGCAGGTCGGACTGCAGGAAGCCACTGCGTGAGGACCCTATGAAGGACGAAGCTAGAAACGTACGGCCGGAGAAGGAGTCCGTGGTCGAAGAATTCCGGGAGCACCTTGGTAACGCTTCCTATTTTCTCCTGCTGGACTACAAGGGATTGACCGTTGGGCAGCTCAACGATTTGCGCGCACGGCTGCGTGAGCACCAGGCGCGGTTTCACATCGTGAAGAACCGCTTGCTGCGGCATGTGGTTCGCGACATGGGGCTGGAGTCGGTGACCGATGAGCTGGTCGGCCCGACGGGCGTGATTTTCGGAGAGGGCGACGTCAGTGGCGTTGCCAAAGCACTCAAGAAGTTCATCGGCGCGCTCAATCGCGAGAACGCGAGGGCGGGCGCGATGGGCGAACTCGCGTTAACCGCCGCCGATATTTCCGAGCTTGCGGCGCTTCCGTTTAAGAAGGAGTTACAGGCTATGGTGGTCGGTACGCTGGCTGCACCAATGTCCCAGCTGGTGGGCGTGCTCAGCCAGAAGACGGCGAGCATCGTCTATCTCTTGAAGGCTTTTGAGGACAAAAAACAACAAGAAGGTTAGCACAGAGGAGAATAACCATGTCAGAAGCAACGGAAGAAAAACAGGCGGAGGCTCCCAGCGAAGCTCCAGCCGAATCCTCCGGCAGCGCAGAGCGGCTGGACGGCAAGATGGCTGAAATCGTGGAGTACATCGAAGGGATGAGTGTTCTTGAGCTGTCGAAACTCGTCAAGGTTCTCGAGGATCGCCTCGGTGTCAGCGCGGCCGCCCCGGCCATGATGGCGGCGGCTCCGGCTGCAGGCGGCGATGGTGGCGACGCCGCCGAAGAGCAGACTGAATTTTCGGTCATCCTGGGGTCGTTTGGCGAGTCCAAGATCGGCGTGATCAAGGAAGTTCGTGCCATTACGGGTCTGGGCCTGAAGGAATCGAAGGAACTCGTGGAATCGGCTCCGACGCCCGTCAAGGAAGGCGTGAGCAAAGCAGAGGCCGATGAGATCAAGGCGAAGCTCGAAGGCGCAGGCGCAACCGTCGAGATCAAGTAGAGCGACCGCGGATTGGGTAAGCGACAAAACGATAGAACGAGACGGAACTCCACAGATGGAGCCTTACCCGCTGCAGCGGAGCCGTGACGGCATCGGGGCGGTGGTTGTCTCCCGGCACACATGCCTCGGGCTGTCCAAAACGGCTTGTCGAGCCGTGGCGGTTGCCTGGTTGACGGTACGGGCTGAACGAAAAACTGGAACGCGAATTCCTTGAACAAGGTAATGTATGATTGAGCGAACAAACTACGGTAAACTTAAAGAGATTATCGATCCTCCGGACCTGATCGAGGTCCAGCTGGACTCCTACAGGGATTTTCTGCAGGTGGAGGTCTCGCCGACGCGACGCAAGCGTCTCGGGCTACACCGGGTTTTCAAGGATGTGTTTCCGGTCGAGAGTTACGATGGACGCTACGTACTCGACTTCGTTAAGTACGATCTCTCCACGCCCAAGCAGACCATCATGGAATGCCTGCGTGATGGCGGGACATACGCCGCGCCGTTGCATGTGACCTTTCGCCTCAAGGACGGCGATGAAATCCGTGAAGAGACCGTCTACATGGGCGAAATTCCGCTCATGACCAATCGTGGCTCGTTCACGGTGAATGGCGCCGAGCGCGTCGTGGTCAGCCAGCTCCATCGTTCGCCGGGCATCTGTTTCGAGTCGTTGTTGCACGCCAACGGATCGACGTTGTATTCGTTCCGGATCATTCCCGACCGCGGTTCATGGGTCGAGGTGCAGTTTGACACCTCGGATCACCTCTGGATCTACATGGACCGCCGCCGCCGCCGCCGTAAATTCCTGGCCACCACATTCCTGCGGGCGCTGGGCTACGGGTCTGACGACGAGCTGCTGGACGTGTTCTACACCTGCAAGAATCTGAAGCTCTCGGACAAGCTGACCGAGGAAGATATCGCACATCTCGTCTTCAAGGAGGACGTGATCGATATCGACTCGCAGACTATTATTGCGCGTCGCTACGACGACGTGACGCTCAGTGCGACGAGCCGCATGTTGGCCGCCAGCATCAAGAAGGCCGAGGTGGTCGACGTCTCGTGGGACGACGGCGTGATCCTGACCAGCCTGCGCTCCGACGAGACGACGTCGATGGATGATGCGCTCAAGGATATCTACCTGCGTCTGAGACCCGGCGATCCGGCGACCCCGTCCAATGCGCGCCAGTTGTTGAAGCGCCTCTTCTTCGATCAGCGCCGCTACGACCTCGGTCGTGTCGGACGTTACAAGATCAATCAGAAACTCGGCCTGGAAGGCGTCGTGGACGGAGGCGTCCGCGTGCTGGATACGCAGGACATCGTTGCGGCGATTCGCCACTTGTTGATGATTCGCAAGGGCGAGGGAACCGTCGATGATATCGATCACCTCGGAAGCCGGCGCGTGCGTACGGTCGGCGAGTTGTTGGAAGGGCAGTGCCGGGTCGGACTGGCCCGCACCGAGCGGTTGATCCGCGAGCGCATGACTCTTTTCGATCCGACGACGGGCACCTTGACGCCGCAACGGCTGGTCAATCCGAAGACACTTTCCGCGGTCGTGCAGGACTTCTTCGGGCGCAGCCAGCTCAGCCAGTTCATGGACCAGACGAACCCGCTCTCGGAGTTGGGACACAAGCGCCGCCTCAGCGCGCTGGGACCAGGCGGCTTGAGTCGCGAACGTGCGGGCTTCGAGGTTCGCGACGTGCACAGCAGCCATTACGGGCGTATTTGTCCGATCGAGACTCCGGAAGGCCCGAACATCGGGCTGATCTCCTCGTTGGGCACCTATGCGCGCGTCAACGAGTTCGGGTTTATCGAGAGCCCGTACCGCAAGGTCGTGAAGGAGCGCGTGACGGAGAAGGTCGAGTATCTTACGGCCGACCAGGAAGAGCGTTTCGTCATCGCACAGGCCAACGCCCTCCTCGACGATAACAACCAGTTCGTGAACGACCTGGTTTCGGTGCGAGTACGCGGCGACTTCCTTGAACTGCCCCGCGAGCGAATCGAGTACATGGACGTTTCGCCGAAGCAGGTCGTGAGTGTGGCGGCGGGATTGATCCCGTTCCTCGAGCACGACGATGCCAACCGCGCCCTGATGGGATCGAACATGATGCGCCAGGCGGTGCCACTCCTGACCACGGAACGCCCCTATGTGGGAACGGGGATGGAAGCACGGATCGCACGTGATTCACGAGTCACGGTGGTGGCGGACCGCGCCGGGAAAGTCGCTTACGTATCCGGCAACAAGATCGTGATTTCCGAGGACGGGAAGATGCCGACCAAGCGCCAGGCGCAGGACACGTTTACCGAACATGACCTTCAGAAGTTCATGCGCTCCAACTCGGGTACCTGTATCAACCAGAAGCCAATCGTGAAGGTCGGCCAGAAGATCGCCGTCGGCGATGTGCTTGCCGATGGTCCCGCCGTGGACTGCGGTGAACTCGCGCTGGGAAAAAACCTGCTCGTCGCGTTCATGCCCTGGTGCGGATACAACTTCGAGGACGCGATTCTCATCAGCGAGCGCCTGGTGCGCGATGACGTGTTTACGTCGATTCACATTCAGGAGTTTGAGGTCGGCGCGCGCGATACGAAGCTGGGTCCGGAAGAGATCACACGCGATATTCCGAACGTGGGCGAGGACGCGCTCAAGAATCTTGGACATGACGGTGTGATCAGCGTGGGCTCCAAAGTGCGCTCCGGGGATATCCTTGTTGGCAAGATTACGCCGAAGAGCGAGACCGAACTGGCGCCCGAAGAGCGTCTCCTGAGAGCTATCTTCGGTGAGAAGGCCGCGGACGTGCGCGACACGTCGCTGACCGTACCGAGTGGTGTCAACGGCATCGTGATGGACGTCAACGTCACGGCGCACAAGGACATGACGGCCGAGAAGATGACGCCGAGCGAGCGACGCCGCCAGAGCAAGACGATCGAGGAGGAGCACAAGGGCAAGTCGCAGGAATTGACCGAGGGGTTGACTGAAGCGCTGAGCAACATTCTGCTGGGCGAGAAGATCCCGTTGGACGTGATGAACGTGGATTCGGGTGAGATCATCATCCCCGCCAACCGTAAGATCACCAAGACGCTGCTGCGCAAGCTGGCCCAGACCTACGAGTCTGTATCCATCGAGAGTAGCCCGATTCAGATCAAGATCGACGAGATCATTGGCGAGTTCAAAAACAAGTTTGACGACCTCGCCGAGGAACGCGAGCGATCCGTGGATCGTGCCGAGAGCGGCGACGATATCGACCAGGGCATCATCAAGCAGGTACGCGTCTACGTCGCGAGCAAGAAGAAGCTCGCCGTGGGCGACAAGATGGCCGGCCGTCACGGCAACAAGGGCGTTATCGCGCGAATCCTTCCGATGGAGGATATGCCGTTCATGCCGGACGGCACGCCGGTTGACATCGTGTTGAATCCGCTCGGCGTGCCATCGCGTATGAACGTGGGGCAGGTGCTCGAGACGCATCTCGGTATGGCCTGCAAGATTCTCGGAATGTATGCGCAGACGCCGGTCTTTGACGGAATCTCGGAGAAACAGATCTGGGAGCGTCTCGCGGAGGCCGATCAGAGCGACGACGGTAAGACCGAGTTGTTCGATGGTCGCACGGGTCTGCCCTTCGACCAGCGTGTCGTGGTCGGACAGATTTACATGCTGAAGTTGCACCACCTCGTCAGCGACAAGATTCATGCGCGCGCGGTTGGGCCTTACTCGCTGGTGACGCAGCAACCGCTGGGCGGCAAGGCACAGTACGGTGGCCAGCGTCTCGGGGAGATGGAGGTCTGGGCCCTGGAAGGGTACGGCGCCGCTTATGCCCTGCAGGAGTTGCTCACGGTGAAGAGCGACGATGTGGCCGGGCGTACGAAGATTTATGAGGCGATCGTGAAGGGCGAGAACACGCTCGAGGCGGGAATGCCCGAGTCGTTCAACGTGCTGATGAAGGAGCTGCGCAGCCTCTGCCTGGAGGTCAAGGTGCGCGGCCCAGTCGATAGCGATGAAGATGACGATAACCCTTTAACCTAAACTCGGAGGCCACCATTGTACGGTACCCAACCATACGGATTACGTGAGAGCATGCCGGTAGACGAGTTCGACTCGGTCACTATTTCGCTCGCATCACCAGAGACGGTTCGATCCTGGAGTCGCGGCGAGGTCAAGACGCCGGAGACGATCAACTACCGGACGTTCAAGCCTGAGCGCGGCGGGTTGTTCTGCGAGCGCATTTTCGGGCCGAGCCGCGACTGGGAGTGCGCCTGCGGCAAGTATAAGCGCATCAAGCACAAGGGTGTCATCTGTGATCGCTGTGGCGTGGAAGTCACGGTTTCGCGCGTACGCCGCGAGCGCATGGGGCACATCGAGCTGGCGGTTGCCGTGTCACACATTTGGTTCTTTAAGTGTACGCCCAGCCGCATCGGCCTGGTGCTTGACATGACCGCCCACAATCTTGAGCGCGTTCTGTACTACGAGGACTACATCGTGATCGACCCCGGCGAGACGCCGCTGCGCAAGAAGGATCTCCTCGGCGAGATGGAGTATCGCGAGGCGCAGGATCAGTATCCCGACGGGTTCACCGCGAAGATGGGGGCCGAGGCGATCAGTGATCTGCTGCGGACCACCGACCTGGACGCGCTGATGGACGACCTGGAGACCCAGATGGAGGCCACGCGCAGCAAGCAGACGCGCAAGAAGATTTCCAAGCGCATGAAGGTCGTGGAGGGATTTCGCACGAGCGGAGCCCGTCCCGAGTGGATGATCCTCGATGTGCTGCCCGTGATTCCGCCGGACCTTCGCCCACTGGTTCCGCTTGAGGGTGGACGGTTTGCGACCTCGGACTTGAACGATCTGTACCGGCGTGTGATCAACCGTAATAACCGGCTCAAGAACCTGCTCCAGCTTAAGACACCGGACGTGATCATTCGCAACGAGAAGCGAATGTTGCAGGAGGCCGTCGACGCCGTCTGTGACAATGGCCGCCATGGCCGCCCGGTGACGGGCGTCGGTAACCGGCCCTTGAAGTCGCTCAGCGATATGCTCAAGGGCAAAGGCGGACGTTTCCGTCAGAACCTGCTTGGCAAGCGCGTGGACTACTCGGGCCGCTCGGTCATCGTGATTGGTCCGGACCTGAAGCTCCACCAGTGCGGTTTGCCCAAGAAGATGGCGCTGGTCCTGTTTGAGCCGTTCATCATTCGCCGCCTCAAGGAGTTGGGCATCGCGCACACCGTGCGCAGTGCCAAGAAGCTGATCGAACGCCAGTCCGAGGAAGTCTGGGACATTCTGGAAGATGTGACCCGGGACAAGACGGTCATGCTCAACCGGGCCCCGACCCTGCACCGGCTCAGCATGCAGTCGTTTGAGCCGCTCCTGATCGAAGGTGAAGCGATCCAGGTGCATCCGCTCGTGTGTACGGCGTACAACGCGGACTTCGACGGAGACCAAATGGCGGTGCACGTTCCGCTTTCGGTCGAAGCGCAGCTTGAGTCGCGCTTGTTGATGATGGCGACCAGCAACGTCTTCAAGCCGTCGAGTGGACAGTCGATCATGACGCCGACGCAAGACATCGCGCTGGGCATCTACTACATCACGTCCTTCTCGCAGAAAGATCGCCGCTTGGAGTTCCGCAAGCGAGTCGTCGGCGAGGACGGGGCGGGTGAGGAGCGTCTGCCGCTCTTCGGCTCTACGGACGAAGTCCACCTGGCACGCCATGACGGCGCCTTGAAAGTCCATGACCGCATTCGGTTCCGCAACCCCGACAAGGGTAGTCAGACCGTCTACGGGGACCCGAAACCGACGGTTTTGGAAACCACGGTGGGCCGAGTATTTTTCAATGAAATCTGGCCGAGCACGCTCGGCTTCGTGAACAACAAGGTCAACGGTGACTTTCTCGCGGACATGATCATGCATTGTTACCAGCGTTCCGGACTCGAAGAGACCGTGCGCATGCTGGACGATCTCAAGTCACTGGGCTTCGAGCACGCCACGCTGTCCGGAATCTCGATCGGGATTGTCGACATGATTATCCCGGACGAAAAAGATGATATCACGACCGAGGCACGCGCTCAGGTCAAGAAGACCTGGGACCAGTATCGCCAGGGCATCATTACCGACGGGGAGCGCTACAATCGTATCGTCGATATCTGGACGCAGGCCACCGAGGATGTTACCAAGGTCATGCTACAGGCGATTGAAGCCAACCGTGGCAGTGACGAGGCCAATCCGGTCTTTATGATGATGGACTCCAAGGCGCGCGGCAGCCGCCAGCAGATCCGGCAGCTTGCCGGCATGCGTGGATTGATGGCCAAGCCGTCCGGCGACATCATCGAGCGCCCGATCACGGCTAACTTCCGCGAAGGTCTGAGCGTCCTGGAGTACTTCATTAGTACGCACGGAGCCCGCAAGGGCCTGGCCGACACCGCGTTGAAGACGGCGGATGCGGGTTACTTGACTCGTAAGTTGGTCGACGTCGCACAGGACGTGATTATCGTCGAGCAGGACTGCAACACGCTGAACGGAATCGAGACCAGCGCGATTCGCGAGGGTGACGAGGAACTCGTTTCGCTCTTCAGCAAGATTCTTGGCCGCGCGGCATTGATCGATATCACCGATCCGGTTTCGAAGGAGCAGATCGTGGGTGCGGGACGGGAGATCGACGAGATTGCCTCTGCCAGGATCGAGAAGATCGGCATGGATCACGTCAAGATCCGCAGCGTTCTGACCTGTGAGTCGAAGCACGGGATCTGTGCCGCCTGCTACGGTCGCGACCTCTCTACCGGCCGAACGGTCGATATCGGCACGGCGGTGGGTATTATCGCCGCGCAGTCGATCGGTGAGCCCGGTACGCAGTTGACGATGCGGACGTTCCACATCGGCGGCACGGCAAGTTCCGTGTTCAAGCAGCCGAATATTACGGCGAAGAACAACGGCATTGTGCAGTACATCGATCTGCGCATCGCCAAGCGCGATGGCGGCACCCGCAACGTCCTGAACAAGAACGGTACCCTCGCCATCGTGGATGACGACGGTCGCGAACTCGAGCGCCACAGCGTGACGCTCGGCGCCGAGATCAGCGTGGCCGACTGTGAACGCGTTAAGAAGGGCCAGACGTTCGTAAGCTGGGATCCGTACAGCGTGCCGATTCTATCGGAGACCGAGGGTAAGGTCAGCTTCCTGGATTTTGTAGAGAACGTTTCGGTGAAGAAGGAAGTCGACGAGACGACCGGACTCAAGGGAACCGTCGTTCTCGAAAACAAAGAGGATATGCACCCGCAGGTTGTCGTCAAGGACGCCTCGACCGGCGACGTGCTGGCCTTTCACAGTATTCCGGCCGGCGCTCACGTGATGGTCAAGGAAGCCCAGCTCGTGAAGCCGGGCGACCTCCTGGCCAAGACGCCACGCAAGGAGTCGAAGACGCGTGACATCACCGGCGGCCTGCCGCGCGTGGCCGAGCTTTTCGAAGCGCGCCAGCCGAAAGACGCCGCCGAGATCGCCAAGATCGAAGGCGCCGTCGAGTTTGGCGAGAACCGGCGCGGTCGCCGTTGCCTGATCATTCGCGACTCCGTCACCGGGGACACCGAGGAGCACCTGATCCCGATGGGTAAGCACATCGTGGTGCTCAAGGGCGACCACGTCAACAAGGGTCAGCAGTTGACCGAGGGACCCATCGTTCCCCAGGAGATCCTGGAGGTCTGCGGGCCGCAGGAGCTGCAGGAATATCTCGTCAACGAGGTACAGGAGGTCTACCGCCTGCAGGGCGTGGAGATCAATGACAAGCATCTCGAAACGATCGTGCGCCAGATGTTGCGCAAAGTTCGCATTACGGATCCGGGGGACACCGAGTTCCTGTGGGGCGAGCAGATCGATCGCCAGCGATTCCAGAACTCCAACGAGAGGGCCATGGAAGAGGGCAAGCGACCGGCGGAAGCGTCGCCGGCGCTGCTTGGGATTACCAAGGCCTCGCTCGAGACCGAGAGTTTCATCTCGGCGGCGTCCTTCCAGGACACGACGAGGATCCTGACCGACGCTGCAACCTTGGGCCGCGTAGACAAGCTGCGTGGCTTCAAGGAGAACGTCATCATGGGGCACCTGATTCCGGGTGGAACTGGATTCCCGCTCCATCGTGACATTACGCTGGTGCCGACGGCGGAACCAATCGCTGAAGACGAGATGCCGCGCGCGGATGAAGATGCGACGCGACGCCTCGAAGAACTGCTGGGCTAGAACGACAACCTTAGAAGAGAGGATATCAGACACCTATGCCGACGATAAACCAACTCGTGCGACACGGTCGCAAACGGATCAAGTCGCAGAGCAAGTCGCGAGCGTTGGGCGGTTCGCCGCAGCGCCGCGGTGTTTGCGTACTGGTCAAGACCCAGACGCCGAAAAAACCGAACTCGGCCCTGCGCAAGATCGCGCGTGTGCGGCTCACCAGCGGGCACGAGGTGTCCGCCTATATTCCGGGAGAGGGTCACAACCTGCAGGAGCACAGCGTCGTGCTGGTGCGCGGCGGGCGTGTGAAGGATCTACCCGGTGTTCGTTACCATATCGTGCGCGGCACGCTGGATGCCCTCGGTGTCGAAGGTCGCCGTCGGGGCCGTTCGAAGTATGGCACCAAAAAGCCGTCCAAGGATAGCTAGGGAGACATTATGGCAAGACGCCGCAGAGCAGAACGAAGAGAGCCAACGCCGGATCCGCGTTACCAGAGCGCCCTGGTGAAACGCCTGATTAACCAGGTGATGCGCCGCGGCAAGAAGACCGTGGCTGAGAACATCGTGTACGGAGCACTCGAAGAGGTGCGCGAGAAATTGGGTGAGGACGAAGTCCAGGTGCTGCAACAGGCGATCGACAACGTCAAACCGCGCGTGGAGGTCAAGTCACGCCGAGTTGGTGGAGCGACATACCAGGTTCCGATTGAGATGAGCCGTGAGCGCCAACTCGCGCTTGCGATGCGCTGGGTCATCGGATACTCGACGGCCCGCAAGGGCATCCCGATGCGCGTCGCCCTGGCGCGTGAATTGATGGATGCCTACAAGGGCGAGGGCGACGCGATCAAGAAGCGTGACGATACGCATAAGATGGCGCAGGCCAACCGTGCGTTCGCGCATTACCGCTGGTAGACCCTCGAGCGATTTCAGAAATGGACACGGTGTTGACTCAAGATAGCGATAAAACGGGATCTGACGTACCCGCAAAGCGCGAGGCGCCCGGGCGGCGGTCGCCGCTATCCGCGATTCGCAATATCGGGATCATCGCCCACATCGACGCCGGAAAGACGACGACCACGGAGCGGATGCTCTATTACGCCGGCCGCGTTCATCGGATGGGAGAAGTCCACGACGGAACCACCGTGATGGATTGGATGGACCAGGAGAAGGAGCGCGGCATTACGATCACCAGCGCCGCCACGACTTGCTTCTGGAAGGCTCACCAGATCAACATCATCGATACCCCGGGGCATGTTGACTTCACCGTCGAAGTCGAGCGTTCGCTGCGCGTGCTCGATGGCGCCGTCGGGGTCTTCTGCGGCGTGGGTGGCGTCGAGCCGCAGTCGGAGACGGTCTGGCACCAGGCAGATCGCTACCATGTGCCGCGCATCGTCTACATTAACAAGATGGACCGCGTCGGCGCCGATTTCGAAGGAGTCGTCTCACAGATCCGTGAAAAGCTGTCGGGGTGCGTGCACGCGATTCAGCTTCCGTGGGGTGCGGAGGACAAGTACGAGGGCGTCATCGACCTGATCGAGATGAACGCCATTCGCTATTCCGATGAACTGGGGCGGGAACTCGCGACGTGTTTGATCCCGGACCACCTCGCCGCCGAGGCCGAACGTGCGCGCGCTTCCTTAATCGAGTGTGTGGCGGAATTCGATGAAATCCTGTTGGACGACTATCTCGCGGCGCCGGACGTCTCCGCAGACGCACTGCGCTCAGCGATTCGACGTCAGACCGTCAGCGGCGCCTTGGTGCCGGTCCTGTGCGGTTCGTCGCTGAAGAATAAGGGTGTGCAGCCCCTCCTGGACGCCGTGACCGATTTTCTGCCATCGCCTCTTGATATTCCGGCGGTCGAAGGTATTGATCCCAAGAGCGGCAAGACTGAGACGCGTGAGGCGGATGACTTCGGTGCGCTGGGCGCCCTGGCGTTCAAACTGGTAAAGGATCCATACTTGGATCGACTGGTCTTTGTGCGAGTCTACTCGGGCCAGATCAAGAAGAGTCAGAACGTTTACAACGCGCGAACGGGCAAGCGCGAACGCGTGAGCCGTATTCTTCGATTGCATGCCGACCACCGCGAGGACGTGGACGTGTTGTACTCCGGCGAGATCGGTGCGGTGGGCGGACTCAAGGCCGCCACGACGGGTGACACGCTCAGTGCCGACGGACATCCGATAGCGTTTGAGCGTATCCAGTTTCCCGAGCCGGTTATGTCAATGGCCATCGAGCCGCGTACGCAATCCGAGCGGGAGAAGCTTACGGCGTCGCTTGAGGCACTGGCGTCCGAGGATCCGACCTGCCTCCTGCGCACGGACCCGGAGACGGGACAGCTGATCGTGAGTGGGATGGGGGAGCTGCATCTCGATATTCTTCACGACCGTTTGAAGCGCGAGTACAAGATGGACGCCAAGACCGGGAAGCCGATGGTGGCCTACCGCGAGACGATCCGCGGCGCGGGCTCGGCAACGCATACTTTTGACCGTGAAATCGGCGGGACTCGTCAGTTCGCCCGGCTGAAGCTTGAGGTGGAGCCCGTGGCGCGAGGCGAAGGCAACGACATCGAGATTGCGGTGTCGACCAGACTGGTTCCGGCCGAATTCCACGCCAGCATTCGCTCCGGCCTCCTGGACGGCTTATCGACGGGCGTCGTGGCCAACTTTCCGATGGCCGATGTCAGGGTGCGAATCGTGGACGGCGAGGCTGAGTCTGAGCTTTCGACCGAAGTGGCCTTTCGAACGGCCGCCGTGATGGCATTGCGCGAAGCCCTCTCCAGCGCGAGCCCTGCGATCCTCGAGCCGATCATGTCATTGGTGATCTTAACCCCAAGTGAAACCATGGGCGACGTGCTTGGCGACCTCAGCGGACGCAGGGGCAAGATCCGGCAGATGGCGGCGACGGGACTTATCCAGACGATTTCCGCATCTATTCCCTTGGCAGAGCTCTTTGGATATGCTACCACAATCCGCTCCCTTACGAAAGGGCGGGCGAGCTACACCATGGAACCGGCCATGTTCGACGAGGTTCCGGATAGTCTAAGGGAGCAAATCAGCAATTTCTGAGTGACGCTATTATGAATGGACAACGTATACGGATCAGGTTGAAAGCGTACGATCACGCGGTGCTCGACCAGGCACTGGAGGACATTGTCGAGACCGGGCGTCGAACCGGCGCGCGCATCGTCGGGCCTGTGCCACTGCCGACGCGCATCGAACGCTTCACGGTGAATCGCAGTCCGCATGTGGACAAGAAGTCCATGGAACAATTTGAGATTCGCACGCACAAGCGTCTGCTCGACATTGTCGAGCCGACGGCCAAGACGGTTGATGAGTTGAAGAAGCTCAACCTTCCGGCGGGCGTGGATATTACGATTAAGATTTAGACGTTGGACCACGAGTAACGGGGCGCTGACACCAAGGGCTTGAACTTAAGTCTTAGGCTGACGTTTCGGCTTATGCCGGGAACGCGGTTAGGGTCATGCTTCGTGATGGGAATCTATTATGCCGGAAGAAAAAGAAAACGAGAACGTAGCCGTCGAGCAGGCGCCGGACGAAGACGCCGCGTCGGTGGACGGCTCTGCTGCGGAAGACAACGCGCCGGCTGCGACGGTGGAGGAAGCGCTGCCCGAATCTGCTGATGTCTCGGCATCGATCGGGCGCAAGGTGGGCATGACCAACGTATTTGACGAGTTCGGCACGATGATTCCCGTTACCGTTCTGGAGGTTGGGCCCTGCGTGGTGCTCCAGCGCAAGAGCACGTCCGCGGATGGCTATGACGCGGTGCAGCTCGGGTACCTCGATCAGAAAGAATCGCGCATGCCTCGCCCTGCGATCGGTCACTGCAAGAAGGCGGGCACGGCGCCCAAGCGATTCGTGCGCGAGGTCCGCGTCGACGCGGACTCGGCCGTCAAGTCGGGTGATACCGTTACGGTGCGCACTTTTGAAGATGTCGGGTACGTCGACGTAATCGCAACTACCAAGGGGCGTGGATTCCAGGGCGTTGTGAAAAGGCACAACATGGCCGGTGGCCGTATGAGTCATGGTGGCCACTCGAAGCGTCGCCCGGGCGCGATCGGCTGTAGTTCCTATCCGGCCAACGTGAGCAAGGGTAAAGCGATGCCCGGGCACATGGGGAATCGCTCGATCACCGTCCAGAACCTTGCGGTGGTCCAGGTGCGCGGCGCGGATAACCTGTTGCTCGTGCGTGGCGCGGTGCCCGGTCCGAACGGCGGCGTGGTGTTCGTGCGTCGGGCACTGAAGAAGAAGGCCAAGGCGACATCATGAGCACATTGAAGATTTATGCTATGGATGGCAGCGCGAAGGGTGAGGCCACGGTCGACGACTCACTTCTCGAGACTGAGCGCGGGACGCAGGCGGTACACGACGTGATCGTGGCCTATCGCGCCGCACAGCGCGCCGGCACGGCGTCAACGCTTTCGAAGGGCGAGGTTGCGGGTAGCGGCGCGAAGCCCTGGAAGCAGAAGGGCACGGGCCGCGCGCGTGCCGGTTATCGGCAGTCTCCCTTGTGGCGAGGCGGTGCGGTGTGCTTCGGTCCGAAACCGCGCGATTATAGCAAGAAGGTGAATCGCAAGACGGGTCGCCTGGCGTTCCGACGTGCATTGAGCGAGAAGATTAAGGACGGCGCCATTCGCCTGATCGATAAGCTCGAGTTCGCCGAGCCCAAGACAAGTGTCTTCGCCGCGTTCTTAAAGGCGCTGGAGTTGAGGGGGCCGATGCTTCTAGTCTTGTCCGAGTTGAGCCCCAACGTCTGTTTGTCGGCGAGAAACATTGCTCGGCTTGAGATTACAACGGCGGACACGCTCAACACCTACCAGTTGGTTCGCTATCCGAATATTCTAGTGGAGTCCACGGCACTCGAGGCCTTGAAGGGCCGTATGGCGGCAGCCACGGTTTCCGCACGGTCGGGAGGCGATGCCGAGTGAAGAAGAACCCCTACGGCATTGTCAGAAACATCCAGATGACGGAGAAGGGCTCCGCGATGCTGGCTCAGAACAAGTACTTGTTTGAAGTCGCACGCGATGCGAACCGTGTCGAGATTAAGGGCGCGGTGGAGCTCTTGTTTAAAGTGGACGTCACGAAGGTGAACACCATGAATTATCGCGGCAAGATGAAGCGCGACCGTACGCAGCGCGGATTCGGGAAGCGCGCCGATTGGAAGCGTGCCGTTGTCACCCTGGCCGAAGGCCAGGAAATACCGCTCGGCTAAGGGATCGTTATGGGACTTAAGAAATATAGACCGAGAACACCGAGCCTGCGGCATACGACGCTGCTCAACTTCGAAGAGATTACGACGAACTCGCCGGAGCGGAGCTTGCTCCGTCCGAAGAAGAACAATGACGGACGTAATTCCTCAGGCCGTATCACGGTACGTCATCGTGGTGGCGGGCATAAACGCCGTTATCGCGTGATCGACTTCCGTCGCGACAAGCACGGGATTCCGGCGAAGGTTGCGACGATCGAGTACGACCCGAACCGCACGGCGAACATCGCCTTGTTGCATTACGTGGACGGAGAGAAACGTTACATTATTGCGCCGAGCGGGGTGCGCGTAGGGCAGACCCTGCTTTCGGGCGACACGGCCGAGCCGACGCCGGGCAATGCGTTGCCGTTGTCGCGTATACCGCTGGGCATGACCATTCATAACCTTGAGCTGCGTCCGGGCGCCGGCGGACAGATCGTACGCAGCGCCGGTCTGGGCGCGCAGTTGATGGCGCGTGAGGGTGAGCAGGCCCAGGTTAAACTCCCATCGGGAGAGATCAGGATTTTGAAGTCGACGTGCCTGGCGACGATCGGTCAGGTCGGGAACTCCGATCATTCGAGGACTAGTTTGGGTAAGGCCGGTCGGAAGCGCTGGCTGGGTATTCGCCCTACGGTTCGTGGCGTGGCGATGAACCCTGTCGACCATCCGATGGGTGGCGGGGAAGGTCGTACGTCCGGTGGCGGGCACCCGGTGTCTCCGTGGGGACAGTTGGCCAAGGGGAAGCGGACCCGCTCACGGCGCAAAGCGTCTAGTAAATTCATCGTGAAACGGAGGAAATAGGCATGGCGCGCTCACTCAAGAAGGGCCCGTATGTCGACGAGAAACTGCTCAAGAAGGTTGATCGCATGGAACAGAGCGGGGATCGTCGTCCCATTAAGACGTGGTCGCGTCGCTCCATGATCGTGCCCGATTTTATCGGGCACACCTTCGCCGTCCACAACGGGAAGCAGCATCTGGCGGTCTTCATTACGGAGAATATGGTCGGACACCGGCTTGGCGAGTTTGCGCCGACGCGCGTGTTCCGTCGGCATGGTTCGCATACGGATAAGACGGCTGCATTGAAATAGGGTGATTGAAATGATGCCGGCATGGCTCACGAGGAGTCGGCATGGCACGAACAGGAATTTGGAATGGACGTCACAGCGATTACAAAATTTGTGCGACTATCGTCGACCAAGGCGCGCGACTTGGCCCGCCGCATCCAGGGGATGTCGGTTGCCGAAGCGCTTAAAGTCGTCGATTTTAGTGAACGGAAAGGCGCAACCGTGTTGGGCAAGACCTTGAAGTCGGCAATCGCGAATGCGGAGAATAATTCGAACCTGTCTGCGGATGATTTGGTTGTCAAGCTCGCCGTGGTTGACCAGGGCCCGAGCACTCGCCGGTATTGGTCCCGTGCGCGGGGGATGGTGCGGCCGATCATGCGGCGATCGAGTCATGTGCGCGTAATATTGTCAGACGGGAAAGAGCCCGTCAGTGAAGAGGAGTAAACCGTTGGGACAGAAAGTAAATCCAATTGGACTGCGCGTCACGGTGGACAAGAACTGGCGCTCGCGTTGGTTCGGATCCAAGAAAGAATTTGGCGACCTGCTTCGGGAGGATCTTCAGATCCGCAAGCTGATCAAGGTTCGCTTGGAAAATGCAGCGGTTTCTGATGTATTGATCGAGCGTTACGCGAACCGCGTGCGCGTCACGATCTGCACGGCGCGGCCGGGCATTGTGATTGGGCGTAAGGGCGCGGACATCGAGAAGATTCGGGCGGACATATCCAGCATGAGCAAGGGCCGCGAGATCTACATTGAGATCAAGGAGATACGGAACGTCGACACCAACGCGCAACTCGTCGCGGAGAGCATTGCCGTGCAGCTCGGGCGCCGCGTTTCGTTTCGTCGGGCGCTCAAGCGCGCGATCAAGACGGCGATGGACCAGGGCGTCGACGGGATCAAGGTGCGGGCCAGTGGTCGCCTGGGGGGCGCCGAGTTATCGCGTGCGGAGTGGTACAAGGAAGGTCGCGTGCCGCTGCATACGCTGCGTGCGAATATCGACTACGGTTTCGCCGAGGCGGCGACGACGGCGGGACGAATCGGAATTAAGGTTTGGATTTGCAAGCAGCCTGAAGAAGAGGCTACCGGCCGCGGGGCGAGACCCCCAAGCCGCGCGTTTTAAGGAGGCGTAAGCCGGAGGAAAACTATGGCGTTGATGCCAAAAAGAGTGAAGCACCGCAAGATTCACCGGGGCTGCCGTAAGGGCAACGCCATGACGGGGAATCGTGTGTCCTTCGGCGAATACGGATTGAAGTCGATGGGGCGCGCCTGGATCAAGGCGGACCAGATTGAAGCGTGTCGTATTTCGGTTAACCGGCATATGAAACGGCGTGGTAAGGTTTGGATTCGGATTTTTCCAGACAAGTCCGTCACCAAGAAGCCCCTGGAAGTACGTATGGGCAAGGGCAAGGGCGCGCCAGAGTTCTGGGTCGCGGTGGTCAAGCCGGGCAGCATGCTCTTCGAAGTCGCGGGTGTAACCGAGCAGGTGGCGCGCGAGTCGCTGAGACTGGCGGCTGCGAAGCTCCCGATTCCTACGGTTTTCGTGTCGAGATGAGTGAATTGGAGTATCGCTGCAAATGAAAGCAACGGAGTTACGAGGGATGAGCGACATAGAGATCGAGCAGCGTCTCGAGGAGGTGAACAAGGAGTTGTTCAATCTTCGCATCCAGAAGAGCACGGCGCAGATCGAGCAACCGCTTCGTTTGCGTCACCTACGGCGTGAGATCGCGCGCATGAACACCATCGCGAGTGAGCGTTTGATCGCGGCCAGATCCCAGGAAGGTTTGACGTCATGACGGAAGAGAGTTCTACACGTGGTAATCGCAAGTCGCGGGTTGGCGTCGCCGTCAGCGACGCGAAAGATAAGACGGTCGTCGTTCGAGTGGAGCGACGGACGCGCCATCCGCTGTACGGCAAGGTGGTTCGTACGTATAAGAAGTTCCATGCGCACGACGAGAGCAATCAAGCGCACAAGGGCGACAGTGTTCGCATCGTCGAGTCGCGCCCCGTGAGCAAGTTGAAGCGTTGGCGTCTGACCGCGGTGATTAGCACGGCGCCGGGTACCTGAGCATGATCCAGGAAGAAACAGATTTGGTAGTCGCCGACAACAGCGGGGCACAGCGCGTGCGATGTTTCCGCGTGTTGGGTCAACGCAAGCGATATGCCCACGTAGGGGATATCATCAAGGTGTCCGTGAAAGAGGCCACGCCGAACGGATTGGTAAAGAAGGGGCAGGTTTGCAATGCGTTGGTCGTCCGGACACGGCAGGCGATTCACCGTGCGGACGGCAGCCGACTTCGTTTTGATAATAATGCCGCGGTGATTCTGGATGCGACGAATAACCCGGTGGGTACGCGAATTTTCGGCCCCGTGGCTCGTGAATTGCGCGATAAGAACTACATGAAAGTGATCTCGCTCGCTCCGGAGGTGCTCTAACCATGCCCTACAAGATCAAGCGTGATGACACGGTAATTGTCTTGAGCGGCGATCATGCCGGGCAAACCGGGCGGGTTTTGCACGTCCGGGCGGATGTAGACCGGGTCATTGTCGAAGGCGTGAACCTGATCAAGAAGGCGATGCGCAAGAGCGAGCAGAATCCGCAGGGCGGATTCTCAGAGATTGAGGCCGCGCTGCACATCTCGAATGTGCAGCTCTATTGCCCGGAGACGAAGCGGGGCGTTGGAGTGTCGATTGATCGCAGCAGTGGGCGTCGCATACGGAAATCAAAGAAGAGCGCGCACGTCTTCGACTGAGACTAGACGAGGTTAGACATGGCAACTTTACAGGAAAAATACGTAACTGAGATCCGGCCGGCCGTCATGAAGGCGCGTGGGCACGTCAATTTGCTTCAGGCTCCGCGTATCACCAAGGTCGTGGTCAACATGGGGATCGGGGCGGCGGTCGACAAAGAGGTCTTCAAGGCATTGACCGAAGACCTGGCCACGATTTCGGGGCAGCGTCCGGAGGTTACTAAGGCGCGCAAGAGCATCTCGAACTTCAAGCTGCGCGAGGGCATGGATATCGGGGCGCGCGTCACATTGCGCGGAAAGCGGATGTGGGAGTTCCTGGACCGCCTGATAAATTCAGCCTTGCCCCGAGTCCGCGACTTTCGAGGGATATCTGCAAAGGGATTTGATGGCCGTGGAAACTTTTCATTGGGAATTCGCGACCAGGTGATTTTCCCGGAGATCGATCCGGACAAGATTAAGCTTACCCACGGAATGGATATCACCATCGTGACAACGGGATCTTCGGATGACGACACCCGCGAGTTGCTAAAGCTCATCGGGATGCCGTTCGCAACATCGGAATAAACGGAGGAGTAGTGGCAAAGAAATCGTTAATCGCAAAGTCCGAACGGGTGCCGAAATTTAATGTTCGCGGCTACCATCGCTGTACGCGCTGCGGGCGGCCGCGAGCGTTCATCCGGCGGTTTAAGCTCTGTCGGATCTGTTTCCGCGAGTTGGCATCGATCGGACAGATTCCCGGTGTGATCAAGGCGAGTTGGTAGAGTAGATATTATTATGAGCATGTCCGATCCCATAGCTGATTTACTAACGCGCATCCGAAATGCGCATATTGCGCGGCTCGATTCACTCGAGGTGCGCTATTCGAAATTGAAAGCCGACATCGTGGAACTGATGAAGCGTGAGGGGTTCGTCACGGATGTCGAGGTCATCCACGAGGGCCCGAAGAGAGAGCTCTCGATCCGATTGAAGTACTATGGCGAAAAGGAGCCGGCGATTCGCGGGTTGAAGCGCATCAGCCGTCCCGGATTACGAAACTACGTGAAGGCGACCAATGTGCCGCGCGTGCTGGACGGACTGGGCGTTGCCGTTCTGAGCACGTCGTCCGGCATTCTGACGGATCGCCAGGCGAGACGAAAGAACGTGGGCGGCGAAGTGCTGTGCCACCTGTGGTAGTATTATGTCCCGAATTGGATACAGTATAATCGATGTTCCGGCCGGGGTAACGGTCGATCAGGAGGGAGACACCGTCACGGTCAAGGGGCCTAACGGAGAGCTTTCGCACACCCTCTCGACCGGCATCTTGATCAAGATCGAAGCGAACTCGCTCGCGGTGGACCGCGTCGGCGACAGCAAGCAGTCGCGCAGTCTGCACGGTTTGAATCGCAGCCTCGTCGCCAATATGGTCACCGGGGTGGTGGAAGGATTCTCGCGCGAACTGGAGATCCAGGGCGTCGGCTTTCGGGCCGAGGTGCAGGGCGATAAGCTCTCCATGGCGCTGGGTTATTCGATCCCTGTCGTCCTTGATATTCCGGATACTCTCACCGTCACGGTCGATGGTGGCACGTCGGTCGTGGTGAAGGGCTGTGATAAGCAGATGGTTGGAGCCCTGGCGGCACGTATCCGCGCTGCGAATCCGGCTGAGCCCTACAAGGGCAAGGGCGTGCGTTACAAGGGCGAGCACATTCGCCGCAAGGTTGGAAAGACGGTGGCATAATGAAACTGAAGTCACGCGAAGACTATCGCACGCGCCGGCACCAGCGCCTGCGCAAGAAAATTGAAGGGACTGCCGAGCGGCCACGGCTCGCCGTGATGATCTCGAATCGGCACCTGTATGCCCAGGTGATCGACGACGCGAAGGGATGCACCCTTGTGGCGGTATCATCGTTGGCTACGGACGGCGGTGTTACGGTTGAGAAGGCGGCCGAACTTGGGACAAAGCTTGGCGAATTGGTGCGCGAGAAAGGCGTACAGGATGTGGTATTTGACCGCGGTGGCTACCAGTTTCATGGGCGCGTCAAGGCGCTCGCGGACGCCGCCCGCGCAGCGGGTCTAAAATTCTAAAGAGACAGGGAGCCGGTTGAGAGATGGGTAAGCTACAGACTATAGCCTCTAGAGAAGGTGCGAAAGACGAGTTCGAAGAACGCGTTGTGTTCGTGAACCGCTGCTCCAAGGTCGTTAAGGGCGGGCGACGGTTCAGTTTCAGCGCCGTCGTCGTGGTCGGCAATCGTAGTGGATTGGTCGGGTACGGGTTCGGCAAGGCTAACGAAGTCGCGGAGGCGATTCGCAAGAGCGGTGAAATCGCGCGGCGCTCTCTGCAATCCGTGCAGATGAAGGGCGGTACGATTCCTCATGAAGTCACGGGTGTGTGTGACGGCGGCCATGTGTACCTGCGTCCGGCGTGCCCGGGAACCGGTGTGATCGCCGGCGGCGGCGCTCGCGTGGTGCTCGAGCTATCTGGCGTCCACGATGTCCTGGCCAAATCGCTCGGAAGTAACAACAAATTGAACGTCGTCAAGGCCACCTTGAATGCACTTCAGCAGCTTCGCTCGAGGGAAGAGGTGCGCGCCATTCGGAGTGTCGGAATATGAATCTGCACGGTCTAACGAACGCACGCGGCGCTCGCAAGATCGCCATCAGGGTTGGCCGCGGGCGTGGTAACGGTCGCGGCAAGACCTGTGGCAAGGGGCACAAGGGCCAGATGGCCCGCAAGGGCCACAAGCACAAGGCCGGTTTTGAAGGTGGCCAAATGCGGTTGGTTCGCCGGATTCCTAAGCGCGGCTTCACGAATTATACCCGGGTCGAATACGTCCCGGTTAGCGTGGCCTTGTTGGCCCGACTCGACGCGGCGTCCGTGACTCCCGAATTGCTCGCGCAGTGCGGGGCGGCGCAGGGCAAGGGCGTGAGAATTAAGGTCCTGGGCAACGGTTCGATCGATCGCGCTGTCGCGGTCCATGCGCATGCGTTCAGTGCCGTTGCTCGTACCAAGATTGAGGCGGCCGGCGGTTCCTGCGAACTCCTGACTACCGTTTAGACGATGTTCTCCGCATTCGTCAACTCGTTCAAGATACCCGAACTCCGCTCCCGTCTTCTGTTCACGCTCGGACTGGTCTTCACCTGTCGCATTGTCACGAGCGTGCCGATTCCGGGAGTGGATGCGGCCGAGTTGCAACGAGCCATTGAGCGCGTGCAACATCTGCTCGGTGGCGGCCTGTTGTCGCTGTTCGACCTCTTCAACGGCGGTGCCCTCTCGCAGTGTGCCGTGGGTGCACTGGGCATTATGCCCTATATCAGCGCCTCGATTATCTTGCAGTTGATGACGGCGGTGATCCCCACCCTGGAGCGCCTGGCGCGAGAGGGAGATGTGGGACGCCAGAAGATTACGCAGTATACGCGCTACCTGACCCTCGCGATCTGCGTGGTGCAGGGATTCTTTCTTGCCATCACGTTGGAGAATCCAGGCGCGCTCGGTATCGATACGAGCATCGTCTACAGCCCGGGCTGGGGCTTCCGCTTGATGGCCGTCCTCGCCGTTACGACGGGTACGATGTTAATGATGTGGCTGGGCGAGCAGATCACCGAGCGAGGCATCGGAAACGGAATCTCGCTAATCATTACCGTGAATATCGTCAGTGCGCTTCCGGCCGCTATTTCGCAGGCCGCAAACCTTTTCAAAGGCCAGGGCGGTGTCGCCGGGCTCAGCATGTTCCACCTGGTGGGAATGCTGGTGATGATGTTCCTCGTGATATCTGGGACCATCGCCATCACGCAGGCGACGCGCAAGATCCCTATCCACACCACCAAGCGCGTGGTGGGGCGCAAGGTATACGGCGGTCAAAACACCTACATGCCGCTGAAGGTCAACTACTCCGGAGTGATGCCCATTATCTTTGCGCAAGCGCTCCTGATGTTCCCGGCCCTAATCTTCAACGCGATCCCGTTCCCGGCTATCCAGCGAATTGGCGCGAGTCTGAGCGACATGGGGTCGATGCCATACCTCACGATCTACGGGTTAATGATTCTCTTCTTCTCGTACTTCTGGGTCGCGACCCAGTTTAACCCGCTCCAAATTGCCGATGATCTGAAAAAGAATGGCGGATACGTGCCGGGCGTACGCCCCGGGCGACCGACGGCGGAGTATCTCGACCATACGATGACACGAATCACCTTGATCGGGGCCATCGCACTGACGGTGATCGCGGTCATCCCCATGGTGCTGGCTCGCCAGTTTCAGATTCCGTGGTTGGTCGCGTCTTTCTTTGGCGGAACGAGTCTGCTCATCATCGTGGGCGTCTCGCTCGACACCATGCGCCAGATCGAGTCGCATCTTCTGACGCGCCATTACGATGGTTTTCTGAAGAAGGGCCGCCTGCGCGGCCGGCGGTAGGCAGGGCGAATAGGAAGCATCCGGGACAGTTCGCACGATGCACGCGATGATTCTTCTTGGCGGACCCGGTTCGGGAAAAGGCACGGCGGCCGAGATGATTCGCAAGAGTACGGACTACGTCCACATTTCCACGGGGGACATGCTACGCGCTGCCATCACGGACGGGAGCCCGATCGGGCGTGAGGCTGAGAAATATATCGCCGATGGCGAGCTCGTACCCGACGACGTCATTGTCCGTATCGTCGATGAGCGCCTGGATGAGGGGGGCAAGGGCGACGCCTACATCTTTGATGGATTTCCGCGAACCCTGAGTCAGGCCGAGTTACTCGACCGAAGTTTCGAAGCACGCGACGGGAATATTCGCCATGTCTTCTACCTCAAGGCCCCGAATGATGTGCTGATCATGCGACTCACCGGACGACGCATCTGTCGCACCTGCGGCGCCAACTATCACATCGTCAATGTTCCGCCAAAGCAGAAGGGTGTTTGTGACGTGTGTGGTGGCGAACTCTATCGGCGAGCGGACGACGAGGAATCGACGATCGGCCATCGGTTGGACGTCTACGAGGATCAGACGCGCGACTTAATTGCGTACTACGAGAAGCGTGGGGTGCTGGTTCCGGTGGAAGCGTCGACGACACCAAAGGCGACCATGGACGTGATCATGGTAACGCTGGAGGCGTGCGAATCGTAGTGCGCGAGATCGATGCGATGATCATCATTAAGTCAGACGAAGAAATCGCGGCGATGCGCATCAGTTGTCAACTGGCTGCGTCGGTGCGGGACCGTGTCGCGTCGCAGATTCGTCCGGGTGCGACGACGGGAGAACTGGATGCCTACGCGGCGGAACTGATCGCGGCGGCGGGAGCGAAGAGTGCGTTTCTTGGATACAAAGGGTTTCCCGGAAATGTTTGTCTCTCTGTGAATGACGAGGTCGTGCATGGCATACCGGGCAATCGGCGTATCGAGATTGGTGATATCGTGAGTCTCGACGTCGGCGTGCATCACGGTGGATTCGTTGGCGATACGGCGGTGACGATCATGGTGGGCGTGACCGATGCGGAGGTCATGCGCCTGGTGGATGCGACGCAGTCGGCACTTCGGGCCGGCATCGATAATGCAGTGGTCAACGGGCGGCTTGGGGATATTTCGCATGCGATCGAAGTGGTCGCCCAGCGAGCCGGGTTCTCAATCGTCCGAGAGTTCGTTGGGCATGGGGTAGGGCGATCCATGCACGAAGATCCGCAGGTGCCGAATTTCGGAACTGCGGGCAAGGGACCGCGACTACGGCACGGCATGACGCTCGCGATCGAACCCATGGTCAACCTCGGTGTCGCGGAGGTCCAGGTGATGGATGACGGCTGGACCGTGCTGACGGGGGACCGCAAGCCGTCGGCCCATTTCGAGCATACGGTGGCCATTTTGGACGGTGGGCCTGAGATTCTGACGGTCTCAGACGTGTTGGCAGAAGAAAGTGCCGCAGTTTCGAATTTTGTTGTGGACGAGCGCCGAGACAGCTGATATATTTTTCGATTTTCCTCGTATAGGAGAGTAAGATGAAAGTGCGGGCCTCGGTGCGTAGGATGTGTGAGCGATGCCGCCTGATCAGGCGGAAGGGTGTTGTGCGCGTGATCTGTGTGAATCCACGGCACAAACAAAGGCAGAAATAGACGCAGGGAGAGTAATTTAATGCCACGAGTTTTAGGTATAGATATCCCCGGCAACAAGCGGGTTGAGGTTTCCCTGCGTTACATTTACGGGATCGGTCCGAAGCGTGCTGCCGAGATTGTGAAGGAAGCCGGAATCGATCCGGGCAAAAAGGCAGACGATCTTGGGGATGACGAACTGAGGAGCATCATGGATTTGCTCCAGAATAAGTACATCGTCGAAGGCGATCTTCATCGCGAGGTCTCTCAGAACATCCGGCGTCTTTCGAGCATAGGTAGTTATCGGGGAATCCGGCACACGCGAGGATTGCCCGTACGGGGTCAGCGTACGAGCACGAACGCGCGCACCCGCAAGGGACCGCGTCGCACCGTCGGTGCCGTGCGTGGCAAGGAAGCTCGCTCGGTCGCAAAGGCGAAGTAATCGATTGGTAATCATAGATCATGGCTGACGAAGAAAAACAGGATTCGCAGGATAAGCTTTCGAGTTCCAGCGAGGCGCAAGCGGATGCCGCGCCCGTGGGGAAGCCGGAAGAGAAAGCCGCGCCGCAGGATGCGCCGTCGGCAGGCAAGGATGATGCACCTGAGCGGGACGCTACCGAGCCGGTTAAGGCTGAGGCGGGCGCGGCACCCGCCGGGGACGGGGACGGAACCCCCGCCGATGGCGAAGCTCGTCCGAAACCAATACCGTCGCGATCGCGTCAGCGTGGTATGCCGGCCGGCATCGCTCATATCAAGGCAACTTTCAACAACACGACCGTCACGATCACCGATATACGCGGTGGCGTGGTGGCTTGGAGCAACGCCGGACGTTCCGGATTTAAGGGATCGCGCAAGAGTACAGCTTTTGCGGCCACGGTGGTGGGGCAGGATGCGGCCCGCCAGGCGGTGTCTAAGGGAATGCACGAGGTCGAGGTCCGTGTGCAGGGGCCGGGTTCCGGGCGGGAATCGGCCATTCGTGCGTTGCAGTCGACCGGACTGAATATAACGATGATTCGGGATGTTACACCCATGCCACACAATGGGTGCCGTCCACGTAAGAAAAGGCGAGTGTAAGGGTTATGGGACGAGAAACGGGAGCCAAGTGTAGGCTTTGTCGTCGCGAGGCGATGAAGCTGTTTTTGAAGGGTCGGCGTTGCTATACGTCGAAGTGCGCCATCGAGACGGGACGCCCGGCACCGGGTGTGACGGCTGGTCGTCGGCCGCGCAAGACCTCTGACTACGGCGTTCAGCTCCGCGAGAAACAGCGCCTGCGCCGGTTCTACGGTCTTCGCGAGGGTCAGTTCCGGCGCTTCTTCGATCGCGCTGCGGCACGCCGTGGGGTGACCGGCGAGACCCTGTTGCAATTACTTGAGTTGCGGCTGGACAACATTGTCTATCGTCTTGGATTTGCTCCGTCGCGTGCCGCGGCACGCCAACTGGTGCGCCATAATCACGTGAGGGTGAACGATCGGAAGGCGACCGTGCCATCGATGACCCTCAAGGAAGGGTCGGTGATCACGGTTCGTGACAAGGCCAATAGTCGGGAGTATTGCACGCTCAGCGTGGAAGCCACGGACGCTTGCGCGCTGACCGAGTGGCTCGCGCTGGACAAGGAAAAATTGCAGGGCACGGTCTTGCATGTGCCGTCGCGCGACGAAATCGCGCCGGCGATGAATGAACAACTTGTGGTGGAATTGTACTCGAAGTAGTTCGAGCCAAGAGACAACGCATAGTTCCTGGGAAAGGACGACATAGAATGCCTATCAGACTAAGCCGCTTCGAAATGCCGAAGCGATTGCAGAAGGAAGAGAGCACGGCGACCAGTACGTATGCACGGTTCATCGCGGAACCTTTCGAGGTGGGCTACGCCCGTACACTCGGAAACTCACTGCGGCGAGTATTGCTTTCGTCGCTTGAGGGATTTGCGATTACGTCGGTGAAGATTGACGGCGCCCTTCATGAGTTCTGCACGCTGCCCGGTGTCACTGAGGATGTTACCGATATCATCCTGAACCTCAAGAAGGTCCTGTTGAAGGCCTACTCGCGTGAACCGCGGTCCCTGAGGCTTTCGGTGAAGGGCCCCTGCGAAGTAACCGCGGGAGACATTCAAACCGACGGCGTGGTCGAGATCCTGAATCCCGACATGCACATCGCCACGCTGGCTGCAGACGGCACGCTTGAGATGGAAATTGAGACCCGCGTTGGCCGTGGCTTCTGCCCCGCCGAGTGGAATCAGGGCACAGAACAGGAAATCGGTCGCATTCCGATCGATTCGATCTTCTCGCCGGTTCGCCGCGTGAACTTCTCGACAGAGAATACGCGCGTTGGACAGCGTACGGATTACGACAAGCTCATCCTGGATGTGTGGAGTGACGGACGCGTCAGCCCGGACGAGGCGCTGATCATGGCATCGGCTATTCTGCGCCATCACCTCGACGTTTTCGTGAACTACGACCGCACCGTCATTGAGTTCGACGCCGACGTGAACGAACCCGACGAGGAGCGGGACGAGTTGAAGAAGAAGTTGGCGATGAGTGTGAACGAGATCGAGCTGAGCGTACGCGCCGCCAACTGTCTGAACAATGCGAATATCACGACGGTCGGTGAGCTGACCTGCAAGTCCGAGGCGGAGATGCTTAAGTATCGCAACTTCGGCAAGAAGTCACTTAACGAGATTAAGGACAAGCTTACGCAACTCGGCCTTGGCCTCGGGATGACTTTTGAGGACGGTGTCCTGAGTGCAGTCGCGGCCTCCGCAGCCGCAGCCGTATTCGCCAGCGACGAGATCGCGGACGATGACGCCGGCGAGTTCGAAGAGACTGCCGAAGCGGAAGAGTCTGCCGAAGCGGAAGAGTCTGTCGAAGCGGAAGAGACCGTCGAAGCGGAAGAGACCGTCGAAGCCGGTGCACAGGAGTAGAACGTGCGGCATTGTAAGTCCAAGACGCTCCTAAGCCGCAAGACGGGCCATCGCGAGGCCACGTTGGCAGCGCTTGTCTGTGCCCTGATTCGCGCAAATCGCATCACGACGACATTAGGCAAGGCCAAGGTAGCCCGCCGCGTGGCGGACAAGATGGTGACCCTGGGGAAGCGTGATACCGTTGCCGCCAGGCGCCATGCCCTATCCGTGTTGAGGCAGAGCGATTGCGTGAAGTTGCTCTTCGACCAGGTCGCGCCTCGCTCTCGCGAACGCGCGGGCGGATACACCCGAATCATCAAAACTCGCCGCCGCACGAGTGATGGCGCCGAGATGGCGTTGCTCGAGTGGGTCGACACCGGCTCGGTTGCAGTCGCCACCGACGACGAGTAGGCGGCCGGGCTTGTATAGAAGAGGTCACGGGGCATCGCGCGCCGGAATTTGACTTCGGATCGATTCGCTTTTCCCTCCTGACTCCGCGTCACCGCTTTGCCCCGCGGCGCAATCTTCGCGTTGTGCGCAGCGTTCGCTATTGCACCCGCATCACGCCCAATCTATACTCTGACCGTAATGCCGGACTTCCGCTACAGTGGTATGGACGCCCGTGGTCGGGAGAGCACCGGAACCGTGCGCGCCGATAGCCGCGCACGGGCCATCACGCTCATCAAGGAGAAGGGCCTCTTTCCGACGAGCGTCACCGAGGCGTCCGGAAACGGGCGCGGCCCATCTGCTGCAAAGGCATCGGCTGGTGGCGGCAAGGGGCTCAGGATGGAGCTTCGTATCCCCGGCTTTACACCGAGGGTCAAGGAGAGGCAATTGTCGGTTTTGACGCGCCAGCTGGCGATCTGTCTGGACGCCGGTCTCCCGCTGTTGCGCGCGCTCAAGACGCTGCTCAAGCAGGAGAAACATCCCGCGCTGCGCACCGCGCTAGAAGGACTCGGCGAGTCGATCGAAAGCGGTAGCAACTTCTCTGAGGCCCTCAGTCAGTACCCCAGGATTTTCAATCACCTCTTCGTGAACATGGTCAGAGCTGGTGAGGCCGGCGGTATCCTGGACGAGATTCTGTCACGTCTGGCGGAGTTCATGGAGAAGGCTGAGCGCATTCGCAACAAGGTGAAGGGCGCCATGGTCTATCCCGTCGTCGTGCTCATCATGGCCACGCTGATCCTCATCTTCCTGATGGTTTTCATCATTCCCAGGTTTGAGGATATCTTCAATGACCTGCTGAGTGGCAAAGAATTGCCGGCCTTGACGCAGGCCGTGATGACGTTCAGTGAAGGAATGAGGGACCAGTGGTATTTTCATCTGCTTGCGATCGCAATCATGATCGTGGGAGCGAAATTGATTCGGCGTACCGGAAAGGGGGCCTCCCTAATCGATGCGATCAAGCTGAAACTGCCGATCTTCGGGGTCCTGTTTCGAAAGGCCTCCGTGGCGCGTTTTTCACGAACGCTCGGCACGTTGCTTCAATCGGGCGTACCGATCCTGCAGGCACTCAACATCGTCCGTGATACCGCAGGGAACCAGGTGATCTCGGATTGCATCATGCAGATTCATGACAGCGTCAAAGAGGGGGATACCATCGCCGATCCCATGGCTGCCTCGGGCGCATTTCCCGATATCGTGGTGAGCATGGTTGATGTGGGAGAGGAGACTGGGGCCCTGCCCGAGATGCTGCTCAAGATTGCGGACGCATACGACGACGAGGTCGATACTACAGTGGAAGGTCTCACGTCAGTTATCGAGCCCCTCATGATCGTTTTCCTCGCGGTGATTGTGGGTGTGATCGTGGTCTCGATGTTCCTCCCGCTGATCGGAATTATCGAGAACCTGACGGTCGGCTGATGTCTCAGGGAGCGACTTCCGCTCCAGATGAGTGAGCAAAAGCCCCCTGTTCATCGAATTTCGGATCGAAAACCGCTGCAAATCCAGGTAGATGCAATCTGCGCAATTACGGTTGACCCTGATTTCGCCATGGGAGATAATTCCAGAGTGATGAAGAGGCTCGGAACATTTGCGCTGATTCTCTGCTTGCTGCCTATCTGCTGGTGCAGGGCTGTGGCGTTGCCGGCGGCGACTGCCGTCGATGCGGTGGCGCATGGGTGTTGTGATACGGCGGAGGGACAGTCGGCGGATGCCGATGAGGCCCCCGGCGACTGCAGTTGCTGCCTCGAGCGGCTTCAAGCTGCCCAGGACAAACCCGGTTATGACCTGCCCGCACCCAACTGGGTTGGCCGCGTCGCCGTGACCGTGCTCCAAATCACGGCGTTCAAGCCTGCCGGCGCGATTTCGGTACGCTCGCTCCGCGCATCGTTCGCGGACCACTCGCCCCCTGCGTACCTGGCCCACCGGGCCTTTCTGCTCTGATTTATTTCCGTGACGAGCCGTTCTGGTTCCCGTCGCGCGCCGTTCTGTTCTCTCGGGATGCCATGCCTCTAAGGCATCGCTTCCATGAACGATCCCCGATTGACTCCGTAGATGTGTTTCGAGACGAACTGTCTGGCCCCGACCATTCCAATAGGAGGAGGCTTGGTGCTGACTCCGCCCCAAACAAAAAGGAGAGTAGAGAATGAAGAGCGAAACACGAAAAATCGCAGTCGTGATCACGGCAGTCCTGTTGATGACTGGGCTCGGTTTGGCCGTCGCGAACGACAAGGACCACGGTACGCCTGCAGAGAAGGCCGGCGGCGCTGAGGAAGGCGTCCGCGCCTACCCGCTGAAAATTTGTCTGGTCTCGGACGAAGAGGTCGGATCGATGGGAGAAGCGCCGAGCCTGGTGTTCAAACAGGAGATCAAGTTCTGCTGCAAAGGCTGCCTCAAGGACTTCAACAAGGATCCGCTGAAGTACGTCGCCAAACTCGTCGCGGAGATCGAGAAGCAGAAGGGCGGGGCGAGTCCCGCCCAAATCAAAGGCGCTGCCCACAAAGAAAAATCCAGCCACAAGAAAGCAGATGACCACAGCGGGCACGATCACTGATCGGCATCGCGTGGCGCGGTCGGGGCGATGTTTTCGCCCTCGATCGCGCGCGACAGCCCGACCCGAGCCGGTTACCGTGAATGGAGCGACAACAAATGACGACACTGACTAGGCGAACATGGAGTCGGGTCTGCGGCATGGCGCTATGGATCTACGGCGGTGTGGGGGGGCAGTCCGTCGCGGACGGACGAGCGTGGCCCCTTCCCGCCTACGAGCAAGGGAGGCAATCACGTGACAGCACGGACCTGCCGGACCTTACGCAACAGACCACGCTCTCCGCTTGCCTGACCTACTCGGCCCTGAATAATCCGGGGCTCGAAGCGGCCTTCCACCAATGGCTGGCGGCCCTGGAGAAGATTCCCCAGGTGAAAGCACTGCCCGACCCTCGCGTCACCTATGCGAACTTCATCGAGAGCGTGGAAACGCGCGTGGGCCCCCAGGAACAGAAATTTGGAGTGGCGCAGATGTTTCCGTGGTTCGGGATCCTGGACCTGCGCGGGGATATTGCAGCGCAGCAGGCGAAGGCCGCTTATGAACGGTACGAATCGATGAAGTTCAATCTCTTTCGACAGGTCAAGAGCGGATATTACGAGTACTTCTACCTGTCGCGCGCGATCGCCATAACGGAAGAGAACATGGACCTGATGAAGCGTATCGAGAGCGTTGCGCAAGCGAAGTATAAAGCAGGTGCACCGGTCGCCGGTGTCATCAAGGCGCAGGTGGAGCTTGGTAAGCTGGATGAGCGCGTGCGGTCGCTGAAGGATCTGCGGCAACCGGTCGCGTCCCGCCTCAACGCGGCGCTGGGCCGGACCCATGACGCGCCGCTACCATGGCCGACGAACGCCCCCGCCCATCGTGCCGACTTTGTCGATGAGGATTTGTTCGCTCTCCTGCATGGGCAGAATCCCGAGTTAAGGGGACTTGAGCATGACGTGGCGCGCGAGGAGAAGGCCATTCGGCTGGCGCGCCGCGCAGGTTACCCCGACTTCATGCTCGGCGTGGACTATATCCAGACCGGCGAGGCGCTCAACCCCGACATGGCGGGCAGTGGAAAAGATCCCGTCGTGGCGATGCTTGCGATTGACGTACCCCTGTGGCGAGGCAAATACCGTGCGGGCGTAAGGGAAGCGACGCGACGCCGTGAAGCCGCTGAGCTCGCCAGAAACGACCGCCGAAACCTGTTGGATGCTGCGCTCAGAATGGCCCTCTATCGCTTTCGTGACGCGGACCGTAAGATCAACCTGTACGGAAAGACCCTGGTGCCGCAAGCCGAGCAATCTCTCAACGTCACCGAGGAGGCCTATCGCGCCGGCTCGGTGGACTTCCTCAACCTGATCGACGCCGAGCGCTTGCTGTTGGAGTTCCAGTTGGCCCATGAGAGGGCGTCGGTTGACCGCGAAATCGCACTGGCCGAGATTGAAATGCTGGTGGGACGTCCACTGGCCGGGATGGACATGGAGACTGTAGAAAGAGGACTGAAGACACCATGAAGGTAAACAAGAAGAAGATGATCATGATTGTCGCAGCCGCGCTGCTGATCGGCAGCATCATCGGGCGCGGTTGCTCCGGGCACCGCTCCGCCGACATCGAATCGAGGCACGCCGGCGACCAGGAGGCCAAAGTCAAGTTCTGGACGTGTTCCATGCATCCGGAAATCCAGCTCCCGGAACCGGGCAAGTGCCCGAAGTGCGGGATGAATCTGATCCCGGTAATGGCCTCGCATGAGGCGGATGACGCTCCGATGAGCCTGCGTGAACTGAAGCTTTCGCGGACCGCGCAGGCGCTTGCCGACGTCGAAACGTCGCCTGTCGAGCGACGTTTCGCCACTGCTGAAATCCGAATGGTCGGAAAAGTAGACTACGACGAGACCAAGCTGGCCTATCTGACGGCGTGGGTGCCTGGCCGACTGGATCGGCTCTACGTGGACTATACCGGCGTGGAAGTTAAGAAGGGCGATCACATGGTCTCCATATACAGCCCGGAACTGCTGGCCGCGCAGGAAGAGTTGATTCAAGCCGTTAAGACGGTCGAGAGCCTGAAGGGCAGCGACAGTCCCCTCGTTAAAGATCGCACCGCAGACACCGTGGTCTCCTCACGTGAGAAACTTCGGCTGTGGGGGCTCACGGAAGAACAGATCAAGGGAATCGAAAAGCGTGGCACACCGGATGATCACCTCACGATCTACTCCCCAATCAGCGGAATTGTCATCCACAAGAATGCGCTTGAGGGAGGGTACGTGACTACGGGAACGCGCATCTACACGATTGCTGATCTGTCGCAAGTGTGGGTCAAGCTCGACGCGTACGAGTCGGATCTCTCCTGGATTCGCTATGGTCAAGACATGGAGTTCGAGACCGAATCCTATCCGGGGCGAACCTTTCGCGGAACCATTGCGTTCATCGACCCTGTTCTGAACGAGAAGACCCGCACGGTGAAGGTGCGCGTGAATGTGGATAACCGGTCCGGAGATCTCAAACCGGGTATGTTTGTGCGCGCCACCGTGCGCGCCAACATTTCGACGGGGGGCAGGGTGTTCTCCTCAGAGCTCGCCGGCAAATGGATCAGTCCCATGCATCCGGAGATTGTTAAGAGCGCACCTGGCGACTGCGATATTTGCGGAATGCCCCTCGTCAGCGCTGAATCATTGGGGTACGTGCTCGGCGACAGCGAGGAAGCTCCACTCGTGATCCCCGTGTCAGCGGCGCTGATCACCGGCAGACGCGCCATCGTTTACGTGATGTCGCCGGACAGGCCAGGCGTGTTTGAGGGCCGCGAGATCGTTCTGGGACCGCGTGCGGGGCATTACTACCTCGTTCGACGCGGTCTGAGCGAAGGCGAACGGGTGGTTACAAAAGGCGCCTTCAAGCTCGATGCCGAGCTGCAGATCTACGCGAAGCCAAGCATGATGACCCCGGAGGGTGGCGGCGGTGGCGGTGGACACGACCACGGTGGTTCGAAGCCAGCCATGGGGAATAATCCGGAAGATCAAAGTGGCATGACGGGCATGACGCTGTCCGCATTGACGCAGAGCCAGTTGCACGATGTGCTGTCCGCGACACAGGCGGCGGACGATTCGGTGGGAAGCGGGGATCTCAAGGACATTCATGCCGCTTTCGCTGCGCTGAGCGATCGTGTCGAGGCCGTTACCGTTGAGGAAATGAGCGGCCATTTGGCACTGCTGTGGAAGGAATACGCCATGCTCCTGGGGAACGACGGGCTGGAAGGCAGTACCATCGAGACGCTTACCGGCGCGAAGCACCTCGCCGAAGCCCTGCGTGGGCATGCCGCCTCGATGCGCAGGAAGATGGACCCGGCTCACGGACGCCACGTCGAACCGAATTCCACAGTCAACCCGGAGTTTCTCGCACAGTTCGGGGGAGTCGTGAACGGCTATATCGAACTTCAGGGCGCTCTCGCCGCGGACGATTTCGCCAAGGCGACGGCTAACGCCAGGGATGCGCTTGCCGCGCTCTCCTCCGTAGACATGACCTTGCTGACCGGCGGTGACCACATGGCCTGGATGGCGCAGGCGGATGCTTTGAAGAGCATGATTTCCAAGGTGGCGCAGGCGGATGCCCTGTCCGCAAGCCGCGTGGCCTTGGCGCCGCTGTCGGAGCAGATAATGGCAGCAGCCAAGCGGTTCGGAGCACCGTCGGGGCCGCTGTACCAGTTCAAGTGCCCGATGGCCCTCGGCGGGGAAGGCGCAACCTGGATTCAGAACGATAAGGACACACGCAATCCCTATTTCGGGGAAGCCATGTTGGGGTGCGGCGAGATTCGGGAGGTGTTGGGGGGTAGGTGGTAGGGGAAAGGAGATTCGCGAAATGGCAAAATTGAATTCGTTCCGGGAGTTGAAAGTGTATCAGAAGCTTAAGGGGCTGCATCTGGAAGTGCATCGCGAAACACTTCGTTCTCCCAAGTTCGAAACGTACGAGTTGGGGTCACAGGTGAGGAGGTCATCGAATTCCGCGCCGGCACTCATCGCCGAAGGTTGGGGAAGCCGCCACACCAACATGTACATCGAGGCCATCAATCGGGCTTTGGGTGAAGTCCGCGAGACACAGCATCACATCGATGTAGCCAAGGACAAGATGTACCTGACCGAAGAGCGTTTTCACGAACTCGATTCACGCTACGACGAATGCGGTCGAATGTTGGAAGGGCTTCACCAGTCGCTGAGCGAGTGGAAAGGGACAACCCGCACCGGCAAAGTCGTTCGCGAAGAACGTGCGACCTATGGAGGTGAACCTGCGCAACCGGCATGGACGGACGCTGTTGCGGTGACGCAGAACGCAGAAGAGGACTTCCCATGGACTCCCTGACACCTACCACCAAACACCTACCACCTGCCGCCTCTCCGGAGCAGAGCTCCGCGATCGGGAAGCTGATCCGCTTCTGCCTGGAGAACAAGCTCGTCGTCGCGCTGTTCATGATTGCGATCATGTTCGGCGGCTGGTTGGTGGCTCCATTCGAGTGGGAAGCGGGTGGCATCACGCGCTACCCCGTTCCCGTCGATGCCATTCCTGACATCGGTGAGAATCAGCAAATCGTCTTCACGCAATGGATGGGGCGTTCCCCGCAGGACGTGGAAGACCAGATCAGCTACCCGCTGACGGTCGCCCTGCTTGGTGTCCCCGGCGTCAAGACGATCCGCAGCTATTCCCTGTTCGGGTTCTCGAGCATCTACATCATATTCAAAGACGACGTGGAGTTTTATTGGTCGCGTACACGCGTGCTGGAGAAGTTGAACAGCCTCCCTGCCGGCACGCTGCCCCCGGACGTATCGCCTGCGCTGGGACCGGATGCCACGGCGCTCGGGCAAATCTACTGGTACACGCTGGAAGGGCGCGATCCGGACGGCAAGCCGATCGGGGGGTGGGATCTCTCCGAGCTGCGTACAGTACAGGATTGGTACGCGCGGTACTGGCTGCTTGCCGCCGACGGAGTGGCCGAGGTCGCTTCCATTGGAGGATATGTCCAGGAGTACCAGGTCGACGTGGACCCTGATGCGATGCGCGCGCACGGCGTAACGCTCGAACACATTTCGCATGCCGTCAAGGCCTCCAATATCGATGTCGGCGCGCGCACGCTCGAAATGAACAGAACGGAGTATTTTATTCGGGGTATCGGGTTTATCGAGAATGTATCCGACATCGAGAACAGCGTTGTCGCGGTCAACGACAACATTCCAATCCTCGTTAAGCACGTGGCCACCGTGGCGCTGGGCCCTGCGACCAGGCGTGGCGCGCTCGACAAGGGAGGTGCTCCGGCGGCTGGCGGCGTCGTCGTGGCCCGATACGGTGACAATCCCCTGGCCGCCATCAACAACGTTAAGAAGAAGATTGAGGAGACGAGGGAAGCGCTGCCCACCAAAGCGGTGGTCGATTTTGCGTTGACCTCGCGGCCGGATGTGGAAGCCTTCGCGCTGAAGAATGGGTTCGAGGCCTTTGAGGGACCGGTCCTTAACCATGATGCATGGCTGGGCTGGCTACGCTCCGTGCCGCGAGACGAATGGCCTGCCTGGGTAACCACCAGCAAAGTTACGGTTGTGGCGTTCTACGATCGGACGGGGCTGATCTATGAAACCTTGGGCACCCTCAACGAAGCGATCGGGCAGGAGATCCTGGTCACGATCATCGTCGTGTTGATCATGGTGATGCACCTGCGCAGCAGTATCATCATCAGCGGCATGTTGCCGCTCTCCGTGCTGCTCTGTTTTGTCGGAATGAAGCTCTTTGGTGTACAGGCCAACATCGTGGCTCTCTCCGGAATCGCCATTGCGATAGGAACCATCGTGGATATGGGTGTCGTCATCTGCGAAAACATATTGCGCCATTTGGATGAGGCCGAACCGGGTGAATCACCCCTGGAAATTGTGCATCGAGCAGCGAGCGAAGTTGGTGGTGCAGTCCTAACCGCGGTTGCCACAACGGTGGTCAGCTTCCTTCCCGTGTTCACTATGCTCGGGGCTGAAGGGAAACTGTTCAAGCCGCTGGCTTACACCAAGTCGTTTGCGCTGATCGCGTCCATTCTCATCGCGCTCACCGTTCTGCCTCCCGCCGCACAGCTTCTCTTCTGCGGAAAGATTCGCCCGGGTCGGTGGCGTTCCTTGCTGAACATTGCGATCATCGCCGTGGGCGTCGTCCTCGGTGCCATGGTCGCCTGGTGGGCGGGACTGGCGCTGGCGGTTTTCGGGATCTATTTCATGCTTCAGGATCGCATACCCGAGCGCTTTTCGCGCTGGGCACCTTTAGCGGCCAGCGGTTTGGCCGTATTGGTAGTCGCCGTTCTTCTGACGAAGGACTGGGAGCCGCTCGGACTGGAGCTAGGGCTGCTCAGGAATTTAATCTTCGTCGCTGTCTTGATCGGCGGATTGCTTGGATTCTTCAAGCTGTTCCAGCACTTCTACGCGCGACTCCTGGCGTGGTGCCTGGTCCACAAGGCGCTTTTTCTCGCGGTGCCTGCGACGCTGGTCCTATTCGGACTGACCGCATGGCTGGGGTTCGATCGTACGATGGGCTGGTTGCCCGAACGCGTTCGCGCCTCCGGGCCGGTCTCGGCCCTGGCGCATACGTTCCCCGGTTTTGGCAAGGAGTTCATGCCCCCGCTGGACGAGGGCTCGTATCTCTTCATGCCCACGACCATGACACATGCGTCCATTGGCGAGGCGATCGATATGCTGTCTAAACAGGATATGGCGTTTGAAGCCATTCCCGAGATCGAATCGGCGGTCGGAAAGATCGGACGCGCCGAGACACCCCTTGACCCCGCCCCCATTTCGATGGTCGAAACCGTCATCAACTACAAGCCGGAGTTCATTACGGACCGGAAAGGCCATCGCGTTAATTTCCGCTATGACCGCAAGAAGGGCGAATTTCAGCGCGATGAGTTCGGTGAGCTCATCCCGGATGACTCCGGACGTCCATACCGGCAGTGGCGCGATCATATCCGCACGCCCGACGATATCTGGGACGAGATCGTGAAGGCGGCCAAGATGCCGGGCTCAACTTCAGCGCCCAAACTGCAACCGATTGCCGCGCGCATCGTCATGCTGGCTAGCGGCATGCGGGCGCCCATGGGCGTGAAGGTCAAGGGACCCGATCTGGAAACGATCGAAACCGTCGGGTTGCAGATCGAGCGTTTCCTGAAGGAAGTACCCAGTGTGCAGCCGGCGGCCGTTATCGCCGATCGCATCGTGGGCAAGCCGTACCTGGAGATCGTACCGGACCGGGTCGCACTGGCGCGCTACGGCGTGCTGATTCGCCAATTCCAGGATGTGGTCGAGATTGCCATCGGTGGCCGCAAGACCACGACAACCGTGGAAGGACGCGAGCGATATCCCGTGCGGGTGCGTTACCAGCGCGAACTGCGCGACAGCATCGAGGCCATGGAGCAAATCTACGTAAGCGGTTCGGGAGGGACGCAGATCCCGATTACCGAACTGGCGCACATTCGCTACATCCGCGGTCCGCAGGTGATCAAGAGCGAAGACACCTTCCTGATCGGCTACATCGTCTTCGACATGAAGGCTGGATTCGCCGAGGTCGATGTGGTGGAAGAATGCCAGGCGTATCTGCAGTCGAAGATCGACAGCGGCGAATTCACGCTCCCGCGCGGCGTCAGCTATACGTTCGCGGGCAATTACGAAAATCAGGTGCGTGCGGCCAGGACGCTCGCGCTGATTTTGCCTATCGCGCTGTTCGTGATCTTCCTGCTGATATACTTCCAGTTCAAATCCGTACCCACGACGCTGCTGGTGTTCTCCGGTATTTTTGTCGCATGGTCCGGCGGTTTCCTGATGATCTGGCTCTATGGTCAGCCCTGGTTCCTGGACTTCTCTGTGTTCGGTGTGTCGATGCGCGTCCTGTTTCAGGTCCACACGATCAACATGAGCGTGGCGGTGTGGGTGGGCTTCCTTGCGTTGTTCGGCATCGCCACGGACGATGGGGTCATCATGTCGACATACATCGCTCAGATCATGCGTGACCGCAAGCCCACGTCAGCAGGCGAAGTGCGGGAGGCGATCATCATGGCCGGGGAACGGCGGGTCAGGCCCTGCCTGATGACGGTGGCGACGACGCTTCTGGCTTTGATCCCGATTCTGACTTCAACCGGCCGCGGTAGCGACGTCATGCTGCCCATGGCGATCCCTTCGTTCGGCGGCATGACCGTCGTCCTCATCACCATCTTCGTCGTGCCCGTTCTGTACTGCTGGGTCGAGGAGTTCCGGCTCGCTCGCAGGGGAGAGTGATGACGCCTGCGACCCGGGAGCCGGCCTGCGGGGGGACGTCGAGCGCAGTTCGGAAGCTCTCGCGTTTTGATTTACAGCGGCCCCGCTCTATGCTATTGTCCTCAATCTCAATGATATCTGTGTTGAAAAGGGCCAAGATAGCAACGGTTTGTCTGATCGCCATCGCCATGACGGTGTCCGGTGTTTCGGGCATGGTGCTGTGCCTCGGCGATGATGGGCATATCGCGATTGAGGTCGTTCACCGTGAGCCATGCAGTTATCCGGGCGAAGTCCCAACCGGGGGATCGGGTTGCATCACGCGAATCGCGGAGACCGTGGCGGGCGACTGCGTAGATGTTTCAATTTCGTCGGACAAAGCGTTGCGCTTCACGAAGGATGTGCGACACGATCGCTTACTGAAACACGCGGGTTCGAGAGATTTGACGACTGGTCCTGCGGCGTTGGCCTTCGCGGACTGCCGAAAGACCCAGCGGCTCGCACATGGGGCGCCGCCGGGTCCGGCTTATGCCCTTCTCGCGCAACGGACGATCGTCCTGCGTATCTGATACCCCTTTTGCCGCTTACGCCTTCTGTGTTGATTCTACATCGACACGAATGGCGATGCCTTTGCCAGCGTCGGGATGGCTTCCCATCATGTGATGCTGCAAAGGCCCCCCGACTTTTCACACGTCTTTGGGAGGCGTGTGTTTGAACACGATGGAAATGGAGAAATCAATGATAAGAAGAGTCTTACTGAATGCAGTATTGGGAGGTTCCGCAAGCCTGCTCATCACGGGGTGCGCCGCCACCCGGCCGCAAGCTTCGCAAGCCGGCCGGCCGGCCGGCCGGCATATGGCGCTCCCGGAGGCGCGCCCTTTAGGGGCGCATTATCCGACCGCCGGCTTTGAGGCACACGAGATGAATCCTGACGAACAACCGGCCGCGCCGACCGGCACATTGAAGCTGGAACAGGCGTTGGGAGCGGCATTGCTTCGCAACCCGTCGCTTGCGGCGTTTTCGCACAATCTGCGGGCCGTCGAAGCTCGATTGCTACAGGCTCGGGCGCTACCGAACCCTGAACTTGAGTTCGGGCTGGATGAGTACGACCGCGACGGCAAAGGCCTCGACGCCGCCGAGACGTCTGTGACTCTCGGCCAACTCTTCGAGCTTGGAGGCAAGCGGCATTGGCGAACACGGGTTGCCGAAGCAGAAGGCGAGTTGGCCGGCTGGGACTATGAGAGCAAGCGGCTCGACGTCTTCACCGAGACGGCGCGACGCTTCACGGCCGTGATCGTGGCCCAGCAGCGGTTCGAGTTGGCAGGAGCGGCAGTGCAGCTCGCGGAGAAGACGAGTCGTGCCGTGAGGGAACGAGTGAAGGCAGGCAAGGAGCCCCCTCTCCAGGCGTCAAAGAGTGAGGCCGAGCTGGAGATGGTGCGCATGGACTTGTTCGAGGCCAACAACGTGCTGCGTGTTGCCCGTAGGAAACTCGCAGCGATGTGGGGGGGTGAGCGGGCAGAGTTCTCGAACGTCGAAGGCCATTTGGACGGTGTGCTTGGCCCGGTTCCTTCGATGACCGCCCTGCGTTCCCGCCTCGCGTTGAACCCGGATCTTGCACGATGGGATGCGGAAATCCGAATGCGCCGGTCCGCGTTGTCGTTGGAGAAATCGGCTAGGGTGCCGGATGTGACGGCCGCCATCGGGTTTCAGAGCTTTGAGGAGGACGGGACAGATTCGCTGGCGTTGGGTGTCGGCCTGCCGTTGCCCCTCTTCGATCGAAACCAGGGCAACATTGCCGCCGCCGCGTACGGGCTCTCGAAGGCGGAAGCGGAACGGTCGGCTGCGGAGTTAGCCCTGGCTGCCGAACTGGCGGAGATCCACGCGGGACTCACGACATCCTACCAGCGCGTGGAAGCCCTGCGAGGGAAGGTGGTTCCCGCCATGGAGCAGGCCTTCGCGGCGGCTCACGAGGGATACCAACAGGGAAAGTTCGGATTCCTGGATATGCTCGACGCCCAGCGGGGGCTATTCCAGGCCAAGGGCGCGCTGGTGGACGCATTGAGCGACTATCACACCGCGTTGGCCGATATCCAAGGGATTACGGGCACAAGTATTGAAGTACTGATGAATGGAAAAAAGAAGGATTAGAATGATGAAACCGATTCGGGATTTGCTGAACAAGAGACTGAGCTTACTGGCCGTGCCGGGGCTGGCCCTGATGTGGGGCGTCGGCGTAGCGGCGGAGTCGCATGCGCAGGACAGTCACGCAGGGCACGACCACGCCGCCCATGCGGAAAGTGACGACGCCCATGCGGACGACGCGGACGCAGAACATGAGGGCAAGGGCCACACCGAGCATAATGAGGAATCCGGGGAGGAAGACCATTCCGGCCACGACCACGCCGCAAGCTCCGCAAGCGGGCGGGCAGGCCACGCCGAACAGGCGGATGAAGGGAGCGGGCTCCGGCTGACGCCGGAGCAACGGAAGCGTTTCGGGATTGCCGTGCGGCCTGCCGGGCCGGGCAGTCTGCGGAATGAAGTCAGCCTGCCGGGCGAGGTCGTGTTCAACGAGGATCTTGTTGTGCATATGGTTCCGCGCGTGGCCGGAGTCGCCCGTGAGGTCCACAAGAGCGTGGGCGACCTCGTAGAGGCTGGCGAAATCGTGGCCGTCATCGAGAGTCGGGAACTGGCCGACGCAAAGTCGGAGTACCTCGCCGCAAAGGCCCGCGGGGTATTGGCGGAGAAGACCTTCGCACGGGAGACGGCGCTACGCGAAAAGCAGGTGTCATCCGAACAGGACTTCTTAGAGGCGCAACAGGTGCTCGCAGAGGCGCGGATTGCGTTGCGGTCGGCAGATCAGAAACTGCACGCACTAGGGCTCTCTGAGCAGGTGATTGAGACGCTGGACACCGAGCCTGACGAGGCCATTGCGCGATACGAGATCCGATCGCCCCAAGCTGGAGTCATAACAGCGAAGCACATCTCGCTGGGCGAGGGCCTGGAGGCGGACACGGACATCTTCACGGTGGTCGACACGAGCAGTGTGTGGGTGAATCTGACTGTGTACACCAAGAACCTGGATGCCGTGCGTCCACACCAGGACGTGACGTTGCGGGTTGATCACAGCGGGGTGCAAGCACGCGGTGTGGTCGCCATGGTGACGCCTTTCGTCGAGGAATCGACGCGATCCGCGACGGCCCGGGTGGTTCTGGATAACCGTGATGGCCGCTGGATGCCCGGCACCTTTGTGACGGGATTCTGCAGTACTGCCGAGGAGAACCTGGCAGTGGTGATTCCACGCAATGCCGTACAGAACATTGAGGGCCGTGACGTCGTCTTTGTGGAGCGTAAGGGCGGGTTCGAGATGACGTCTGTGACGCTCGGACGGGGTGATCGCGTGAACGTCGAGGTGACGGCCGGACTGGAGCCGGGAATGAAGTACGTTTCGAACGGGGCGTTCCAGCTCAAGGCCACTGTCATCACAAGTAATCTCGGCTCCCATGCCGGACACGGTCATTGATTGAGGTGTCATTATGATAAACAGAATCACTGAATCTGCATTGAAGACTCCGGGGCTTGTGCTGCTCGCCGTCCTTGCCGTGCTCGGCATAGGTGTCGTGCAATACAAGCGCATGCCGGTCGACGCCTTCCCTGACATCTCGCCCATCATGGTGCCGGTCTTCGCCGAAGGCCATGGGATGGCCCCTGAAGAAATCGAGCGACTGATCACATATCCCATCGAGTCGTCCATGAATGGTCTGCCGGGTGTGACGCAGATCAAGTCAACGTCAGCGTTTGGGATGGCGGTGATCTATGTCTACTTCAAGGACAGCACCGACATTTACTTTGCCCGGCAGCTTGTCGGCGAACGCCTGGCAAGCGTGATGGCGGAGCTTCCCGAAACGGATGAGCCACCGACACTTGGGCCAATCTCTACGGGGCTTGGACAGATATTCCTCTACTACCTGGAGGCCGACCCCGATGTGGTCGATACGGGAGGAAAGCCACTCGATACTTGGCTGCGGGAATTGAACGACTGGGTTGTGAAATTCCAGCTTCAGACGGTGCCCGGTGTGACGGAGATCCTGTCGATTGGCGGACATGTGTTGCAGTACCAGATTCGTGTAAACCCGAATGCCTTGCGGAAGTACGACCTCACGCTGGAAAACCTGGTTGAATCCGTGAGAGAGAACAACCGCAATGTTGGCGGACAGTTCCTCGTGCTGGGCTCTGAGGAGCACCTGCTACGCGGTATCGGTCTGGTCGAGAGTCTGGATGACATCCAGAACATCGCTGTGAAGGAAGACGATGGGCGGCCTGTTCTACTTTCCGATGTGGCGGAAGTGGCCTACGGAAACGAAATTCGCCGTGGTGTGGTGACGCTCAACGGCGAGAGAGAAGTGGTCTCGGGCATGGTTCTGAAGCTGTTCGGTGAGAACACGTCGCAGGTGATCGAGCGTCTGTATGGGAAAGTGGCGGAAGTGAAGAAGGCGTTGCCCGAGGGTGTGACGTTGATTCCGTATTACGAGCAGGCAGAACTGGTTCGGAACGCGACCCGGACGGTGAAGAAGTCGCTGTTGATTGGCAGCATTCTGGTGGTCGTAACGCTCGGGCTCTTCCTGGGCAACTTGCGGACGGCGTTCATTGTGGCGTTGTCGCTTCCAATCTGTGCACTGGTTGCAGTGCTCTGCATGGGTGTGCGGGGAATTTCTGCAAACCTGATGTCGCTGGGAGGTATTGCGATCGCCATCGGGATGCTTGGCGACGGTGCGATCGTGATGGTGGAAAATTTATTCCGTCATCTCGGTGAACCCCATGCACGGGGTGAGTCCAAGGCGATGGTCATCTACGATGCCGCGAAGGAAGTGAACCGGCCGATTGTGTTTTCGATCGCGATCATTATCATCGTGTTCCTCCCTCTCTTCACGCTTGAAGGAGTGGAAGGGAAGATGTTCGCGCCGATGGCGTTCACGATTTCATTTGCGTTGCTGGGGTCGCTGCTTGTGGCGGTACTTGTCGCGCCTGTATTGTCGCTTTTCCTGCTCAAACAGGCGCCCCATAAGGAGCTTGCGCTCGTGCGTGTATTGAAAGCGGCCTACCGTCCCCTGCTGGCCGGTGCGGTGCGCTTCAAGTATGCGGTGATGGGTGTGGCGGTTGCTGCACTGGTCGGGAGCCTGGCGCTCGTCCCGAAACTGGGGACTGAGTTCATCCCGACGCTTGAGGAAGGCTCGATCCTGATCGGCGTGACGATGTCACCCTCGATATCTCTGGAGGAAGGCACGAAGCTGATTATGGAGATGGAGAAAGAGGTTGTGCAGTTCGATGCCGTCGACGAAACCATTTCGCGCGTCGGGCGACCGGAGGCGGGAAGCCACCCTCACCCGGTGAACTACGCCGAGGTGCACATCGAGCTGAAGCCGATGGATGAATGGGGCGAGCTTGACAGCAAGGAAGAGCTGATCGAAGCGATAGGTGCCAGGCTCAAGCCGTTCCCCGGTGTGCAGCTCAACTTCACACAGCCGATTCAGAATGCATTCGACGAGTTGCTCTCGGGAATCAGGGCCCAGCTCGCCATCAAGATCTATGGTGAGGATCTGAGCGTGCTGCGCCAGAAGGCTGAGGAGGTCCGGGGGGCCATCGACAACATTCCCGGTTTGGTCGACCTGTCCTCGGAGCAAAGCTTCGGGCAGCCTCAGGTGCAGATCGTTGCGGATCGCGCCGCCTGCGCCCGCTACGGCGTGACCGTCAGTGAGATCATGGAAATGGTCGAGCTGGCGGTCGGTGGTGAAGTGATCGACAGCATCTACCTGCACACGCGGCGGTTCGGGATCCACATGCGCTTCCAGGAGGAGTATCGGTCTGATCCGGAGGCGGTGAGAAACATCCTGGTGCCGACCATTAGCGGGTTCTCCGTTCCGTTGTCGCAAGTCGCGAATGTCCGACAGGTCACGGGGCCAATCCAGATCAACCGGGAGAGGAACCAGCGGCGCTGGATCGTGCAGGGCAATGTGCGAGGACGTGACCTGGGCGGTGTTGTAGCGGACATTCAGACCCGCATTGCGGAGAAAGTGGAGCTGCCCCCGGGTTACACGATTGAGTACGGCGGGCAATTCGAGAACCAGCAACGCGCAATGAAGCGGCTGACGATCATCGTGCCGACGGTGATCGGCCTGGTGCTTGTGATGCTCTGGATGTCGTTCGGGGTGATGCGGCATGCGCTGATCATCATCGTCAACGTTCCGCTGGCCCTGATTGGAGGGATTCTTGGCCTGCTCATCACGGGATCGTATCTCTCGGTACCGGCCTCAGTGGGCTTCATTGCCTTGTTCGGAATTGCCGTGCAGAACGGGATGGTGCTCGTGACGTACTTCAACGATCTGCGCGAGCGAGGCAAGTCAGTCGCTGAAGCAGTGACAGAGGGCGCCGAGCTGCGTCTGCGGCCGGTGCTGATGACCGCCATGACGACGGTTCTCGGACTCCTGCCGTTGCTGCTCGCAACAGGGATTGGCGCCGACGTACAGCGGCCCCTGGCGACAGTCGTCGTTTTCGGGCTGACAACATCAACACTGCTCACCCTCTTCGTGATCCCGGCGGTTTACGTCTGGGTAGAAGAGCGGATGGAGCGAAAACAAGTAGACTAAGCAGGAAGGTATAGAGATGAAATGTATTGTTGCATTCATAAAGCCGAACATGCTGGACGATGTCATCTTCGCTCTGCATGAAATCGAAGGCTTTCCGGGCGCAAGTATCTCGGAGGTGCAGCGCATCGGCAGTGGATCGCGCGAGCACTCGCAGCATTCCGATCACACCCCATTCCACGGGTTCCCGAAATCTGTGCGGATGGAGATCGTCTGCCCGGCGTCACGAGTTGAGGAGATCTTGGAAACGATCAGGGAGAAAGCCCACACGGGGCTGCCGGACAACGGCAAGGTGTATGTCTCTCCGGTGGAGGATGCCCTGCGCATCCAAACCGGGGACCGCGGTGACGCGGCGGTGTGGTGAACGCGCGTTTGCGCATTGTAGAAGAAAACAAGAACGGAGGAGATGATGAACGGATTCAGACTCGAGACGACTAGAAATCCTCGAACATGGTTTCGATTCGTCGCAGTGGCGTTCTGCGCGACGTTGAGCGTGGGCTTGGCGACAGAGACGGTCAGGCTTGGTGAGAGCAAGGCGCAGGTCATTCAACAGCTCGGAAAGCCGCGAGGCCAAATGGTGACGGGCGAGAGCGAAACGCTCTTTTACGAGAGAGGATCCGTTGATTTTGCGAATGGGGTCGTCTCGTTGATCAGGCTACGTGGCGTAGAGGAAATGAGAGAAGAAGAGGAGCGGATGCGCCACGAGGCGGTGGCACGGCAGGCGTCCAGAAAAGGGCAATTGAACGAAAGGATCAGAGAGGCCGTTCACGACGGATCGGAAGGCACAGAGAGTTCTGCTCTTCAGAAGTTGTCGCCCGATCAGCGGTTGTCCTACTGGCTCGAGCTCCAGGAAGCCCGTCCGGACGTTCCCGTGACCAACGAGATTGCCACGGCGCGGCGCGAAGTCCTCGCGGCAGAAAAGGGCGCGTTGGAGGCGCGAATCGCAGAGCTCGAACAGGAAATCCAGAATGTGACCCGAAAGTTGCACGCGACGGGGATAAGCCGGCTGAAGAGGCGCTATCGGCGCGAGCGTGAGATCCTGTCGGAGGAAATGGAGGCCTTGCGGCAAGATCACAGAGCACTTGAGTAGAGGTAGGGGCAATAAGGCGGACAGAGGAATGCGTTACGGAATGAGGAGGATGAAATATCCCCGTATGACCACGACGGCGAAGCATTTGCCAAAGGTTCGGAAGAGGCGGACGTGTCGATACTGGCGGCGATATGCCGGGGCGGTGCGACCTGGTTGCAACAAGGCGGCGCGCTGAGCTCGAACGAAGAATGAAAGACGGTTCAATGAATCTGTTGACAGGCAAGCGGTTCCGTGACAGCATTCGGACATTGGTGACGGAGGGGTTTCTCGAGAATCGACAGAAATGGAAACTCGTCTTCTATTCCCTGGCACGCGACACAGGAGCAGAAGCCGGGCCTGGGCTTCTGTCGAAGGAGAATGCACGATGAACCGCTTTCCCCGTCTAATCTCTTGGCTGGTGTTGCTCTGCTTTGCGGGGACAACGGTTTCGGGGCTGGGGATCTGTATCTGTGCCGATGGTGATGTTGCGTTGGAAATGGCGTGTGCCGGCACCTGCCGGGACTCTGAGGAGGTCCCGTATCACCGACAGCATGGCGAGTGCGACATGCGTGCCGCCGCCTGTATCGACAGCGGCGGAGATTGTGTGTACGTGCCGCTTTCATCGGACGCTATGTTGCTTTCGTCGTCCGGAGCGAGACACTCGCTTTCGGCTAAGAACCATCTGCCCCACACATCGCAGTCAGGCGGCCTGAATGATAGAGTAGCTCGCGATGGCCGGGCGAACGCAGTGTGCGTCGCACGCCAAGCACCGTTGCTGATGTCTGCCTCTCTGGTCGCGCGACGAATGATCGTTCTGCGCATTTGATACCCGCATACTCTCTCGCGCCTGCCGTGGAAACTTTTACTGGCACGGACGCAAAGCCTGTGACGGCGCCTCGCGATTGCCGTTCCCGGTCAAGGCGGAGATTACCCAAGCTGTTTCGCGAACGTCCAAGACATGTACCCGACTATCGATCCCTGGAGGAATGAATGAGAACACTGCCTAAACACCTATCACGCCACCCTATCTATCTAGTCTGCGCTCTGGCATCCGCGTCCCTTTTTCTAAGTGGCTGCGGGAAGTCGAAACCCGACGCCGCTGCGAAAAAAGCGGGAAAAATCGCCGCCGCGGAATCAACCCCCGGCAACGCAATCCACACGCACGACGGCGCCGACGAGACCTGTTTTATCTGCGATCCGTCCAAACGGGATAAAGGCCGGCTCTGGTGCAAAGAGCACGGACGTTACGAAGATCGATGCTGGCTATGCCACTCCGAGTTGGAGGACAAGAGCCGCCTCTTCTGTAAGGAACATTCCCTGTATGAGGACGAGTGTCACCTGTGTCACCCGGAGCTCAAGTCCGATAAAGAGTCCGCCCGAAATGATCCAGCCGAACCAGGCGATGGGGGAGCCCGGTCCGCCGGCCTTTACTGCAATGAGCACAGGGTGCCGGAACGCGAGTGTGGCATATGCCAACCGGAGCTCGCGGCCTCGATGCCGCCCGGCGGCAATTTACAGGTCCGCCTCCCTTCTCTCCAATCCGCGGACAAGGCCGGTCTTCGAACCGAACGCCCTCGTTTCGCGGAGGCCGCCCCGGCGATCAGGGCTTTCTGTGAAGTGCGGTACAACCTGAACGCGATGGCAAAGGTCGCCCCGTTGGCGGGCGGCATCGTCCATGCGGTCCGGCACGACATCGGCGATCAGGTCGAAAGGGGGGACGTCCTCGTGGTTCTCCGCTCTGCCGACGTGGCCTCGGCCAAGAGCGATTACCTTTCCGCCATCGTCGACCGCGATATCCGCCGTCAGACCTTTGAGCGGGAGAAACGACTCAAAGAGCAGGAGATCTCCACCGAGAGTGAGTTTCTGGACGCCGAAGCCGCCTATCGCACCGCTAGTCTGGCTCTGAGCAACCTGCGGCAGAAGCTGCTCAATCTCGGAATGACCGAAGACGAACTCGCTCGAATCGCGAACAAGCAGGAGGCCTCGGCGGATCTCGACATCCGGGCCCCGTTCGCAGGAACGTTAATCGAGCGCAGCGCGGCCGTCGGTGAAGCCATTGACATGGGGCACCCGCTCTTTACGATTGCCGACCTGTCAACGCATTGGCTCGCGCTGTCGATCCCTTCCGACCAGATCGGCCAGATTCGCCTGGAGCAGCGTGTCGAAGCCCGGTTCCCCGAGCTGCCCGGCGCGACCTACGTGGGGCGCATTACCTGGGTTGACACCGCGGTCGATCCACGCAGTCGTATGGTTCGCGCGCGAGCAGAGGTGGTGGACGAGACCGGTCTGATCAAGACCGGTCTGTTCGGCGACGCCCGCATCCTGACCGGCGATGTGCAGCCCGCGGCCATGGTGCCACGCGAGGCCGTGCAACGCCACGAGGGCGGGGCTTTCGTCTTCGTGCAAAACGAGCCTGACCTGTACTCCCTGCGCCGCGTCACGCTCGGCGAGACCAGCGGTGACACCACCGTCGTGATGGCCGGGCTCGCGCCCAACGATCCCGTGGTCACGGACGGTAGCTTCATCGTTATGTCGGAGTTCCTGAAGTCCCGGCTGGGTGCGGGATGCGTTGATGACTAGACCTTGCTTGGGGCCGTAGCCAGGGAGCATTCGATGCTTGTCAGACTTATCGACTTCGCGCTGAAGAATCGACTGCTCATACTCCTGCTGTTCGTCTTGATCAGCGCGCTTGGACTATGGAGGCTGAGCTCGCTGCCCGTGGACGCATTCCCCGACACGACACCCGTTCAGGTGCAGATCAACACGGTAGCGGCCGCGCTTAATCCCGAAGAGATCGAGCAGCAAATCACGCTCCCCGTCGAGCTGTCCATCGGCGGTTTGCCGGGACTGGTGAACGTACGCTCCGTATCCAAATTTGGATTCTCGCAGGTCGTGGCCACGTTCGACGACGCCACGGACATTACCGACGCCCGCCAGTACGTCTTCGAGCGCGTCAACGCGGTGGAGCTGCCCGGCGGCATCGAACGTCCGCAATTGGGTCCCATCGCCACCGGGCTGGGTGAAATCTTCCACTACGTGGTGCGCTCGGAGAATCCGAACCGAACGCTGGAAGAGCTGCGCACCCTGCATGACTGGGTGATCAAGCCCGAATTGCGCAAAGTGTCGGGCGTCGCGGAGGTGAATTCGTGGGGAGGCGAGGTCCGGCAGTACCATGTCGTGATCTCACCCAAGGCCTTGTTGAAGTTTGACCTGACCCTCGAGGAGATTTACGACGCGCTCGATAAGAACAATCACAATGTCGGTGGCGGACTCATCACCGCAGGCGGCGTGTCGCAAATGGTTCGTGGCATGGGGCGCGTGACCACTATCGAGCAGATCGAGAACATTGTCGTGACGTCCTATAGCGGTGGCCCGGTCTATATTCACGATATCGCTGAGGAGGTGAAGATTGACCACGAGATCCGCCGCGGCGCCGTGACCGCCAACGGTCGAGGCGAAGTGGTGCTCGGGCTGGCCTTCATGCTCATGGGAGAAAACGCCCAGATCGTCACCGGGAGTCTGAAGGCGCAGCTCGATCAGGTCCGGCCCGCCCTGCCCGAGGATGTTATCGTCGATATTGTCTATGACCGAACCGAGTTGACCGACTCGGTGATCGGCACCGTGAAGCACAACCTGTATCTGGGAGCATTCCTGGTGATCGTCGCGCTGTTTCTGCTACTCGGCGATTTGCGGGCTGGATTGCTCGTGGCGCTTGTGATCCCGCTGGCGATGTTGTTCGCGGTATTGGGCATGTTTGAATTTGCCATTGCCGCGAGTCTCCTCAGCCTTGGGGCCCTCGACTTCGGCATTATCATCGACGGCTCGGTGGTGATGACCGAGGCCAACTTGCGCAATCTCACGGAGCGCTCTCGACAGCTTGGCCGTCCGCTGAGCAGCGCCGAACGCTTGCAGACCATTATCGAGTCAGGCCGGCAAGTAGCCCGCCCCATCGCCTTCGGCATCGGCATCATTCTCATTGTTTTCCTGCCGGTGCTCGCCCTGGAAGGGATCGAAGGCAAGATGTTCAAGCCGATGGCATGGACTTTTGTCTTCGCCCTGGTGGGCGCACTGATAATCGCGCTGACACTGTCTCCCGTACTGAGCTACTACCTCCTTCCCCGAAGGCCGAAATCGAAGGAAGGACTTGTCGAACGGGGGCTGCTGCGCGCCTATGCCTTTCTTCTTTCCTGCGCGATGAAGGCGCGTACGTGGGTCCTGACGGCAGTCGTTGTCCTTCTGGTCCTGACCGGATGGCAGGCGACACGCCTGGGAGCAGAATTCCTGCCGCGCCTCAGCGAAGGGGCCCTGGTCATCAATACCATCCGCATCGCCGGCATCTCCATTGACCAGTCGACCGCCTACAATACGCGCATCGAACAGTTGTTGTTGAGTGAGTTTCCCGACGAAGTTCGGCATGTTTGGAGCCGGATCGGCACCGCCGAAGTCGCCACCGACCCGATGGGGACGGAGTTGACCGACATCTTCATCTCCCTCACGCCGCGCGAAAGCTGGACCCGCGCCAGGAGCCAGGTTGAGCTCGCGGCCGCCATACAGGAAGAAATCTCCGATCTACCGGGACTCAACATGGTTTTCACCCAACCGATTGAAATGCGTATGAACGAGATGATCTCAGGCATCCGCACGGATCTAGGCATCAAGATCTACGGGGACGATTTCGAAGAACTGGTGCGCATCAGTGACGGTATTCAGCGCGTTTTGCTCGAGATTCCCGGCGCCTCGGACATCGCGGTGGATCAGCTCACAGGCCAACCCACCGTCGAGGTACGCATGGATCAGCAGGCCCTCGCGCGAAACGGGGTATCTGTGCGCCATGTCCTGGAATTTGTCGAGGCGGTCGGCGGGCGTACCGTGGGCGAGGTGTTCGAGGGGCAGCGCCGATTCGATCTGGTCGCGCGACTGCCGGACACGCATCGCCAGGATCCCAACGTGCTCGCCAACACGATCATCCCGACCGAAACGGGTCGGAAATTTCCGTTGCGCACCTTGGCAACGGTCGAGACCGCTGACGGACTCGCCACAATCAACCGCGAATGGGGACGCCGACTGATTCGGGTGCAATGTAATGTTACCGGGCGGGATGTCGGCTCCTTCATCGAGGAGGTCAAGCCGCGCATTCAACGGGAGGTCCCCATGCCGGACGGCTACGTCGTCGAGTGGGGCGGACAATTCGAGAATCTTGAGCGGGCCCAGCATCGTCTTATGCTGGTCGTGCCCGTCACGCTTCTGCTCGTGTTTCTATTGCTGTTCTTCAGTATGAAGAATCTTCGCGACGTGCTGCTGATCTACACCGGAATACCTTTCGCCCTTATAGGCGGAGTCTCGGCGCTATGGCTGCGCGGAATTCCCTTCAGTGTCAGCGCCGCCGTCGGTTTTATTGCGCTTTCCGGGATCGCCGTGCTGAATGGGCAAATTCTGGTTGTGGCCATCCGAAGCTTCATCAGCGACGGCCAGGCGATCGGCGACGCCGTCATCAGCGCCGCGCACCAACGCCTCAAGCCGGTACTCGCCACCGCGGTCACCGATGCCGTGGGCTTCCTGCCCATGGCCCTTTCCACCGGCGTGGGCTCCGAAGTTCAGCGTCCGCTCGCGACCGTAGTCATCGGCGGTGTGATCACCTCAACGATTCTCACGCTTCTCGTGTTGCCGGTACTTTACCAATGGATTTCCGGTCCTGTGGACGAGGTGGATGGTGAAAACGGGGAGGGTTAGTCCGCTTCGCCTTGAGCTCTGTTTTCGGCTTCGTGCATGCCCTGTTCAAGTCGGCTCTATTCGGGATGCAGGGCGACGGCAGACGGCCCCTGTGGCACGCGGCAATTTTTCGTGTGGGTGTGTAATAGTGTCGTGACATCACCGCACCTGGCCATGTTACGATACGGATGATCATTCACGCCGGTGAATTCAACCATGCATACATCATTACACGACCATAGTTTCGGGCAGGAGCAGGTACGGCCTGGCGAGCGCAGGACGCTAGTTGTTATCGCGATTACGGCGATCATGATGGTCGTCGAGATTGCAGCCGGATTCATCTTTGGGTCCATGGCGTTGCTTGCGGATGGTTTGCACATGGCCTCGCATGCGGCGGCGCTGTCGATTACCGCGTTCGCCTACTTCTACGCCCGCCGGCATGCTTTCGATCGCCGCTACACCTTTGGGACCGGTAAAGTCAATGCGTTGGCCGGGTTTGCCGGAGCCAATCTGCTGGCCGTCTTTGCCCTGATCATGGTCGCCGAGAGTATCCAGCGGATGTTCCGTCCGGTCGCTATCGACTTTGACCACGCGCTGTGGGTGGCCGTTGTCGGTCTGCTGGTGAACGGGGTTTGTGTCGTGATTCTGAAGGACGATCACGGACATCATCACGGGCACCACCACGGTCACGACCATGACGACCATCACCACGCTCAGCCCGAAGATCATAATCTGAGGTCAGCCTATCTTCATGTGCTGGCGGACGCGCTGACATCGATATTGGCGATTGGAGCCCTCCTCGCCGGAAAATACTTCGGGCTGCGGTGGATGGACCCCGCGATGGGCGTCGTGGGTGCCGTGCTCGTCGGCCGCTGGTCCGTGCAGTTGCTGCGCGATACCAGTGGAATACTCCTCGATGCCCAGGCACCCGAATCCGTGGTACACGGCGTCCGGGATGCGATTGAAAAGGCCGAGGACACGCTTCTGACCGATGTTCATATCTGGTCGATCGGGCCCGGGATCTATGCCGCCGCCCTGACTGTGACCGCGCGGAATCCCGAGCGCGCGAGCAGATACCACGATCAAATTCCGAAGGAACTCGGCGTCGTGCACTCAAATATTGAAGTGCGCCGTACCGTGTGATATCGGGTCGCATGCAGAATACTCTGGACTCAACCCCCTCGTACCCCGCGGAGGGGCGCCTGTATCTGCCAGGCCTCATACTGCTTTGTGTGCTGGGTGCCGCGTTGTCGTATTGGATTAGTGTGCGCGTCTTCCACCAGGCGCCAATGACCACGGATGAGAATAGCTACATTTTTCAAGCGAATAACTTTCTCTCCGGACGAATCGCACGCGACGCTCCGCCGTACTATCGCGCATTCGCGCAGGAGATGGTCATTATTCATCGCGAGGCAGGATGGTTATCCCGGTATCCGCCGGCGCACTCTGTCTGGTTGATTCCGGGGGTGGTCTTGGGTGACCCCTACCTGATGTCGGCCCTCGCCTCGGCGCTGACGATCTTCATGATCGCCATGACGTGCCGCCGGATTGGGGTTTCTCCCTATATAGGCGCGATCCTCGCCCTGTGCTGCCCGTACTTCCTGTTCACCAACGGGACGCTTTTGAGTCACACCAGCGGAATGCTGGCCGTCTCGCTAATGATCTATGGCTACCTGCATTGGCGGGAGTCGCAGAAGGTCGCGTTCGCCTTGCTTGCCGGTCTTGCGTGGGGGTGGCTGTACATGAGTCGTACCTATACCGCCTTTTGCATATGCATTCCGTTTGGCATCGACGCGCTCGTCCTGCTCGCCCGTCATCGCACCGTCAAGCGACTGAGCGGCGTTGTGGTCTTTGCGGGGGCGGCGATGGCTGGAGTCGTCGCCTTGTCGGCGTACAACGCTGCTGCGGTTGGAGATCCCTTCGCCATGACCTACCTGTTCTACGACAGTTCGGACGGGTTGGGATTCGGCCCGCGACACATTCACTCGACGACGCCGCAGTTCCACACCTTGCGGCTTGGACTGAAATACTACGCTGAGAATGTGGGAAATCTGGATGCTTGGATGTTTGGGTTCCGAGGATCATTGACGCTTGCGGTGATCGTCGCGCTGATCGGAAGGAGTTCGCGGACCCCACTCCTGCTCGCCGCGCCCGTGGCGGTCTGGGCGGGCTACATCCTCTTCTGGTACCCCGGTGTCAACGTTGCCGGCCCAACCTACTACGCCGAAAGCGTCCCGTTCATCCTGGTTGCGGCGTGCCCAGGCATTGCTCGCCTGATCGGCGCCTTGCGTCTCCCGACGACTGCGCGGCGTGGCGTGGCGATCGCGGGGGCCACGTTGCTCTTCCTGGCCGCGAGTTCGTTCAGCGTTCGCGCGGCCCGGGAGATCGAACCGTCGTTCGAACGGCTTTCTAAAATCCTGCAAGCCGTTCGATCCGCTCCACCCCGTTCGATGGTGTTCATCAACGTCATGGCCCACGGTAAGTATATCGTTCATAATCCCCACGGACTCGAAGGTGACCCGCTTGTCGTGTCTTCCAAGTCGCGCCTGAACGAGGCCGTGGCGCGACACTTCTCAGATCGCGAGACCTTCGTTTTGCACGAAGGTGATGGGGCGCCCTGGATCGACCCGATCGACTTCACGTCGACCTTTCGGTTCGGCATGCGCGGCGCTAGCGCCCACCGCCATACGGGAATGAACCACGAGCATCGTGGGTTCGTTCAGCGGATCGCACTGCGGGATCGGCACGAGGAAGGGTACATGGTTTTTGGGGTGCGGGCGGAGCTGTTTCCGGGACGCTTCACGTGTCGTTTCGGGTTGGAGGTTCGCAACTGCGACGCAGGCGAGACGGCGGTCATCGTGGACGTCGTGTCGAAGCGCGATGGCGCCGTGCATGCACGGCGGGAAGTTCGCGGTAACGTCGACCGACAGCTCGTCGAGCTGGAGTTTGAGGTCGATGCGTTTACAAGCGTAGAGCCGAGGGTGTATTACGCGGGGCACGGAGACGTGGCCGTGGCCTGGATCAAGATGGCGGAGGCCGACTCCGAACCGCCTGCGCCTGCTACCCCGAAGCCCAGCAACCCATGAGTTGCGCGGTGCGCGGCCCTTGCACTCTCTAATGGTGTGGGAGTATCCAGGGCTGAAAGAGGTCCCCGAAGGCGGGAAGGTCCACGAAGAGAAGCGCTGTGCAGATCGAGAAGGCGACGGCCACGACGAGCATGAGCTTCGGGTGATGGACAAGTTCCTCGGGATGTTGCACCGGACTGTTCGGCTTGAAGCCGACGTGCATGTAGTACGCCATGGCGAACGCGACGACGGGCGTGGCGAGAACCAATTCGATGCGATACCGCGTAATGAAGATTCCCGACATCATCGCGAAGAGCGCCGCATAGAACATGATGCTCTCGATCAGCCGTTCCTCGGTGTAGTATCGAAACGATGATCGGTAGTCGGCTGGATTGCATTCGGTGATGATGTGCCGATACTCGGCAAGGCGCTTTGCGGCCATCAGGAATGCGCCGAACATCCAGTAGGCAACGAGTACGGAGAGAGGGGGCGCGGCGGAGAGACCGGTCGCGAACCACCCAATGGCCATGCGAATCGGATTGTTGACGGACTCGCACAACACATCGACATAGGGCTGGTCTTTCATACGGACCGGCGGGACGTTGTAGAACGCGGCCATGATCCAGAGGAGAAGTGCGGCATGGCCGACCCGGGCGTCGACCGCGTAACCCGTCGCCAGGCCTATCACGGTAAGTACAGCCCACAGGGCGTACGCAACGGAGCGTTGGGCCTCGCCGGTGACGAGGGGTCGGCTTTGCTTGTCCGGATGATGCCGGTCTCGCTCCGCGTCGAGCAATTCGTTCAGAACATAGTTGCTCGACGCCACCAGGCAGACCGAGACCAGGGCGAACAGAGTCAGAACGACGGTCTTGGGTGTGAGAATGGATGGCTCGAAGTACAGGGCCAGGAGGAAGCCGGGCATGACAAAGACGTTTTTCAACCAGTGGCTCGGGCGCGCGATCTTTATGTACGGGGATACATTCATGTTCTTTTTCCGCTGGTTGCTCCACCGCTTGCCTGGTCCCTCGGAGTCAGCGCGGCGACCGAGAACTGGATAGCGTCTCAAACTCCCACAGTTCTGCAAGGCAAAACGCCGCGGCACTGAATGGCCTTCCATCAGACGCATCGACTGTACACGCATGCTGCATATCTGGTAGACAAGGGGGTTTGAGTGCCGCCCCGTTTTGAGCCCAATGACAGTCACCGATACCCACGACGATCAGACGAATCCGCGTGCCATGCTCCGCCGCCAACGCGGACGCGACCGCATGATCCTGGGAAGCGTTCTCGTCCTGGCCGCAGCCCTGCGTTTCTGGGGGATAGGGTGGGGGCTGCCCGACCGACCCAGTCTGCACCCCGACGAAGTTCAGCATGTCATCAAGCACGCGCTGGGGATCTCGGCTGAACACCTCGAGGTCGGGTTCCTGAACTACCCTAATTTTATTCACTACTCGATCGCATTCGTGCACGGCGCCCTGGGGCGTCTCGGCTTTGAGACCGGCCAGGCGGCGGCGACTCGAATCGGACGGACCATCATGGCGTGCTACGGCACCTTGACCTGTGTGCTGGTGTGGGGTCTCGCGCTTGGATTGGGTGCGAATCGACGCGGCGCGGCGTTGGCCGCCCTCTACACGGCCCTGCTGCCGCTGCATGTATGGGAAAGCCATATCGCGGTGACGGACGTCATGATGACGTTTTGGATCGTGGCTGCGCTGGTGGGTGCGATCCGGCTCCTGAGACCTGCCGCCTGGTATCATGCCGCTCTCACGGGTGTTGCACTCGGTCTTGCGGTCGGGAGCAAGTATACGGCGGCATTGACCGCGGCGCCCGTCGTGCTCGCGATCCTCCTGTCACGTGGCGGTTGGAGGCAGGTCATGGTCACAGCGCTTATCGTCGGCCTTTGTGCGATTGCAGCGTGTTTTCTGGTGACACCGTTTAGCTTCATTCGCTTCGACGAGCTTCTGCAAGCCATGCAGTTCGAGTCACATCATGTCCGCACCGGCCATATCGGATTCAGCGTTCCGGCGCATGGATGGCAGTACCGGCGCTATGTCTACCAGTGGTTCGCAGCGTGGCCGTTTAGCTTTGGCATCGTGCTCTACGCAAGCGCCCTGGCCGGGATAGGTGCCCTTTGCTGCCGGATGACGGCGTCGCGCGCGGTGGTGGGTCTCTTCATCATTCTGTTCTTTGGATTAACCGGAAGCTGGTCGTTTACACCCCTGCGCTACTCAATGCCGATCGTGGTCATCGGCGCCGTGGCAGCGGGTATATGGCACGGCGCGCTTCTGGAGCGTCGGGGAATGGTGCGGCGCGTGACCACGGCGATAATTGGCATCACGGTCATCTACACCGGATGCTTCGCGGTGAGCACCAATGCGAGATACAGCCGGGACACCCGGATCGAAGCCGCGGACTGGCTCGCTACATATAGTGACCTGGGAGTGATGCACTATGCCATGGGGTACTCACCGTACATGGCATGGCCGCTCGTCTCGTCGCGCGTCAACACGAAGTTTCGTCGGGAGGGACACCTGCAGCACTACATCCTCCGCGATGACGCGGATCTCCTCCAGGTATCATCCATGCACTACGACCGGTGGCCGCGCCAGGACAACGAACGCTTCATCGAGATGTACGATAGGTTGAGGGCGCCTGGCGGGAACTACGCCCTGGTGAAACGGTTCGAGCGTGGATTCCTTAACCGTTCGTTCTATCGGCGTCTGGATCCGATGTTCGCAGCCTACTTCGTCTCGCCCACGCTGGAGTTCTATGAGCGACGCGCACCCGAGTCCGGCATGCCGGTGCGGGACCCGTCGACGTTGCCGATGACGGATATCATGGCATGGGGCATCTCCAACCAGGGCATGCTGGTGGGTTCGGATGCAGACTGGGAGTACTGGCACAGCGAGGAGGAGCCACCAGAAGACAGCCGCAATCATGCCTGGTGGAGCCGCAGCTACCAGAGTGATGCCTGGACGGAATCGGGTCCCGGCCCAGTTGGTTACGGGTATGACGATCTCGCCACGGAACTTACGGCATCATCGAAGAAGATCACCGCATGCTTTCGCCATGAGTTCTGGCTTCGAAACCCGCGAGATTACGAGGCGCTGGCCTTTCGAATGCGCATGGACGACGGTGCACGCGTCTTTCTGAATGGGCATGAAGTCGTTCGAGTCAACGTCCCGCGTGGAGACATCGACATGCGGACGCCGGCAACCCACCAGGTTAAGGGGCAAGAAGAGACCACGTTCACAACGGTGCTCTGCGATCCGGGCTATCTTGTGGAGGGTCTGAATACCGTGGCGGCGGACGTCCATCAAACCCAGGCAAAGGGATCGGATTTCCGCTTCGAACTGCAGCTCGTGGGAATTCTGCCGCATCCGGACAGTATTCTGCGTCCGGACGCGGGATGGAAGGTCCCGCCGAAGCCTGTCTCGATGTCGCAGTTTAAGGACCGGGGGTGGCTCGATCCCGGATTCGGCGGAAAGCGCTGGCGTGATCTCCGTGGTGGGAGCGCTGAGCCGGCACCACCGCCCGATGCGCAGAGCGATGACAAGAAGGATGGAGATGACCAGGATGACGACGACTGGCGTCGCCTCGGGATGTTTCGTCGCGTTGTCGAGGTGGATAAGGTCGAGGAAGACGAGTTGGTCGAGGTGATGCTTCTGACGGATGTGCCGGCAAGGCTCTTCCTCAATGGGGTCGAGGTAACGCGCGCGGGGATCCTCGATGGCGAAATTCTCGACAAGTTGGATCAGGATTACTCGCGGCGATGGCGGCGTGGCGGCGTCATCGGACGAGCGATCGTTCCCTCGCGACTCCTTCAGGCGGGACACAACGTGCTCGCCGTGCAAGCCCTTGCCGGCGCCGGATCATCGGACTTTGGCGGACTTCATGTCGAGCTTCTCCCTTACGACCGACCGATGCTTGCCGAGTACGCGTGGACGGGAGCCGTCACCCCGACGTCGGCGGTGGTGAGTGTGCGGTGCGGTGTGGAGGACGACGCGACACGTCTGCTTGTTCGTGACGGCGCCGGAGGCGCAGTCGCGACCGTTTCCCCTACGTCACCCGTGTCGTTGTCCAAAGGGAATCGTCTCGCGCGTTTCGAGATCGCCGGCCTGAGTCCGTCATCGCGATACCACTACGCCCTAGACGTCGGTGGACGGCACGTATCCAGTCCGTTGGGAGAGTTCGAGACGTTTCCGGGTGATGCGTCCAGTTTCACGTTCGCCGTCGGAAGCTGTGCCATGTCTGGGTCTAGTCATCCTGTTTTCGGCACCGTGCGCCAGGCGAAGCCGTTGTTCTATTTGATGCTTGGCGATTTTTTCTATTCGGAGCACTGGATGGACCGTGAAGCGAATCTGCGCCGCTATTACTCCCAGGCTCTGCGCGCCGGGATGCAGCGCGAGCTCTATCAATCCGTTCCGATCGCCTACGTGTGGGACGATCACGATTACGGCAAAGATGACGCCCATAGCGATTCGGATAGCCGGACCGCCGCCCGCCTGGCCTACCAGAACGTGGTTCCGCACTATCCCCTCGCCGCCGGAACTGGAGACGTCCCGATCTATCAGTCGTTTGCGGTGGGACGAACCTACTTCATTCTCACAGATCTGAGATCGGAACGTACGCCTTCGGTCGAACCGGATCATGCGGGCAAGACCATGATGGGCGAGCGTCAAAAGGCGTGGTTCAAAAGCCAATTGCTCTACGCTCACGAGCGCTATTCCGTGATATTCTGGGGGTCCTCAGTGCCTTGGATCGCAACGCCGGAAGTCAACTCCGACACATGGGGCGGGTACCACCACGAGCGCGTCGAGTTGGCAAACTTCATTCGTGATCATGAGATTTCCGAACTGGTGATACTTGGCGGCGACACCCACATGATCGCCTTCGATGACGGTAGTAACAGTGACTACGCCGAGGGTGGGGGGGCACCCGTGCCGGTTTTTCAAGCCGGCGCGTTGGATCGTGTCGGGACCGAGAAAGGTGGGCCCTACAGTCACGGTGCGTTTCCCAACCGGACCCTCGGTGAGAAGCGTGATGGCCAGTTCGGCCTGGTATCTGTCGAGGACGGGGGGGGAAGCGAAATCCGGGTCACGTTCAGCGGGAAGCGCTACGAGTGCGATAGCGGCCAGGTGGTTGAACTTCTGCGCTCGAGCCTGGTACGCTCCGCGAGCGGCGCGCCCGGGACCTGAGTCCGGCTGATCCTTACCGATCTGGGTAATCCTCCTTTTCGCACTAAGCGTATTCGAACAACCGGTCGGGTTTTTTGTGACGCGGCAGCAGGCGTGATGCCTGCTGCCGCGTTCGCTTTACATGAGGGTTGACTACATCGGGCGTCGGAGTCAGAGTCGCATGGGTATATGACGACCGATCGATTCGGGAAGATCCTGGTGATCGCTGGATCCGGGATCGGGAACATCCTGCTGGCGACTCCGCTGGTCCGCTCCCTGAGACGCGCCTACCCCACGGCAGGCATCGATGTCCTCGTTCCGCCGGGCCGCGGCGGAATTCTGGAAGGGAATCCGGACGTCAATCGGGTAGTGGAGGTCGTCCGCAAACAAGGCATGCGCGCTTCGAGCCGATTTTTCCGGCACATGTGGCGACACTACGATCTCGCACTCTCCGCCCAGGCCGGTGACCGCTCGATTATCAATGCATGGTCCGCCGGGCGCAGGCGCTCCTCGCAGGTGCGGTCACGCACGCGACCGGGAGCGTGGCAGAGGCTCCTGCTGGACCGCTGGGTGGTCGCGGATGATGAAACCCATGCGGTGATCCATGGGCTTAGACTGCTTGATGGTACGGACGTTCCGAGATGCTATGATCTGGTTCCACCGGTTTGCTCGGACGCCGAGAGGCGGGCGCTGGAGGAGGTGCTCCCCTTCGCTCGCGACGACGATGCGTATGCAGTCCTCCATTTCTATCCGCGAAATCCATACAAAGCATGGACCCCGGAAGGTTGGCGAGTCGTGATTGATCATATCGACGCCCTCGGGCTTCGCGTCGTCGTTACCGGCGGAGGCGGACAGGAAGAGCTCGACCATGTGCGATCGGTGCTCACGGACGACATAAAGGAGAAGGTGGTGGACCTCGCGGGCGGGATCGGACTGATGCAGGTGAGCGACCTCCTGCGTGGCGCAGCGCTCTTCGTGGGGCCGGACACGGGCGTGACGCACCTCGCTTCTGCGCACGGCATTCCCACAGTCGCACTGTTCGGACCGACCGAACCTATCTACTGGGGCCCGTGGCCGGCGGGCTATGCGGCGGACCAGTCTCCTTTCCTCCGCAGGGGATCTCAACGTGTCAACAACGTCTGCGTTGTTCAGCGTAGCGCGGCTTGTATCGGATGCGGCAAAGAGGGATGCGACGATAACCCGCGCCACCTCACTCGCTGCATGCAGGAGCTTCCCGAAGAGGATGTGACGCGGGCGATCGATGAGATGATGAAGGATGCCGCCGGCTTCACATCCGAGATCGGCGGAAACTCGGGATGAAGATCGCATTTGACGGACGCGCCGCACAGCGCCCGGCGCACTCCTATCGGCGGGTCCTGGAGCTTCTTGTGTTGGCGGCGCGCGATGTCGAGCTGGACGTGGAGCTATGGGCCGATGGCGAGCTGCATCCCGAGTGCGCTTCGCTCGCCGCGGTCACGCGCGCGCTCCCCACAGATGGCGAGTCAAGGGATGCGAGTGCGCTCTGGACGCCTGCGCAATCCGTGATGACGTACCGCGATGGGGTTACTGTGAGCACCGTGTGCGACGTCAATCCGCTGCTTCCGGATGGACGCAACCCCATCGCGCGATGGGTTCGCGCACGGCGTTTCCGGAGCCGCGTGGAGGAATTGGGCGCCGCCAGCTGGCGGGTAGCGACCGACAGTGAGGACGCCGGCAAGCGATTGGCTTCTGCGTTTCCCGCGCACGCCGCTAAGCTCCGAGTCGTGCCGCTCTTTGCGCATCCCAGCCTGCAGCGGTTACCGGATCGACAGCGTGACGACCTTCTGCGCGAATTGGAGCTCAAGGCTGGATACATTTTCTTCGTGGGAAGTTTTCGACGGCACAAGAACTGGATGGGGCTGATGAAGGCCTATGCGATGTGTCCCCAGTCCCTGAGGAGGGACTACCCGCTCGTATTCTCGGGTCCGGTGCATCGTGACCTGCCGCGGGCCATGCGGCTTATGGCCTCGTTGGGAATCACCGACACCGTGCGAATTCTTGGCGAGACCCCGGAGCGCTACATGGCGGCTCTTTACAGTGGTGCCGAGCTCTTCGCCTTTCCCACGTTGATGGAGGGCTTCGGACTGCCTCCTCTCGAGGCGATGCAGTGCGGTGTCCCGGTGATCGCCTCGGATCGAACGGCGGTGCCGGAGGTATTGGGAGAGGCCGCGCGCTACATCGATCCCACGGATCTGCGGACGCTTGCAGAGGTCATGCAGGAAGTGCTCGGTTCTCGCGGCCAGCGCGAAAGCATGGCGCAGGCCGGGCTCGCCCGGGCGGCGCAATTTGGTCCGCGGCGCACCGGAGAGGCCATATTGAAGGTGCTCAGGGAGCATCCGCAGTCATGAGCCGATACGGCGCAGAATTTGCCGGGTTCTGGGGTAGTCTTACCGAATCGTAAGCTTTACTGTGTCGCAGGAATTGTCGAGAATCCGTAAAAGATAAGGAAAAGTATTAGCGATTGAAACGGAAGAGGACTTGCCCTTGTCAGGGGTCCCGCCGAATATCGTGGCCGCGGCGACCAACGCAGTTCCCGGAATAGAACTTACCGAGGCCGAGATCGAGCGGACGCGCAACGGCATCGTCTATTCGGTCGAAGGTGTCGCGGATGGGTCGGCGTACGAGGTCGAAATCGCAGCCGACGGCCGGGTCATCGAGGTCGAGTCGGAAGACGACGACAGCGATAGCGGCGAAGACAGTAAAGAGTAGTCAGCGAAGCCGGTCATGGGGCCGAGGTTCAGCGTCATTCCCCTTCCGACATCGCCCCGGCCGGTAGCGAGCACGGCTCGCACGAAAACCTAAACAGCCTGGAGCTGCCAGTCATTGAGAGATCGAGTTGATGGTTCGCGGCGCGCAGGCGCCACTCGCCGCCGGGTTCTAACGTGGATTCTTGCTATTGCCGTCGCGGCGATATTCCTCGGTTGGGTGGGCTATATGCGTGGGTGCCGTGGCGCCGATTTTCTGGGTAGCGGCATCGCGAACCAGGTGTTTCTCGTGCCGGCGGGTTCGACGTGGAGGTTCTGGGATCTGAAGGGCGCCCCGCCGGTCGACCAGCAGGCGCGATCATGGTTTGAGCAAGGCTATGACGACACGGCATGGCTCGGCCAAGGCCCTTCACCGCTTGGATTCGGAGATGGGAACGAAGCCACGACGATTGGACTCGGTCGAGGCAAGGAATACGGTTCGCGGACCGCGTACTTTCGCCAAGCCTTCGACGTCGCGCGCCCCAAATCTTTCAAGACCCTGATCGTCTCGACTCGATATGACGATGGCATGCGTCTCTTTTTGAACGGGCAGGAAATCTTCAGACGGCATCTTCGGGCGGGGAATGTTCAACACCGGGATTTCGCCAACGTTTCCGTGCGCGGCTTCGATGAACTTAAATCGTCGTTGGTGCTCTGCGACGTGAGTCATCTGAAGAAGGGGAGAAATGTTCTTTCGGCCGAGGTTCATCAGTGGAAAACCTCGCTTGAGGATATGGCGTTCGGTCTCGAACTGGTGGGGCTAAGGCGAACCGGAATGTGGAGTTGGCCACGTCATGCGGACTGGAAAACAGAGGGTCCCACGTTCGTGGATTCTGTGGATGACCATGGGCGATTATGGTGCGAACCTGAGTTCGACGATCAGTCATGGAGTGATGACTTCGGCCACGACGGTGCCGACATGGCCGGGCTCGCACAACCCATGTCCTCGAACGGAGTTGTCGTATCTTATTTGTACCGCCACGAATCGAAGGTTCGTCGCTCCCTGCGCCGCGGGCCGCTCTATATGAATGTGGTATCCGAGGCGCCGGTGTCGGTATACCTGAACGGACGCTTGTTGTCGCGTGGCGGCTCGCCGCTGCACGTGGACGGGATTTCCGGCGCGCGGGTGCATGAGCCGTCTACGGTGGATCGACTCTACGCGGATCGCGTTCGCGTCCCAGACGATCTTGCGAAGCACGGCGTGAATACACTCGCCGTGAAGGTCATGCGGCTTCTGAATCAAGGCGCGCGCGCGCTTCGATGTCGAACTCGGGCACGGAGCCGCCCCCGATCCACTGGAGTTCGCCTGGTGCGGTGGTGTGACTCCGAGCTCTGCCGTGTTTCGCGTTCGCGCACGGATGGATAGTGATCAACTCCGACTGTGGGTTCGCGAAACGGGCAGCCGTGGGGTCTTCAGGTCTTGCTGGGGAACGGCATCGCTCGAGGAAAACGACAGCGTTGCTAAGATGTCGGTGAGCGGATTGCGACCGGATGCTCAGCACGAGTGGGGGGTCGAGTTTACAGATGGCGGCAACACGGACACTGTCGGAACTTTCCGGACGTTTCCGAGCGGCCCTGGCAGCTATACCTTCGCCGTGGGCGCTTGTGCGCGGACGGGATCGAATCACCCGGTCTTCGATGATATCCGGGAGAGTCGCCCGCTCTTCTATCTTATGCTGGGCGATCTGACCTACGCCGACATCTTGTACGACAGCCGGGATCTCTATCGCTTGATGTTCCGGGAGGTCCTCGAAAGGCCCAGGCAGAGGGATCTCTACCGTCATGTTCCGATCGTTTACATGTGGGACGATCACGACTACGGACAACAGAGCCGCGCGGGCACCCGCGCAGGCGTCGCCGCGCCGCGCCATGTCTACCAGGAGTATGTTCCCCATTACCCGCTCGCACGCGGGAAAGGCGATGTGCCCATCTATCACTCGTTCTCCGTCGGTCCCGCATTCTTCATCGTGACCGACTTGCGCTCGGAACGAAGTTCAGAGTTCGAGGCGGACGGTCCCGCGAAGAGCATGATGGGCGCGACACAGAAGGCGTGGTTCGGGGAGCAGCTCTTGAGTGCTGCCGACCAGTACCCGGTGATCTTCTGGGCCTCGACGGTGCCCTGGATCAAGCGCCCGGCCCCACTCGAGGACTCGTGGGGCGGGTATGCGTACGAACGCCGGCAGATCGCGAACTTCCTTCGCGATCACGACCTTTCGCGTCGGTTGATCATCCTCGCAGGCGACGCGCACATGCTGGCGCTGGACGACGGTACAAACAGTGACTTTGCAAGCGGGGGCGGGGCGCCGCTTCCCGTCTTCCACGCTGGAGCCATTGACCAGGCGGGTTCCAAGAAAGGAGGCCCCTACAGCCACGGTGCTTTCACCAATCGGACGATAGGTGTGCATGGCGACGGACAGTTCGGGTTGGTGACCCTCGATGACGATGGCGGCGATACGCTCACGGTCCGTGTTCGCGGGATGAGGCGAGAACATGACACGGATGAGCTCGTTGAGCTCATCCGTTGGGAGAGGACCTATCCAGCGTCCCACAACACGAACGTGCAGGCGAAACGGCCGAAGCCTGTCACGATCACCGGGGCGACTCGCTGATATCCTCTTGAATCGCGGGCCGCACGGAGTTCACGCTTGAACCGTCAGGCGTCTCAGGCTTTAGTGTTCCGGCATGATCAGTGCACCGCGTAAAATCTTTGCCCACCGGATTCCGATCACCATGTGCGTCCTGTCGGCGATCCTCACATGGAGTCTTCTTCCGGGCTCCATCGCCTGCACCCATGATTTTTGAGATGGACAAAGTTCAGGCGCAACGGCGCTTCAGCCGGTGTTCCGCCGGATATGATGCGGCGACGCCCCGCCAGTCCGCCATGGCGAAGGTGTTGCTCGAAGATTCCGCGTCACGACTGTGCGGACATCAGGTGCGAAACATTCTTGAGCTTGGGTGTGGGACAGGCAATCTCACGGGGGAGCTGCGGCGTCATTTTCCCGGTGCACATTTGATCGCCGTGGATTTCGCGGATGAGATGCTGAGGGTTGCGCAGTTGAAGCCGGAGTGTGAGGGCGTCGAGTTTCGATGCGCGGACGCCGAAGCGACGACGTTGATTGCCGAGAAGGGAAGTGCATTCGATTTGATCATCGCGAACGCGGCGGTTCAATGGTTCGCCGCGCCGCTCGACACGATGCGGTCCTACGCGGAACTCTTGAGCCCGGGCGGCCTTATGAGCTTCTCCACGTTCGGTCCGCGCACGTTCCACGAGTTGGGCACTGCGTTCCGTGCGGCGGAGTTGCAGTGTGGCCGCAGCCCGGGCTTGCATGTGCTTCCGTTCGTCTCAGCCGCCGAGTGGTGTCGCGCGCTGGATGGTTGCGCACACACGGTGGACATCGCGAGCGATCTCCATGTGGAATGGTTTGACGGAGTGGCGCAGTTCGTGGGAACACTTCGTGCGGCGGGCGCGACGATGGCGAATCGCCGCCATCACGCGTCGGCGGGGAAAGCCGTATACATCGCCATGCTTCGGGAATACGCACAGCAGTTTGCCGAGACGGCCACGGCCCGCGTGCCGGCGACGTTCGAGCATCTGTACGTCTTTGCCGGGGGCCAAGTCGGAGCGGGGCTGCGCTGAACGATGAGGATTCTTCTACGGCTGGGGATCGGTCTCGCAACGACGTCATGCGCGACCTTCAGGCCGGGAATCTCCGAGATATCGGATTTTCGGAGCGATGCATGCAGTATGTTCCCGGAGGGTACCCTGGGGAACAAGGACCTGTGGGAGGAGTGCTGTGTCGAGCACGACATCGCGTACTGGCAGGGCGGAACCGTCGCCGAGCGGCTCGCGGCGGATGAGCGCAGGCAGGTCGCCGACAAGCTCGAGGCCTATCACTGGTCGCGGCAGGCGCCTTGACAACGGGCCGGGCTAAACCCGGCAGGCTTGAAACGCCGCTTCGATCGCGTGGGTGTCCAGATCCCGGCCAATCACCACAAGTCGGGATTTATCGGGCTCGTCTGCCCACGATGAGATGTCCAGGCCGGCCACGCTGCCCTGGATCAGTCGCGGGCCCTGGTCCGTGCGCATGATGCCCTTTACTCTCAGGATGTTCGTTCCGAGATCGGAGACACATGCCGTGAGGCGCGCGAGGGAGTAGGTCTCGTCTCCCTCGATCGTGCAGGCCGTAAACTCGTGGGAGTGCTCGTGCCCGAATCGTGAATTTGCCGGCAGATAGTTCGGTCGCGACGTGAGAAGGTGCTGGGGATCTATTTGCGCTTGCGTGGTCTCGACGGTGATCGCGTCGGGTTGGGCCAGGACCTCGACCCGCCGCCGCGTAACCTCAAGGCACTCGGCGTCGGCCTTGTCTGTCTTATTGACGATCAACGTGTTGGACTGCTCCACCTGCTGTCGCAGAATGCGGAAGTGCCGTTCCATGCGCGGAAAGGTGCTGCTATCGATCACGCAAACGATATTCCCGAGGGAGATCTCCGAGCTCAGTGCATCGTACGCGAAGAGTTGTGCAATCTGCGCGGGTTCGGCGATTCCTGTCGTTTCCATCACGATCAGCTCGGGATCTTGATCCCGTGTAATACTCGCAAGGGCCTCAACCAGGGGGCCGCTCAGTGTGCAGCAGACGCAACCGGAGGAGAGTTCTTTCATGGCGTACTCTGGCCTCTCAACCAGACGGCTGTCGATGGCAACCGTCCCGAAGTCGTTTACGACCAGCGCGACGCGCCGTTCCGGGGGGAGCGTACGTAGGCAGTGATTCATGAGCGTCGTCTTTCCTGATCCCAGGAAGCCACTGATGATGTGGACGGGTACCATCATGCCGTGCATTATGCGTCCGGATCAGCGGTAATTTCGAATAGAAACTTCAAATATTGGGCCTGAATATTACTCGTATCCGTTTCACGGGCTGTGATAGCCTCTGCAACATCGTTAGGACACACAGGCTCTGGCGAAGATGCGGGTGCCGAATCTATGGAAAAGAAGGTTCTACTGGTAGACGACGAGAAGACCATCCTCAGCGTTCTGGAACAGGTCCTGAATCTGGAAGGGTATACTCCTTTCGTATCGTCAGACGGCGTCGAGGCGCTTGAGCTGATCCAGGAGGAGAAGATCAGGGTCTGTTTCCTGGATCTGCGCATGCCGGCCATGGATGGAATTGAGCTGTGCCGCCAGGTTCGGGCCGCAGATTCGGAGGCGAAGGTCTTTGCGTTGAGTGGCTTTGTCGACGCCTACGATCAGGGCGAGCTCCGCGAGGTGGGGTTTTCCGACTATTTCCACAAGCCGTTCAATATCGATGAGATATTGAACGCATGCCGCGACTCCTTCGAGGTCCTCGCAAAGATCTCTTCGTCGGCCGACGCCAAACCGGAGTGATATCTGGGGCGTGTGCCCGCAGAATGGGCGATACTTCTGGCTGGAGAGTGTCGCATGCTTGAATCCGCTCAGACTATAGGGTTGGTGATCGTGTCTGCTTCCATCGTCCTCCTGGGGCTGTCCGTCCCGGAATTGGCGTCAGGCGGTCCGGCCAGCTACGGCATTCTAGGCCAGAAGGCACCGGCCCTCGCGGTGGACGAATGGACCGGCGCCGACGGGAAGAAGATGGACGCACCGCGCCTCGTCGATCACAAGGGGAAGTTAATCTATGTTCCTTTCTACGGACCGCCTGCGTGACTCCGTTCCGTGTTGCGTTTTCAGATGCATTGCGTCAGAATCCCACACTTTAGACTTGAGAGCGTATTATGTGTGGGATTGTCGGGCTCTACCTGAAGAACAGCGATCTTCACTCGCGAATTGGCGAGTTGATCACGCCTATGCTGGATTGCATGGGCGATCGCGGACCGGACAGCGCGGGTCTCGCGATTTATCGCGACGAAGCTCCCGCAGGCACGATTAAGATTACCGTTCGAAAACTTGAGTCGGACGCGGCGTGGTCGGAGTTGAGCCAGGGACTCTCACAACGCTTCGGGTGCGACATCCCGGTCAAGGCAGTCGGCAGCTACGCGGTGATCATCGTTCCCGGATCCGAAGGGGATGTGCTCGCTTTCGTGGCGTCGGAATTCCCGTCGTTCCGAGTCATGAGCGCCGGACGCAAGATCGAGATATTCAAGGAGACGGGTCGCCCGGAAGAGATCTCCGAGCGGCTCGGCTTCGGTCAGCTCTATGGATCACACGCCGTCGGGCACACCCGAATGGCGACCGAGAGTGCGGTCACCACCGACGGCTCCCATCCGTTCTCGACGGGAATGGACCTCTGTCTCGTTCACAACGGAAGCCTCAGTAACTACAGCTCCGTGCGCGAGAACCTGCAGCGGCGCGGTATAGAATTTCGCACCGAGAACGACTCGGAGGTCGCCGCGGGCTACCTCATGTGGCGCATGCGCGAGGGCGATAGCCTCAACCAGGCGCTGGAATCGGCGCTCGACGATCTCGATGGTTTTTATACGTTTGCGATCGGTACGTCAAATGGCTTCGCCGTGCTGCGGGATCCCATCGCGTGCAAACCGGCCGTTATGGTCGAGACGGACGACTACGTGGCGATGGCGTCCGAATACCGGGCCCTCGCGGATCTGCCTGGGATCGAGAATGCTAGGCAATGGGAGCCGGAGCCGGCGATTGTCTATACCTGGGGCGATGATTAAGGAGACCGCCAGCGGTAACAGTCGCCAGTCAGAAGTGAGTCGTGGTTCGTCTTGGAATTGGGAGATTGGGAGATTTCAGAGCAAACGATAGACCTGAGCGTCGTGAGCGTGCGCGACGTGAACCAGCGCCTTCATGATTTACGCGCCGGAGATCCGTGCGAGCGCTTGCGCATCACCCATCCTCGCGGGGCGCACGCCATCGCGTGCGGTATGAAGATCGCCGCCGAGATCGAGATCGACGGACATGCCGGATACTATTGCGCCGGGATGAATCAACTCGCCCGAATTACCGTCAACGGGTAGCCGTTCACGTCGGCCCCGAGGAACAGCGCCCTCTTCAAGCCCGGAATGTCATTGTGAGCGGCATGCCCCACGAGTGTCGTTGGGGTCGGCCACGCTAACCAGGTAATTAAACTCGCCGTGATCAAGACGCCAACGGCGATCACGGCCAAAATCGCTTTCCCCCGCTCGCGCTTCACTATTCCTTCATTCTGAAGCTATCGGCGATCTTCTTGAAGACGGGTAGGTAGGTGTTCCTTTCGGCGGATAGACCCAGAATCATGAACGGGACCTTCTCGTCGTTCACGGGGAACCGTCCGTCGGGAGAGAGAATCATGTTTTGTCCCAGGATCTTGGCGACTTGGAAGGGGGCCGCAGGTGTCGCCGTGAACGCGAGGGCATCGGCCGGATCGGTGGGTGTTCCAAACGTGGCAGAGAGAACCGCTGCCTTGAGTAGTGCTTCCTTATTCTTCATCTCGGCCTTGGGGTAGGATGCCGCAATCAGGACCGTGGCGCCGGAGCGGTCCACGGCGACAAGCCACTTTCTGAAAGGCGGTTTGCTTCGACAAACCCAGGCGGGGGAGTAAGGCGCACGGATGTCCCGGGGACTTGTCCTGCCGGGAGATGTGAAGCGACGATCGAGCATGCCAGCGCGAATGCCGCAGATCTCGGCATGATGTTGTTCTTTCGCATAACGCTGCGCTAAGACGCCGGCTCTGGATCGTTACGCGCCAATTCCGGTTTTGGTTTCTTGGTTCGGTGGGCCGGCTTAGCCAATATTTCGATATAGAACTGCTCCAGTTGACTCGCTTCGGCTTCGCTGATGCACGTTCCGATTTCAGCCACGTGAATCACCTTCGCTTCTTCGGCAGTGGGGCCGAACTTGCAGTCAAAGTCCCAAAAGTCTGAGCCCTCGGGCAGTTCCTTCTTGCGCTCTCTCTTGATGTACCGTCTGACGTCGCGTCTAACAGATTCTGCAAGCCTGGCTACTTTGATTTTCGGGTGCGATAATTTGAATATCTTTTTCATGCTTCCTTGTCCTCGGGTGTAACCAGCATAGCACCGCGCGCATGCGCCTCAATCGCTAAATCGGTCGATGGCGAAGCGTGTGCGGTCGAGTTGTGTTTTCCCGTCGAGGACGAGTTCGGCGATGTGACGGCCCGGGTGGCTTTGACGAGCGGGCGCGACCAGGCTCCGGCGGCGGCCACCACGGTCCCCAGGGTACGGGTCCGCACGATCAGCGGTTGGACGCCGGCCCATCCTTCGTCCGTTTTGTAGATGTAGGCAATGCCGTGTCGTTCATGAGGTGTGAGTGTGCCCGGATCGTGGCCGCAACTCAATAACCTATGGGCCCCGGAAGCAGGCGGCTTTCATGCCGACCCGGGGGAAGGCGCTCCATGATCATAAATGAGACTCATCTTCACTTCTTGCGGCAGACACTTAGCCCGGCAGAATCCGGAACGGCTTCGGCGGATCGCCTGTAACCTGGTAGTAGATCGCCCCCACAATCAGGGGGATGACGCCCGACAGGATCTCGCCGGCCACGAGTCCAATCATCAGCGGCATCACCCGGCGATACAGCGCCGCCCCGCCGTACTTGGTGATGGCACGCTTGATCGCCCATCCCACCAGGAACGAGAACGCCAACTGACGGCTCTGCCAGGTGCCCAAGGCAAGAAATATCAGGGGATGCAGGGGCCACCATGCAAAGCGGTGGCGCAGGAAGGTGAACGTGAGCACCAGCAGGAAGGTCGTCGAGAACGCCACGATCAGTGAGGTCTGCGGTACGATGTGACGGAACCGGTCCCACCCACTCAACGTTTCGGAGATTCGAAGACTTCCCTGGGCCTCCAGCGTGCGCGTGACCTCCGTGTTGTATTCGAACGCAAACGCGGAAACACCGCCTATGGTCCAGCCGTCACCCGTCTGGATGCCGCCGCGCTGGTACTGCCAGTACAGCGCAACCGGAACGGCCACGGTCAGCCCGATGACGAGCGCGATCATGCCCCACGTCGCCAGGCGGCCCAGCCTGAGTTTCATCTTCTCTCCGAGTTGAAGAACCGATGCCGCGAACGGCATCAACGACTCGCGCGGATCGATCAGAAGCAAGGTCGAGACCATGGCCAGCACCAGCAATTGGCCGCGCCCGAGCGCCGTGGCGCCCATGAATCCCCATAGCATGGCGCAGGGGTAGCAATAGGCGTGCACGAAGAACGCTCCCGCCTCCGCCAGCAGGCGACTGATGGAGGTGAAGATCATGATCGCGCCGAGGGTGTAGAGGACCGCGATCTGCCACTCGACGCCGACGACCATGAGTTGAAGGATGAAGCCGACGTAGGCGGCCAGGAAGACGCGTGCGCCCCACACGGCGTGCAGCTCGACGGGATCTCCGCTTGCGAAACCCAGGCTGCGCGCGAAGGTTGTGCGGTAGTAGTGTCGCCCGGAGTGGATCACGGTGACAAACATGCCCACGTAGCCGCCGAGGTAGAGAAACGAGTCGATCGAGGGCTTCAAGTGTCCGCCCCCGAAGGAAAGGCCGTAGTTGGCCGCGATCCCGACGGCCAGGCAGTAAATGAACGGCGCGACCCCGAGCGAGAGGGCCACCTCGCTGGTGAGGAAGTAGGCGAACCCGATTGCCGTAAAGTAGAGACTCGGGTTGAAGAGCCACGACGCGCCGCCTCGCTGCAGTGTCGTGAAGATCTCGAGCAATGGCGTCATGTCGACGTTCGTCCGCACGGGGATGATGACGTCCGGCCACCACGTATGAAGGTAGTTGGTCATGTGGATGAAGAGGACGATGCCCGCACCGATCCAGAACAGACGACTGCGAAACGTCGCGCTGATCACCTGGTCCTTGCCCGGCAGCATGGCGCGCGCGAACTCGATGGTTGGATAGGGGAGGTGCTCGTGGGAGGACCACTGCCGGTGCAGGACCAGGGCGAGCGCCGTGACCGCGATGGACATGGTCAGAATCAGGGGCACCCAGAACAGCAGCGTGCGTCGCCAGGCATGCCACGGGATGTCTCGCAGTGAAATGGACGCATCGCCCTGCGCGAGGCCGGTGACGAACCCATCCAGCACGCGGGTGGAGTCCTGGCTGATATCGGCGAGCATGCGCGGCGGCACGTTCTCAATCACCCCGGAGCGCCGCGCGCTCACGACGTCAAGCAGGGAGAGTTCGAGCAACCCGCGGCTGAAGTAACCATGTTCCTCCGGTGTGAAGGTCGCGCGATCGCGCTGTGCCAGGAGCCGCACGTACGGTGGCGCACGCGCGGGCACGGGTAAGCCCTCGTGGAAAGCCGGGTCGGCGATCGCCGCGTTCATGAGCGTGAGCAACGCATCGCGCTGCGCTCCGTCTTCCACGGAGAACTCGCCCCGACGCAGGGGGTCCCGCGAGTCGGTCGGGAGGCGGTCCCAGACGCGCCGCAGGGGCTCCGACCCGGGGCGGTCGCCCGCTCCGGCGAGCGCCTGGGCCAGTGCAGCCCAGTCTTCAACCTGCTCGTATTCAATGGCCACGGGCTCAGCGCGCCACCCGGGTCTGGTGCGCTCGTGATGATGCGGGACGATCATGAAGGTCGTGAAGTAATGCATCAGGCCGCGGCCGGGCAGGTAGCAGACGAAAAGCGTGATCGCCATGACGGTGGCCAGTTCGCGACCGCTGAGTGCTGCGCGCGGCGAGATTCGCGCCAGGAGCGGGTTCACCAGCAGCACGAAGAGGATTAGCCCGCCGTACACGGAGAGCGGCAGGAAATTTCCGATCAGGTAGGTTCCACGCATGACCATGTCGTTAAAGAATGTCACCGCGCACAGAAAGGCCCCGGAGAGAATACCAAGTAGTATGCTGCGCCATGTCATGATACAGATCCGACCTGAATGTTAATGTCTTCGCGCCGCACAAGCCGCTTCACCCTGCCGTCTGCGATCCACAAGATGCGGTCGGAGACATCGAGCATCTTGTGATCGTGCGTGGCGGTGATCACCGTGACGCCCATCTCGCGCGAAAGCTTGCTGAGCAACGCGATGATCTCTGCCCCGGTGTTCAGGTCCAGATTGGCCGTAGGTTCATCGGCTAGAATAATGGCCGGATCGTTGGCCAGCGCGCGTGCGATGGCCACGCGTTGTTGCTGGCCGCCCGAGAGTTCGTCGGGCCGATGCGTGAGGCGGTGCTCGAGGCCGACGATGGTGAGGACCTCTTTGGCGCGGGTCGTGGCCTGCATCGGTGTCTTGCCGGAGAAGAGCAGCGGCATGCAGACATTGGTCACGGCGTCATACGCAGGCAACAGGTTGTAGGCCTGGAACACGTAGCCGATATAGTTTCCACGGAAGTGGGCTAGCTTGCGGGGACTGAGCCTGGATAGCTCCACCCCGGCCACTTCGAGCTTTCCGCCGGACGGTTTGTCGAGTGCGCCGATCATATTGAACAGCGTGCTCTTGCCGCTGCCGGACGGTCCCATTACGGAGAGGTACTCCCCACGGTAGACATCCAGGTCGATATCCTTGAGAGCGTGCACCTTGACCTTGCCCAGGTCAAATTCCTTGCGCAGGTCACGCACGCTGATTAGTACTTCAGACATCGTGCTTCTCCTAAAACGGTAACTTAATAATCGCCTTGTTCAGGAACGTGATTCCAACGCCCACGGTGGTGATCAGGCCCATACCGCATGCAAATCCGGCAGCGACGACGGGAATGTACTGCCGCCACTTCAGCCCGAGTCGTTTCTGGAAGTAGAAGCGTCCGATGACGGCCCCAATAAACTGCGGCAGGATGGCGTGCGGCAGGCTTTGACCCAGCCCGCGAACCACCCCGTAGACGAGCATCACGGGTGCACCCAACAGGTTCATCGCGCCAAACAGGACTCCGCCGAACACCGCTCCGAAACTCAGGTAGCGCCAGTTGAACGCCTCCTCGAACATCGAGTACTCGCCCATCGTCGATGAGAACATGATGCACTGGTTGGCGGCGTTCAACTCCCACATTTTGAGCGCATACGGGTATGCGCTCGACGGAACCTTGGCAAGACCCCAGATGAAGTTCATAAAGAAGATCGAGCTGATCAGGATGATCGGGTACAGGAATATCTTCGCTTTCCAGATGCTGGTGAAGCGGGTGCCGGTCAACTCGCACTGTCGGTAAAACACGGTCATCTGGCCATAGTTGGCCATGGGCAGCGGCAGGAACCAGCAGGCCACGCCGCGGTAGCCACTCAGGATCAGGGCGGCCTCGCGAATCATGGGAATCTCCACAACTTGTCCTACCATGCCCTCCAGGCGTGCCGTGACGTAACTGATCAAGGGTGTGTAGACAAAGCCCAGGAAGAGGAGCATCAGGACGATATTACGGATGCCGCCGGTCCATTCCCCATGATGCCAGCGCAGGAGCAGGGCTGAGACCCCTATGTAGGTGAGTGTCACGAACAGGTAGCAGGCCACGACGATCCACGTGCGAATGTCTCCACGCCCCTCGGGCCGCAGGACCGCGCGTTCCGCCGCGCCGCCAGCCTCTCTTTGCTTGGCGCGCGCTGCGCGCACGCTGCGAATCACCGCCAGCAGTCCGGCGACGGCGATCGCCAGCGCGATGCCGATCTGGAGACTGAAGTAAAAGTCCACGTTGTTCTTGAAGATGGTGGCAATCGTGTCGTCGCCGTACTTCCAGTTGTGCAGAATCCCGAACTTGTACAGCAGCGGGTTGGCCACCATCGTCACGACCAGGCCGATGAAGCTGCCCAGCATGCCGAAGTAGGGCATCACCATGCCGACAATCAGGTTGCCGAAGTCCCACGACAGTCCCGTCGCCACGGCGGGCAGGTAGCGACCGGTCGTTCCCGTGAAATCCGAAAACGGTATTGGTAAAATCTGGATCGTGCGCCCCGTGATGGCGCCGGAAAGTGTCGGGAGCAGCAGGTAGATGAATCCGAACGTCAACCCGATCGCCCCGCCTATCGCGAAGACCCGCCAGCGCCAGGACATCTGTCCATCCTTGTCGGCCCTGTCGTCTAGATCCTCGGCCATGGCGACGATGCCCTGCGCGCCGATCGGGGCCATGGGGAAGGGCAGACGTTCGAGGTCGCTCGTGACGCGGAACAGACCGTAGCCGAGGATCAGGTTGGACAGTTGCCCGAAGAAGGTGCCGAAGATGGTCATGCCGATGACCGGCAACCAGTCGAGATGGAAGAATGACCGCGCGTCGTATGACTCCGAGTTACGCGGCGGCGCGAACCAGAGCGGCAATTGCTCCGAAATACCCGTGGCGGCAGCGGCATCGCTATTGACGAAGAACTGGTTCCAGAGCAGCCCGCTGAAGGGCGCGCCCATCGCTGCCGACGCCATGAAGAACAGAACGAATATTTCGGCCTTGGTCAAGGTTCGGTGCGCGCGCTTGGCAACCTCGATAAAGAGGATCACGGTGACCCAGCGCGACGCCTCCGCGATCTCCATGCTGCCGGCCAGCAAGCCCATGTAGATGGCACCTGGCACCATCAAGAGCGCGACAAACACAGCGCCCAGCAACGACGACCAGCGGAAACCCTCGTCGAACGTCGAGGGCACTTCCATGATGTTGCGGAATTCTTCGAGTTCTTTGTCGACCTTCGCCATTACGGCAGTCCATTCCTTTTCGGCAGGCTCAGGGCATCTCCGCCCCGTTCCGGTCATCGGCGAGCGACGCGAGCGTCCGCTGGCGGTAGACTTCCATGGTCTCTTCCGGTAGCGCGCGCCAGATCAGAAATTGCTGCCGCAGATCGTCCAGCAGCACACGGTTGAGGCGCTGCCAGTCCTTGGGCTGGCCTGTGGCGCGCTGCATGTGGATCCGCACCTCGTCGATACCGGGAATCTCGCTCGGCGTGCTGCGCATCACGAAGTTTTGGCTTACACCGAGATCGAATGGCGCGAGCGTCAGGTAAGCGCATACGCTCAGGAGGCCACCATCGTCGCGTACGATCCGCGTGTTGCTTGCCATGAAGTGACCCAGCCCGACGTCACTGTGGTTGTCGAAATGCTCCTTCAGGAAGCTGACCACGCCGGTGATATCGTAATCCGAAACGGTGAACGGGAAGACCATGTCCATCACGTTACCCACCGGCGCCGGCGGTTGCCAGGTGCGCATGAGTCCCGGGTTGGCGGACCGTGAAGCCTTGATCGCGGGGTAGATGGCCGACACCAGCACGGTCGCCATCACGATCAGAATGGTGACGATCGTGTTGGTCGACGACATGTTCATCTCGGGTACTTGGACGAGACCGTGGGAGGCCAGGACGCTCAGGACGCGTACCACGGCCTGGGCGAGGAGGTAACCGCCCATGCCGCCGATCAGGGCGTACACGATTGCCTCGGCGACGAAGAGCGTTGCCACGTGCCGCGGGGCCAGGCCGAGGGCGCTGAAGGTGTAGATCTCGCGTTCGCGGTCAGCCACCGAGCCCAGCATCGTGCCGAAGATTACCAGGCCGCCCAGCAGAATCGGAAACACCAGATCCGCGGTGCCACTGGCGGCGACGACGGTGCCGAGGATGTGGCGGAACACTCCGTTGTCCAAGGTGCCGGCGACGGGCAGCGGCAGCATGCGCGCCATCTCCTCCGCGAGTGCCGCCGCCTGGGTGTTGCCGGCAGTGTGCACGCTATAGGCCCGCAGCGTCGCCCCGAGGCGAATGGCCACCTGATCGGACACGACCACGACGTCGTCCACCGGCAGGCTGATCCAGTTGATCGCCGCATTGAGGGCGGTCTCCAGCGACTTCTGATTGGCAGCCCCCGACCTGGCTTCCGTGAAATCGACCGGCAGAATGCGGCTCCCATCCATGTCGCCGGTGATGGAGATGGCCACCGGGTCGGTCAGTCTTCCGACGCGCAAGGGCACGCCGGCGAGCAATACGGGATCGCCCTCGGATACGCCGAGTGCTCGCGCGACGGCGGGGGTGAGCAGAATTGCGCCCTCCAGCGACTCGTCCAGAACCCGGCGCAGGTCGGGTCGCGCACGGATCTCGTGTGGATCGAGCCCGAGAACGCCCTTGATCGTCAGTGGCCGTGTACCGTCTGGCCGCGTCAGGATAAGCCCCGCATCATTCTCAGTGCGTGGGCTGATCCACCACCGGGCGTACACGTCTGCGTGCTTTCCCCAACGGCCGCGAATCACGTCCAGGATATCGGCACCAAGATCGGCCCAGTTCACGTCGTGCACGAAGACCCCACTGTACGAAGGCACGGGGGCGGCGAAGAGACGAACCACGCCGGACTGCGTGCCGAACGAGGCGAAGCTCAGGATCGTGAACGTGAGCAGAATGATCGTTACCGCCGTGAGCGCCGTCTTTAACGGTCGGCGGCGCATTGTCGAGATCCCCATGTGCATCGCCGCGAGCAATGTCCCAATGCGCGAGACATCCGCCGCGTGGACGGTCGCCGGCATGCCCTGCAGCACCTTTAGTTCAGCTTCAAAGCGTCGCATGATTATGGAGATCACCAGCACCGAAAGGATCAGAATCGCGAATCCCAGGAAAATGATGACCGGCGTATTGGCGATCGCGAAGGCAGGATGCGTCAGGAACAGAATTACGAAGGTGACGATGAATATCGCGGCAAACCAACTCATTTGCCGGTAGATCGTCGTGGCTCCGATCACGATGCGTTCGATTGCGAAGGCGAATGGCACGGAGATGCCCAGCAGGATCAGGACAGCGAACACCAGGTCGTCGACCATGCGGCGGGTCTTGGTGTACACCGGCTGCGAGGCCATGAACGCCGACGTCTCGATGGCCTCGCTATGGAGCGTCACCGGCTCACCGGCCGTCTGCAGCAGGAGGTCCTCCGCGCGTCCGTGCAACTCCGCGAGCGAGCTGTCGATGATGTTCTTGCCCTGCAGGAGTTGAAGACGGGAATCGTTCAGACGCCACAGGTCCAGCGCCGAGCGGCGACTGGCTGGCGAGGCGTCCCACCGCTTGCCCATCGCGAACCCGGTGCCGAGCGGATCAACGTCTCCCGGGGATGTCGCCGCCATCCCCGGCCCACTGTTGAGGGCGACGGTCAGGTTCAAATGGAACAGCTTGATGCCCTCTTCGCGCTCCTCGGCGTACCAGTTAGCCATGCCGTCGCCGACCTGCAGGTACGATTTCTTGGTAGATAGAGAACCGTTATCGCGCGCCGAGAGCAAGCGAAACGATCCGACGTTGGAGTGGGTAATATTCATGGGCGGAGGCAGGACGCTCCATCCCGGGTGCGCGCGGAAGACATTCAGTCGCGTGCGCAGGGCCCAGGTGCTGTCGGTATCCGACACGGTACGCACCGCGCCACGGTCGTCGAAGACCGCCGCAAAGCCCCGCATCCAGCTCCAGATTCCCCAATCCCTGCGAACGGGGCCGATCTCGTAGGTGCCATTCCGGGTCGTACGGGTCACGATGAAGTTCTGGAAGGCGTACGGCTTGAGTGTGCGGTATCCGAGTGATGACGGCCCGCGCATCAGGATCTGGACCACGGCCCCGGCGACCGGCATATTCGGAATCGAGTTGCCCGGCAGCAGGCCCATGACCATGGGGCCCGTCATGGTCTCGCCCGCGAACTTCGGCATCGAGTAGTCCGTGCTGGCGACGATTCCGCGGCGAAGGGAGAGCCCTTCCTGGTTCGCGACAGCCCACGCGTCTGAAGGGCCCGTCGGCCGCGGCGCGGAACTGTCGGTTGTCTCGTCCGCGGATCTCGCGGCACCCACGGATGGATTGCCGGCGTCGAGATCGGCTACCCCGCTCAGCAGGCGGGAGACATCGTCCAGTTGCGCTTCGATTCGCTCCAGGTCCAGGTGATCCGGCACATCGTCCGGTGTGCCTTCGCGGGCGAGTGACTCCTGGCAAGTCGCGAAGCACAGGTTGTAGATGCCGAACATCCCGGCGATCTCCCCGCTGTGCACCAGGTAGGGCGCCGCCCACAAGACGCGTGTCTGTGAGAGCGACTGGTCCGCGCTGCCACGTTCGAAGAGCCCGGGAGCGGCACCCCGCGACGCCAGTTCGTCATATGCCCGCATGAACACGGACTGCACCTTGCCGTAGAGGCCGGGGTTGTCGTCTCCGCTGTGAAGATGGGAGTCTCCACCAATGACGAGTCCCCAACGCGGCGTAGTATCCCCCAGCAGCAAGGATGCGTGGAGCGCGATCCACTTGTCCTTGAGTAGATCGCGAAGCAGGAGGTCGGATTCAAGGGCGCGCCGCTCCGATATCATCTCGTCCAGGCGCAGGCGAATATCGTCTCGAGCGTCCGCGACGAGCAGGTCCAATTTGGCGCCGATCGAAGGTTCCAGCTCGCCAGTGCGATCTTTACCCAGCGCCCGGCGAACGTCGTTCCACTCATCCTTCTGAGGCTGAAGGCCTTCTTTAAGTTCGGCGTCGATCTCGCGCAGACGTGCCCGTGCGGCTGTATCTTCTCCGTTGCTCCGAAGCGTCCGCTTCAGATCGAAGCGCTCGCTGCGCAAATCAAACATGATATCGGCCACGTCGTAGGCCCGCTCCGCGGCGCGGTCGCGAAACCGGTTCAGCAGTTGTCGCCGCGCAGGTGACGCGTGTTCGAGCGGCTGAGCGCTCGACGCGAGCGCCCAGGTCTCGTCCAGAAACGACTGCTCGGACTCGAGAGACGCCGTACGGCCCTCGACCTTTGCGTCGGCGTCGGATGTCTCCAGCACGCGGTAGAAATGCCGGGCGCCGACGTGGCCTTGCGCCTGCGCGTCCAGAAACGCGAGCAGCATGTGGCGGCGTGGTCGATGGGCCTGGAACCGGCCGGCCAATTTGAGCAGACCGGCGACGTTGGCCGCCCCGCGAGCGCCCTGGCTCAGCTCCGGGACCTCGCCTAGCGTGTCGACGGCCGCGGCCAATACCACAAGTTCTTCACGGTCCTGGCCGAATACCGGGTCCCGGCCCCGGTAGAATGCGAAGAGGTTGCGGCCTACGACCGGCTCCCACACGACTTCGCTGTGGAGCACTCCAGATGAACCGTCGAGAACGTCCTCGCGCGGTCCATCATAGTAGAACCGGGGCAGGTTCACGTTGGCTTCGATAACGTGCGAATGCCAGGCTTCCGTGAGGTCCGCTCTTACGAAAATCACGGCACGTGCGCCTAGACGAAAGGCGCGTAGCCAGTGGTTGCCCGAGTTGTAGTCGAGCACCACGATCGCATCTTCCACACTACGGTCTAAGAACTGTTCGGGGGAACCGTCCCCGGCATGAATCAATGCTCCGGACAATCCGCCGATCGGCGTTACGGGTGGAATAATGCCGTTCGGCCGCATCGGTAAGAGGGAAAGCGTATTCCCTCCGGTCAACCGTAACTCGCACCGTATCACCCGTAGCTGCACGGTTGGGAACTCTTGCGTGATGACCGAATCCGGCTGCATTGCCACAAGCCGCTGTGATACGTGATCAAATGCGTCGCGGGACTCCGATGTTCCCGTCAGGCGATGCGCCCCCTTGGTCAGCGACTCGACATCGGACACAAAAACATCCGATGCAACGGCCTGGATCGGCGACACGGCGATCGATAGTCCGCAGACAATCAGAGCGGTGCGTATTCTGATCCGTTCTGCACTGAACACTGAAAACGGATCACCGGTCACTCTTTGTCTACTCCCCATCAATCGTTCCCACTTCGACTTGCACTTCGTTGCGTCGCGCGACCCGCTCGATCTGGCCGTCGCGTACCCACATCAGGCGGTCGCAAATATTCATCATGCGATGATCGTGCGTCGCGCAGATGATCGTGACCTTCTCCTCCTGGTTCAACCGCTCGAGCAAGTCCAGAATCTCCTGGCCCGTGTTCAGATCCAGATTGGCCGTGGGCTCGTCGCACAGGAGTATGCTTGGCTCGTTGGCCAGTGAGCGGGCGATGGCTATGCGCTGCTGCTGACCGCCGGACATCTCGATAGGCCGGTGCGACCAGCGGTCGCCGAGGCCCACCGTATCCAGGAGCCGCATGCCGCGCTTGCGGGCCTCGTCCGTCGCCACGCCGCCGAAGGCCATCGGCGTCGTCACATTCTCCAGGGCGGTCATATATTGAATCAGGTCATACGATTGGAAGATGTAACCGATTTTCTGACAGCGCAGGTAGGCCAACTCCTCTGCCGTGAGCTGCGCCACGTCCACTTCATCGATGAACACCCGCCCGGTCGACGGGCTGTCCAGGGCCCCGATCATATTAAAAAAGGTGCTCTTGCCGGAGCCCGAGGGACCCATCACGGAGATGAACTCTCCGCTGAAGATCTCGACGTCCACGCCACGCAACGCCTCCGTCACCACGTCCTTCATGACGTACTGTTTCTTCAGCCTGACCGTGCGAATGATGACGCGACGATCCGCGGCGGAGGGGGAGGAATGGGGATGGGTCATGGGTGGTCTCCGTCTGACGCGGGATACTCAGCGTGGGATTCTCGGACCTGGCCTGGCTTGCCTTTGCCCCTCACGGCGATCTTTCGCTTTCGAAGCCACCGGAAGTCCTGGGGGCAAGATCGAGTCACTTTCTCGATGCCCAGCGCCAGACGATACAGAAGTCCGTAGACCGGCATCTCCTCCACATCTTTGATCTTCTTCTTCTCCATCATCTCTCCATTCCCATCCTCCATCCCCCATCCCCATCCCCATTCTCCCTATTGCACGCGCATCGCCTCCATAGGTGCAAGTCGCGCGGCTCGAAAGGACGGGTAGATGGCGGCGACGGCGGCGAGAACGACTCCGAACAGGATGGCCACCCCCATGCTCGCCGCGAGATCCACCAGGGGAATCGATCCGGCGAACGCCGGTCCGAAGGCGACAAGCATCCGCGAACTTCCGATCAGCGCCCCGAGGAGACCTCCCGCGATGCCGCCGACCACTCCCATCATGCAACTCTCGAGTACAAACATGGTCATGATCGTGCCGTCCAGGGCCCCCAGGCACTTCAGAGTCGCGATCTCGCGGAAACGCTCGGTCACGGTCATCAGCATGGCGTTGGAGATTCCGATGGCACAGACGAGCATCGAGACCAGCAGTAGCCACGCCATCCGTTGTCCGAGTCCGAGCCAACCGCCTTCCATATCGGCGGTAAGCCGTCCAGCGCGCTCCATACGGTTCATCTCATGCCAGTGGCGCGCCAAGCTCTGTACGCGATCGGGTTGCAATTGGTCGCCGGAAATTCCGACCGCCTGCATCGCCTTCAGGTACTGCGCAGCACGGCTGGGCTCCGACACGAAGTCCCACAACAGCGCCGTGGTCACGTCACCCGGCAGGATATCGTGGTAGCGCGCAATGATCTGCCTGGGTGCCCGGTGCTCGAGCGACTTCTCAACGGTGCGCTGGTCCAGGATCTGGCGGGCTTGCCCGGCCACCACGCGCGCCGATTCCTCGTCGAGCGCGAACCCAGCCTCGCGTACGACGTGGCCAAAATCGCGGTCCGCTGCCGCCAGGGCCTGGGTAAGATCGCGGCCGTTCAGCCCCGCCGCGATCCGCGCTACGGCGATGGCCTGACCGGCTTGTACGTGCTCGGTCCATATTCGAATCCGGGGCCACTGCGCGAGAAATTCTCTCAAGGCATCCGGGGTACTCGTCAATCGTACAGACGGGGTTTCTCTTAGAATTGCGACGAACTTCTGAAAATTCGCGTCGCCCGCGAGCCGGTCGAAAATGGCGAGTCCCTCCGCCTGGTGTACGAGGCGCCGCCGCCGCGCGTAATCCAGCCCCGCAAAGAAGTCCATATATTCGATCGTCTGCCCCGCGGCGCGCTGGAACTGGACGAGCTCGTCGGGGCCCAGCCCTCCCATGCGAGTCAACTCTTCGACACGAGAGTCGTCTGCTGCTGTGTTCGCGAGTTCGTTCAGGATAGTCTCTGCCGTTCCGGGTGCGCCCAGGCGTGATGTCCAGCTATGCACCAACCGCGACTGCTCGATGTGGTCCCGTGTGTCACGGGCCACGGCCCGCTTGATCAGGCTTTCACTCAGAATGTTGAGCAGGAAGGCGACGGCCACGGCGATCACAGCCACGGTTACGGATGCTCGAAAGAGCCGATAGCGGATGCCGTCGGCTGTAATTCGGAGCACGCGCCGGAATCCCAGGCGGGGCTGATCGGAGACTCGTATTTCTTTCATGCGCATTCAGATTCTATCGGGGAAACCTCGATAGCAAGGATGCCGCGGCGAATCAATTCTTTCACATAATCGGTCACGGATACGCGCGATTCGTGGAATGTGAGATCATGCCGGGCCGCGAAGGCGTCGATGATCTCCTCGATCGTCCGTGCACCATCGCATAACTCCCAGATCAAACGACCGATTCCGTCCAGCGCCGTGCGGCCTTCGGCGCGCACGGGAACGATCCACGACAGGGGCCAGCGAAGATTCTTCCTGGATGTGCGCTTCACGCTTAGCACAACGGATCCGTTCTCGTTCGCCTCAACCCGGGCCGCCTCGTTGCGGCGCGGACGCGCCGCGAGCATCGCGACCCACGGCTCGGCCGCCCCGTCTTCGGGCGGTGATGCGCCGGCGCCTGTGCCGGCGGCGACGAGCCGGGGTTCCATGCAGCGGGGCAATTCCAGGTCTCCGCCCGGTGTGGCTCCCTGCCGCGACACAAAGTAAAGTCGAGCGTCGCTGCGGTCTACTCCGGCGCGGGCTTCATAGACCGGCCGACGCAGCCGCAACCCGCGACACCATCGTTTTGCCCGTCCCGTAACCTGGGCGATCTCATCTCCGTCTACCGTCCGCGCCTTCTCTTCGTCAATTTGTACCCCGGGCGGGACCTGCGTGGTCAGCCAGGTACGGACCGGTCGGTCCAGCCACGTCGGAACCATACCCAGCCGCATGAAGCGGTACTCATCAACCCCGCGCGCCGCCCGGAAGGAGAATTCCGCGCGCGCAGCCTGTTGACGGCAATCATGAAGTTCCAGTCCTTCCGGTACCGCCAGATCCATGCCGAATGCCCTCCAGCGGCGGGTCCCGTCTTGCGCGGGCACCTCCGCGACACTCGCTACGATGCGGCGCTCGACCTCTTGGTTCCGGGCCGCTGGCCACCTGCAAACGATTTCGAGCAGACAGGATTCCAAGGCGAAGTAGCATCCGAAGCGGGAGACGGTTTGATTGTCTTCGCGGCCGACGAAACCCTCCCATTCCAACTGCTGAATCCGCTCGAGTTCTTCGACGCCTTGTTCGGTCAGTCGGGACTCGTAGTCGGACAGCATGCGCGCGGTGTCCGGCGCTCCGGGCACGCGCCGCCAGTTCATCTCGAGGCGGATCTGGTAACGGTCCGCGAAGCTGCAACGCCCGCCCTCCATCTTTCGCGAGTAGCGCAGCATCTCCCACGATGACGGGACTTCGATCCGAAAGTGGCGCCAGATGACGAGATCCCAGCCCCACTCTTCTGCGCTGATCATGAGAGGCTGACGACGATTCGATGCTTCCGATTCATCGCAGCCTTTCGCGCAGCGCGGGAGGCATGTCCTTGAGCGCGAGGGTGTGACCGGTGGTCTGAAGGTCAGCTCCAATGGAGTCCGTCGACTTGGACGCCCTGGCGACGCGATGCAGCATCCTGGCGAGTGATTGGGTTCCGCGCGCATACCCAGCGTCGCCGACGGCCTTCCAGTAGTAGTGCCGGCTCCAGACTCTCACGATGCCGCTTTCGACTGCCTCCGGGCTCTCGCCGGTGCGCTGGAGGAAGTAGCGGTCGTAGACGAACCTCTCGAACGGGGGCGGCGCCTCATCGTCGGCCAGGAGTTGCAGGTAACGCCGGTGTAGCCCCTCGGCCTGGGTCTGGCGTCCGGCCTCGCAGAGCAGCAACGCCGCCTCGGCAAGAAATCGCTTGTACTGATCAACCGCACGGCCCGGACCGAACGCCTGCAAGGCCTGCTCATGCATGATTCCAAGCCGGGGAATCACGTCCAGGCTGGGTGCGGTTGCGAAGAGATCCAGGTCGGCGTCTTCGACGAGGCGTCCTTTCTTCATGGTTGCGTATACGCTCTGAAACAGCATCCGATTGCTCTTGATCTGATCTCGTGCCTCCGCTCGTTGATGACCCTGGTACGCCCAGTAGATTGCGTGCGCATAGGGTAGCCGCCAGTCGAGCGTGCCGTAGAAGCGGGTCAGGATGCGCATTGTCTCGGGGTCCATGCCGTATTCGCGACGCAACCGGTTGGCCACATCGGGGTCGCCCAGACGTTGAAGCTGTAGGGTCGGGGAATCTCCAATCCACTCGGAGAATTCTTCTGCGAGCTGTTGTTTATAGTACATGTGGAAGCGATCGGAGGCCGTACCGGCTCCGCCGCCTACCTTGTGCTGGAAGAACCACGCCAGTTCCAGGTAGAGCGCAGCACTGTCCGGGTTGAGGCGAATCCCGTCGTTGCGCAAAAGTTCAATGCCGTTCTTGATCCAGCGCCAGCGGTCCGGACCGTTCGGAAACGTGAAGCTGACGTTGTAGGCCATGTTCCACGCATGAAAGACCCAGACGTCCGCGAAGCGAGGTTGCAGCTTGGTGATGAAGTCGGCCAATTGAACGATCTCGAGCGTCGCTCCTTTCTCCTGCAGGTGTGAGACTCGCAGCCACAGAATGTCGGCCACCAGTCCGCGAAAGCCGCCGAGCGCGACCGTGATTAACGCGACCGACGGTGGAAGCTGGGCGTCGTCCGCAGATCGCGTTGCGACGAGCGCATGGCGGTGGCGCGCTTCGATCAGGATCGCGTGGCGACTGCCCGCCGCGACAAAACAAGCCAGCGCCAGGCAGGCAAGTAGGGCTGGGCGGAGCCTGCTCATATGCGCGGGAGTCCTATTTCGCGGCGGTGAAAGACGAGCACGCCGAAGATGCCGAGCGTGACTGAGTAGCCCCCGATCAGCACGAACAGTGCGTTCCGGACGAGTGACCACGGCACGAGAATTCCCTGTGACAGGCGGGAGAGGACGTTGAACTGCGTGATGGGCTCGGTAACGGCGTGCGAGATCCGGGCGACCTGCTCCACAAAGGCGTTGATCAGGGGAACCGGAAGGGGATCGTAGAGGATCGGGAGATTCGGGTCCTCCACGAGCGCGATCCCCAGGTATTGCGCCAACCCCGCCATCATCAGGAGCGTGTAGGACACGAAGACGGCGACCGGCTGAGAAAACAGACTTCCGGCGCTGAGCCCGAGTGCGGCGAGGAACGCGAGTTCCAGGAAGATGACCAACACCGCCCGGAAATAGTTCGTGAGAAACCCGGATTCATGATTCAGAAGTACGATGCCATCCTCGACCTCGAATATGACCGCGCCACCCTCTCCGAGAAGAGGGTTTTCGAACTGTACGACGATCAGGGCGTCCGGTGGCTCCATTGGAACGGCGAGATCGTGATACTGAAAAGGAGTCCAGGTTCCGGAGAGATGATGAAGCGCGGGCTCGGATCGCGTTCCGAAGGTCCACGTTCCCGTCCGTGGGGCGTCATTCATACCCGACGAAGCGAACTTGAAGCGTAACTGGAGCGCTCCGTTGTTCTTGAGCCGGTTCGGCAGCATGAACTCCCAGCGCCCGGTCTGACCGGTCTGAACCGTCCCGGCACGCACGTTGAGTTCGTACTCGATGGCCGGGAAGAAATCACGGTCTTCAACGTTCGCGGTGATATGTCCACTGCGCCGCCGGGCATCGATCTCGGCTTGAACCAGTTCGGCGGTGACGGTTTCGATTGGACGTGCCAGGCGCCGTCCGACGAGGACGGGAGTCTCGCCACCGTCGCGAGTCGCTCCAGCGAGGACGCGTTGAACCTGGAGGTAGATCACCCCCGCTGCGACCGCGAGCAGCAAGGCGTTCAGGGCCAGCAGGCCAAACCACGTGCCCACCCATATCTCCAAACGACGAACCGGTTTGCTTAACACCAGGTGTAGACGGCGTGATTCGAGTTCGATCGGAATCGCAGCGCAGGCTGACCAGAGACTGACGACCGAGAGGACGATCGAGACGAGTCCCAGTGTATAGAACAGGACGATGCGAATCCGTCCATCCGTGGTTCCGTCTCCATCGACATATGCCGGTACCGCCAGCACGATGCACGCGATGAGGATCGTGACGGCGAGCACGAGTCGCGTACGAAGGCAATGCCTGAAGAAAAGTCCGGCGATCGCCGGCACGTTACGGGTCAGGGTCATGATCACTTCCGCGGTCCAGGAACGGAGCCAGTTCTCCGCCGGACGTGGCCCCGGTTGGATCGCGCTCGCTCTGTTGAGCACTCTCAATGACGTCGAGGAAGAAGTGCTCGAGCGGCACGGTGGGACGGTCGACATCCGGTTCGACGCCGGATGCGGTCTGGATCGCTGCGAGGACCGTGCGCATGGCCTCCTCGGTGACTTCGGGAAACGTGATTCGGGTGCGATGCTCCGCCTCGAGAAGGTCACGCGTCCGTCCGAGGGCATAGACGCGTCCGCTGAAGAGGATGGCGATGCGGTCACAGATATCCTCGACGTCCGCGAGGAGATGGGATGAGAGAACGACGGTACGCCCGCGCCGTGCGAGTGCCTGGATCAGGTCCTTGATCTGGCGTCGGCCGGCCGGGTCGAGCCCCGATGTCGGTTCGTCCAAAATCAGCAATTCGGGATCATTGAGCAGTGCCTGGGCGAGTCCGATCCGCCGGCCCATGCCCTTGGAATACTCCCCGACGACTCGCGTCTCGGCTCGGGCGAGGCCAATCATCTCGATCAGCTGATCGACGCGCTCTCGTCTCGCGGCAGCATCGAGATCAAATAACCTGGCGTAAAAGGAGAGTGTTTCACGTGCTGTGAGGTACCGGTAGAGGGTTGTCTCCTCCGGCAGATAACCAATTCGCTCCTTCGATCGCACATCGCTCGGTGACTGGTCGAAGATGCGAATATCTCCCGAGCTTGGCCGCAGCAGTCCGAGCAGCAGCTTGATGAGCGTGCTCTTTCCGGCCCCGTTGGGGCCGAGTAGCCCGAAAATCTCGCCGGGCTGGACCTCGAGGTCGACACCCTTCAAGGCGTGTACCTTCGGGCGCCGCCAGAAATCCTTAAACGTCTTGTGGAGGTCGTGTGCGACAACGACAGGGCGCGTGGTGGAGGCACTCTCGGTCATTGCACGTCCGTCCATCGGAAGCAGAGCGTGCCGATGGCGAGTACGCCGGCGGCGTAGAGCACGGCGTATCCGCCGGCATTGAGGACGTAGGTCCAGGGAACGCTGCCGCCCCCGGTGAGCCCGTCCGTGACCCAAAAATGCTGCCAGTTGGGGAGAAGCATATACGGAATCGTACCCCACCAGTTCTCATCCGTGAAGCGTCCGAAGAGAAAATCCGAGACCAGGCCCAGGACCAACACGGCCGAGCAGATCATGATCGTGGGTGCCGTGCGCAGCCGCGTGGAGAGGGTAATGGCGATCGCCGCCAGAACGATGAGTGCGAATGTGATCAACACGTTCGCTGGAACAATTCTCCACTGGAAGCCCCCGTGCATACCGTAGGCCAGGGCGCCGGTGGTCAGCGCGAGGCAGACTAAAACGGAGGCGAAGGCGACGGTCACGAATGGCCTGCGCGTGGTGTAGTTGATCACGGCGGCGGCGAGAAGGCCGGCCACGGGGGTCAGCGGCAGGAGCGCCAGCAGCGCGTGATCGCGCAGTTCGTGAGAAATCATCTGGTTCAGTTGGGTCGCGAGGATGCTGCAGAGGCTATAGATCACGATCACGGCGACCATCCCAAGGAACTTCGAGAAGAAGAAGTTCTCGCGAGATACGGGTTTGGAGAGGACCGCCGATGCGGTACCCGACTCCACTTCCCGGGATAACGTCGTGCACGCGCCGTAGGCCGCGACGAGGAGACCGAAACCCAGCTGGAACGCCAGCGCACTGTCGCGGGGCAACTTGCCGACTTCGCCGAATGGGTAGATCACAAGCATCGGATTCAGAATCGTCAGCACGGTGCAGGTGACCATGAGCAGCAGCGTGATCGGTTGACGAATGACCTCGAGGCAGGCGATTCCGGAAAGCGCGATGAGTTGTCGAACAGGAAGCCGATGCATGAGGTACTTACTGTAACGCGGATGCGTGATGGCATCAATGATCGGTATCCGGTGCCGGCGGGACCGACGGGCGAGTTTGGGCTTGCGTCGGGATGCTCGCTTTGAAGTGGTATACAGGCTTGATCATCCTTCCTGTACGGAGGAAGATCGTGTGCCTCGACGATGCCCTGACGCATGCGGTGATCTGGGCGGAGCGGAGAACTCTAGGAGCTTATTGAGTGATGACCAAGCGTAGATCAGGGCGCGTGGTGCTGGCCGGCGCGGGGCCCGGCGACCCTTCCCTGGTCACCGTGGCGGCCCTCGAAGCGCTACGCGCGGCTGACGTTGTCGTGTATGACAGCCTGGTTTCCGGCGAGTTGCTTCGTGAGGTGCGGGAGGACGCGCAGCAAATCTTTGTCGGGAAGCGCGCCGGCGATCACGCCATGGCGCAGGAGGCCATCAACGCTCTGTTGATCGACCGCGCACAGGCCGGACAGTTCGTCGTCCGTCTCAAGGGCGGAGATCCGTACATCTTCGGGCGTGGCGCGGAAGAAGCCGATGCCCTTGAGGCCGCCGGCGTGCGCTTCGAGATTATACCGGGAATCACGGCGGCCACGGTTGCCTCACTCTACGCGGGGATTCCGCTCACCGACCGGCGCCATAGCCCGACCCTTACATTCATAACGGGTCACTCGGCGAATTCGGGAGTATCGGATCAAGTCAACTGGTCCTCCCTGGCATCCCTCGGCGGAACCTTGGTCGTCTATATGGGTGTCAAGACGATGCCGGATATCGTCGCGCGGCTGATGGTCGAGGGCATGTCCGGGAGTACGCCCGCCGCCGTCGTCGAGAACGCCGGCATGTCGTGTCAGCGCACCGTGGCGGGTGTGATCAGCGATATTGCCGACCGCGCCCGCGAGGAGTCCATTCGAGCGCCGGCGCTATTGATTATTGGAAGTGTCGTATCGCTCTATCCGCGCCTTGCCTGGTTCGAACGGTTGCCGCTGTTCGGGAAGCGCATTGCCGTGACTCGCGCGACGGCGCGAACCGAAAATATGACCGCGCGGCTACGTGCGCTCGGAGCCGAGGTCTTCGAGATCCCGACGATCGCGATTCGTCCGCTGGACCTGGATGCCGGTGATCGGAGCCGCCTGGAGCGGATCGGGCAGTACGACTTCGTAGTGCTGACATCGCCGGCGGCCGTGGAGATTCTCGTTGATCGCTTGCGGGATCTGTCCCTCGATGTGCGGAGCCTCGCCGGAGTCAGAATTGCCGCCGTCGGCGAATCGACCTCCGCATGCCTGGCGAAATACGGGCTTCGCGCGGATGTGGTGCCGGACGACTTTAGCGCCGACGCGCTGGGCGAATATCTGGGTGAAGAGGGCATCAACGGGCTGCGATTTCTGCTGCCCCGATCCGGCAAGGCCCGCGCAGGTCTGGTGGAACGACTTGCTGAGTTAGGTGCCGAGGTGGATGAAGTGAAGACCTACGAGCCAGTACCGGCCCGGACGTCCTGCGACCGGATACAGGAAGTCCTGGCCCTTGAGCCGGACTTTATTACCTTTACGAGTTCGTCCACCGTGGAGAACTTTGTGCGGATCATCGGGGATGACGCGTTCGAGATGCATCGCTCGCAGATGCGCGCGGCGAGCATTGGCCCCGCGACATCCCGTACGCTGAAGGGGTTGGGCCTCGAACCGGTGGTCGAGGCGGAGACGCATACCGTTGGTGGACTCATTGAAGCGATGGAGCGGTTTGTGGAGGCCGGGCATGCGGAAGTGTAAGCAATAAACACAAGGAGCGTTCAGTATGAGTCGCAGTGCAGATCTATTTGAGGCCTCGCAACGTGTTATCCCCGGTGGTGTCAATTCCCCGGTGCGAGCCTTCGCGTCTGTCGGTGGCGATCCCATCTTCATCGCGTCGGCCGAGGGTAGTCGCATTCGCGACGTCGACGGAAACGAATACATCGATTGCGTTTCGTCGTGGGGTCCGATGATCCTGGGGCATGCACACCCCGAGGTGATCGATGCCGTAAGAGTTGCAGCTCTGCGCGGAACGAGTTACGGCGCGCCGACGGAAGGAGAACTGCACCTGGCTGAGCTGATCGTTCAACTCGTGCCGTCGATCGAGAAGGTCAGGCTTGTCAGTTCGGGGACCGAGGCCGCCATGAGCGCTTTGCGGCTGGCGCGGGGTGTCACGGGACGCGACGCCGTGATTAAATTCGAAGGATGCTACCACGGCCACGCGGACAGTTTTCTGATCAAGGCCGGCAGCGGCGCGACGACGCTGGGAAACCCCAGTTCACCCGGTGTACCCGACTCCCTGGCGGCGCACACCCTGAACGCCACCTATAACGATCTTGAATCGGTGGAGCGTGCCTTCGAGGAAGCGGCCGGCGATGTGGCGTGCATCATCGTGGAGCCCGTCGCCGGAAACATGGGCGTCATTCCGCCCGAAGCCGGATTTCTGGAGGGATTGAGATCACTCGCCGATTCGAACGGGGCCCTGCTGATATTCGACGAGGTCATTACCGGTTTCCGATGCTCACTTGGGGGAGCCCAGGCTCTCTATGGTGTGACCCCGGACCTGACGACTCTCGGCAAGATACTTGGGGGCGGGCTACCCGTTGGGGCTTTCGGAGGGCGCGCGGACCTTATGGACCAAATGGCGCCGCTGGGACCGGTTTACCAGGCAGGAACGCTCTCGGGTAACCCGCTGGCCGTCGCAGGCGGCCTCAAGACGCTGGAGATACTGCTCCGTGATGACCCCTATAAGGAACTGGCGGCCGAGTCGGACCGGCTATTCGGAGCTTTAATGGAAGGGGCGACCCTCCACGGCGAACCGCTGCAAGCGAACTGGATAGCGTCTATGGGCTGCTGCTTCTTCGCTTCCGAGCCGATTCGGGATTATCGCAGTGCATCCACGTCCGATACCGTCCGTTTCGCGGCTTTTCACAGCGGCATGTTGGAAAAAGGCGTCTATCTCGCCCCATCCCAGTTTGAGGCCACGTTTCTGAGCGCCGCGCACACGACCGAAGATGTCGATACGATCATCGCTGCCGCCCAATCAATGTTTGCGTAGGGGTTCTTCATTCGGCGTTCCATTCTACGCGGTCTCCGGCGTTAGTCTATCCCAGAGGAACATCCACCGTTCGTCCCGGAGGAACAACGCTTTCCAAAGGCACCGTACCCGACGCCCTGAGCTGCCCCGCAGCGCAGGGACATCTTATCCGCGGCGAGGGCGAGGGCCACTCTTTGGGCGCAGAAATCGCTTGCCACGTGGGCCCGGCGTGCGTAAAAGAGCGCGGAGAGGCACGATTTGGACAAGTCAAGGAACGCATTCACCTTGCTGGAAGTGGCGATTGTAGTCGCGATTATCGGCCTGCTTACCGTCCTGGCCTACCCCTACTTCAAGAAGGCCAGAAACTCCGCCCAGGACACTAAGTTTATCAACGATCTTCGCGTTCTTTCCGAGAACTGCATGAATCAGTATGCTCTTGAACGGGGTGATTTTCCCACCGACAAGCTGCCTTCATAGCAGCCGGAGGGAGTAGAGGCCTACCTCACACGCAGCTTTAACTGGTCGGAACCGACGAGTATTGGCGGGTACTGGGACTGGGACCGTGCGGCGACTCGAAGCGTTAAGCTGCACGGAGTCTATGCCGGCCTGTCCGTCTACCTGCCGCGGCGGACATCGACGCAGATGGCAGATATCGACCGGCGCATTGACGACGGGGACCTGATTACAGGATCTTTCAGGCGGCGAGCCAATGGCTATATTTATGTCCTGGAGGAGTAGAGGGAGAAGCTGTCGTGACTGAAGGGACAGGGAAAATGGAAAACAAGGTGAGCACCACAGAGGCAGGATACAAGCGTCGTGAGTTGCTAAGCAACCCGTCCCTGCAGCTGCGCGTGATTATTTCCTTCGGATTGCTGGCGATCGCATCAGCGTGGACCAACTTCTATGTCGGCACGACGGCGTTCGATTCGGTCATGGACGAACTCTGGAGCCTCGACATGCCACACTCCACCCAGAGGGATTTTCAGATACTGCTGGAAGACCGGCGCGACACGCTCGAGGTGCAGCTCCGCATCTTCACGTTCGTCGCCGTGGTTACCGTGATGCTTGCCGCCGTATTCATCTCACACCATATCGGCGGCCCCCTGACACAGTTGAATACTTACCTGTTGCGCATGGTGAAAGGGGAGGGCGCTGCCCGCCCGATTACGTTCCGCAGCGGAGATTTTCTGGGGACTATGTCGGATAATTTCAATGATTTTCAGCGCAAGTTCGGAATCCTCAAGGACGAGGACCCACCACCGGATGATACGCCGTAAGGCTCTCCCGCCGCCAAAGCAAGCTTGTCGCGGCGCAGATTGACCCGTAGCTAATGGCGTCGATAGGCCGTTTGCAGGCACGATCCACGCGCCAGGCGGTCTCGGAAGCACCCTCTCCGGTGCAGAATTAGCGATTTTAACGCCTTTCCCGCCCATAGAGCCTGGTATCCTCGGCGCTCTCCCCACCCAGCCCTCGATGGGCCCGTCGGGGTCTGTCCCCTTTAGGCTGGCGCTTGATGTTGCGGGATGCCGTTCAGATTTGGACACTCATGGACAGAAATGTACGGGATTACGGTCTTTTTTCAAAGTTGATAATCATTTATGAGGATGCGATTCTCATTTCTTATTCGTGGTGTCATATATTGGAATTGAGAATACGTCCCGGTTTTCACTGATCCATGGGCTGTTTATCCCCGTCAATACAGGATATTCAGTGTGGCTGAGAGAATTGAGGGTCATCAGGATGTCTGCGGCGGTTGCCTGATCGCAGTTTTGGTGACCCGGCCTGAGAGTAAAAGATTACGGTTTTTTAACCAAGGTAGCCGTATTCGAGACTTTCCCGGGCTGATCTGGCACGGCCAGTGCTTATTGTAATCGCCGTTAGTTAAAAGTGCCGGGCGCGGTGCCCGACACGAGATGAGAGTGAAAATGAAGACTGAACTAGGAGTTAGAAAAATGAAGAAGAAACAAGGGTTCACACTGGTTGAGATTATGATCGTTGTAGCGATCATCGGTTTGCTGGCGGCTATCGCGATTCCTTCGTTTATGAAGTCGCGTACTACGTCACAGCAGAATGCCTGCATCAATAACCTCCGTCAGATCGAGTCTGGCAAGGAACAGTGGGCGATGGCACAGAACAAGACTGACGGTGTCACGATCGATACGGCTGAAGTAGCGGCCTACCTCAAGGGCAGCATCCTTCCTACCTGCCTCGCGAGCGGCGCCTTGACGTACAATGTGGTTGGTACGACCGCTACGTGCAACATTCAGGACCCCACGTCTCACGTGCTGCCGTAACTTAACCGGCATTTCGTGATTTATGAAAAGCCCCGGCTTCGGCCGGGGCTTTTTTTTTGGGGAACCTTCCTGGCGCCGGCGATGTCATATCCCCTAGATGAGAACGCTCGGCAAATTGAACAGGTCCCGAATACCGGCTCTTTTCGCGTTGGGACTGGGTGCAGCCGTTTTGTCGGGAGGGCCTCTTCGGGCGGCCCACCTGGAGTCCGATCACGGGGAAATCTCCGGTGGCGAACCGAGGATTGTCCGACCGGTCCCGCCGCCTCCCGCAGAGCATCCGCTGATGGCACTGATCAGCGGGCTTCAAATCGCGTCTCCGTATACGTATCAACAGCTCGCAATCTATCCGCTCGTCTCGCAGGTGGGATCCGGGCGCACTCCCCAGATATTTACACTGAGCGAGGCGATGCATCGCGGATGGATCGAAATCACCGAATCCAGCCGTGAGACTGTATCGGAACTGTCCCTTATCAATCGGGGACCGCACCACGTTCTCGCGATGGGCGGGGAACTGATCGAAGGAGGGAAGCAGAACCGGACCGTGCGCCAGGATGTGCTGCTGCCTCCGCAAAGGGTCCCGATCATCCTGCCGGTCTTCTGCATCGAGAAGGAGCGATGGTCGAGCGGCGGTTCTGGATTCAAGAGCGCCGATGCGCTGGCACATCCGCGCCTGCGCAGGGAAGCCGCGAGCGGGGCGTCCCAGGACAGGATATGGCAGGAAGTGGACGACACGGCTCGATCCTTGAAGGTGACGTCGGCGACGCGCGACTACACAAGGATCGCGCAGACGACTGAGGTGCGTCGACAGGCGGACGAGGTGGCCGGCAAGTTCGCCCGGTTCGCTCCTCGTTCAACCGTGGGCATGGTCGCCGTTGCGCACGGCCGGATCATGGCCGCCGACGTCTTCACGGACGCGGACCTGTTCGCGCGCGAACGCGACTCGTTATGCCGGTCGTATGCGGTCGAGTACGCCACGCAGGCGGGACGCCCTGGTCGGGACAAGCGGTCGTTTCGTCGCCCGGAGAGACCATGGCCCGGGACCGCCACGATTCGAACTTTCTTGCTGCGTGCCCTGGACGCGAGGTACACGTCGGAAGGAACTCCCGGCGTCGGGAGGGTCCACACGTTGAGCCGTGGTATCGGCGGGGTCGCACTGACCTGGCAGAATTGCGTCATTCACGCGGGCCTGTATCCATGATCACTCGAACGTCACATCACAGAAAAGGAGACCACCAGATGTACCGAATCTACGCGATAGTTACGGCAGCGCTACTTGGCGCCGGTCATGCGATGGCGTCCGGCATGCTGATCCCGAAGGATCAGTCGATTCCGCCACTGGCCATCAAGCACCAGCGCGTGGACATCAGCATTAAGGATGCGGTCGCCACCGCCCGCATCGAACAGGTCTTCAAGAACAGCGTTAATCGTGACCTCGAGGCGGTCTACATCTTCCCGCTGCCCGAGAACGCCGCCATCGCGGACTTCGCCATGTACATCAATGGCAAGCGCATGGAGGGCGAACTGGTGGAGAAGGGGAAAGCGCGCAAGATCTACCAGGATATCGTGCGCCGCATGAAGGATCCGGGCCTGTTGGAGCACATTGGCGGCAATCTCTTTCGCGTGAGCGTCTACCCGGTCCCGAAGAACGGCGAGCAGAAGATAGAAATCTCCTATTCCCAGACGCTCTCGTATGAGAGCGGCATGTATCACTACGTCTATCCGTTGAAGACGAGCGAGAAGGCTTCGCAGACGCTTGAGGATTTCACCGTGCGCGTCGATCTAAATACCACGGTGCCGTTGAAGACGATCTACTCGCCAAGTCACAAGTCCGGCATTAGTCGCAAGGGCGAGCATCATGCCGTGATCGGCTTCGAGGAAGATCGGAGCCTGCTGGATCGCGATTTCGAGCTCTTCTATGGGATCTCCCAGAAAGACTTCGGACTGAATCTTCTGACGCATTCCGATGATGAGGCCGATGGCTTCTTCATGATGTTGATCTCCCCACGCCTCGCGCCGAAGAAGGACGAGGTTGTCGAACGCGATATTACCTTTGTCTTTGATACGTCGGGCAGCATGTCCGGGGACAAGATCACGCAGGCGCGGGACTCGTTGACCTATTGCATCGGCCGACTCAACCAGGCTGACCGCTTCAACGTGATCCGCTTCAGCACCGACGTCGAAGCCGTCTCCGAAGGGATGCTGGAGGTGAATGATGACAATACCGCGAAGGCGCTCGCGTTTGTGGATGACCTCGAAGCGAGGGGCGGCACCGCCATTCACGATGCGCTTGTTCATGCGCTGGGCATCGAGCGCGATAGCGCGCGTCCGCACAATATAGTTTTTCTAACGGACGGCCGCCCGACGATCGGCGAAACGGATATCGACGTGATCCTGAAGGACGTCGACAAGAAGATCGCGGAACGCACGCGTGTGTTCGTCTTCGGAGTCGGGGACGACGTAAATACACATCTGCTCGACCGGTTGTCCGGGGGGCACGGTGGAACCTCGCAATACGTCAAGCCGCACGAGGATATAGAGGTCAAGGTCTCCTCCTTCTACGATAAGATCAGCCACCCCGTGCTCGGTTCACCCCGCATCACCATCGACAAGTTGAAGGCGCATAGTCTCCATCCTCAGGAGTTGCCCGATCTCTTCGCCGGCGAGCAAATCACTCTCTTCGGCCGCTACAAGGCCGCCGGCGACTCGGCCGTTCGATTGACTGGAGAGATCAATGGCGAAAAGCGGGAGTTCGTTTACGAAGGAACGTTTCCCGTGAAAAGCACTGACAATGACTTCATTCCCCGGCTATGGGCCACGCGCCGCGTCGGTTTTCTGTTGGATCAGATCCGGCTGCACGGGGAAGCGAACGAACTCAAGGACGAAGTGATGCTGCTGAGCAAGGAGTTCGGGATCATGACGCCCTATACGTCATACCTTGTCCTTGAGAACGAAGACGCCTACGCCACGCACGGCATTGACCGGCGCAGCGATGATCGCCTACGGAATGGCCTCAAGGTCGGGGATGCCGACGGTTGGGCCGGCCGAGAAATGGAGGAAGAGCGGGCATCTAAAAGGGGCGAGGCCCACGAACAGCTGGGAGCATCTTCAGGCGCGCGCGCGCCGGCGTCCCGTGCCACGATGCCGATGCCGGTCTTTGATCTCTCGGTCGGTGGCGGGGTCCAGGCGAACTCAGAGGAGTCGCAGGAGGCGTCAAAGACGGCCTCACCGGCGCGGGGACCGGTCGACTCGTATCTTCGCCAACAGTCCGGAAAGAAGGCGGTTGACCTGAGCCGGGCCATCGCGAAGTACAAGCAGGCCGAATTTAGTAAGGATCAGATTGCGAATTCTGTGCGCCGCGTCGGTAAGCGGATTTTCTACCTCATCGACCACGTCTGGATCGATCAGGACTACCGTGAAGGCATGAAGGAAACCCGCCTGGTCTACGCCGCTGACGAGTACTTCGTATTCCTCGAAAAGCATCCGGACCTGAAGTCTGTATTTGCCCTGGGCGAACGGGTGATCGTCGTCACCGGCGAGAATACGGCCCTCGTGATCGAATAGGCGGCGCTCGAAGATCCGGAACTTGCGTTCTGGCTCGAGACGGCCGACAGTAACGCCATGAAGACGTTGCTGGCCCGCTGCGGACGACTGCTTATTCTGGCGTTCGCGATCGTCGGGCTAATCACCACGGGTCGCTATACCTACGATTTGGTCCGCGAGCATTTCCGGGCTCGGCCGGTCGTCATTCCGATCAGCAAGCTTCCGGGGCCACCGCGCGAAAGCGGGACGCCGTCCTTCGAATTGGGCGAGGGAAATTCACAGCGCATGATCGGAATCGAAGACTTTCGCAACGCGCGCTGGTTTGACATCGATGACAACGTCTACTCACGGCGCTTGATCAACGACTTTCGCTACGAAGATACATCACCCGTCGGGCCCGAGGTGCGTATACGCATCGACGGAGACGGCGATACGCTTCGTGGACGGCTTGAGGGCCACCGCCTGAAGCCTAATTTTGCCTACCAGATTAAGCTGCGAGGAATATACGAGCATCGAGTGAGCTTCGAGACCATCGGGCAGGTCGGTCGCTGGCGCCTGCCGGGGTGGGGGACTAACTTCTCGGATGAAGACTACCAGCGATATCCAGAAAAGTCTAAAGCTGAGGCTTACCTGCTGTTTGATTTCTTCGTGACGGATCGACAGGGGAACGCGGTGCGTAACTTCGAACTCGACAGTACGTTGCATGTGCTTTGGAAGGCGGAGCAGCGCACGAACGGGGTGCCGAGGGCGGACATGGTGGCCTGCCTGGTCGATGCGTCCGATCCCAACGACTACATGTCGCCGGCGAGCGAAACGAGGGCGCAATGGGTCTGGGCGGAGCGCGAGCGTCAGCGATACTCGCACCCGGACCAGGTGACGCGCCTGCCACCGGGTTCCTATCATGCGGAACTGGTCCTGACCGAGGAGAGCTTTCACTCGGCCTCATATGCCGGTGGGTACTGGGCCACGGTCCTCCGCTGCCCGATCACGTTCTCGATCGCACAACAGAATTCAGACTGACACAAAAATAAAGCCCCCCTTTGACGTTGCGTCTCCGGGGGGCTTCATAGTCACGGGACTCGGGGCCAGGAGGGCGGCCCGTCGTCCCTAGGGCGTGGGGCGAAATTACTTAATCCAACGCATCGACCTCCATTCTTCGCAATGCGGTGCGCATCGTGTGGGAATTTCTAAAGCTCCTCTGTGCAATCTTTCGAAATTGGGGAGACCGCAGTAGTCGATTCGACACACTGCCAGTCAAGACGGCGACCAAGTAGGATCCTGCAAGGAAAATCCCGATCAGTAGCCCTGTAGCTAGTACAACGTACATTCATTCTCCTGTCTCGCCAGAGTTCTGGCGGCTTCCGGGTGCAATGAGGAGCAGTATCCATGCCATAGTCGATCCCGCATGGTCCAATATAGCGCTCGGGAGCAGGTTGTACGCGCGTGTGTCTATACTTAAATGATTATAAATAGTCAAGTTATGTATTTGATGGCGGTTGTTATGTTAAGAAAGTGTTGAGCTTTTGGAGGCCTCAATATTCCAAAATATGAGAATATCGGGCCTTTGCCACGGAGCGAAAAATCGCAATGTTTGTGTTCATTATTGTACGCGAGGAATCAGCTTGCGCTCGAACGGAAGACTCTCAATAGTCCGCAGAGTTTTACCCCATGAAAGTCTTTCCATTTAGAGCCTGGCGCCCGCCGCCGGCGTTGGTTGAACGTGTATCGAGCGTGCCCTACGATGTGGTCGATCTCTCTGAAGCGCGAGCCCTGGCGGCCGATAATCCATCAAGTTTCTTACGGGTTACGCGCCCCGATATTGATCTTCCCGACGACGCATCGGCGGAAGCACAGGTGGAACAGGCGCTCCGCCAGTTCGATAGTTTTCGGCGTGATGGATTCCTGGAGCAGGATACCGGGGCACAGTTCTATGCGTACGAGCAGCGCATGGACTCCCACTCGCAGACCGGAATTGTGGCCTGCTGTCACGTGAACGATTACGACGCCGGCGCTATCCGCAAGCATGAGCACACGCGCCCGGACAAGGAGGAGGACCGCGTGCGCCACATCCACGCTTTGGGGGCGCACACCGGGCCGGTCTTTCTAACCTATCCGGACGTCGCGGAGATTGATGCCGTTGTTGAAAGCTGGAAGCAGGCGGATCCCCTGTATGATTTTGCAGCGGGCGACGGAGTGAGGCACCGCGTCTGGCCCGGCTCGGACCCGGCGTCGATAACCCGCTGCTTTGCTCAGCTTGCCCGCTGCTATATTGCCGATGGGCATCACCGTGCGGCGGGTGCCGCACGCGTGGCTGCGCTGCGTCGTGGTGGCGGGCACGGCGACGGCGACGAGGCGGAGGCGGACCGCTTTCTGAGCGTGCTTTTTCCGGCGAGCCAGCTCCAGGTGCTCGCCTACAATCGCGTTGTGCACGATCTCAACGGGTTGGATACGGACGGGTTTCTACGCGCAGCCGGTGACGCCCTGGAGATTCGTCCGGAGGCTTCTCCGAGACCATCCGGGCCTCGAAACATCAGTATGTATCTCGGTGGCGCCTGGTACGGTTTGAGTTGGAGCTTTACGCCGCAGGATGCCGTTGCAGCTCTCGATGTGAGTGTCCTGCAGGACTGTTTGCTTGGACCGGTATTGGGAATCGATGATCCTCGCACGAGCTCACGAATCGAATTCGTGGGCGGGATACGGGGCACCGGTGAGTTGGCTGCGCGCGTCGACAGCGGCCGCGCGGCCGTGGCCTTTTCAATGTTTCCCACGACGGTCGAGCAGCTCATGTGCGTGTCCGACGCCGGTGAGGTGATGCCACCCAAGAGCACTTGGTTCGAGCCGAAGCTTCGTTCGGGCCTCTTCGTTCACGAATTCTAGAAAGGATCGCAGCATCGTCCGTCCAAGTCCGAGCCCGATTCCGGTGACCGTCACGCTGGAACGGAAGCACAATTTCTGGGGCGAGCCATTTCGCTGGGCCTTTACGCCGGGTGCGGTCAAGCAGTGTCTCGAGCGAACCGTCCGGCATCAGCGCAGCCCTGTGCTGGCAAGCGTTTGCGAGGCGGTGAGCGATGCCGGGCGAGTACGCGCGGTTCATTTTGATCATTTCCAGGAAGGCGATTTTCAACTCGTCTTTCGGACACGCGTCACCGTGTCGGGCCGCGGTCCGCTGTTTCTCAGCACGATCCTCAGTAAAGACGCCGGAAAGGCGAGCCGGATCGGGCGCGACGAGCATGCCATCCTTGGGGAATTGTCGCGCCGGGCCCCGCGCGATGTGGTGCGTACGTATCGTGGCGCAAAAGTGCAGATGGCATGGCGCAACGGCATGCGCTCGCACTATCTCTACTGCGGCCAGTGGTTGCGCGACTACCACGAGTTGGGCGTGAATCGAAAGATGAATTTCTACATCAACGAGCAGCCTTTCCATCATTTCGACCATCACCAGACTATCGGCATGAAGAAGGAGATCCTGGAGATCTGTATGCGGCTGTACGACGAGACGTCAAAGTCTGCAATCGAGCCGCCGTTGATAGGCGCCGGGGACTTCGTCGTTACCCGGCCAAAAAGAGGTAAACCGCTGCGCATGAAGTTGATCGCGTCGCGTCGCCTGGTCGGCGGGCTCACTCGCGAAAAGGCACTCGCGATGTATCGAGACTATCGCGGCGAGTGGGGAGGAAAAGTTTTCAAGTTTTGATTCGAAAGGTCCCCGACTTCCCGGCCCACTGATCGAGCCTGCCGGAGCTATCCGTGTTCGTAGTAGGAAAAGTGTGAGATATCCGGGCTAGACGATTCCCTACGGCAACGGCACGTTCGCCACGCGATTGATCCGTGCCGCCGCGACCCCGGCCCCAAAGCCGTTGTCAATGTTGACAACCGTGATCCCGGCCGCGCAAGAGTTCAGCATCGCCAGCAGCGCGGCGATTCCCTTGAGGTTGGCGCCATATCCGACGCTGGTCGGGACCGCGATTACCGGACGATCGATCAGGCCGCCGACGACGGAGGGCAAGGCGCCCTCCATTCCGGCCACCACGATGACGGCGTTCGCTTCGCGAAGCCGGTCGAGATGCCCGAAGAGGCGGTGTAATCCGGAGACTCCCACATCCTGCACGAGTTCGACACGGGCTCCCATGCGTTCGGCGACCAGTGCGGCCTCCGCAGCGACCTCCTGGTCCGACGTCCCGGCGCTTACCACCAACACGAGTCCGGTGGCCTCGGGAAGGGCGACAACATCGCTTGAGATGGAGCGCGCCGCTTCGTGATACACGCAATCCGGAAGGATCTCGGCGACGCCTTGATAGACGTCGTGCGTTGCACGCGTTGCCAGGGCATTCTGGCCGGCTTGGTTGAGCGCCTGGATGACCCTGGCGATCTGGGTCGGATTCTTGCCAGGGCAGAAAATGACTTCGGGCAGCCCCTGCCGTTTGGCCCGCGCAAGGTCTACACGCGCGAACTCCAGGTTGGTCTCCGCATCGACGTGGAGTTGTTGCACCGCGTCTGCGGGGCTGATCTCCCCGGAGGCTACTCGGTCAAGGATGTCACGGGTATTCATCGGCTGGATGTTGTCCGCGCGGGGCGGATGCTGTCAAGTACGCGTCGTCCCGCGCGGTTTTCATTGCGGGGACTTTACCGCGCCGAAATCGCGGGCTAAACTGTTCGCCATGAGATCGCAACGTCATCGCGAACCGATCGCAGGGCGTCAGCAGGCGCAGTCTGTGACTGACGTAAGTCGCCATTCGCCAGGGGTAGCGGGCCGTGAACGAGCCTTGCTGGTGCAGGTCGTCCTGGCGAGTCACAGTCGTGCGGCGGCGGCGGATTCTCTATTGGAGCTGGAGCGACTGGCCGATACGGCTGGAATTGACGTCGTGGGGCAGATCACCCAAAACCGCACCCGATACACCCCCAGTCTCTGCATTGGCGAGGGTAAGCTGGCCGATATCCAGTTGGCATGCCATGAGACCGGTGCGGAGTTGATCATTACGGATAACGACTTGACGCCAGTCCAGGTGAACAATCTTGACCTATCGCTCGGGATCCGGGTCATCGATCGAACGGAGTTGATTCTGCAGATTTTCGCACGGCGCGCGCGATCAGCGGAAGCCAAGACCCAGGTTGAGCTGGCACAGCTTCAGTACCTTGTGTCCCGGATTCCGGTCTCGCGCCGCCAGCAGCGATTTCAGGGCGGTATTGGTATGCGCGGCCCTGGGGAGAGTCCGCTCCAGATGCGCAATGCTCCGATGCGCCGCCGCATCAAGCATCTCACCCGAAAGATGTCCTCCTTCGAGAAGCATCGTGTCCAGACGCGGTCGCGGCGGCCCTGGCCCGTCGTGGCGCTGGTGGGATACACCAACGCGGGCAAGTCCACATTGATGAACTCGCTCGCGGCGGCTGACGCCTACGTGGACGATCGTCTCTTCGCGACGCTGGATACGAAAACGCGGCTCCTATACCTCGACGAGGGGCGCCAGATCCTGCTCGCGGACACGGTCGGATTCATCCGGCATCTTCCTCACGGGCTCGTCGCATCGTTCCGCTCCACCCTGGAGGAGGTCCGCGAAGCCGATCTCCTGCTGCATCTGGCGGATGCCTCGCATCGGCATGTGGCCGATCATTGTGACGTCGTGGACGCCACCCTGGACGAAATTGGTGCCCAAAATGTCCCTCGCATGGTCGTTTTGAACAAGTGTGACCATCCGGACGCGGTTGAGGTCCTGGACGCCCTCAGATCCCGGTTTTCAGGGGCTATTGAGGTCTCGGCGCTGATGAAAACGGGGATGGATGAGCTGCGTCAGCGTCTTCTGTCTCGGCTCGAGTGGGTAAGTTCCGAAGCAAGAGATTGAAAACCGTTTAAAAACAGTTAATTGTCCTTGCACAGCGGGACAAACTATAGAAAGTTCGCGCTTAAGAGAAATTCGTGTTCTTGTCTATAGGACTGCAATTGTTAATAGTGTTGATAACTTTTTTCCACTCGATACACGATGCAGATCAATGATTTACTGGTTCGGATGAGGGACGTTGCCTCCTCCGATCTGATTCTGACGACAGGCAGCCCTCCGCAGTACCGCATTAACGGTCTGCTGCAGCCCTTCGGGAGCGAAAGCCTGAGTGCTGCCGATACGCGCGGTTTCGTGGATGCTCTTGTGGCGGCCCCGGATCGAGCGGTTCTCGAAGAGGAACGAAGCATCGATTTCTCGAAGGGGCTTCCGGGTATCGCACGTTTCCGGTTCAATGTTTACTATCAGCGCGATTCGTTGGCGCTTGCGATTCGTATAATCCCTTTTGAAATCCCTCCTTTCGAGGAGCTGGGAGTCCCTGAGATCACGCGTGCGCTTGCGGACCGGCCACATGGTCTGGTGTTGATCACGGGGCCGGCGGGTAGTGGTAAATCCACGACCATGGCCGCAATGATCGATCATATCAACACGACGCGCAATCTCCACGTTGTCTGCATTGAGGATCCAATAGAGTACATTCACCATCATCGCTCGAGCGTCGTCGATCAGCGCGAAATCGGGGAGGACGCCAGGACCTTTACGGAGGCCCTGCGTAGCGTCTTTCGCCAGTCGCCGGATGTCATCATGGTTGGGGAGCTACGTGACCTGGAAACGATTGCCCTGGCCCTGACCCTGGCAGAGACTGGGCATCTGATCATGGGAACGTTGCACACGCAGGATACGACCAACGCGATCAGCCGCATAATTGACGTGTTTCCGACCGGGCAGCAGCAGCAGATCATGACTCAGCTCTCACTCACTCTGATCGGGATTATCGCCCAGCAGCTGCTGGCAACCAGTGACGGCAAAGGGCGTGTTTTGGCGTATGAGGTCTTGAATGTTGATAATGCGATTAGTAATCTGATTCGTGAAGGACAGCTTCAGCAGCTGTACTCGGTGATACAGACAGGACGCTCGCGAGGGATGGTGACCATGAACGAGTCTCTCCAAAGACTGCACAATGACGGACTCGTTGATGCGGAAACCGCACTGCAGTGCTCGCCACGTCCGAAGGAACTTGCACGGCTGATCAATGTCCAGTGATGACCAGGTGCCAGGAGGTAATTCGTGAAACGAAATCCGTATAGAGATGCGTGGCGAAATTCAGTGTTAGCGATTTGCGCCCTCTTGCTCGGGGTCGGCGTACTCTCCGCCTACGCTCAGAGGGGTGATGAAAACTCCGACGAGCCGCCACCGAGCGTAACGATGGCGTCGACGAACGGGAGCATGATAGCCCGACTGGAGGCAAACGGCACCAGCATCCGAGAGGTCCTCAAGGCCGTCTCGCGACAGGCGGGCCGCAATATCGTGATCGGGCCGGATGTAACCAACTCGGTGCACATTCTTCTCACCGACATCTCATACGAGGACGCACTCGACGTCATCCTGAAGAATTATGGATATGGCTTCCGCGAAGTCGGCAACACGATCGTCGTCAACCGGCTGGATCAGTTGGCGGCGTTCGAACAGATCGAGCCCACCGAGTCGCATGTGTTTAACCTCAAGTATCTCGACGCCGAAGATGTGGAGGACATCGTCACCTCCATGCTGTCGCCTCGAGGTTCGGTAAGCACCGTAACCGTGCGCGGCCAGGTCGGGTGGCGTTTCGAGTCCGGCGGCGGTCAGCGCGCGGGTGGTGGCGGGTCGGGCGGCGGGTCGACACTCGGAAAGCGCGAGCGGGCGGGTAACGAAGAAGGGTCCCGCAGCAAGACCCTGATCGTTACCGATATCCCGGGAACGATCGCGCGCGTGATCGAGGTGATGGCCTAGATTGACATCCAGCCGGTCCAGGTCCTGATCGAGGCGCGATTGCTAGAGGTCAGTACCGAAACGCTGAAGGATATCGGCATCGAACTCGCGAGCGCCAACAAGATTGCGAGCGGTGGCAGCCTGTACAACGTGTCCGGGTCGACGGCGGGAGGCGGCGTCTCGCCCGCGTCGTTTAACAGTGCATCGAGCCTGGCGGGAAGCTCACCTTTTGATTCCGGGGTATCGCTATTGTTCGGAAAATTGACCGACGAGCAGTGGCAGATTCTGTTTCACGCTCTGGAGGAGGACAATGACGTTAACGTACTCTCCGCCCCGCGCGTTCTGACGCTGAACAACCAGGAAGCGACGATCATCGTCGGAACCAAGTTTCCAATCATTCGATCGGATGTCTCCGGTGAGAGCGCGGCGATTTCCACGGAGCTGGACTACTACGAGAACATCGGCATCCAGCTCAATGTGGTCCCGCAGGTATGTGAAGATGATTTCATTCGCCTGATCGTCCACCCCGCGGTCACCGACCAGATCGGGACTGCATCCGCCAGGACCGGGTCGCAGAGCGATATTCCGCTGACTGAGTTCCCGGTCCTTTCGACTCGCGAGGCCGAGACCCAGATCTTGTGTCGCAGTGGCCAGATGGTCGTCATCGGCGGCCTGTTGGAGGACGGCGAAAAGATGACCGAGTTCAAGGTTCCGATTCTTGGCGATCTCCCGCATATTGGAGGCTTGTTCCGGCGGACCACCGGTGTCAGCGCGCAGCTCGACCTGCTGATCTTCTTGACCGCCACGATCATCGACCCTGACGACGCCGTCACGGAGCGGGAGGCTCGAGGCGTTTCTGAGATTGAGCGGGACCGAATCATCGAACTTCGCAAACAGCTTGAATCTCAGAAAGAGCAGATGGATCGCGAGCTGGAGCAATTCCAGGCAGATCGCAAAGACCTGCAGAAGCAGCTGGATCTAACCGAAAAGGAGCGTCGCAAGCTGCAGGAGCTACAAGAGCTGGAAAAGGAACGCGCCGACACGCTCGCCCAGGAGCGCAAGAGCCTGGACGCGATGAAGCGTAAGCTCGAGGAAGAGCACAGCATGCGGCACGAGGAGCTCGTCGAGCGCGCTAAGCAGTTGGCCAAGGAGGAAGGCGCATTTGGGAAAGAGCGTGATCAGATCGCTTCGAAGATGAAGAAGCTGAACGCAATTCTCGAGAAGAACACGTCACGCGAAGAGTCGTTGGACGCGCTTACCGCCACGTTGGAATCCGAGCGCAAGGGACTCGACAAGACGCGCGCCGCGATGGCCGCGGAGAAAGGGAAACTCGCCAAGCAGGCGGATGCGTATATGGCCGAACAGAGCAAGGGACTCGACAAGGCGCGCGCCGCGCTGGCCGCGGAGAAGGCAAACCTTGCCAAGCAGGCGGATGCGTATATCGCCGAACAAAGCCGCGAGGTAAACCAGCGTGTCGCCGAACTCGACAAGCGCCACGAGGAGCTTGCGGATCAACGCAAGCAGGCACGCGAGGACCGTGCAGCGCTCGAGCAGATGAGAAAGGCCCTGGAAGATGAGACGAGCCGGCAGACCGAGGTCGAAACGGTTCTGGCGGCACGACGCGCGGAGCTGGATAAGCATCGCGTCAGGCTGTCTCGTCTGGAAGCTGATCAAGACGAATTGAGTAAGAAAAAGCTGGCCCAGGAAGAAGTTTTCGCCCAGGAGCGGCAGCGCATCAAGGTCGAGCGCAAGCGCCTCGAGGAACTTCTGCGCCACGAGAAGCGCCTGGTTTCCGAGAAACGGGATCTTGAGAAGCAGCACGCGGCGCTGGCGCGTGAACGCGAGAAGGTCGTGGCTGATCGTGACGCCGTGCTGGCCGCACGGGCGAAGTTGGATGCCGCCGTAGCCGAGCACGCGGAACTGGGCGAAGACCTGGAGACCCAGCAGAAGAAACTCGCCAGCGATCGGAAAGACTTGGGGGCGATTCGCGAGCATATGGAATCCACGCTCGCCAGGCAACGTGATGAGGCCGCCGAACTGGCCCGTGACAAAGATCAGGTCGCCGGCCAGAAGCGCGAGGCGTCGCGCCTGAAGCGTGAGTCGAGAAAACTCGAATCGGAGAATAGCAAGTTGACACGGCAGCTCGAGGAGATGGAGAGAAAGATGACTGACGAGGCGGCCCGGTCGAGGGAGCAAGACAAGAAGATTATTGAGGAGGCACGTCTCCATGACTTAGAGCAGGATGATCGGATTGCCGCACAGCAAGATCGCGAAGAGGCTGCCCGCGAAGAGGCTGCTGCGCTGAAAGCGCGCGAGGAGACCGAGCAAGCTCGCGAGATCGCGGAACGCGTAGCGAAAGAGAAGCTCGAGCATGAGACCGCGGAGAAGGCCCGCCAGCTCGCCGAAAAGGAAGCATTAGACAAGGCCGAGCGTGAAGCGGCGGTCGAAGCCAATCGGGTCGCCGAACAGAAGGTGCGCGAAGATGAAGCGCGCAAGGCTGAGGACAAGGCGCGATTGCTGGCCGAGAAGGAGGCCGAGAAAGCTCGTAAGTTGGCCGCGAAGGAAACTCGCGTGCGGGCCCAGCAGGAGGCGCGCGCACGTGCGAGGGCCGAGAAAGAAGCTCTCGAAGTTGCTGAACAGGAAGCTCGCGTGCGCCGGGACGCCACGCAGGAAGCCACGAGCGAGGCCCGCGCCATGGCCGAAGATGAGCGCGTGAGCGCTGAGACAGCCGCGCAGCGTGAGCGGGTTGTGGCCGCCGCGGAGGCTGCTGCCAAAAAGCGGCTGAAGACCCAGGCCGGCGCAAGCGCCCAGAAGCGTGAAATCGATGCGAAAGCCGCACGTGCCTGAGCCGATGCCGATCGAATCACGCGCGAGGCCGCCAAGGCGGAAGTGGCGGAGCCCGCCGAGCCGACCGCGATGGTGCCCGTCCAGCCCGCCATCCTTGTCGAGGCCTTGGTCGAGGAGCCCGAGAAGGGCGCACCCGGGCCCGTGGTGGCACCGTCCGATAAGAAAGAGAAAGACCCTAAGCCGCCGGGTTCCGCTGTACGCATGGACAGCTACCGGCAGGGCGATTAGCTATGGTTCCCAAACGACTCGGCGAGATCCTTCTGGACGCCGGGAAAATCTCCGAGTCGCAGCTTACCGAAGCCGTTTCATTGCAGAAGGGCTCTGGTCGGTTGCTCGGCAAAGTTCTCGTCGACCTCGGTTACATTACCGACGAGGAAGTTGCGCGTTGCCTGGCTCAGCAACTCGAGTTGCCATTCTTCAAGCTCGACGAGTTCTTTCGCATCGGGCCCGAGGAAGTGCGCCTGGTGCCAGAGGCCCTGGCCCGCAGGTTTATTCTGATTCCCGCCAAGGGTGTCGACGACAAGAGCATCACGGTGGTCATGAGCGATCCGGTCGATATCGAGGCCGTTGATGCCGTGCGATCCATCTCCAATCGTGACGTCTACAAGGCCGTCGGCGTTGAGCGCGAGATCGTGGCGATGATCGATAAGTTCTACCGCGAGGAAGCCCATATTGAACGGAACCTGCAGGACCTCGTCGACGAGGAGGCTTCCGTAACGCTCGAGCCGTCTGAAGATTCAGGAATGGATCATGACGAACTCCGCACGATCGCCAATGACGCTCCTGTGGTCCGATTCGTGAACCTGCTTCTCATGCAAGCCGTGCGCGACCGCGCAAGCGATATTCACTTTGAGCCAGGCGAACGAGATGTTGCCGTGAGGATTCGAGTTGACGGCAAACTTCGCGAGGTCACGCCGCCCCCGAAGGCGCTCTACCGCGGTGTCGTGACGCGTATTAAGATCCTGTCGGACATGGATATTGCGGAGCGCAGGTTGCCGCTTGATGGGCGTTTTAAGTTCAACGCCCAGGGACGTTCGGTCGATGTCCGCGTCTCGTCGCTGCCGGAGATCCATGGCGAGAAACTCGTGCTTCGTATTCTCGACCGGCACGCCCTGATCGTAGACCTGGACCGCATCGGTTTCGAGGAAGACCTCCTGGAGTCGCTTAAGCGTATCCTCAAGCTTCCGAACGGCATCATCCTGCTCACGGGTCCCACCGGGAGCGGTAAGACGACGACGCTTTACAGCGCGCTCACGTATCTGAAGGACCCGTCGGTGAACGTGCAGACGGTGGAGGACCCTGTCGAATACCTCGTCGACTCAATCAACCAGATGCAGATTCGACCCCAGATAGGTCTCGATTTCGCGATTTCGCTTCGGCACATCCTGCGCCAGGATCCGGACGTGATTATGATCGGCGAAATCCGTGACGAGGAAACGGCTCGCATTGCCATGCGCGCAGCACTCACGGGTCACCTCGTACTCAGCACGCTTCACACGAATGATGCGCCATCAGCCTTCTCTCGCCTCACCGACATAGGCATCGAGCCGTATCTTATTGCGGCCACCATTCGGCTGGTGATCGCCCAGCGACTTGTACGGGTCATCTGCGACGAGTGTAAGGAACCGTATCAGCCGAACGAGGCCGAGTTCGCCGTGACCATGCGCGTAAGTCAGGAATCACGGGACTGGACCTATCATCATGGAGTCGGTTGTCACCACTGTGGAGAGAGCGGATATAAGGGGCGCCGACCGGTATTCGGGTTTCTCGAAGTGACGGACGACGTTCGCGACATGGTGTTGAGTGAAATCAGCGAAGTCGAGTTCCGACGGAAATGCGTTACGTTGGGAATGGAAACCCTGTTGGTGAACGGTCTGCGCAAGGTGCGGAATGGATTGACGACACTTGATGAAGTGTTTAGCGTCAGCCCGGACGGCGGCGGAGCGTAACCAATAGTTTTCGGAAGGCTATGTGACGATTGAGGGTGATCGATGAGTGTTTTTAAGTATCGCGCGAAGGACGATAGTGGAAGTGTGACGGACGGCACGATTACATCGGTGTCCCGGTATGCCGCGCTGTCTAATCTTCGCACACGGGGATTGACCGTTCTCGATCTCGACGAGGCGGACGAGGCATCCATTCTGAGTTCGACGGCGCTGCCGGCGACAAAGAAGCGCCGGTCTTTCTTTCGTCCGCGCGTGGGGTTGACCGAACTCTCGATGTTCTGTCGGCAACTGTCGATTTCAGTCGTCTCCGGCGTACCGCTGCGTGATGCGCTTGAGTCCATCACGGAGGATATCGAGCACCCGACTCTGCGCGAGACACTTGAGGACGTGATCGACCAACTCCATACGGGGAGCTCCCTGTCGGAGGCGATTGCGCGTCACAGGCCCGTGTTCGGGGGTCTGTTCGTGGCTTTGATCCGTGCGGCCGAGGAGTCCGGGAGCATGGCCGACACCCTCGAAAATCTCTCGGATTCGTTGGAACGGACGGAGCGACTGGCGCGGCGAATCCGCAGCATCACGGCGTATCCCCTCTTCGTGATCGGGGCGTTCGGTGTGATCACGTCGATCATGACATTCTGGGTACTACCCATGTTCGAGGAGAGCTTTGCTGACCTTACGAATGACCAAGGTCAACTGCCGGCGCTTACACGGGTGGTTTTCGGACTAAACAGAATGGTCCTGAGTAATATTGGCCTGATTCTTGCTCTTTCTGTAGCCGTAACTGTAGCACTAATACTGCACGGGCGTACGGATAAGGGAAAGATGGCGTACGACCGGCTTTTGTTGCGGTTACCGTTCTTTGGCAACTGTGTAAGGAAAATCGCAATTGCGCGTATTTGCCGCAATTTAGCGATAATGATTCAGGGCGGTGTCCCGATCACGTTGGCTGTTGAAATTGCGGCCGACATTTCGGGTAACCGGGTTCTGAGAGCTTCGATGGAGCGCGTTAGGGACCGCATCATCCAGGGCGCCGATTTCTCGTCAAGTTTAGCGCGGGAAGAGGACATGCCCCGGCTTGTGGTGCGCATGGTCGCGGTGGGTGAGTCGTCTGGCCGCCTGCCGACCGTGATGGATAAGGTCTCGGACGCCTACGAAGATCAGGTCGAAGGTGCGATAATGACGGCGACGTCACTTTTCGAACCGATGATCATCTGCGTGTTCGGAGCGGTCATTCTCGTACTAGTGATGGCGATATATTTGCCCGTCTTCTCCATGAGCGGCAGCATGAATTGAGCTACGGGTGAATTGAGCCCGAAGCGATCGCGGTTTGAACCCGCGCGATTTACGATGGACCTTTGCACACCTGTTGGCCAAGTGTCGTAGTAGAGTGGCTGTTAGTTCACTGTGGCGCTCATCGGAGCGCGTTATGAAGAGAAGGAGAGGAAGAAAATGAAACAGATAAGAAAGATGAAGAACAAGGCTGGTTTCACCCTGGTGGAACTGATGGTGGTAGCTATTATCGTCGCGATCCTTGCGGCCGTGGCGATTCCATTGATGAGTTCGAACAAGAAGCGTGCCGCGGCCACAGAGTGCCAGGCCGCTCTTGGAACGGCGCGCGCAGCGCTCCGCGCGATGTTTGCGGAGACGGGGGTCTACGATAAGGACCTGAATGGCGATACGATCGCCGCTGTGGCGGATATTCCGGGAATCGAGACGACGGATCTGGATGGAAGGTATTTCATTTATACTGACTATTCCATTGTCGTGGCCGCATCGACCTACACGATAACGGCGACCGGACGAGCGACCATTCCTGAGGCCAAGGATGTAGTGATTACCTTGAACCAGGCCGGGACCTTCACCTACGCAGGACTCTAAACCTAACACTCGATCGTTGGCTCCTTCACGGAGGCGGGTTCCGCATGCGGCCAGGGCGCATTTCGATGTGCCCGGACCGACTGGCCGGGGCCCGCCTCGGAAGGGACAACGGAATAGCGGTGCGCACGCAATGCTAGGTAAACTCGACAGGGAGAAGGTGGCAGGTGTCCACCTCGGCGAAGATCATATCCGTGCGGTGCAGCTTCGCGCCGGCACCGATGGTCGGCTAAAGTTGCTGCGGGCTGCCGCCGAACCTTACGACCCACGCGCTCCCGTCGATGTAATCGCATCCACGCTGCGTCGGTTCTGGTCGCAACATCGATTTAGCACCTACACGGTGAATTCGACTCTCGAGGGGCGATCTCTTTTCTATAAACATTGCCGATTCAAGGGCGTAGCACGCGATGAACTTCGTTCCGCCGTTCGCCTCGAAGCCGAGGAATCCCTCCAGATGCCTGGAGCACAGATCGCCGTGGATTGGCACGTCAATCGTGTGGACGACGAGTCCGGCTCGCTGGAAGCAGTGCTCGTGGCGATTCCGCGGGAAATATTGGACGGCCACGTGCAGATTCTGCGTATGGCCGGTCTGTATCCCGTGATCATTGACGCGAGGTGCCTCGCATTTTGCAATCTTTTCCAGCGTTTGAAGGGGCACGAGCGCAAGGGGACCGTGATCCTGATCAATCTCGCATCGCAGTGCGCCGATATCGCGATTCTCTACGGTACGGCGGCAACCTATCCGCGGACCATCTACTTTAGCTCAAAAACGGGTCACGAAGCCCGGCATTACCTCATTGAAAATCTCAAAGACGTCCTGAAATACTATCAATTCAAACTTCATCACGAGCCCGTCGAGTGTGCTTTCGTTACCGGTGTGGCCGAGGGGCGTGATGAATTCGTAGAAGCCGTACAGCAGACGGTCGGCTTGCCGTGCGTGACCTGGGATCCCATGGACGACGTCTTTATCGACGGGGCGTCTGCCGCGGCCGAGGAGATGAACGGCGGAGCCGAGGGTATGGCTGTCTCATTAGGGCTTGGATTGAGAGGTGTGGAGAATGCCTGAGTATCAGGTCAACCTGATAGGCGAGACCGTCCTTGCGCCGCGTCGCCGCCGCGTGGCCCACACGGCGTTAGTCCTTTACTTGCTCCTGTGCGGGGCCGTCCTGGTGGTCGTCGCGTACCGGGAGACGCGGGTTCTGATCGCTGCGATCGGCAGCCGCGGCGAACTGTCACGACTCGATAGTCAATTTCGCCTCGGATATCCCGGTCACGATACGATCGAGGAGTACGACCAGGTGCTCGATCAGAAGTTGCACATGACCGTGGATTCGCTGGCCGCGATTGGCGATGTCCTCGACCGGCAGACCAGCGTGAGCGGACTCATGCTATGGCTCACGGAACCGCTTCCTGCGGAGATGTTCCTGGCGGACTTCAGCCTGGAAGCCGACGAACACGAGGTGCGATTCGCCATAGCAGTCCCGGCACGGCGCCAGGGAAGCGACGCCATTGAAGCGAATGATCTAATCGCACTGTGGGAGGAGAACCCGCAGTTGATGAATCGTATTGACGATCTAAAACTGCTGATCAGTCGTCGCCAGATACTCGATCGCCGCCGAATGCGCCTGTGGAGTTTTTCAGGCCAACTTAAGAAGGGGCGTGCCTAGTGGATTTTGGGTTTTTCAAGCGAGGCACAGTGAGCCTGTCGCTGTGGATTCTGGTCCCGGTGGCGTTGATCCTTATCATCACGTTTAGCGTCGAGCTCTTTTCCGCCGGCGTCTCTCATACGCTGAGCTACAGGAACCAGCTCCTGGAGGTCCTTCCAGAGGCCGATTACCACCTCAGCGAGGCGCAGCGTGTCCTCAAGGGCTTCGCTTCCGCAGGAGGTGGTGACGCGGACAATGCTGTTGCAGATCTGAGTTCGTTTATCAATCAGACGGCGGATTCGGCCGATTTCTCGATCGAGACACTAGAGTGGTCCTCCCCCAAGGTGCCGACGCCTGAAGGAATCACGGTGGTTGGCATTACGATCCGCGGCAACGGGCACCTTGAGAATGTCATGCAATTCATGTACGATATCCAGACCCGCGAAAACCTGTTATTGGTGGATCATGCCAGCGTTCGACTGCAGGGCTTCGGCCTCCGGCCCGCATATGTTGGAGATCTTGTGTTTCACTATTACGTGGTTTCAATCTGATGGTCGCGCCGATCGTCAACGCGGCGAGCGGGTTCTTCCGGAATCCCGGGGGAGACGGGGGACAGGCTCAGGACGCGCGTGACGACAGGCGCATGCATGAAGGGAAAACATGGATCAGACGCACAAACTCGCACGGCTTCGAGTGCAACTGGTTCCTCCCCTGTTGTTCGTACTGCTCATTGGCAGTATGGCCACAGGCTGGGGGCTAGCCCTGCCCGTTACCCGTAAATAAGCGCTGAACAACTGGAGCCATGCCGAGCATTCTCGCGGCATGAACACACAGAACCAGATTAAGCGG
>JAQBYD010000082.1 GCA_027623315.1 Verrucomicrobiota bacterium | reverse complement strand
CTCCTCACACAGCCAAATTCACCTCTCACCCGTTTTGCGCAGCAAAAATAATAGGAGACCGGCGGTTTATGACGCGACTTAAACTGATGGCGCTAAGTCCGACGGGCTCCTAGGCTCTACGGCACGGGAAATCGAGCGCTGAATTCGGCGACTTCTTCGCCGATCGCCCGGAGTCGGCCTTCGTCTCCGATGCTGCCGAAGACCTCGATGAACTTCGCGGCGATGAAGCGCATCTCGCCTTCACCCATGCCGCGTGTCGTCACGGCCGGCGTGCCGATCCTGATGCCGGACCCGATCGCCGGCGGATTGGGGTCGAAGGGAATCGAGTTCTTGTTCACCGCGATCCCAGCTGCCTCGAGTGCGCTTGATGCGTCCCGGCCCGTCAGCCCCAGCGGTGTGACGTCGGCCATGAAGAGATGATTATCCGTTCCGCCAGACACGATTCGGATCCCGCCGGAGCTGAGGACCTCCGAGAAGACGCGCGCGTTGTCGATGACCTGCTGGATGTAACTCTTAAACTCCGGACGAAGGACTTCCCCGAAAGAGACGGCCTTGGCGGCTATCGTGTGCATCGCCGGACCGCCCTGCAGACCGGGGAAGACTTCGCGATCGATCGCCTTCGCATACTCCTGTCTGCACATGATCATTCCCCCGCGCGGGCCGCGAAGCGTCTTGTGCGTGGTGGTCGTAACAAAATCGCAGAATGGAGCCGGATCAGGGTGCGCAGCGGTGGCAATCAGACCGGCGATGTGCGCAATGTCCGCCATGAGCATGGCGCCGATCTCGTCGGCAATCGCGCGGAAGGCCTCGAAGTCCAGAATCCGCGAATAAGCGCTCGCCCCGACCACGATCAAGCGCGGCTTGTGCTCCCGCGCGAGGGCAGCCAGTTGCTCCATGTCGATACGTTCACTCTCGCGGGTCACGCCGTACGGTACGATGTTGTACACCTTCCCCGAGAAGCTCAACGGATGTCCATGCGTCAGGTGGCCGCCGTGATCGAGGCTCATCGCAAGAATTGAGTCCCCCGGCGACAATACGGCGCCATACACGGCCATGTTGGCCGTGCTTCCGCAATGCGGCTGCACGTTGACGTGGTCTACGCCGAAAATTTCCTTGGCACGCTTGATCGCGAGTTCCTCGGCAACGTCCACGAACTCGCATCCGTTGTAGTATCGCTTACCGTGGTAACCCTCGGCGTACTTGTTGCCCATCACGCTGCCCTGCGCCGCATTCACGGCACTGCTGGCATAGTTTTCGGAGGCAATCAGGACCAGTGTATTGCGCTGCCGTTTCTGCTCGCCCTGGATAGCCTCGAAGATTTCGGGATCATTGGCTTCCAGGATCTCCTTCTTCACGAATGCGGGACGCGGCGCTGCAGGTTCGGACACCAGCGGTTGCGCGGAGGTCGGCAGGGGCGACTGTTTAACCTGGCTCCCCAGCCATTCGTTCAAGACTTCGATGCCCTCATCCGGATCCAGCAAGTCAGCCCCCAAAATCAACAGGTTCCCATCGTTACGCGAACGGGCGATCTTCGCCATGTGGGGCGTACAACAAAGCGTCGCGCGCACGTGGGGATGACGGTTGGCTTCGTGCGCCAGTGCGCGACCCGAAGACCACACCAGGATCCCCTGGTCGGCGGATCCATTTGAGACATGCTCGGCGACCCGCTTCGACACGGTCCGATCGTCGTCGCCCCCGGTCTGCGCGCCCAGGTCCTGGGTATCGATTCCGCGAGAGTCGAGGAGTTCCTTAAGCGTGTCCTTCAGTGCGGAGCCACGCTCGTCAGAGCCGATTACTATCTTCATGGTCTACCATTTCCCGTGCGTTTGAGGTTGTGCCGATGCCGGGATCAAACCCGACCGCATCAACCGAGGTTCGTCTTCAAGAAGTCCACTAACGGCGCCAAGGCACGATCGATCTCGTCGCGCGTCTGTCGATACACATCGATCGATCCGCCGATGGGATCCGCCACATCGCCGTCACTGCCAGAGGAATCGAAGGACTTTAGAAGATAGACCTTGTCGGCTGCAACTGGAAAAGCAGAAATGATGGCCTGCTTGTGCGCTTGCGTCATGACCACGACGATGTAGGCCCGATCCACGAGTTGCGCGGTTAAGCGACTGCTTCGGTGCGGACGTAGATCAGCTCCGAATTCGGACATCACCTCGACCGCGTTCCGGCTGGCGCTCAAGCCATTCTCGGCAGCGATGCCGGCGGACGCGATCTGCCACGAGACACCCGACGGCGCCCGGTCGCGAAGGAGACACTCCGCCATCGGGCTGCGGCACACGTTGCCCGTACAGACGAGGAGAATGGAGTGATCTGCTGCCTTGCTCATGATCTTGCGCTACGAATCACGTTACCAATGTCCTCCGAGCAAATCGAACCTTCACGCAAAATTTCGTGCCCATGCGCGCCTACGCGGACCACCGTGCTCGGCTCCAAAGCTCCGGCCGGCCCGCTATCGAGGGCGAATCCAACGCCGTCGGGAAGCGCGGCGAGCGCCTCGTCCACGCAGCGCGCCTCCGGCTCTCCGCTTCGGTTCGCGCTGGTTACGCGCAATGCACCGCCGCAGGCGGTTAGCAGGGCCAGCGCCACGGCGTGACGAGGCATCCTGAAACCTTCATGGCCGTCTCCGACCGGCAGCACGAGCGTAAGCGGGCCCGGCCAGTAGGCTTCCATCAACGCCATGCCCGTCAGTCCGGGGAGCGCTCCGTAACGCTCCGTCACCTGTTGCGAGCTATCCACAAGGAATGCGACCGGCTTGTCCGGATCGCGCGCCTTGACGCGGGCCAGGCTCTCGAGCGCGTTGGGGGCACCTGGATGCACGGCAAGCCCGTACACCGTATCGGTCGGAATGAGCGCAATCTCGCCCCGGCGCAACCGTCGCGCTGCCTCCCGGATCACCCAGCGGTGCGGGCGCTCCGCATCAGTCACGAGACGCGTGGTCGGGTTCATCTCCGCTCTTACCCAGTGCGTGCAAGCCTATCAGGATAGAAATCGCGCGCTGTACGGTCGGATCGCTCCCGGTCTGGAGCATGACGTCACGGATCTTGTCGACCCGCTCCGAGCGCGGGCGATCGTCGAAATCCTTAACCGGCGTCACCTCGTGCGGCGCCATCTCGGCAGTGTCCAACGTGATGTCCGGAAGGATTCCAATGCCCGCGTAGTCTGCCCCATTCGGAAGCAGAATCCGTCGAGTGGCCATATAAACAAAGCGTTCGGCCGAGACCTTCACCAGGCCTCGCAAGCGTCCGTCTCCGCGGCTGGCCGTGCCGATAATCAGTACGCTCCTCGCGTGGGACAGGGCCGCGGCGAGGGCCTCCGCGGCACCCGATGTCTCGCCATCAATCAGAACCGCCACGGCCTTCGTCCAGACCGGCATGGACGCGGGCACCAGCATCTCCTCGCGGCGTCCGTTGTAATAGTCCACCAGAAAAGCCAGTGGCATGTCACGCGGGAAAAAACTGGCGATTCGCAGCACTTGATACTCACTGCGTCCCGATGCGCCGCGTAGATCAAGCACGAGCCCGTGAGGTCCATCTCCGTACTCCACAAGCTTGTCGGCGAGAACCGCACCCGTGTTCGTATGGATCCCGGACAGCCGGATGTAGAGATGTCCCGTCCCGTATAGCTCGATGTCGGTGATTCCGGCACGGTAAAGATGCGCTGCGCCGTTTGTCACCCCCTCAGGCACGACGCCCGATTCCTGCTCGGCGAGCTCGGCCTCGAAATCCTCCAAGTCGGACACGTCCAGGAGTTTCGCGTATGGGTCGATCGACTCTATCAGCCCCTTGAGCATGGCTTGCTCGGCCACCTCCGGGGAGATCTGATATCCGGCCAAAGCCAGGGACTCCATGAACGACTCCAGCGCCCCGCCAGGCAGCATGGCCTCGGTGGCGGGCTCAAGTTCCAACCCGGGCGGAACGTCGGCGGGGGGTGACACCGTGGCCTCGTCGGCGGGTTCCTGCGGCGGCGCGACCGCATCCTCGGCCCGTCCATCAAAACCGGCAAACGAACTCAACGCGCCCAGCGCCAGGATAGACAGGGTGTGCCGCCAGGGCATCAGGACCCCTTCTTGAGATCGGCCTGCACGCGGGCATCGCCCTTTTCAACCTTGCGCGCCATAGCCTTCTTGTGCGCCACGAGTTTGCGCCGCAACGAGGGACGACTGAGCGCGAGTATCTCTACCGCAAACAGGGCCGCATTGACGGGCCCGGCACTACCCAGAGTCAGGGTAGCCACAGGGATTCCGCCCGGCATCTGCAATGTCGCCAGAAGCGAATCCACACCATTTAGCGCGCCTCCCTTGATCGGCAAGCCGAGCACGGGCAGCGTGGTATGCCCGGCAAGCACTCCCGCAAGGTGCGCGGCGCCGCCGGCGGCGCCAATAATCACAGATAGCCCTCGCTTTTGCGCGGTGCGCGCGTACTCGCAAGCAACATCCGGCGTCCGGTGGGCCGAGATCACGCGTGCCTCGTAGGGAACACCAAAGCTCTCGAGCGTCGTGGCGCAACTCTTGATCGTCTCCCAATCCGAGTCACTACCCATCACAATTCCAACGTCGGGTTTCTTCGTAGTCATCTTCTTTCTCCTATGTCTAAGTGCTGCGCACGCACCGAAACGCTTTCGCAGCGATGTCACGACGGTAATGAGCGCCGTCGAATCCGATCTTTTCGATAGCCTTGTAGGCTTGGGCCACTGCCTGCTCCAGGTCTCGACCCCGCGCCGTGACACACAAGACCCGCCCACCCGAAGTCACGACGTCGCCGTCCCGCACCGCGGTGCCCGCGTGAAACACCACGACACCATCCAGCGAACCCGCATCATCGAGACCTTCGATGACTTTCCCTTTCTGATAGGAGCCGGGATATCCGCCAGAGGCCATCACGACGCCGACGGCGACGTCATCATGCCACGTCACGAGATCATCGGACAGGGCTCCATCGATGCACGCATTCAGTACCGGAACGAGATCGCTGGAGATGCGTGGGATTACGACCTGCGCTTCGGGATCTCCGAACCGACAATTGAACTCCAGAACCTTGATCCCCGACTCCCCCACCATCAGGCCGGCATAGAGCACGCCCTTATAGGAGATGCCGCGCCGGGTCAGTTCGTCCAGTAACGGTTGAAAAACCGTGTCGCGGATCAGCGGCCACATCTCGTCGGCAATAATCGGCGCCGGTGAGTAGGCACCCATGCCCCCGGTGTTGGGTCCCTGGTCATCGTCAAGCGCGCGTTTGTGGTCCTGCGATGACGCCAGCAGCACGAAGCGCGTCCCGTCTACGAGTGCCAGGATGGATGCCTCTTCACCATCCAGAAATGCCTCCACCAGGATTCGGTTTCCGGCATCCCCGAAGGCCCGGCCGACCAATGACTCGTCGATTGCCGACTCCGCCTGCTCACGGGTTTCACACACCGTAACGCCCTTCCCTGCGGCGAGCCCCTCGGCTTTGATCACAACCGGTACACCGGTCTGATCCAGGTAAGCTTTGGCCTCGGCGGCCGAAGTGAAATACTCCGCCGCGGCAGTCGGCACACCCGCTGCGCTCATCACCTCCTTGGAGAAGACCTTGCTGCCTTCCAGTTCGGCCCCCGCCTGTGAAGGCCCGAAAACGCGCAGTCCCTCCGCCTCAAACTGGTCCACCACTCCCGCGCACAACGGGGCCTCCGGCCCCACCACGGTCAGGTCGGGACGATGCACCCTCGCCCACGCCAACAAGGCATCCATATCCTCGGCGCCGATATCCAGATTGGTACCGTATCGACGGGTTCCGGCGTTCCCGGGCGCGCAGAACAGCTCCGGCCGGGCCGAATCCCTCGCCAGCTTCCACGCCAGAACATCCTCTCGTCCGCCACCGCCAATCACCAGGATCTTCATCCGTCCAGAATATCGGATGCCGCCAGCGAGTCAATCATCTTGGGCTCGAGCCGTTTCCGATTTCCAACACCGGGCAAAGCTTGACACCGCTTGTGCTCCGCCATACATAAGTGCGATGGCTCGCAAGGCGAAAGACTCCTCCGCGTACGCGGCGGCCGGCGTCAATATCGATGAGATGGACCGCAGCCTCGCCGCGATCAAGCGCATGGTCCAGAGCACCAGCCGGCGCAAACAGTCCTCCTTCGGCGCGTTCGGCGGCATGTTCCCCTCGCCCGGCAGTGACCACGTCCTCGTCTCGAGCACGGACAGTGTCGGAACCAAGCTCAAGATGGCGGTGCTGGCCGGGCGGCACGACACGGTCGGCCAGGATATCGTGAACCATTGCGTCAACGACGTCCTCGTACAAGGCGCCGAACCCCTCTTTTTCCTGGACTACCTCGGCGTCGACCGGCTCAAGGCCAACATGTTCCGCGAGATCGTTTCAGGGATCTGCAAAGCTTGCCGGCAGAATGACTGCGAGTTGCTTGGCGGTGAGACGGCGGAACTTCCGGGGCTCTACCCCAAGGGTGAATACGACCTCGTCGGGACCGTCGTCGGGGCGGTCAAGACGTCAGACATCGTAACGGGAGAAGCGATCACGCCCGGGGATGTGGTGATCGGCCTCCCGTCGACCGGGCTGCACACCAACGGATATTCGCTCGCACGCAAGATTGTCTTGGAGCGCGCGAAACTGAAGCCACATGCCCTCTTCCCTGGCACGCGCCGCACGGTGGCCAGCGTTCTGCTCGCTGTCCATCGAAGTTACCTGAAGCCCGTGCAGGCGCTCAAGGCCGCGCGTATCCCCATTCATGGCATGGCGCATATTACGGGCGGTGGTTTCCTCGACAACATTCCGCGAGTGCTGCCACCCCATTGCCGCGCCGTGATCCACGAGGGAACCTGGCGTGTCCAGCCCGTCTTCGAATACCTCGAAAGCCGCGGGCGAGTGTCTCGCGACGAGATGTACCGCGTCTTCAACATGGGGATCGGGTACGTGATCATCGTGCCCTCCGCTTCCGCCGAGCGTACGCTCCGCGTGTTGCGCGCGGCCAAGGCCGGGCCGAAAGCGATCGGTTACATCGAACGCGGCTCCCGCGGCGTGCGGATTGCTAAAGAGCAGTCGTCTCTTCGGTCGCGCTAGCTTCGCGCTCACGCACCTGGTACGCGATGCGGATCGACTCGCCCTGCGAGGCCGTGATTCTGATTTCGCCGCTCCCCTGCAGGTGGATCTCCTGTCGATGCGCAAAGTACCGCTTGCCCTCGGAGGTGACGATCGACGTGCCCACGCGGCTATGATCGATCAGCACGAAATTCCCGCTGCGATATTCAATACTCGCATGACTTCGGGATACCCAGGCTGCGACGATGCGAAGCCTGGCCTCTTTGCCACGTCCGATTTGAGCTGAAGGAACAGACTCATCGATCATCGTCTCCCGCCCATCGTGCGTCAGCACCAGTTCGAGTGCCGACAGGTGCCCGGGCTGTATGCATGCATCATCGTCGCGGAGATGTCATACTGCGTCATACCGTCATCCTCCCCGCCGTCGCCATCCTCGCCCCACACGATGTCGTAAATATCCACGGGCTGACTCCGGCCATGCACCGTCATATTGTTCAGGAAGCGCGCGCGCGACTGGAGCTCGCCGCTCAGGTTCTCGACCGATTCGCGTGTCGTAATGATTTCGCTGGCCTGTGAAACCCTCACCATACGAGCAGCCAGGTTGACGGCGTCCCCGAAGACGTCGCCATCAGCTTCGAGTAGCTCCCCGTAGTGAATCCCTATCCGCAGCGATATCCGGCACTTCCAGACACCTTCCGGATCCCGGACCGCCTCGTGCATGGCGATCGCGGCCAGCACCGCATTGTCCGCGCAAGGAAAGACACACATCACCTCGTCACCGATCGTCTTGATGACCACCCCGCCCTGGGCACGTGTCACCTCGCCCAGTCTACGCAGAACGTGGTCCACGAGTTCTTGCGCAGCCGTATCTCCCAGGGTCTCGAACAGCCGACTGCTTCCCGCGATATCCGAGAAGACAACCGCTCGAGTCTGTTTCTCTCCGCTCATCTAACGATTCTCGACAGAGGTCAACCTCAAGGGGTACTCCCGAACGCCTCGCGCAGGGCATCACACGCTGCGTCGTCCAGCGATCGGCTATGCTCCGTCGACGGGAACCTACCCGTGCGGACATCCTCGGCATACTCCTTCATCGCACGGAGCATGGAGGGTCTGGTTTCGGCATAACGCTTATTATGGCGGAACTCTACGGGCGTGATCCCGAGGAGATCCGGCACGACGAGCACCTGGCCATCCGTCGCGGGCCCCGCCCCGATTCCGATCGTGGGAATACCCAATCGCCTCGAGGCCTCGGCCGCGACCTGCGTCGGTATCAATTCGAACAGCATGAACAGGGCCCCGGCCGCCTCAAGCGCCAGGGCGTCATCAACCAGTTCTATCGCCGCATCGACCGTCTTTGCCTTCAACGACTTGACCTCGGCCGTCTGCGGCAGCAAACCGAGATGGCCGCACACATCGATTCCGATTTGCGTCAGCGACGCCACGATCTCTGGAAAAAAACCTTCGATCTTCACCCCATCCGCTCCGGCTTCGCGAAGACTGTTGGCGTGGACGAGTGCATCGGGCACCGTGTCACACGTGCCGAACGGGAGATCGGACAGGATATAGGCCTCCCGCCGACCGCGGCTCACCGCAGCCGTATGATGCACCATGTCTTCGATCGTAACATCGCGCTCGCTCTCGTAGCCGAGCACATTGGTTCCCAGGCTGTCACCAACCAGCAACATCTCGATGCCGGCCTCTTCTTCGCAACAAGCCGTTGGATAGTCATAGCACGTCAGCACGCTAAAATGATCGCCACGCTCCTTACATGCCCTGAAATATGACGCGTCCCGACTCATAGAAACTCCCCGCCATCCAGGCGTATGGTGACTCCGGTCAAAAATGGCTGCGTCAGCAGGTGCAACACGTTGGCCGCCACGATCTCGACGCTGCCGCTGCGGCGTAACGGAACGCGCTCGCGAGCGATCCTGTCGAGAGCCGCCTCGTCCTCGCCCGGTGGCGGCAAGATCGCCCCCAGTGCCACCGCGTTAACCCGTATGCGGGGCGCCAACGCCTGCGCGAGACTCTCCGTCATGGTCAGCAGCCCGCTCTTGGTCAAACGATATGCGAGGTGATCGCCGGCCGGGCGGAATATCCGGGCATCGAGAACATTCACAATATCGCCCTGCGCCCCGTCGCCGAGGGTCTTCTCAAATGCCTGGCAGAGGAAGAAGGGCGCTCTCAAATTAATCGCAAACTGCTGTTCCCAGGAGTCAATATCCGTATCCATCAGTCCTTCATTCGGAAAAACAGCCGCACTGTTCACGAGAATGTCGACCCGGTCGAACCGATTCAGTACCGCGGGGATCACGCCGAGGACCGCGCTCGCGTCCGAGAGATCCGCCCCGTACGTCTCGACCTCAACACCGCAGCGCTCCGCCTCGGCGCGGGTCTGCGCGGCCGCAGCGCAAGACCGGCCGTAGTGGATAAACACGTTACAGCCCGCCTCGGCGAGTGCCAGCGTAATCGCTTTCCCCACGCGCACCGCCCCGCCCGTGACGATCGCAACCTTGCCCTGGAGATCCGCCTGCATCGGCATAAGTCTCCGACCAACGCATATCCGTGTCAAGAGTCAGTGTCTGGCTCGCAGCGCGCGTGGTTGCGTGCGTCCGCGCTCGCCCCACGCATGCTTCTAATCTTGATTCCAGAGCCTGCATATGCTTCCTTCTTATCTTCGCGAGGACTCCAGCATGGCTGACATCGACGCACTATTCCAAATGTTGCTCGCACAGGACGGCAGCGACCTGCACCTTTGCGTCGGGCGCGCCCCTTATATTCGCCGGCACGGCGATATCACCGGACTCGAACTTCCCGCCGCCACCCAGGAAGACATCACCAAAATGATCACCGAGATCATGCCGGAAAGGAATCAGAAGCAATTCGAGGAAACTTGCGACACGGACTTTGCGTATGAGATCGAAGGGCTGGCTCGCTTTCGCTGTAATGTTCGCATGGACCGCTTCGGCATGGCCGGCGTCTTTCGTCAGATTCCCTGTGACGTCCTCACGGCCGAGCAACTCGAGTTACCCAAGGGCGTAACCGATTTCTGCTATCTCTCTAAGGGCCTCGTGGTCGTCACCGGACCGACCGGTAGCGGCAAGAGCACGACCCTCGCCGCGATGATCGACCTCATCAACAAGGAGCGTACCGATCATATCATCACGATCGAAGACCCCGTTGAGTTCGTGCACCAGGACCAGGCATGCCTCGTCACACAACGCGAAGTCCACACGCATACGATGAGTTTCTCCAATGCGCTTCGCGCAGCTCTGCGCCAGGATCCGGACATCGTCATGGTCGGCGAGATGCGAGATCTCGAGACGATCGAGACGGCGATCGAGACGGCCGAAACCGGCCACCTCGTGTTCGGCACGCTGCACACGAGCACGGCCCCGAGCACCATCGACCGCATTATCGACGCTTTCCCGGCGGACCGGCAGAACCAGATCAGGACCATGCTCTCGACCTCGCTCAAGGGCGCGATCGCCCAAACGCTCTGCAAGCGCAAGAAGGGCGGGCGCGTAGCCGCACTCGAGATCTTGATCGTCGACCACGGCGTCGGGTCACTGATCCGCGACGGCAAGACGTTTCAGATCCAATCCGCGATGCAGATTGGCGCGGCCAAGGGCAACTTGCTCCTGAACGACTCCCTGGCGAGACTCGTCGCGGAGGACATCGTCGATCCGGACGAGGCCTATATCAAGGCGGTCGATAAAGACGATTTGATCGAAAGGCTCAAGAAGCAGGCCCTCCCCATGCCCAGTTTTCTCTCGGATCCGGACGACGAAGTCCATGCCGAGGCTGAGGTCATAAATCAGAAAAAGGGCATGTTTCAGCGCTAGGAGCAAATCCAGCGAACCTTGTTTCCGAAGCAACTTTGTCGCAAGCTTCGTCGTAAGCTTTGTCGATTTCCGGCGTGGCTTGGTGAACACGCCGGCCCCTAATCGTCCTGCCGCGCCCTCCG
>JAQBYD010000081.1 GCA_027623315.1 Verrucomicrobiota bacterium | reverse complement strand
TCCTTGACCGTCGTATACCAGAATCTTGATCGCCGTCGCACGACGGTTACGGAACACAAACACACAACCTGAAAACGGATCCTCTTGCAGCGCCCTGCGGCACACCCCACTGAGACCGTCGATACCACGGCGAAAATCGGTAGGTTCCACCGCTACCAATATCCGCATCTGCGGCGTGATCTGGATCATGACACCCTACGCCCCCAGGAACGCTTCTTTCATCCGGATCCAGTCCACCGTCGCCGCATCCCGCACACTGATCCGCATCCGAACCCCGTTGCCCTTCTCCAGTTCTACTACGCAGGCAAGCTCCGTTGCTTCTGTCGCTACGCTCGCCAACTCCACGAACGCCTGCTCGCTTCTCCCTGCGCTCTGTGCCTTTTCTTCGCCCAACCCCGATCGACGTTTCAGATGGTAGTAGTCCAGTCCCAACGCTCGGCTAACACGATTCAGCCCATGCCGTCGCGCTGCCTGTACCGCGCCGCTCCACAGTTCCTCCGGAATCCGTTGGCCTTGTCGCCTTTGCCCCCGCCACTCATCCAACTCTCCGCGCACCCGCTCCACCTCTGTCGGTAACCCCTTGATCTGCTTCTTCGCCATCGGTTGCCTCCTTGCTTTCTGCCCAGGCTGATCTGCCTGTGGCTGAGGTCACCAATGTACCCCCCTCACCGAAAATCATTCTATGCACGCTTGCCGGAAGGACACCCGCTGCTTACGTGATCCGTACGATCAGTGGTGTGGGAGGGGCGCCCCGGAAGGGGCGTCCCTATCCCGATCGCCACTCGATCAGGACGCCTTTTTGATTTCTTCGCGGACGACTTTGCGGAGCAGTTTCTCAAGAGGAATATCCTGGTGCTCGGTATACGCCCGCAGGGCATCATTAAGCATGGTCTGGTAATTACCACCGCCTTGCTCTATCGCCCTTGCCTTGAACCACTCGACGAGATCACGATCGAGTCGAATCGTGATACGGGTCTTATTCCCTGAAGGAGGCACGACCGCGCCGCGGCGTGCCTTGCTGAAGTCATAGTTCGCTTTCATATTGTCGTACCTCTGACCGCGTTGCTTTGCGTGCCGAGATGATGCGGATACTGTCACCACGCCACGTGTAGACCAGGACAAGTACGCGGCCGAAGGCATCCATACCCATCGTCACGTGGCGTTCTTCGCCACTGACGATCTGGTCCAGCGTCAGTGCGTTCGGATCCTCAAACACCCCGAAGGTGTCGGCAAAGGATACGCCATGCTTGGATGCGTTCTGCCGGTCCTTGGTCTTGTCCCACTCGAACATGCTGATAGTGTATGCACGGACGTATGTACGAGTCAACTATCTTTTCTAGTGGCCCAACCATAGTATTAGACGGCTCTATTTCGGTAATACAACATGTTCTGCCCGGAACGGGGCATCAGTCAAGGAATCTGCTGTACAGTGTGACGTCTCGGTTGGCACTGCGTATTACTGCCTTAATGGCCTTCAGGATGCAACGAATCTACCGATCATACGCCACTTGGCCACCAGCCCGGCTACGTATTCCTATTCAAGGAAAGGGAGTAGATGGAGAGACTACAGACGAGCGACGACAGACTGCAGACCTCGGTGCAGATCGCGGAAACCGGGTGCAGGATCAGGCGCGGGGGCCTGCTTTTCTCGGGGCCGCACTTGTGCGCTTTGCTCAGGCCCCCTATTCCTCGCGGCTCTCGTGAACGGCTTTTGGTAGCAGTCCTCGCACAGTATCCGTACGGCGGGCGCGGCCCTCCTTCGCCGTCCCGGCTACGGCGGGCGCGGCAGGATGGGATTTACGGGATGAGGCGGGTCAGAGCTCTATCCGCGCGGTCCGTGCGTTCGCGAGACGATTGCGGGGCACGACAGCGCGAGACAATAGGTTGAGAGTCCGATGCACGGTCGCATGGACATTTGCTCTACGGATCGTGTTCCGCCGTCGTGCCCCGCCATCGTGTTCCGATCTGGCCCCCGTGGAGTTGCCGACATGGAACATGGCGGGAAAAGGGCCCGGCTTGGCCGGCCAGCGAGGCTGTCCCGAGCCGGACTGCTTGGTGTACCCGAGGTAGAAAGTCGGATTCCACCACAGGCCGTTGCCTTTGTTGATGATGTATCCATGCTCATTGCCGTAACCGCCAGGCCCAAATGACTTGAGCTTGACCCATGTGCACAGCGTCAGCGCGGACCTGATTTCGAGGCTTTCGTTGTTCGGGACACGCACATGGTCGTTCTCTCCATCGAGGGTGAGGGCACGCCGGTACCTGCCGTCTTCCACCAGGCAAGCGTCCTGTATGGATCCGTGGTTTCCCCTTTCGCTTTCGTCCGTCACTGTGCCGCCCTCATCCCGATCGAACGAGTAGTGCAGAACCAGCCCCTGCTTCAGCGCATCAGGCAATGCTCCGTCACTCAGGATGACACGAAGCTCTCTCATGTATTTGATGTCCACCGCCACTCCGCCGAATATCGTCTCAAGATTGATCCGCTCAAGGCTGACGACCCCATTGAGCGTGTCGCCGTTGCGCAAAACAAGCACGGCGGTTTCGTGATCTGCGTTGAGCCGCATTGTGAGAATCTGCGTCAACGGGATGTCCAACTTCGCGTAGGACGTTTGGAAAGGCAGCGACTCGATTGCCGCATTGCCAATGACGTGCGAACCGTCAGTCAGGTCCAGTTCGACACGCGGGTGCGGATCGGTCTCTTCCTCTCCTGCCCAGGATGGCCACAGCAGTGCCATTGTCGACAGAAGCACCATGAACAACACCGATCTTTTCATGTCATTCTCCCCATGCCAGTCTTGTTATGCCGAACGGCTGGTTAGGACCTCTTTCCGTAATTCCATGCTTCGTCGTACATGGCGATGATGTTTTCCACGGGGGTGTTGACCTGCAGATTATGGCAGGGAGCAAGAATGTACCCCGTGCCGTCACTGGCCAGCGCGTCAATGCAATGACGCACCTCGGCGCGAACCTCATTGGGGGTGCCGAACGGCAGTATCCGCTGGTTCTCGACTGCGCCATGGAAGCAGATGCGCTTCCCGAACTTCTTCTTCAGCTCAGGCATGTCCATCCCTGGACAGGTCCACTGAACCGGATTCAGAATGTCGATTCCCATTTCGATCAGAAGCGGCAGAAACGGACGGCAACTGCCGTCATCGTGATGAAACACCTTGACGCCGAACTCGTGACACAGGTCGATGAAGCGCTTATGATGGGGCGCATAGAATTCTCGGTACAACTCCATACTGATCAGTGGGCCGGTTTGACTTCCGAGATCATCGGTCACCTGGGCCACGTCGATCAGGCCCTCGCATGCCTGAAACATTTCCCGGTGATGATCGAAGAAAAAGGCTGACACTCTCCCCACCAGGAAATGGGTGAACTCCGGTTCGATGAGCGGGTCAACCAGAGATTGCTCCAGCCCACGGAGAAGGTTGTGGAAGTAGAATGGTGCCATGTAGCCGCACTGTACGGCCCTTGTTCTTCCGGCCTCCTGTGCCTTGGCCCTCATGCCGGAGTAGTCGAACCAGTCGGTCTGCGGCCATGCGTACTGCTTCAAATCCTCGATCGTCTGCGCGGCGGCAAGGGGGTAGAACGATTGCTCATCGTACGCTCCGCCCTCGTGCGGCACGCGTTTGGTGCGGATGCCCCAGAAGTTGACCGTTTCCTCGGCGGATGCCGGCGGCAAGGCCGGTCCAACGTATTCCGGGCCAACGCCCGCAAAACCGTCGATATGCAGTTCCCGTCCAATATCCGCCGATTCTCCGAAGTGGGCGCGGAGTTTGGCCCAGACCTCGCCTGTTGCCCAGATATCCGTCGGGATTCGATCCACTGGCTGCCGGTTGATTGCGGCAAGTATCCGTTCTCTCGAATTCATTCTCTTGTCCTAACGTCGAAAATCAGCGGCGCGGTATTCCGCGTACGCTGGATTTGTCTTGTGTACGCCCAGCATGGGCGCGTTGCAAATGGGGTGCAAGTCCCTTGTAGGAGAACCGACATGGAAACATGAGAGAGGGAGAGACAGGACGATTACTCGACAGGACGATTTTGGGCATGGGATATTCACCCAGCTATGCCGAAGATCGGCGAAGCTTGTGACCAATACTTACGATCACGTGACCACGTTGGCACGTGGTACGTGACTTCCATGAGAAGGCAAAGGCGCGCTGGATGGAACGTTCGCTGGATCTGGGCCTAGTCCCACTCCAGCGTGTCCAGGTACTGGCGCAACTGCCCCGCCGACTTGAACTTGCTCAGCATGAGTGTCCGCTTCAATCCGCAACACACGGATTTCACCGTCTGTGGCTGCCTGCTGTAGAACTTCTGCCCTCCGATCGAATCATAGAAGATCCTGACCAGGTCGCACACGTCGTCCGCGATATTTTCCTGTCGCGGCGGTCCCCAGTGAAACAGGTCGATCGTCTTAAACTCGAAATCCAATCCGCGCGGTTGAATGATGATGTTGTCCGAGTGCAGATCACCGTGATACTCGCGCACGCGGTGAATGTAGTCGATTCCATGCGCGAGGTTGCGCAAGACCACCAGCGCCTGGAAGGGCGGCAAGCGCTTGCCGCGTTGTCGCGCGATGTAGGTACTGAGCAGCTCCCCTTCGACGAGTTCCGACACCAGGTACGTGACGTCGTGACGTCGAAACCTGATCGTATCCTGCGAATGGTACTGGATGATGCACGGGCAGTGCCGGAGCTTGTGCAGCTTGCGCGCATAGAACCGCGCGCTACGGTCGCGCAGGTTGCGATGGGGATAGAAGAACTTGGCGGCGCGCTCGATTCCGGTCGTGCCCTCGCGGACCTTGTAGACCTCGCCCTCCCACCCACTACCTAGCAACTCAACGATCTTGTAATGCCGGCCGATCATCCGACCGGGTTGCAGATCGAAGCTCTCAATCTTGGGTTTTCTGCGTTTGAAAACTGGGGCCATGGCGTCCTCGCGAATGCGGCGCGACACCCTGCCCGAGGGCACACCCCGTGTCAAGGCAGACCGACGCGAGAAACCGGCCGCGGCAGGTCGATCCCGCGTGGCCGCACCGGGTCGTGGAGACCCGCTACGTCAGCTTCGCGATGACAAGCCCGGCCAGGAGCCACCCGATCAGTGCGTCCGCGAAGGCGACCAGGATGTAGGAGCTGGAGAACCCCCACCAGATCCAATATGGCGTGGTCAGGAAGCACGACGCCGCGAGTCCGAAGACGACTAGAAAGAGGAGCTTGCCTGCGTAGCTCAGATTGTCGGTCATGGCCAACAGCCACGTCACCAGGAGGGCGCTCAGAAGGTTGAAACCGACGCCCTTGGCGATGCTGGGCCCCATCGACGCCATCCCGTCGGTGCGCACCACCGCGAAGACGCGTGGCCCGCTCTTCATTTTGGCCTGCTGGGCTTCCTGGTTATCCGCCGCATGGCCCGGCGCGAAGTAGACCCCGGACTGAATGGCCTGTTCCTGAACCAGGCCCAGCACGGCGTCCTCATTTTGAAACGATCCGATCGTGGTGTTATGCCACGGAAGCACCATCCACGAGATCGTGCTCCAAACATGCAGGACGATGCCGCCTGCGATTCCGCCAAGTAGTACCGATCTGAGCATGCGCCCTCCTTTTGGTTGAATGGTTGTCGCTCGGGACCCACTTAGATTAGCCCTGATCGCCGGATCAGCTCAACCCCAATGCACCGCCACGGAGCAGGGATCCCCAGCATTTCTGACGCTGCCACGGGGCCGGTTTTGGCCCAAATCCGGCCGGAATCCCGGCTTTAGCCGGTCCCCGGAAACGGCTGCGGCCCCGCGATGAGATCTGATGCGGGGCCCTGATATGCCCTTCCCCAATCCAGCCGATCCTGTTAATTCTGCTGTGCCGAGCAGTACTCCCGGCCACACGGAGCGGCGGGACGCGAATGCGTGTCAAAGACCTTCGGATGGTTTCGGTCTGTGGAGGCGGCTCCCCGTATGTCGCCTCGACGGAGCCGGTACGATAACCCGCGAGGATCGATGAACAGACCCCATGACATGAGTGTAGTGGTTGTGACGGACGCGTTCGACGACGTCGACTCGCGGATGTTCCGGTACCTGGAGGAAGCGTCGAAACTGGGTCCCGTCCATGCGGTGGCGTGGTCGGACAATCTCATCCAAGCTCGCCTGGGCAAGCCACCCAAGTTCCCGTTGGCGGAGCGACAATACATCCTGGGGGCGTTGCGTTACGTGGACCGCGTCACGGTCACCAATGCACTCTCTGGAGAAGGATGGCCCGTGGGGATCACGGCGACAGGGACGTGCGTGACCCGGGACGATAGTGATTCCAGTGCCCTGCGGACGTTCTGCGACACGACTGGCCTCGCTTTCGAGGTCCTTGACGACGACAGGCTGGCGGGATTTCCGGAGCGGGACGCGGATCCCCGGACTCCGAACCGGCCGTCGGTCGTCGTAACCGGATGCTACGACTGGTTTCACTCCGGACATATTCGGTTCTTCGAGGAGGTCTCCGCGCTGGGCGACCTGCACGTTGTGGTGGGCAATGATGCCAGCGTAAGCCATCTCAAGGGTCCGCGGAACCCGATGTTCCCGGATAGAGAACGCCGCTACATGGTGCAGTCCATTCGGTACGTCGCCCAGGCCATGGTCTCGTCTGGCGTCGGATGGATGGATGCCGTCCCCGAGATCGAACGCCTCCAGCCCGATATGTACGTCGTGAACGAAGATGGCGACCGGCCCGAGAAAGCCGCTTTCTGTCGCGAACAGGGAGTCGAGTACGTCGTCCTTAAGCGCGAGCCCAGACCCGGCCTTGATGCCCGAACCAGCACCGATCTGCGTGGGCGCTGATCATGCGGCCCTACGATGCCACCCTGGTCCTTGGCCCCACCGGATCGGGCAAGACCCCGCTTGGCGACTACATCGCCACACGCGGACTATGCGGCCGACGCTGTGTTCACTTTGACTTTGGCGAGAATCTACGCACGGCGCGGGCCTACGGCGCACACCCGCCACACCTCGAGTCCGCCGATATTGACACGGTGGCACGTGTGCTCGACGAAGGCGCCCTGCTCGAAGACCACCAGTTCCGTGTCGCGCTCGGGATCTTTCATCTCTTCGCGAAGCGGGCAGCCCTTGCGGCCGACGACCTTGTCATACTCAACGGGATCCCGCGGCATGCCGGTCAGGCCGTGGACATCGCAACAATCCTCAGGGTGAGCCGCATCGTGGTTTTGCGCTGCACTCCGGATGTCGTTCGGGAACGTATCCGTCTGAACACGGGAGGAGACCGCGCTGAGAGGGCCGATGATTCAGCTCCGGCGATTCAGCGCAAACTGGAGATCTTCGATTCGCGGACGCAGCCCCTGATCGCTTACTACCGTGACCGCGATGTCGAGATTCACCCGGTCGACGTCGGCGTGGACACCCAGCCGCTCGAGATCTATGAGAACCTGGTGACGGCGGGATAGTTATCGACGACGTTCTCGGATCCGCGGGGAGAGACGCTTAACTTGACGCATTCCGCTCATGAGACTCCACTACCTCCAGCACGTCCCTCACGAAGGCCTCGGCTATATCCGGTCGTGGGCCGAAGAACGCGGCTTCAGCATCGACGGCACCCGGCTCTACGACGGCGAACGACCCCCGGCGAGGTTGGACTACGATTGGCTCGTCGTGATGGGTGGGCCGATGAATATCTACGACGTCGACCGGCATTCCTGGCTGTCCGACGAGCGGGCCTGTATTGGCCGATCGATTGAGGAGGGAAAAGTTGTCGTCGGCGTCTGTCTCGGCGCGCAGTTGATTGCCGACGTGCTGGGCGCTGCGGTTACGCGAAATCCGCAAACCGAGATCGGTTGGTTCCCGTTGCACATGACGGACGAGGGCCGGCGGCACCCCCTTTTCGCGGGGTTCGAGGACGGAGCCCGCGTCTTTCACTGGCACGGCGACACGTTTGCCATGCCGGTCGGCGCCATTCGTCTCGCACGCAGCGAAGCGTGCGAGAACCAGGCATTTCTCTACGCGGATCGGGTCCTCGGAATGCAGTTTCACGCGGTTTGATCCGGCCCGCGGGCATGCTAGGCTCAGATTAAGCGAACCCGGCCATGGATAAGATCACCTCCTTTGTCACGTAAGGGAGGATTGGGACGCTGATCAAACTATGGTGGACATCGGTCACCAGGCCCGACACCTCGGCGGCGATCCGGACACGCCGCTGCGCCTTCGCAACTCCGTAGCCGGTGAGGACCATGGCGTGGTGCTGGGGATTGACCACGTATCCCGTGACGGGGATCGCCCGTTCCGCTGGAGGTGTCTGCGGCGGTGATCGCTTCATCAACGCCAGCCCTATGCAGCCGGTCACTCCCACGACCACCACCGCAACCGAGACCACGACCTGCGACCGGCGGCGACTGTTTTGCTGTATACGGGAATCGGCCGTCACGTGTGTCCATCTAGAGTTCGCGACACGGTCCCATGCATCGCGGGCCTGCTTGGCGTGGCCTGAAAGCGTGATCGCATGCTCCAGAGACTGCCAAAACGAGCGGAACCGATCAAGTCCGGTGTGAATGCACGCGGCACGCCGTGGGTGCCGAAAACTCCATCTTGTTGGGTTGGGCGCCATGCCGGAGCTTCTGGTGCCAGGCGACGACTGTTCCTGCCGTTTCATAAACTCTTGCGAAACACTACAGGGCAGCGTCAATCGATCGGTCCATTAAGCGAACACGGAGACAGAAAGCGTCCGGGACGGGAACGCTGATCATTCCCCCTCCTGGATCCGGGGGTTTATCGAGAGGACTCTTCACTGTCCTTCAACCTGAGGATCACGCACCATCGAGCCCCATTCGAACCCGGCACTGGAGGCTATTTCAGGCTGGCGCCTGAATACCCGGATTGCAGGATCCCGGACGCACAGCGGGTTGATTATCTTGATTCGCCGCAGAGCGCCTGCTTCTTCTCGCGGCGCCAGCCCTTGATCTCGATCTCCGGTTTGCGCGCTGCGCACACCGACCACGGCGAGCCGATCAAGCAGCATATCGCGAAACGAGCTCGATCCCAAATACCAGCCGCGGCGTATCTGCTTCCACTCTTCCTGATCCTCCATGGCTTTTCCGTCACTATATCACATAATACGCGGGGTAATATCGGCTTCTTGTCACATTAAACGGCTATAAGTGATTGACAGATCGGGTCTGACGGGAGCAGGCTGGCATCATGAAGAGAGACATCTACAGAGATCTGCAGGCCTGGCGAGTTTCCGAACATAGAAAACCACTGATTGTCCGTGGGGCTCGCCAGACAGGCAAGACGTACATTCTCCGGCAATTCGGCGAAAGGGAATATGGGGGGTGTCACTACTTCAATCTTGAAGAGGACGCGCGCCTTGGCTCGCTCTTCACCTCAAATCTTAACCCCGACCGGATCATTAGAGACCTGAGTCTCTATGGGAAGAGGGACATCCGTCGCGGAGAAGACCTGATTATCTTCGACGAAATCCAGGCATGCAACGATGCGTTGAATGCGTTGAAGTACTTCAACGAACAGGAGAACGACTACCACATTGCTTCTGCCGGGTCGCTTCTGGGGGTGCGCATGTCGCAGCCAAAATCTTTCCCGGTTGGCAAGGTGGATTTTCTGGACCTGTATCCGATGTCATTCTATGAGTTTCTCGATGCCGTCGGACAGGAGCGCTACCGGGCGTATCTTGAGAATATCGACGAGATTGTGCCCATTCCAGAGGCCTTCCACAACGAACTGACGCGCCTGCTTCGTCGCTATTATCTCGTCGGCGGCATGCCTGAGGCCGTCGCTCGACATGCCGAGGAGCCCGATGGTAGGGGGTACCGCCGCATCCAGAAAGCGATTCTCGACTCATACACACTCGATTTCGCCAAGCATGCACCCGCATCCGACATACCCAAACTGTCGATGGTGTGGGAGTCGCTGCCGGCACAACTCGCCAGAGAAAACAATAAATTCCTCTTTTCGGTTATCAAGGAAGGGGCGCGGGCGCGCGAATATGAGAACGCCCTGACCTGGTTGGCCAACGCAGGGCTGATCCACCGTTCCACGCTGGTTACGTCTCCGCAAGTGCCACTCAAGGCCTATCTCGAGTCATCCAGTTTCAAGATCTTCGCCTGCGATGTGGGGTTGCTCGGGGCACTGGCCGATCTCCCGGTCGATGCGGTTGAGAACGATCTGTCGATTCTCACGGAATTCCACGGGGCATTTGTGGAGAACTACACCGCACAGCAACTGGTGGCCATGATGGGTGCCGGCCTCTACTATTGGAAGAACGTGGGCCGTGCGTCCGAGGTGGATTTTCTCCTGCAGCACGGTTCCATCATTCTGCCGTTGGAAGCCAAGGCCGGGGTGAACGTGCGGAGCAAGAGTCTCGCGTTCTATTCATCGCGCTATCAACCGCCGGTGGCCATCCGGACCTCACTGCGCAATCTTAAGATGGATCGCGACAAGCTCAACGTGCCGCTCTACGTGCTCCAGTGTCTACCTCGGCTGTTGGACATCGCCCTTGGGGGGAAAGGGGTCACCCATGAAAAGTGAAGTCAAGGCGTATCTCTACCGCCCCTGGGAAGATCCGGTTTTGAAGTACTTCTCCAAGCGTGCGGCGTGTGACTTCGAAGGGACGCCAACTATGGCCACGAGTTCCCAGGAACGGTGGGTGGCGGTATACTTGGTGCCGCTGTCGTTGTGCTTCTTGACGCGGGTGGGGACGTCGTCAGAGATTCCGATGTAGGTCTTGGCGGGATTCTTGCGGCTGCGGAGGATGTAGACGTAATATTTCATGGGCTATGCCGACGCGACCGCAGGCGACATCGTATCAGACATTTCCCGCCCGTGCTTCCCGCTACGCCTTGCGGGCTTCGCGGGACACGTCTCTTCGTCCTTCAGGCCCTTGGCAAAGGGGTCAGTGTTTGTTTTCGTGAACTTCATGATTACGCCGATGCGTCGGGATGGTAGTCTGGAGCATGCCACGGAGTCCACGGCAAGTCGGACCCGCGTAAGCAGGCGGTGGTCTG
>JAQBYD010000080.1 GCA_027623315.1 Verrucomicrobiota bacterium | reverse complement strand
CGAAGCTGATGCGCTACGTCCTGCGCGATGCCGGCTACTTCGGCCCGGGCGGCGAGTTCACCTATGAGTTCCCGGGCACGGACCGCTGCATCCATTTCCACGCCCACACCGCGCAGATCATGGCCGCGCTCGAAGCGGTGCAGGTCACCGGCGACCGCGACCTGCTGGCATTGGCGCAGCGCGCCTACGACTACGCCGTCAGCCAAGGCGAGCCGCTGGTCGGCTTCTTCCCCGAATGGCTCGACTACAAGGGCGGCGCCTACGGGGAAGGGCAGGTCTCGTCGGAAATCTGCGAAGTGGCCGACATGATCGCCGCGGCGCTGAAGCTCTCGCTGCTGGGTATCGACAAGTGGGACGACGTGGATCGCTGGGTGCGCAACCAGTTCGCCGAGTGCCAGCTTACCGACACCGGCTGGCTCACCGACGGCCACCTCGACCGCGCCGACCGGAAGCTGGCGCCGCTGCCGGGCGCGGGCTGCTCGGGGCCAGAATACGGCACTACCGAGCGCGTCATCGAACGCGCTGTCGGCTCGTTCTCCGGCTGGCCGTCGATCAACGACTTCGTTCAGGGCAAAGGCTGGTCCATCATGCACTGCTGCACCGGCAACGCCACACGCGCCGTGTACTACGTGTGGGAAAAGATTCTCACGCACGCCGACGGCAAGCTGAAGGTCAATCTGCTCTTGAACCGCGCCTCGCAGTGGGCCGACGTGCACAGCCACATCCCGTACCGCGGGCAGGTGGACGTCAAAGTGAAGGAGTCCCTCGACCTGGAGATCCGGCTCGCGGAGTGGGTCAAACCCGAGGAGGCCCGCTGCACGGTGGAAGGCCAACCGCGCGCGCTCACCTTCGACGGCCGCTACGCGCGGGTTGGCGCGGTTCAGGCCGGCCAGACCGTGACGCTGACCTTCCCGATCCCGGAGCGGACCGACCGGGTGATCGTCGAGAAGCGGCCCTACACCCTCATCCGCCGCGGCAACGAGGTCGTCTGGATCGACCCGCCGGGCAAGAACTGTCCGCTTTACCAGCGCGGCCACTACCGCCAGGGCGAGACGCTGTGGAAAACCGTGCGCCGCTTCGTCCCGGCGCAGGAAATCCCGTGGTGCTGAGGAGAACACATGAGCTGGATCATACTTTGCATCATTGTGCTGGCGGCGACGGCCATCTGGCCGCTGGGGCGGTGGACGCTGAAAGACGGGGCCGAACCGAAGATTGCCGGGTTCTGGGTGTCGCTGACCACCGCGCTGGTGTGCGGCGTGGGCACCTTGGCGACTGGGGATTGGCGCGGCGCGCCGGCGGGGATCTGGGTGGCGGGCGCGGCTATGAGCGTCACGTATGCCGTCGGCTTCTGGATCTGCATCATGCGCGCCCTGCAGATCGGCCCGGCCGGGCCGACCGCGACGGTCAACAACATGGCCATGACTGCGGGCGCGCTCTATGGTCTGCTGGTTCTGACGCCCGGGCGTGCTGCGTTATGGACTTGGGTCGGGCTGGCGGGTGTCTGCGCGGCGCTGCTGCTGCTCGGGGTCGGCAAGCCGGCGGCCGACGGTGTGCATCGGGCGACCGTGGCGCGCTGGGCGCGGTTGGTCGCGATCGGCGGCGCGTTTTCCTGTCTCTCCTTCGTAATCCAGGCGCACGTCGGCACGCTCTATCCCGCGCACAAATACGTGTTTGGTCTAGCGGCCTTCGGCACGGCAGCCGTGCTGCTGTCGCCGGCGATGCTGCGCGACCGCGCAGGGTTCATTCGGCGGCGGGAGTGCGTCGGCGGCGTGGCGCTCGGCATGGTCAACGGCGCCATCCTGCCGCTGACCCTGGTGACTATCCGGCAGTTGGGCGCGGAAGTGGTCTTGCCGGTCACCGTGGCCACGCCGATCCTGCTGGTACTGGTGATCGGCCGCGTATTCTACAAGGAGCATCTCGCGGTCGCCGCCTGGGTCGGCTGTGTGCTGGGGGCGCTCGCCGTCGCCGCGCTGGCCTATGGGACGTGAACAATGAACCGCAAGGAGGAACGTATGACCAATCTTCTCGAAACCGCCGCGCTACGAATGGAATTCGACCGCGCCGCAGGCGGGTTGAGCGCCATTACCAATAAGTTGACCGGCGAGACGTATGCGGTCTCCGGCGATGCCTTCGCTGTCGAAACCACCGCGTTTAGCCGGACGCAGGCGGAGATGCGGCAGGTCGCGTGGAGCGTAACGGCAGACAGCGTGACCGCACGCTATGCCGACGCCGATCTGACGGTCGAGGTCGCGTACGAACTGCGGTCGGGTGATCATTTCTTTCAGAAGCGCATGGCCATAACCTTTGCCGCGGCGGGTGGGGTGACGCAGATCACGGTCAGTCGACCGGTCTTCGCGGCTACCGGCCTGGACATCGTCTGTTACCGCCATCCGGACTTCGACTGGGTGACCGAATATGTCGAAGCCAAGCATGGCTGGGGGCTGCGGCGGCCGGCCGACAGCGAGCCGGCGCGGACGTTCTTCGGGCGCACGGCCAGGGGCGGGTTCTTCACCGGCGTCGAGATGGCCTACGACAACTCGCGGCTGGAGGCAAAGGCGCTGGCGCTGGGCTATGCCCCGAATCTCAAGGTCAAGGCGGGCGAACGGCTGGAGTGCGAGCCGCTCTACTTCGGCGTGTACCGGCGCGGCGAACGTGACGGCCGCGCGGCGGACTGGGTTCCGCTTTCCGCGGCCGAGGTGGTCGGCACGGATGCGCGCAGCGGCTTCAACGGTGCCGCTGCCGCTGGGTTGGGCGTCACATCCGGCAGCGCTGGCATCGCCACACCTCAGGCGCGCGACAAGGTGTTGCCGCTGCCATCCGAATCGGCGGCCATGGCGGCGATGACTTCGGCCATTCTCGGGCCGCCGCGACACGGACTGATGGCCTTCGCCTGTGGTTGGCATTGTCAGATGGAACAAGGGGAATATGACACCGATGCGAAGCTGGAGGGCGATCTGCGGTCGTTGGAGTTCTGTGTCGAGTGCGGACTTGACGGCGTGAGTGACTGCCATCCCTGGGGCGGCGAGTCGCGCAAGATGGCGGCGTTGGGCGAGGGGCAACACTACGAACTGAGCGAACGTCCCAAGCGGTTCCTTGAAAGCGCCCGCGAGCTGAAGCTGAAGGTTGTCCAATGGCCGACCATGAACAACACGCATCCGTGGAAGGACTATGGCAAGCCGTTCCGCCTCGACCGGCCGGAATGGCTGCGCGGCATTGAGGGTGAAGCGCACCGCAAGCCGAACGCCGACGACTGCCGACACCGCGAGGCCAACTGCCTGGCCTGCGAGCCGTTCTACGACTGGCTGCAGAAGATCATCCTCGATGACGCCCTGGGCGCCGGGCTCTACGACGCCTGGTGCATGGACGGCGACTTCTGGGGCACGGGCGCGTACTTCCACACCGTGCTGTCGGTGACCTGCCTGGCGGAGAACCACGAGCATCTGCCGGGCGACGCGAACTACGCCTGCCAGCGCCGGTTGGACCGGATGATTGCCGAAGTGCGCCGGCGCCATCCTGGTATCTACATCGCGATGTGCCGGCCGCCGATGGACCTGGGGGTCTGGGCCAACCGCCATGTGGATGCCTGCTTCACGCTGATCGAGAGCGGCACCGGCGGTTCGAACATCGCGGCCGGTGACGAGGTCCGCACCGCATCCCGGATGCGGGTCCACCATCACTTCTTCCCGCACTGGATGGACTGGTCGCTGCTCTTTCCGAGCTATGGCAATCCGGCCCAGTATCCCGATTGGCCGAACGGGCACATTGACTACCTGATGCTCAGCGCGATGTCCTGCTCGCCGAACCTGCTGCTCTACCTGCCAACCAAGACCGGCATTCCGGACGCGGACAAGGCGGAAATCCGCAAATGGCTCGACTGGGGGCGCGCCAATGTCAAATACATCCTCGTGCGCCACGACCTGTTCGACTGGCCGGGCAAGGGTCGGGTGGACGGTTCGGCGCACCTGATCGGCGACCGCGGGCTGATCTTCCTGTTCAACCCGTCGGATGAGGAGAAGGTTGCGGAGTTCGCATTGACGCCGGAGTCCACCGGCTTCACCGGCACGGGGCCGGTCGAGATCGTGCAGGAGCATCCCGCGAGCGAGCGGCACGCAACCTTCCGGCCGGGCGCCTCGGTGCGCTGGCTGTTGCTGCCCGAAACCGCCGTGGTGCTGCGGGTGGGAGAACAATAAAATGCCAACGAGGAGACGACTGTGAAACGAAACTACGACGTGGCGGCCTACATCTGGCCGTCGTATCACCATGAACCGCGGGTGGAGCATTTCTGGCCGGAGAAGGACGGCGAATGGTACACGGTGCGACGTGGCACGCCGCGCTTCCCGGGCCATGACATGCCGCGCATCCCGCTGCTCGGCTGCCAGGACGAGGCCGATCCCAAGGTCATGCGCCAACATGTCGAACTGGCCTTGGCGCATGGGATCAACGTGTTCATCATGGACTGGTACTGGTACGCGAACGCGCCCTGCTTCGAGCGCCAGCTCAACGAGGGGCTGATCCCGGCGCTCGAGGGCACCGATGCCAAGTTCTACCTGATGTGGGCCAACCACGACGTGAACGATCTCTGGAACATGCATGTCGATACGTATTGGGACAGGCCCCAGAAGCCTCTGTGGAGCGGACAGGTGAATCGGGCGGAGCTGGAGCCGATGTTCGACCGGATCATCGAGAAGTATCTCCCCCTCGACAGCTACTACCGCATTGGCGGCAAGCCGGTCTTCTCGATTTTCGACTATGCCAATCTGGTGACCGGGCTGGGCGGGGTTGCGCCGACCCGTGACGCCTTCGACTGGATGCGCAAGCGCTGCGTGGCGCGCGGCCTGCCGGGCCTCGACATCCAGGCCATTGCGCGGAGCGGCGCCGGCGTGGAAGCGGGCGCGAAACTGGAGCCGGGGAGCGAGCAGCAGACCGCTCGCGATCTGGCCTTCGACAGCGCCACGGCCTACCAATATGTCCGCCTGGTGCACACGGGCGACCAGGTTTTTTTCGCTGGCGGAGAAAACATGTCATACACAGGTTCAGATGACATTCAATTAACGAATCATGTCTATAAAAATGGGCTGGATATAGGTTGCCACACCGACAGCTATGAAAAGATCAAATCCTTTAATCCGACTTGGATCGCAACCGGTCATACGGACCCGTATCCAGTGAATGATGGTTTTTTCGACGGCCTTGAAAAAGGAGGGAAGGCGTTCGATTCCGTCCATAACGCACTAATGCCTTTAGGCGATGATGATATTCATTTCGGAGCAGAATCACAGGGCGGCAAGCTCAAGCACTATCACGCTCACCATGAAAAGGCAGGGTCCATGGAATTTTGGGGCTGGGTTCTAAACCCTTACCCCACAGCTCAGACCGCTTACATCTCCATCGCCGCGCCTGTCGGTTGGTCCAGTGAATCGATTACGATTGAACTCGGACCCCGTGAGCAAAAGGAGTTTTCTATTTCTCTGGCGCCACCTGCCAACACGACCTGTCGCCGTTTACCGGTTGGTCTCAATCTCATTGTCGGCGGTCGCCCGTTTGGTCAGGTCGCCGAAGCACTGGTCACGATTGGTCACGAGTTTCACTAGGAAACGAACGCTACCCATTGACTGACCACTCTCCAGATCTGTTATAGCAGATTTGGAGTACGCTCTATCGGTTCATGAGGCCAGACGATGGCGCGGCGTTCGGGGGTGAGGCGTTCGAGAAGTTCAGGGGAGGGACGATAGGGGTGACGAAAAAAGCCCCAACTGGGGCCGTAGCGATACACGACGATTCGCCGTTCACCTTCATTGACACGCTTTGCAGACCCATGACATATGGTGTCGGCAAAGATCAGCACATCCCCGGGATCCATGAAGACTTCCAGCGACAGCGGCATACCGTCGCCACTACATTGTGAACCGCCCATTCTGTATTCTGCCATGCCGGGGTGCTGAAAGTTCTGCTTGTGACTCGCAGGGATGATTGTCGTACCGCCATCACCTTCTTTAATCTCCGTCAGAGCCAGCAACATGTTGACCTGCCCCACCATGAACTTGCCGTTTTTGACACGGTACTGATTGCGCTTGGACCAGGAGTCCCCGCCGGAGTGCATGCCAATGGCTTCACCCGGTGCACGGAGGCTTGCGAAATTCTCATCGATGAAGAGAGCACCATGTTTGTGGTCGAATGATCCTTCACCACCGACGAAGGTCTTGATATGATCAATCCATGCGGGGTGATCGATCAGAGCTTCGAACGGCTCACCCGCTTCGTAGATCTGCTGCAGGTTTGTACCGTTGTTTGCTTCGAAGCTATGCGCCTGTACATAACCGTACCAGTCGTTGCATGCCATCTGTGGTATGGCACCGACACCGGCGTTGAGGGCATCGACTTCGTCTTTCGAGAGCGCGCCCTTCAGTAGGACATAACCCAGAAGATCAAAATGGTAGATATCAAAATCGGAAATCACAGATGTCACCTCGTCATCGTTTGAATTCGGCCTCTGCCTTTACTCTGCGGGGCAGTGGACGACTTTTAAAGTCGCGGCTGAAAATAAGCCATCGATTCAAACGACGGCTTCCCGTTGCCAAACGTATCCGCCTTCAAGAATCAGTTTCTGGCGATCGGTGAGTCCGTCGATCGCCTCGGCATTAATCGCGCCCTTCGACCAGTTCATGTAATGCGGGCAGTATTTCAGCAGTGCCGCGCGGCGTTCATGCTCCAAGGTCCATTGAGCGGTACCGTGGGTCAGGGATTCAGTAAATATGATAACATCTCCCGCCTTGACCGGTACGTTGACGACGAGAGGGTTGTTCTCAGCGCTGTAGAATGGTTTGGGCGTATTGAAATTGGCTTTGTGACTTCCGGGTATACAGATGAATCCACCGCCCCCTTCTGTCGTATCTGACAACGCGAAGCTGACTACAATCAGTCCGTTGTGCATACGCCCTTTCTCAAAATGCGAATAGCAGCCGTGCCCGAACATATGGCTCTCGTGATGCAGTCCGAATTGACCCGATTCACCGTCTTTGCTGGCGGCCATACCATAAATGTGATCGAGACGAAACCGTTCTCCGATAATCGCATTCAGGCAGGGAAGCAGGCGCTCGTGATCAATCAGGTTGCGCCAGCGGTCTCCCCAGTCGAGAAACTGAAAGCGTGATTTTTGTGGATTGTTGTCAGGATTGGCAATGCCGTGCTCAGCCATGTCATTTTGCATGGCACTGACTTCGGCAGGGCTTAGAACAGATTCCAACTTGAGGAAACCCTGTAGATCAAAAATGTACTTCTCTTCGTCAGTCATGGTCCGCCTCCTCAGCGGTGTGTATATCTTCCAGATACTATTCCTACCGACTAAACATTGTCAACGGTATATTCAGCATAAAGACAAAACTGTTGCACTACTGTTGGGTTTGAAAAGCGACGTAAGTCTTTGAAAACAGGCGAGAAAATGATAATGTAAGTAATAGACATTCTCTTGCCCAGGAGACGGCTGCGATGACCCAGATTCGCACGATAAATGAAACAGATGCACGTACACGCTACGTCACCCGTATATTCACATTGATCGAATTACTCGTCATCATCGCGATTCTCGCTGCCATTCTTCTTCCGGCCTTAGACATGGCGAAGAAGAAAGGAAAAGAATCAGTATGCATGAATAACCTTCGGCAGCTCAGTCTTGGTGTACTCATGTACACGTCGGATTATGAAGACCGAGTGCCGCCCAATTGGAATACCAACACGGTACGGGTTATTTCATGAAAACGCCCACCCCACATTCCCATCTCGGGCTTCAGTTCGGCGGCTACAACGGTATCGCACGCTTAGGAATGGGTTACATCTATCCCGACTACGCTCCAGGCTCAGGGATCTTCTATTGCCCAGATTCCAACTTGACATTGGAACAACGGAACAACGCAGCCCCCCCAGTGGATACGACTCTCCTTAAGTCATGACAATGGGGCCAGACACAGATACGAATCGTAACGAAGGATTGAACATCCCCAACGGCAACAACTACACCTCGACTTATGCCTTTTCGGGTGTTGTCGATCCGTTGGCGTCGCAACGCTCTAGCCTGGGGCACGCCCCAAATGAGAACTACCACAACTGGTACAGAGTGTATGGAGGATACGATCTTCCCAATATGGATTCATGGCGCATGTCTCTCCTCTATAGAGATGTCCAACGCAACGCCGATGATGGAAAACCCATGGCATTCGATACGTCCACGGGACCTGCTTTCGCCGTCGGTGACGGGTCAAAGATTTACATCCAGAACCACGATCTTCGCGTCGGCATGGTTGTCTACTGGGATGGTCGCGTGTTGCGCTACCCTCGTGCGCGTTTACTGTACGAAACACGGAGTTACGGCTATGGTTACAGAGGATTCACCAGTCGCGCAGCCGTAAATGTACTCATGCGTTTCGGCAATGGAGAAGGCGGCGTTTACTAGATGACATCTCGGCCGACTCGCAATGCGATGGGGCTGATCGCCGGCCTGCTCTTAAGCGTGCTAGGCGGTGTTTCGGACGACTGGCCGATGTATAAACACGACCGCAATCGCAGCGGTGAGACCTCAGAATCGCTCTCGTTCCCTATGCAACCGGTATGGATGTACAAAGGCCGAACTTCGGAAGTCGCTTGGAATGATTTTCTGCGAAACCCATCCCACACGGATTTCGCCTACGCCGAAGACACCATCCGATCCGTGGTTTGCGATTTCGATTGGGCCGTACAGCCTATCGTCGTTGATGGAACGATATACGTCGCGTCTTCTGCGGACGACACTGTGCGCGCTCTGGATCTCATATTTGCTACTGAGAAATGGCGGTTTACCGCGGATGGACCCGCGGCCGTATACGGTGCGGATGCATTTCGCCGAGCAAGATGGACTGAAAGAAGGGGACCGGGCGTTTAATGTTGACATACAAGGGAAGCGCGTTTTATCCCAATTCGATGTCGTCAAAGCAGCCGGGGAAGGTCACAAAGCAGTGGTTCGAGAATTTAAGATCGAGGCCTCTCGATATATCATCTTTCTCATATCGCCGTCTGACACATCGTCTCCCCATGATCTGATAAGAAATCGCTTTTCAGTCGGTGCGGGCACGCGCCCGTTTCAACCGGCATGAAGGAGCACTTTCATGGTGGAAACGGTAGCAGAACCGGGGTGCAGGCGTCAAGATGAGCGACGAGGCGTCCACCGGGCGGTCCGGGGTAGCCTGGACCGCCCGGTGGACGCGGCAACGGGGCTGGATGCCTGGGAGCGAAACAGACCTTCCCCGCCGCGAGCGCTCATCCGTTCGCGTAAGCCATCACCGGCTCGGTGTCGTAGTTGGGGAATGGGTCATCGTAGCAAGGCTCGACGACCCTATCCACAATCTCAGGCGGCGCCCTCGCCGACGCAACGCGCACGCCCTGTTGCCAGAGCCCGAGGTGGCGCAGGATACGTTCGATCACGGCTTTATCGTCGATAAGCGACACGATGCGCATTTCCTTCTGGCACTTCGGGCAGAGCAGAGGATCGGCCTCCCAGACCTTCTTGATCAACTCGCGCCATTTCGCTGACGGGATCCGACGCGGCCTATGTTCGGAAACATCGATGATCGTCACGGCGTTGCCGGCGGCCTTGGCCTCCTCGACCGCCTGTTTGTCGCGCTGGCCGCGCATCTTGTTCGAGTACCACCCATAATACCTGACAAGCTGGAAACTCTTGTCGGGGATGTGCTGGGTGATAGCGGCTATGAAGTCGCACGGCGTGAACACCTGGAAGTTGCGCTGAATCTTCGGGTTCATGGCGGAGCGGTAGATGATCGAGTCGCCGGCCTGGTTGACCTGCATCTTCTCGATGGCGAAGGGGTTCCTGATGATGTACTGGGCCAGGCGCTCCAGGTCCTCGCGCTCGTCGGGCAGTACGCGGCGGCTGCGATGCACGTTGAATCCGGAATGGACCCAACCGCGCAGCATCCGGGCGCGGTCGGCTGGCAACAGACCCTTCTCGACCAGAAAGGTGATGACCCGCGCCCGGAACGACTCCTCCACGGGCTTGAGGGTGACATCGGGCAAGACGTGAAACAGGCCCGAGCGCGCAAACAGGCCGTCGGCGACCAGAGCATGGACATGCGGGTGGAAATCCATGTACTCGCCAAACGTGTGGATCGCCATGACGATGCCGGGTTGGCCGTCGGGCAGGTTCAGCGTGGTGCGCATGAAGTCCAGCAGGCATTCGTGGGCGATGCGGCAGAGGGCCTTGAGCAGGTCGCGGTCGAATCGGAAGTAGGGGCGCAGCATCTTGGGGATGGTGAAGGTGAAATGCCGGTGCGGGACGGGGAAGAGGATCGACTCGGTCAGGAGCGCGCCGAAAAGTTGGACCTTCTTCTGGTGACATGACGGGCAGAACCAGCGGCCCTTGCAGGAGAACGCCAGCAGGTACTCATGCTTGCAGTGATCGCAGCGCACGCGGGCGAAGCCGTGTTCGAGGTCGCCGCAGTCGAGGAACTTGTTCACGACCTCGGGGATGATCGGGCGGAGGAAGCCGTAGCGGGGCTGGTAGCGCGCCTCGTAGTCGGCGAGAAACGCATCGAAATGCCGGGACAGGCACTGCCAGAGCGGCGACTGCCTGGGCCGGCGCGGACGATAGACTTGCTCCACCATGCCGCCCAGTGTAGAAAAGAGGGTGTGTCATCTAACGGCATACCCCTGAAGAAAGTTTGAGGAAAATGAAGGCGGGTTCCAGGCCCCAATATTACCGTATCCGGCGCATGGTGCAGATGGTGCGCGAAGGCGCCGAAACCGGGTATCTGCCGAACAGCAGCGACTTCATCAAGGAGTTCGAGGTGTCGCGCCGCACCGTGGCGCGGGACCTGGACTTCCTGCGCGACGAGGAACGCGCCCCGCTGGCATACGACGATGCGCGGCATGGCTTCCGGCTGACGGACGAAACCTACACGCTGCCGCCGGTGAGGATCAGCCGCAAGGAGGCCTTCAGCTTCGGCCTCGCCCGCAAGCTGCTGGCCCACTACGAAGGCACACCCCTGCACCTGGACATGCGGTCGGTCCTAGATAAAATCGCCGAGTCACTGGCAGGCGATATCACCATCGAACCCGACTGGCTCAGCGAACATGTGGGGATCCTGCCCGAGGACCGAGTGCGCATTGATCCCGAAGTGTGGGCGCAACTGGCGGGTTGCGTGGAGCGCCTG
>JAQBYD010000022.1 GCA_027623315.1 Verrucomicrobiota bacterium | reverse complement strand
CGTTCGACTGTGACGATCCATTGCCCTCGACCTGCTCGGCTCCTCACACAGCCAAATTCACCCCTCACCCGTTTTGCGCAGCAAAAATAATAGGAGACCGGCGGTTTATGACGCGACTTAAACTGATGGCGCTAAGTCCGACGGGCTCCTAGGCGAGCTCTTTGAACTCGGCGATGAGCGCTCCGACACTGGCCTTGGCGTCGCCGAAGAGCATTCGCGTGTTCTCTTTGAAGAACAGCGGATTGTCGATGCCGGCGAAGCCCGGGTTCATGCTGCGCTTGAGGACGAACACGGTGCGCGCTTCATCGACGTTGATGATAGGCATGCCGTAAATCGGACTCGATTCGTCTTCGCGTGCCGCTGGATTCACCACATCGTTCGCGCCAATCACGACGGCGACGTCGATCGTGGAGATGATCGGGTTGATGGCGTCCATTTCGACGAGCTGTTCGTACGGGACGTTGGCTTCAGCCAGCAGGACGTTCATGTGCCCCGGCATACGACCGGCAACCGGATGAATGGCATAGCGGACTTCACAGCCGTTCGCCTCCAGGAGATTTCCGAGCTCCACGACCGCGTGCTGGGCCTGGGCAACGGCCATGCCGTATCCCGGGACGAAGGCCACGGAGCGGGCGGACTCGAGAATAAGGAAGGCGTCATCTGCCGAGATCGGTTTGGCCTCGCCGGTAACGGCTGCTCCGGCTGTGGCCGTGCTGCCCGATCCGAACCCGCTAAAGAGCACGTTGGCCAGCGACCGGTTCATGGCTTTGCACATGATGTTGGTCAGAATCAGTCCACTGGCTCCCACCAATGCGCCCGCCACGATCAGGACGGTGTTCGGAGTCTCGAGGGCGAATCCCGCTGCGCAGGCGGCGAGGCCGGAATAGCTGTTGAGAAGGGCGATCACGACGGGCATGTCGGCGCCGCCAATTGGGATCACCACCAGTACGCCGAACACCAGTGCTATGAGCACCGCCAGGACGAAGAGAAAGTAGGCGGCACCCGCCGTGGGATTCATGCAGAAGATAATCCCGCCGCCGACAATCGCCACCGCGATGATGGCGTTGACGATCTGTTGCCCGTTGTAAAGGTAGGGCTTGCCGGGGAGTTTCTCCGACAACTTTCCGTACGCGATCAGGCTGCCGGTGAACGTGATGCCACCAATCAAAACGGCAAGATAGATCGCAACGATCGTCAGGGACCCGAATGCGTCCAGGTTGCTGACGCCTTTATGGTACTCGGCCCAGCCAACCAGCAGACTTGCGATTCCGCCAAACCCGTTAAAGAGGGCCACCATCTCAGGCATGGCCGTCATCTTGACCAAGCGTGCCGCGGCAAGGCCGAGCGCGCCGCCAATGAGTATGCCCGCGATAATCCACGGGTAGCTGAGGCCGCTGGACAGCATCGTGGCGACCACCGCAATCAGCATCGCGATGGCGGAAAGCCTGTTTCCGCGCCGGGCCGTATCGGCACGGCTTAGCATCTTCAGACCGATGCAGAAGAGGATCGCGGAAGCAATGTAGGCGTATTGGGAGAATCCGCTCACTTGGGACCTCCGGAAGCCTTCGTCTTAAACATGCCCAGCATTCGATCGGTGACGGCATAACCGCCGAATACGTTGATCGTGGCGAAAATGACCGCGAGAAATCCGAGGATCCGGGCCATGGCGCTACCTTCAACCGCGACGGCAAGTATGGCGCCGACGATCGTGATGCCGGAGATCGCGTTCGAGCCCGACATCAGCGGAGTGTGCAGTTGAGACGGAACCTTCGCGATAAGTTCGACGCCGAGAAAAATGGCGAGCGCGAAGACAAAGAAAAGAAGTGGGGAAAGATTGGGATCCATGTGGGTGCGTCCTCCTAGCTAATCACGCCCTTGACTTTTTCATTCACGAGCTCGCCCCCGTGGGTCACGAGACAACCCCGGATGATCTCGTCTTCCAGGTCGAGCTTAAATTCCTTGCTCTCCTCGTCCCAGAACTCATCGAGCAGGTTGAAGAGGTTGGCCGAGTACATCTGGCTGGCGTGTGAGGCCACGTGCGAGGGCAGGTTCCCTAGGCCGATGACGCGGACGCCGTTGACCTCGATCTCCTCGTTGAGCTTCGAGCCCTCGACATTGCCTCCGCCTTCGACCGCCATATCGACGACAACGCTGCCGGGCTTCATGCCTTCAACCATGTCCGCGGTCACGATGACGGGAGCCTTGCGTCCGAAAACCTGTGCGGTCGTGATCACGATGTCGGCGTTGGCGCAGATTTTGGCCATGCCTTTACGCTGCATCTCGAGTTGCTCGGGGGTAAGCTGTTTGGCGTAGCCGTCTTTCGTGGAGCCCGTCTCGCCGATGTCGATTTTGACCGACTTGGCGCCGAGCGATTCGATCTGCTCGGCCGCCTCCGGGCGGACGTCGAAAGCCTCTACACGAGCGCCGAGGCGCTTGGCGGTGGCGATTGCCTGCAGGCCGGCAACCCCCGCGCCGATGATAAACACGCGAGCCGGGCTCAAGGTGCCGGCCGGGGTCATCATCATTGGAAGCACTCTGTCGATGCGTGCGGCGGCGAGAATGACCGTTACGTAGCCTGCCAGGTTGGCCTGCGAGCTCAAGGAGTCCATCTTCTGGGCGCGGGTCGTGCGCGGAATCAGCTCCATGCTGATGCTGCTTACGTTAGCATCTGCAAACTGTTTGAGCAGATCCGCCTCGTTAAAAGGATCGAGATGGCTGATATGAAGAGAGCCTTTCTTGAGCTGCCCGACTTCTTCCTCCGGCGGCTTGCGAACGCGCAGCAGGATGTCCGATTCGGCTAGAAGTGACTTCCGGTCGGCGGCAACCTTGGCGCCGGCGCTGGTGTATTCCTCGTCGGTGACCCGGATCGAGTCGCCCAGGCCGGGCTCAATTCGAATCTCGGCTCCCTTGCCGACCAGCTTCTCAACGTGGATCGGAATCAGCGGGACGCGATAGTCGCCCGTCGTGGTTTCTTTTGCTACGCCAATAATCATAATTCTGCCGCCCTGCTCCTTGAAATGGGTCAAAGAGGCGGGACTATAGCGATCGCTGTGGGACGGGGCAAGGGGATTTTTAGAAAGAATATTGGTTGGATCGCGGTACACGTCTGGAGTGTGCGGGCGGGGCCGTGGTGACGCACGAGTGTCCCCCCGGGCGACTTGCGGCGCATCCCCAAAAGCGTTACGCTAGTCTTGATTCTGCGGCGAACCGAACGCCGAGGCACATGCATCTGGAGCTCTAAATGTTTGCCATTCTCTCGCTTCTCGTGGTCATGATGATATCGCTGATCGTGACGCGCGTCGCCACCACGGCGCTGGTTCACACGGGGTTATCGCGGGAGTCGGCACGGTTCCAGGCGCGGTCCGCGTTTACCGGGGTGGGGTTCACGACGAGCGAGTCCGAGAGCATCGTGGGGCACCCGGTCCGGCGCCGGATCGCGATGTGGCTGATGCTTTGCGGGAACGCCGGAATCGTCACGGTAATCGCCTCGCTCGTGATCGGTTTCCTCGACATTGGTCAACGCACCGCCTCCGCGCCGATCAAGATGATGACGCTGGCCGTCGGGATCTTCGTGGTGCTGTTGTTGGCGCGGAGTCAGTGGCTGGACCGCTGGATGTCCCGCTGGATCAGTGTCGCACTTCGCCGCTGGACGGATATCGACGTCCGGGATTACGCGACCCTGCTCCAGCTCGAGGGGGATCATCGTATCCTCGAGCTTGCCGTCGAAGAGCAGGATTGGATGTGCAGCCGCACCTTGAGTGAGCTCGCATTGAACGAGGAGGGGGTCGTCATGATCGGGCTGCGCCATTCCGACGGCACGTATTTCGGGGCTCCAACCGGGTTCACGAGGATCGAAGTGGGGGACCTGGTGATCCTCTACGGCCGCGGCGAGGCGCTTAAGGATCTGGACTCGCGCCGGCGAGGTCAAAAGGGCGACGAAGCGCATGCCGCGGCCGCCGCGCAGCAGGAGCAATTGAAGCGAAAGATGCGAACCCGCGAACAGGCTCGCCGCGCGGTCAAGGCCGCGATCGAGATCGTTGAACCCAGCGGAGACTAATCATGGGCAATCACGGCACGGACCGTATCTGGATGGAGGTTGAGGGCGAGGGGCCGCTGATCGCGGTGGCCCTTCACGACGGGCACGATATCCGAGGTGAGGTTCGCGAGTTGTCGGCGCTCGCGGACGAAGACCGGCTACGCGAGGAGGATCCCGGTTCCGGGTCGTGGACCGACGTGGCCCCGACGCGCATCGTCGGATTACGGTCGCGGTTCGAAGTCGACTTGAATCGGCTTCGTAACGAAGCCGTCTATATCAAACCGGTGGATGCCTGGGGCCTCGACGTCTGGGCGTCTCCGCCTCCGGTCGACCTGATTGAGCGCTCTCTGGCTGAATACGATCTATTCTACGAGAATCTGCGCCAGATACTCGAGCGGTTCCAGCAGCGATACGGGCGTTTCGTCATATTGGATCTTCATTCCTATAACTTCCGGCGCGCTGGGCCGGATGGGCCGGTCGCAGATCCAGACGGGAATCCCGAGGTCAACATCGGAAGCGGCACCATGAATCGCGAGTTTTGGGCACCCGTCGTCGACCGCCTTATCGCAGATCTTCGCGCCTTCGATTTCGGCGGCGCGCATCTCGATGTTCGTGAGAACGTGAAGTTCTATGGTCGTGGGTTTCCCCGCTTCGTGCATGAGACCTTTCCCGAGTCTGGATGCGCCATCGCGATCGAATTCAAGAAATTCTTTATGGATGAGTGGTCGGGAGTCTTGTTTCATCCCGAGTACGAGAGAATCCAGGAGGCGCTGGCCAGCGTCGTGCCGGGCGTTCTCGCCACGCTCGAGGAGATGGGGTGAACCTGAAGAGACTGGGAACGAGAACGGGAATGAGCGCGACAACCAGAGCGGAATGGCCGCGCCATGGGGTGTGGACGGGACTGGTGGCGGCATGACGGCGCCCCGCACGTTGAGGAAAGATATCCCCGAATTATCGGATAAAAGGATCGATGCGATCCTGTCTAGGATAGAGAGCAATCAGCGGGTGCGACGTGCATTGCCGACCTGGGGACGCATTCACGTCGATCGGCAACTGCCGTTCCTGTGTGTGTATCGACGGCCCACAGATCGCGACGACCCCGGGACGCACCGTCTTATCCTGAGCGAAGCGGCCTACCTTGCGGCACCGGATGATCCGGCGTTGCGGCGCCCGCTCAACAAGCTCGTCGATGGGCTTGCGAAGGTGGTCGTTGACAGCTTCGGAGCATGTCTGATCCTCGAGATCTGGAGCCAATGTTCGCCCACGGTCAAGTTGCGGGAGGCGCCGCCACGCACGTCATTTTGCGTTGTCCACTCGCCGGATACGGAAATCCCGTCCACGATTAGCAATCTCGAGCAAAGTCTCCGCGGGGTTCGTACATCGAAGCAGAGCGCGACGGTTACGACGAGACTATCCCGGCGCGTGGCGCCCCCGGGCATGTCGCCGTTGCTGCGCGCGGCACGGCTGAACGGATCGGGCTGTCACCTGGTCGGCCTGGAACTGGATCCCAACTATATCAATCCGGCGACCGGAGCTATCTTCCCGTTGCTGTTGCGTTCACTGAGGCGGCAGCTCAGCCATGTGCTTGATCGCGCTTTTTACGACTTCGCCAGAGCTTACACGACGCATCAGCCGCGGCACTACCATGCCGTGGGACGGCGGGCGATGGTCAAGGCCGTATGGCAGGTGGACCGCCGCCTGGCCGCGGTCAGCAATTCGTTTGATCTCCTTTACCAGGTTACGCCCGTGAATGCAGAGCGCGCGTGGCGTGTTTTCAGGCGAAATCGCTTCGAGAAGGCACCCGTCTTCCTCTACCGGCCGCAAGCTATCGATCCGGGCCGCATGAAACGGGCACTGTATGACATTCCTCTTGAGCACGTGGAGGATCCCACGCTGATGCACCTGTTTCTGGGTAAGCAGATGGAGCTGGATCGCCAACTCACCATGATGAATGACCAGGGAACCAGGGAGTTTCTCTACGAAAGCCTGCAGTTGCACGGGCCGGTGACGGCGTCACTGATCCGCGAGGCCAGGAATGTTCTGGTCAAGACCTCCGCACATAGCCGGTCTGAGTCGCACGGCGGCACGCTCTCCGCGTCCGAATTCGCGAAACTGGCGAATCAAGAAGTGACGTCTTACGCGCGTCAGAGCCCTGGATTCAATGCCGTCGTGCGCGTCACGGATGATCTATATTCTGGCCTGATGGTGTCCCGTGGGCAGTTGCTGATCGGAAAGGAAGCCCGAATTCCCGTGTCTCGCGCTGATGCCCTGCTTCAACACGAGATCGGCACGCACCTGTTGACGTATTTCAATGGCAAGGCGCAGCCGTTCAAAATGCTCTATTCGGGGCTGCCCGGGTATGACGAACTGCAGGAAGGACTGGCCGTGCTGGCGGAGTACCTGGTGGGCGGGCTCTCGACCTCGCGGCTCCGTGTGCTGGCGGCGCGCGTGATCGCGGCGGGCGCGCTCGCCGACGGCGCCACGTTTGTCGAGGTATTCCGGCTCCTGGACCGAACTTATGAATTCTCGCAGCGTGTGGCCTACACGGTCACCATGCGTGTATTTCGAGGAGGGGGTCTCCTCAAGGACGCCGTGTACCTGCGGGGCCTCATCGCAATTCTCAAACATTTGTCGAGCAACGGAGACTTTCATAACCTCTTCATCGGCAAGATCGCCGTCTCGCACATGCCCGTGATCGACGAGCTGCTTCACCGCAAGATATTGAAACCGCCGCCAACCTTTCCTCGATATCTGGAGCGAGATCTCGTACAAACGCGAATGAACGCGCTAAGGAAGGGCGTATCCGTACTCGACCTTTTGAAAAAGACGAAGGAGAAGAAATGAGACTAGGACTCATGGTCAACGACGTGAAAACCGAGCAGGCCGGCTATACAACGATTCGACTGGCCATGGCAGCGATTAACCGCGGTCACGACGTGTGGCTGATGGGCGCAGCGGACTTCGCCTATGACCCCGATGACCGCGTGTACGCGCGCGCGCGCGCGGTCACGGCAAAGAAGTACAAGCAGTCCGAAAGTTTCCTCACGGACCTGCACGGCACCAAGCGTTCGCGGACGGAACGAATCCGGGTGGATGATCTGGATGTATTGCTCCTGCGCAACGATCCCAGCACCGACACGGGTTTTCGCTCATGGGCGCAGACCTCCGGAATCAATTTCGGACGTGTCGCCATGCGCCATGGCGTGATCGTTCTCAACGACCCGAATGGACTGGCCAAAGCCATGAACAAGATGTACTTCCAGCTTTTTCCGGAGGAAGTCCGGCCCCGAACCCTGATCACTCTCGATCGAGACGAGATAAAGTCGTTCATCGAAAATCTGGGCGGAACCGCGGTGCTCAAGCCGCTTCAGGGCTCCGGGGGAGCCGGAGTCTTTCTCGTGCGTGCCGAGGATAGGTTGAACTTGAACCAGATGATCGAGTCCCTCACGCGCGATGGTTACGTTATCGCCCAGGAATATCTTCCCGCGGCCGCGGAGGGCGATACACGGCTCTTCGTCATGAACGGCCGTCCCCTGCGCCACAAGGGCAAGTATGCCGCATTTCGCAGGGTACGCTCCGGAGACGACATGCGCAGCAATGTCCATGCAGGCGGGAAACTCCGCGAAGCAGAGATAACCGATGTTCATCTTAGAGTCGCTGAGATCGTGCGACCGAAGCTGGTGCAGGACGGTATGTTTCTCGTCGGGCTGGACATCGTCGGTGACAAGCTGATGGAGATCAACGTGTTCAGTCCGGGCGGACTCGGTAGCGCGCAAAAGTTCGAGAACGTAAACTTTGCGTATGGTGTGCTCGATGCCCTGGAGAGCAAAGTCCGGTACATGAGTTTCTATCGCAGGAACTTCGACAACGTCGAAATGGCTACGCTTTGAAAATCGGAATCGCGGTGAACTCTCTTGACCGATGAAAGCGGCCAATTTTGATGAGATCATCCGCGCCGTGAGCCGCGCCGTGAACCGGGACGGATATGTCATCGCGCAGGAATATCTTGCCGCGGCACACGAAGGCGATTTGCGACTGTTTCTCATGAACGGCCGCCCTCTTTGCTTCAAGGGTAAGGTCGCAGCATTTCGCCGCGTGCGCACCGGCGACGACATGCGCAGGAATATTCACGCCGGTGGACGGTTGCGCCGGGCGCGGCTCACGGACGTTCACTTGAGAGTTGCTGAGATTCGCAGCCGAAGCGCTGGGTGCGGCGTTTGAAACGACCGCGAACGGCGTCGAGGTGGCTGTCCGGGATATCCTCGACTTTACCCCGTCCCTGTTCCGCGAAAACTACAGCAAGGGTTACCTTCGCATCGTGCGTCGTGTGCCGGAGCTGTGGGGCTACCTCTACTCCCTGTCAGACCGGAAGGCGGCGGTCCCGTGGCGTCGCAAGGTACGGGGGACCTTCAACCGGCTCAATACGGGCGATCTGTTCCGCTATATCGATGAATTCACTCCTGATCTTGTGATCTGTACGCACTTTCTTCCACTGGAAGTATTGGCATCGCGAGCCGATCGGCGCCTGCTCGAGACTCCCTTCTTCTGTTGTATCACGGACTGCACGGTGCATGCACTGTGGGTAGTCGAGGGCGTGGATTGTTATTACGTGGGCTCTCATGAAGCCATGCGTCAACTCATCCGCCGTGGGCAGGAACCCAAGGATGTGGTCTGCACGGGTATCCCGATTGACCCGGTCTTTGAGCGCCGCATATCGATGGCAGATGCGCGTGTGGCGCTCGCCCTGGACCCGGGTCTGCCGGTCTTGCTGTCGTTGGGCGGTGGAATCGGCATTGGACCTGCGATTCGAATCCTGCAGGAGTTGGAGGCGGCTGCGTTTGCGTGTCAGGTTCTCTGCATCGCGGGCTCGAATGAAGACCTGCGTCAGGAGGCGGAGCACCTTGCGCCCACGCTCTCATCCGTGCGGCTGGTTGTGCATGGCTTCGTCTACAATATCCACGAGCTTCTCGATGCGGCGGATCTCGTCATCGGCAAGCCCGGAGGTCTTATCTGTTCAGAGGCGCTGGCCAAGGGCGTGCCGCTCGTGATGGTGGATCCCATTCCCGGGCAGGAACAGCGGAACTGCGAACACCTTCTCGAACTCGGCGCGGGCGTGAGGCTTCTCGAGGCCGCTGACGCACCGGATAAGATCCAGGCGTTGCTCGGCGATCCGGTCGCGTTGGGAAAGATGCGTGAGCGGGCGCTGGCGGCAGGGCGTCCGCGCGCGGCGCGTGATGTCGTGGAAGATATTCTCAGGCGCATCGTCGCCTGAGCCCTTCGCGGCGGACCTGGCCATTCTCATGGCGCATCTTCGTGTGCGTGACCCCTGTTACGGGAGCAGGTGCTACACGATCGCCTCCACTCCGGCAGCGTGCGAGTCATGGACGGGTTGGACACGAGACTCCATCCGCTCCTTGATGTGGCGTCGGATGTCCGCTACGCGTCGCATCTGCAGCGCATCGGTGGCGATTTGCTTGAGCTCGTTCGCGGACATCAGTCGCAGTGCGTGCCGCACGGCGGCCGACCGGTGGGGACTCATGCTCAGGATGCGAAATCCCATTCCGACCAGAAGGCACGCCACGGCCGGAATGCCCGCGGCTTCGCCGCAGACAGAGACATCACACTCGGCCCGCGCCGCACGATCGACGATGTGCTGCAGGGCCTTGAGGACGCCGGGATATAGCATGGAGTAGTGGCCTTCGTAGTCCGTGTCTTCACGGCTCGCCGCGAGGAGATACTGCGTGAGATCATTGGTGCCGACGCTGAGGAAATCCGCGAACTCGATGATGCCGTCCAGTTCGAAAAGAGCGGATGGCGTCTCAATCATCGCCCCGACCGGTGGCATCGCGGTCAACTTTTCCTTCTCCGCGGCCCATGCCACGTGCGCGACGGCGGCCTGGAAGTCATCCACGCCCACGACCATCGGAAAGAGAATGCGCACGTTGCCATCCGACGAAGCCCGCAGAAGACCTCGCAGTTGCGTGCGCAGGAAATTCGGAAAGGCCAGGGCGAAACGAAGTCCGCGTACATTGAATCGATGGCACAGCTTGGGGCGTGCTCGCAGGAACTCTGGAATCTTGTCCTCCCCGAGATCGAGCACGCGAATCGTAACCGGGCGGTCCCGCAACGGCTGCAGAACGGAACGGTAGATTCGCTCGTGCACCGAAAGGCGTGGCGCGTGCGCCGTTCCCAGGAAGAGAAACTCCGTTCGGAACAGGCCGACGCCATCGAGCCCGTTGTCGAGCACCGTGGACACCTCGGAGACGGAACCGATGTTCGCGTGCAACGTCACACGAACACCATCGGTCGTCAGGCAGGGCTCATGCCGGTGATGGATAATTGCCTCGGTGTAGTCCTCGTGTTCCTTGAGTAGAACATCGAAACGAAGCGTCGCCGGAGCCGTGGGGGAGAGGATCGTCTCTCCCGTATAACCGTCGATCAGTATCGATTCCCCTCTCTGTACGAGTTGAACGACGTCGGGAATCCCGGTGACGAAAGGAATGCCGAACGATCGGGCGAGGATCGCGGCGTGGGAAGACGGTCCGCCGATCTCTGTCAATATACCTACGACGCGGCCCGGATCCAGTTCGGCCGCCTGGCTGGGCATGAGTTCCGCCGCGATGACGATCGAGTTCGCGGGAAAGGAAGCGTGGCGATCGGATGGGTGCGCGCCTCTTGTGAAGGCGCTTAGAAGTCGTGTACCGATGTCTCGCAGGTCCGAGGCCCGTTCGCGCATGTAGGCGTTCTCCATCTGCAGGAACCGGGCTACCATGCTTTCGGTCTCGACGGCGACGGCATGCTCCGCGGTGACGAGGTCTCGATGTATGCGGGCCTTCACGTCCGCGAGAAACGAGGGATCGCGAAGCAGGGCAACGTGGACATCCATGATCGCCGTATCCGCGTCCTCGAGTTTCGCCGTCAAGCTCCGCTTGAGAGCGAGCAATTCGCCGCAGGCGAAGTCCAATGCCTCTTCGAGGCGAACGTGTTCCCCGGCGACGCACTCGGTGCTGACTGCATACCGCGGCGTAGGTCCCGCCTCAACAGGCAGGATCGGCCACGCGACGCCTCTCGCTATGCCGGGGGCGATCGGTATACCGTGAAATTTCTTCATTACCGCATCCGTCTCCAGTCGCGCCTACAACTCTTTTTCCATCTTCTTCTCGCTTATGAGATCCAGCTTGGCGACCCGCCGTTTACGCCCATTCTACGCTCCCCCCCCCGAGGCTCATCTTTTACTTTAAGGGCTGGCCCGAATGGGTCAGCCCTCGGCGAGCCGATTCGGTATTCACACCACATTTTCGAACAGTTCCGCCAACTACAAGCGCAGCAGAAATGATCATTAAGTTCTTTATTATGTATTGACCCTCCATTGTAGGCCCGTACGGGAAACGCCCCGCTTGGAACGTAATCTCCGGAAGAAACACAAGCGGCATGAAAGTCCCGACCATTTGGAGCGCCAGCAACGCTACGGCAATTCGGATCGTGCTTCTGAACAGAAATGCGACTCCAATTGCAACTTCCCACCAGCCAATAATTGAGACCCATGTTTCGCCTTCAAAAAATGGCAACCAAGGCACCGTCGCGAGGACAAGTGGCTCTGCCGAGGAAATGCCAAGTGGCTTTAGAATGCCGAACCAGACAAAAATAATTCCGAAGGAAATTCGGACGGCAATAGTTCCCCACCGCGCCATGAATGCCGATATCCGAAGATCGATTTCATCGAGAGACATATCCACCTCGTCTCAGACCCTGATTGCATACCTGACGCGTCGCCTCCGCATTCTGCTGGAAGCGCAGCGCTCAGCAAATATCTTGCAGGCGCTTGTTGGCCGAGCCTTAGCCCTGACGTTCTTGATCCCTTGCTCTCAACGCCTTGGCGAACTTCTCCTTCATGCGCCGCACCTCTGAAAGGTACGCGTCCACATCCGACTGAGTGATGGTCCGGCCCTTTTTCGTTCCGTAGAGATCCGGCAGGATGTCCGGCAATGTGATCAGGTCCTCAATCTGAAGCGGCGAGTGTGTGGCGCCGCGAACCACCCCTAGATCATTGAGGACCACCAGCATTTTGCTGCATAGTTGCGTGGTGCAGGTGATGGGGCGGCACTTTTTGATCCGACAGCCCTGCTCGCCCAGAGCCGGACAGGGACCATTCCCTGCCCCGCGCACGCGCTTTTCGCGCCGAATGGCCTCGTACCACTCACGATTGGTCCGTGATTGGACCGCATTGAGTGACTCCCAGTTGTCATGCACCTGGTTGTCGATCATACAGCAACACCACGCATCGCGCCCCTTCCGCTCACCGGCTGCCAGATCCTTCAGCGTTTGCTCTGCACAGTTGCCACAGAGATCGCCAAACAAACCAAAGAACGACCACAGAGCTTTCTCGATCTCGTGAAACCATCTCAAATAGGTGCTGTTAACGGAAATCCTGGGACCCATCAGTATACCTGTTTCATCTCCTGGCCAACGATAGTATTATACATCTCGCATTTCGGCGATGGGAACGGGCAGTGGGGAGCGCACGTGCAGATCCCGCTGCGGGAACGGAATCTCAATGCCGTGCTCCCTGAATTTCTCAACAATTGCCCAGTTGATCGCGGATCGCACGACCGGGTGATCTTTTGGATGGGCGATCCAGACGCGAACACAGATATTCCACGCCGAGTCTCCGAATCCCATGTGCAGAATTGCGGCGGCAGGGCTCTTGAGTACCAAGGGGGTTGCGTCGATGACTTCCTGAAGGGCCGTGCGCACGGCTTCGGGATCGGATTCGTAGGCGACGCCGACCTCGAGTTCGAGACGAATCTTCGGGTCGCGGTGAGACCAGTTTGTGACGACCGAGGATATAAAATCGGAGTTGGGAACGATCATGGCGATATTGTTCAGAGAGCGCACCGTCGTGGATCGCATATTGATTTCGAGCACGTCGCCCTCGGTCTCGCCGACCATGATCCGATCGCCCACCTTGATCGGACGCTCAAACAGCAGGATCAGGCCCGAGATGAAGTTCGACGTGATATTCTGCAGTCCGAAGCCGATGCCGACGGATAGAAAACCAAAAAGGACGACCAGGCCGCTCAAGTCGATGCCGACGATCTGGAATGCCATCAACGTCCCAACGCAGACGAGTACATAGTGTACGAGCCTCAGCAGACTGAAGCGCGTCCCTTCATCGACGCGGGTTCGCGCCAGGGCCGGCGCCAGCAATTTGCGACCGATGAGCGCGGATGCCGCGTTTATTGCGGCGACCAACAGCACCAGCACGAGAATCGAGCCTACCGTGATCCTTGCCGCACCAAGCTGGATTAACTGAAACTCCACCAGGCTCGCAAAAAAGTGGGCGACGTTCTGCATGATGTGTTGTCTGAACTGGCCGTCGGACTCGGTCTACAGCGGTTCGATTACGAACAGCAGATCGTTGGCTTCAACGGCCTGACCATTGCTGGGGACGATCTTGACGACCTTGTATTCCTTGTCTGAAGCGTAGACTTCGCTCTCGTCGCTTCCGTTGCCCCCATCCCGATTGAACGAGTCGAGCGAGAGGGGCGTGAAGAGTTTCATCGCTTCGAGCAGACAGATGCGGTGCGATGTCTTAACCGTGTCGCCGACCTTAACCAGGTCGGGCTCGCCCGGCGAGGGCGTGAGATAGAAGACGGCGGCCGAAGGTGCCACGACTTTCAGCTCGTTGGTTCCCTCGATCTTCAAGGATTCTGCATCGACCTTGGCGCTGGGCATGCCCGAGGTGGTGAGGGTCTCTTCGATCAGCGCGGGGACGTCGATGCGGCGAAGGAACTGATCGAGGTAGGTCGTGTCATAGGTACCCTCCACGAAGGTCTCGTCCGAGAGAATTCGCATGAGCAGCGGAATATTGGTGGCGACGCCCCGGATACGCACCGTGTCGAGATAGGCGCGAAGTGTCTTAATCGAGTCGTTTCGATCCGTCCCCTTGGCGATGATTTGCACGATCATGTTGTCGTAAAAGGGCGGTACCGATTTCCCGGCGGCGATGCAGGACAGGATTTCGATTGCGGGATGTTCGGGGAAGATGCATTCGAGGATTTCGCCGGGGCAGGGCTTGAACACGGTGCGCCCGTCGGCGTCCGTGGTCGGTACTTCGGCGTTGACGCGTACTTCGATCGCATATCCGTCTTCCTCGAACGAGAGATCCGCGATGCTCTCGCCGGATGCGATGTCGAATTGGGCGCGCACGATATCCACGTTCGTGACGGCCTCGGTCACCGGATGCTCGATCTGCAGCCGGGTGTTCATCTCCATGAAGTAGATCTTGTTGTCGCTTATGTCGAAGATGTATTCGACCGTCCCGGCGCCGACGTAATTGATCTCGTCGGCGATCGCGCGCGAGTATTCGTAGACGGTCGCCTCGAGTTCCTTGGGCAGCATGGTGGAGCCGGATTCCTCCACGATCTTCTGGTTGTTCCTTTGCACGGTGCAGTCGCGAAGTCCGAGTACCTGTGTGTTTGCGTGGTGATCGCGGATGATCTGGACTTCGACGTGTCGCATCGACTTCACGAACTTCTCGAGATACACGTCGCTGCTGCCGAAGGCGCTCCTGGCCTCGGCGCATATCTGGAGAAAGAGGTCGTCAAAATCGGATGGATTCTCGACAATCTGGATGCCCTTGCCGCCGCCACCGTGGACGGCCTTGATCAGGACGGGATACCCGATCCGCTCGGCCAGTGTCTTGGCCGACTCGAGTGTGGTGACGATGCCGCGGCTTCCGGGAACCACGGAGACGTCCAGCTTCATCGCGGTGTTGATGGCGTTGGACTTGTTGCCCATCATCTCCATGCTATGCATGCTCGGCCCGATGAAGTTGATGCCGTGCGAACGGCAGAGATCGGCGAAGGAGGAGTTCTCCGATAGAAAACCGATACCCGGGTGCAGCGCGTCGACGCGCTCGCGTTCGGCGACACGAATGACGCTGGTCGCATTGAGGTAACTCTCGTCGGACGTATTCCCGCCGATACAGACCAGCGTGTCCTCCTCCCTGAGTTGTTGTGCGACAGGGGATTCCGCGTCCGCATCCGAGACCACGAGAACCACCTCCAGGCCGAATTCCTGGGCCTTGCGGACAAGTTTGGACGCGGGGCAGCCGCGAGCGTGAATCAGAACCTTCTTGATCGGCTTGACCAGGTCCGTGACTTCGATGCGCTCGTCCTCAATCTCTTCGTCCTCGGCATCGAGTTGCCCCTTCAGGACGCGCGAGACGACCTCGTCGACGGTGGCCTTGGGGAGCGGGATCTTGGGGTCGATATCGCGGAGATGTCGGTCGAGTTCCTCCAGGAAGGGGTGTGTCACCAGGCCCTGCATCGCGCCGTCGACTTCGCTGAGGTAGTTCGAAAGGGTGGATGTCGACGGGAGATACGACGGCACGACGATTTGGCCGGCAAAAGGCATATTCGTGCCCGAGAAGTAGAATGTCTGCACCAGTGGATGCGTCACAAAGCTGGCCTGTGCGCCGCCGGTACAGTCTCCGAACCCGAAGCAGATAATCGGCAGATTCAGATCCCGCACGAATCGCGTGATGCGGTCATTGACGATCGGCATCGAGAAGAGCGCGCCGGCTCCTTCTTTCGTCTGCATGCCGCTCGACGAGATAAAGCAAATCACGGGGACGCGCCGCCGTGCGCAGACGACGAGCAAGTGACAGAACTTCTCGGCGCTGGCCATATCGAAGGCCCCGGCCTGGAAGGCCAGATTAGAGATCGCGATGCCGACGTCGCGCCGCACGCCGGTCCCGCGGAATCGTCCAAGCCCGGTGACCAGCCCGCAGGGACGCACCGAGTTCGCCAGCGCATCCTCGATCGAAAGACGGAAACCGGGAAAGCCCACGGGGTCGGCGGTCATCAGGCGCTTGTCGAGTTCATTGAACTCCGTGAAGAATCTCTCGATAATATGTTCTGGCGCGATGCGCGCGCGCCGTTTCTCGGTGCTCAGCAGATCCTGGATCAGCAGATCGTGATAAGCGATCGTGAGCCGGTTCCAGAAGTCCTTCATGCCGATATTCTTCGGGGTAATACGACCGTCGTATCGCCTCCCGCCACGAACCGCGTCGTAGTGTCTCGGAAGCAGCTGCTCAAAGAAGAACGTGATGATGGCGAAGAGCGGCTCCGACAGGCGTGGGAAGACCCGTTTCTTCCAATTTTCAACGGACTTGAGAACTTCGCCGCATTCGGGGTAGTCGAGAAAACTCGAGAGCCACTCCTGGAACTGGGTCGCGAGCATGTTCTGCGTTTCGTCTTCGGATTCTCCGGAAACACGGCTTTGGCGCGCGAGGGTATTGGTCGCGGCTTCGATCGAGGGCTCGATCAGGCGCCGCACCGAGTCCTCGGCGACGATGTTGAATTCGTTGGCTTCGCGGGCAATCGACTTGAGATTGATGATGATATTGTTGTAGATCGAGTCGAAGATGAGGAGGTTCTCGCACTCATGGACGAAGTGGGCGCGGACCCCTTCGTCGTGAATCACATCAAGAACGGTGATCGCTTCCGGATCGTGGGGCTCAGACAGCCCCAAGTCTTCAGCGAGATGCGTAATCAGCGCCAGGAAATTTCCCGGGGCGTCGGCCTTCCAAATGTTGTAGAGGTAGAGGGCGTATTCCATGACGATTCGCCTCTGGGCCTGTTCGAAGCGGGACTTCGGCGTACCGAAGACCCATCTCTCGATGCGGCCGGCTTGCGCCGGGAGGGCCTTTTTGCGCGCCAGGTACTGTTTCCACGACTTCTGCAGGGTCTCGTCGTAGCGTACCTCGATGGGGTTCTCGAGCCACTTGGCGAAGGCGCCGGCGCGTTCTTCTTCGGCGCGCTTTTTCAGGTCGCCTACGGGAATCTCGTCGTCGCTCAGGCGTCCATAGCGGTCGATGGTTGTGGATCGCACCTTCCTGCGCATGTTGAGATAGCGCAGGTACCGGAACGCCACGCCAAAGACGTTCGGTTGATTCGTTGGACTCTTGGAGAGGGACAGGGCTGACGCTTCCTGGAGTCTTTTCAGCTCGGAGGTCGGGGTCAGGTATCGCGCGAGACTTCGCTTGTAGTGCTCGAAAATATACTCGTTGTCGCGCACGAACGCCATGGTGCGGGATTCCACGAGGTCGATGCTTGTGCAGATCGCGCGCCGCAGATTCTCGAGATTCTCGCGCTCGCCGGGAACGAAGTCGATGATCCCGTCGAGATAGCCCTGCTCGTGGAGCTCGTATGCGGAGACGCCGACGTACTTGGCGCACTCCTGCCAGGAGAGGTCGTATTTCCGGGCGATGCTGGCCAGCCCCTGGGGCTGGATCGTATTGAACACGCCGTCGCGCACGGAGAGGATGATGTTGGCCGTTGCGAGCGGGATGGCCCCGCCGGAGTAGCCCTGCCCGAGAATGATGCCGACGCAGGGCACGTCGATCTGGGCCATTTCCGAGATGAGATGCGAAATGGAATGGGCCTGGTTGCCCAGGTTGGCCTCCGCACCGGCGTCCGCGCCGGGAGTGTCCATGAAGGTCACGATCGGCATCGATCGCTCGGTGAAACCGCGGATCGCATCGACAGCCTTTTCGTGGTGCCGCGGCATCCAGACGCCGTTGTTTTGAGATCGGTCCTGGATCAGGAAGCCCAGGCGCCGCGTACGCTCACCACACACAAGGTCGACCTCCGCCGCGAAAAGCGGGCCGTCTTCGACGGAGGCCAGGATCTCGGGCTTGAGAGCGCGCAGGATACTCGGCCCGGAGGGGCGGGATTGCGCCTCGGTGGGGAGGACCGTCTGCGAGATGTAGTCGTCGACCGAAAGCGCACGTAACTCGCGCAGGCGAGCCCGGATGTCTTTTCGGGGCACGAGCCCTTCAATATGCTGGGCCGGGTCGAGCCGGGAGGGAAACAACGAAAAGTCGTGTGCCAGTTGCTCGGCCTTGAGAAAGAGAGAGTCGCCCCGGGTTGTTGGTTTCTGAGCCATAGACTATCTAGCGCGGGACGTTAAGTATCCACTCGCGGCGAGCGCATCACCGATTTTCATAGAAAATATAGGCATATCCGTATGTGATGACAACAGAGAAACGGGGCGAGTGGCTGGTGGCGAGGGATCGGCAAATATCAGGAAAAAAAGCGACTACGTGCCGGGTGAAAGCGCTTTCGGCTCCTGTTTACAGCACTTCGCGAGGACCGTTTACATATGGTCCGCGATGGCCCGTCCAAATTCGCTGCATTTCAGCAACGTGGCATGCTCCATCAAGCGCTCGAAGTCGTAGGTGACACGCTTCGATGCGATCGTCTTCTCGACGCCAGAGATCACGAGATCCGCGGCTTCGGTCCAGCCCATATAGCGCAGCATTAACTCGCCAGAGAGGATCAGCGAGCCGGGGTTGACCTTGTCCTGTCCAGCGTACTTCGGCGCGGTTCCGTGCGTGGCCTCGAACAGCGCCACTCCGCTTTCATAGTTGATGTTGGCTCCCGGCGCGATGCCGATGCCGCCGACGCATGCCGCCAGGGCATCGGAAATGTAATCGCCGTTCAGATTCATCGTCGCGATCACCGAATATTCCTTCGGCCGCGAAAGGATCTGCTGCAGGAAGGCGTCGGCGATGGCGTCCTTGACCAGCAGCTTGCCGGGGGGCGCCTCCCAGTTGCAGTCCTCGGCCACGGCAGCCACATCGCTGAACTCACGTCGGACGAGATCGTAGCCCCAGCTCTTGAAGGCGCCTTCGGTGAACTTCATGATGTTGCCCTTGTGCACCAGGGTCAGGCTCTCCCGGCCATGTTCGATCGCGTAGCGCAGGGCGGAACGAACGAGGCGCTCGGTGCCTTCGCGGGAGATCGGCTTGACGCCTATACCGGACGTATCCGGAAACCGGATACTCTCGACACCCATCTCGGAGCGCAGAAACTCGATGACCTTCCTGGCTTCCGCGCTCTCGGCCTCCCATTCGATTCCCGCGTAAATATCCTCCGTGTTTTCGCGGAAGATGACCATGTCGGTCCACTGCGGATTGCGAACGGGCGAGGGAACGCCTTCAAACCAGCGCACCGGTCGCAGGCAGACGTACAGGTCGAGGTGTTGACGCAGAGCGACGTTGATCGAACGGATTCCGCCTCCCACGGGTGTCGTCAGCGGGCCCTTGATCGAGACCAGGTGCGCTTGAATCGCATGCAGGGTTTCGTCCGGCAGCCAGACGGTCTTTTCGTAGACATCGTTCGCCTTCTGCCCGGCATAGACTTCCATCCAGGAGATGCGGCGTTTGCCGCCGTATGCCTTCTCCACGGCAGCGTTCCATACGGTCATGGCCGCGGCGGTGATGTCGGGCCCGATGCCATCGCCCTCGATGAAGGGAATGATCGGCGTATCAGGCACCTGCAGTTTTCCGTCGGCCCCCATCGTGATTTTCTCGCCGTCCCCGGGAATCGTGATCTTCTCGTACGTCATGCCTGCTGTCCTTTCGTTAGATGGTGTAGAATCGGTCTCGGTGCGTCCCTCGGACGCGTCTTACTGTCCGCCCGCCGGTGTGTCCTCAATCACGGTCGGATGGGCAAATGCTTCGTCATTTCGATCCGGATAATCGAGCGTGTACTGCAATCCGCGGCTCTCATGTCGTGATTGCGCAGACCGCACGATCAGTGCAGCCACGTCCGCAATATTTCGCAGCTCCAGGATGTCCGGCGTCACAAAGTAATCCAGGTAATAGTCCCGGATCTCTGCCCGCAGGTTGTCCAGACGCCGTTCCGCACGCTCCAATCTCTTGTTGGTGCGAACAATTCCGACGTAGTCCCACATACACGTTCGCACTTCATTCCAGTTATGCTCAACAACAATGCCCTCATCGCTCGGCACGGCATCGCCATAGTGCCACGCCGGCACCTTGATCTCCCGGCACACACTGTGCGACGCGTCCCCTGCAAGCCGGTCCGCCATGCGCCTGCTGCAAACCAACGCCTCGAGCAGGGAGTTGCTGGCGAGTCGGTTTGCCCCGTGAAGTCCCGTGCAGGCGACTTCGCCACAGGCGTGCAGCCCCGGCATCGCCGTGGCGCCATCCACCCCGGTCTCAATACCGCCACAGAAATAGTGGGCGGACGGAACGACCGGGATGAGGTCGCTGGTCATGTCGATCCCGTATTGAAGGCAGGTGGTATAGATTTTCGGAAACCGTTTTTCAAGAAAATCCTTGGTCATGTGCCGAGCGTCGAGAAAAACGCAGGGCGCACCCGTTGATTTCATCTCGCTATCGATCGCTCTTGCCACGATGTCGCGGGGCGCGAGAGACCCGCGATCGTCGAATTTTCGGGTGAAAGTGTCCCCGTTTGCGTTCACCAGGAGGGCCTTCTCGCCGCGCACGGCCTCGCTGATCAGAAAATTCTTCGCTTCGCGATGATACAAGGTCGTCGGGTGGAATTGGATGAATTCGAGATTCTTGATCGCCAGCCCGGCGCGCCAGGCGATGGCGACGCCGTCGGCGGTCGCCACATCCGGATTGCTGGTGTAGATGTAGACCTTGCCGCCGCCACCCGTGGCCAGGACGGTGTGCGGTGCCCGCGCGGCGAAGATTTCACCACGCGCGCCGTCGTACGCATACAAGCCCACGCACTGGTTCTCGGATGCCGCGCCACGCGACGGCATGATCGGAGTGCCGTTGGCTGTGCCGACTCCGCGTGACTCAAGCCAGCCCGTCGTAATCAGGTCGATCGCGGCACAGTGCTCCATCAACGTGATGTTCTCGTGATCAGCGACCTGGCGCAGAAGCGTCTGCTCGATTTCGTGCCCCGTCAGGTCTCCGCAGTGCAGCACGCGGCGCTGGCTGTGTCCGCCTTCCTTGCCGAGGTCATATCCCGACGGAGACCCCTCGAGTTCCGCGAACTTGAGTCCGTAGGCTTCAAGCTGTCGAATTTGCTCTGGACCACTGCCGATGATCTCGCGCACGACGCTCTCGTCGCACAGTCCCGCCCCGGCGTCGAGGGTGTCGGAGACATGTTGGTCGAAGCTGTCGCTCGGGTCCATGACGCAGGCGATGCCGCCCTGTGCCCACGCGGTATTGCTGTCGGCCACCGCCTTCTTGGTCAGGACCAGGACGGTGCCGCGCTGCGCGAGGTGCAGGGCCGACATCAGGCCGGCGAGGCCGCTGCCCACGACAATGAAGTCACTATCAAGAATCTTCATCACTCGAGCAGAGCGATGCGCCGTGCGTGCCGCCCGCCTTCAAAGGCAGAGCTCAACCAGGCGTCCACGATCCGCGGTAGTTGCTCCTCGGCGATCAGGCGCTGACCGAGTGCGATCATATTGGCGTCGTTGTGCTGTTTCGCGTAGCGCGCTGAGTCCACGTCCCAGCAGACGGCACAACGGATGCCGTGGACCTTGTTCGCCGTCATCGCCTCGCCGTTTCCGGATCCCCCGAAAACGACACCGATATCGCACTCGCCCGATGCCACGGCTTCGGCCGCCGGGCGAATAAGGAGCGGATAGTCACACGATTCGTCGCTGTCCGTCCCGAAATCACGGATCTCGTGACCCTTCGCCCGCAGATGGCGAACGACCCTTTCCTTATAAGCGTAGCCTGCGTGGTCCGATGCAACAGCGATTATCATGGCAATCCCAAGTCTCAGAAATGGCGCCGTTGTGCGGACGCGCCTGAAACCTGCCACGCGCGTGATGCCTTGTCGAGCGGCGTTTTGGTTGGGGTTTTCGAGAGTAGGGAGACCCCTCAGGGCAGGGAATCCGCAACGTTTTCAGGGCGCGCCGAGTGCGCTATACTATCGCGATTCATGATGAGGAGATGTCTTGTCACGCTAATCGGGCTCTGCACGGCGGCCCTCTCGGTCGCCGAATATGTGCCGTGCTCCGGCGGCTTCGCCGCGGGCTACCCCTGCCAGGATGTGGATCTCCTGGCTTTTATGCATAAGGATACGATCGGGGGCGGTTCGTTGAACGACTGCTGGGGCTGGACCGATCCCGTCACGGGCCACGAGGTGGCGTTGGTGGGCCGAACCAGTGGAACGTCGTTCGTTGATATTAGTAATCCGACGAATCCAGTCTACCTCGGTAATCTGCCGCCCCACGGCGCGAACTCCATCTGGCGCGACATCAAGACCTACCGCAACCACGCATTTGTCGTGTCTGACTTCGCGGGGAGTCACGGAATGCAGGTTTTCGATCTGACGCAGTTACGAGATGTCACCAATCCGCCGCTGACTTTCGCGGAGACCGCGCATTATCCGAACTTTGGAAGTGCTCACAACATCGTCATCAATGAAGAGAGCGGGACCGCCTACGCGGTCGGGATCAGTTCGGGCGGGACCGGTTGCTCGGGCGGCCTGCATATCATCGATATCCAGGTACCCACGAATCCGGTATTCGCCGGATGTTTCAGTGCCGACGGGTACACACACGATGCCCAGTGCGTCACCTACACAGGTCCTGATACCAACTACGTGGGGAAGGAGATCTGTTTCAACTTCAACGAGGATACCGTCACGATTGTCGATGTCTTCACGCCAGGCGGTGCCACCCAGGTGGCGCGCATGGGGTATCCGGGTTCCGCGTACACGCACCAGGGCTGGGTAAGCGACGATCACCGTTTTGTACTTTTTGATGACGAAATCGACGAGAACGGCGGGAATAACACGCGGACCTACATCGTTAATATCGAGGATCTCGATAGTCCGATCTACATGGGCTACTATCAGCATTCCACGGCGGCGCAGGATCACAACCAGTACGTGCTCTCGAACTACGTCTACCAGGCTAATTACCGTGCGGGGCTGCGCATTCTCGATCTCGTCGATGTCGAGAACACGAACCTCGTTCACGTCGCACATTTCGATACCTACCCCGCAAACAATAATCGCGGCTACGACGGGACATGGAGCGTGTATCCCTACTTCGAGAGCGGAGTCGTGATCCTGAGCAGCATCGGTGAAGGGCTTTTCGTGGTGCTGCCCAACCTGCAGGGCGCTCCGATCGCGAACCTGGCCGTCAGCGTTTCGCAGTCTGTCGACGTCGTGCTATCCACGAATCGCCTTATCTATAGCGTCGTCGTCACCAATCTCGGCAATGCGGACGCGCCGAACGTGTTTCTGTCGATGACGCCGCCCGCGAACCTGCCGCTGCGGGTCGTTGACCAACTCGATGATGACGGGGCCGTGACCGGGTTCGGCGGGGGCCAGGGAGGTAACGTGCAGTGGGATGGCAGCAACGACTGGATCGAGTTGTCCTCGTCGGGCATGGCGGCTGGTGGTGGTACGTTTACGTCGCGCGTGATGGACGCCGCCGCGGACGTCGAATGGACGCGGCTGTCCTGGCTGCCCTTCCATCCATATGGCAAGGAGCTGCCCGATGATTCCTTTGTCGAGACCGGGTATCCGTACGATGATCCCGGCCACTCGTCGCAGCGGCACCCGCAGCCGGGAGGCAAGGGGCGCTCGACCTCCACAATGCTGCTTCACCTCAACGAGTCGCCGGCCACGAACGGCAGCGTGCTGCGCGAGCGCTCTGCGGTCGGGGCCAGTGCCGTTCTTCAGACCGGCGAGGGGGCGGCGGATCACTCCGTGGCCGGTCGTTTTCGGACGGCGCTGGCCTTCGACGGCGTTGACGACATGGTGACGGTCTCCAACGTCGTGCTCTCCACGACCCAGAGTAACCTCGCCTATACGATGGCGGCGTGGATTAAAACCACGTCCAACGGGACGATCTTTGCGCAGTATGCTCCCGCGGACAGCAATCGGTTCGAACTGGTGATCTCCTCCAATCGGCTTGCCTACCGCAAGGGTGGCCAGGATCTCGCATCATCGACGGCAACCCTCACGGACGGGGCATGGCATCACATCGCGTTTCGACGGGATGCGGCCTTCGCCGTCGAGTTGTTCATGGATGGGGACGCTGACGGGACGGGCGTGGACAGCAACGTCTTCGCCAATGCGCCGGTCACGTTGGCGGCGGCGTCCGCCGGCACCGGTCACTGGAGTGGGTGTCTCGACGAAGTCGCCGTGTTCCAGTCTGCGCTGAGCCAGCACGACGTGGAAGATCTCTACAAGCGCGGCGTACTCCTATTGGGGTTGCAGGTGCGCACGTGTGACGATGCAGCTTGCGCCGGTGAGGTGTTCGTCGGGCCGGATGGCACGACCAATACGGTCTTCTCGGAACTCGGAAATACCACGATCTCGCCGCCGGTTCTGGGCTTGACCAATCAGCCTTCCAACCGCTACGTGCAGTACCGCGCCGCGATGATGACCCTGGACACGAAGCACACCCCGCGACTCCTGGCGGTCGCGATCGGGCCGGACCACTACGATCCCGCCGTGGTCACGGTCAACGCTTCACAGGGCTCGTGTTCCGGCACCAACCCGCTGCTCTGCACGCTCGGTACGATCTCGAACCTGGCCTCGGCAAGCGTCGTGGTCGATGTCGTCATCGCCACCAATGTCGTCGGCGCGCAGACCAACACGATGGTGGTTGAAGGCGAGGTCCTGGACTACGTGGCGCTCGACGACCATGCGCAGGCCGTGGCCGAGGTCGCTGACTCGGACGGGGATGGCGCTCCCGATTTCCATGACGCGGATGACGATAACGACCAGATTCCGGACGACTGGGAGTTGGAAAACGGAATGAACACCACGAATGCGGCCGACGCCTCGGCGGACCTGGACCACGACGGCGCAACGGGCCTGGACGAGTATACCGCGGATACGAATCCGGGAGACGCCGATTCGGTCTTTCGCGCCGCGCGCATCAGCGCAAACAGCCCGGTGGAGATCTTCTACCAGTCCTCGACATCGCGGATCTATTCCCTCGAGTTCAGTGAACGCGTCGTCGCCCCCGGTTGGTCGAACGTTGCCGGACAGGTGGATATCCCCGGAAGTGGGGGCCTTGACTCGCTGTTGGATCCGGTCGCGGATTCGGAGCGGTACTACCGCATCCGAGTTGACCTTCCGTAAGCGCTCGGCCCGGGCCATGATTTTCTTGCACGAGGACGAACCATCTGCGAGAATCCCGATTCGTTTGGAGGGCCGTCTGATCATGTATCAAGCCGCATTGAATAGAGTCCGTTTGTCATGTCTTGTCGTCCTGGGCGTTGCCGTGATTCAAGCATCGGTCTACGCCGGTGCCGGCGACGGCGAAGTCTCGAAGGGCGACGATGTGGATCAGGTTCTGGCCGTCCTTGGTGAACCAAAGGGCGTCTTTCAGAAAGGCGATTTCGTCACCTACGTGTACGATCGCGGTGTCGTCGATATTGTGGGTGAAGAGGTGGTGTTCGTCGACCTTATGAGCGAAGCGGACGTCCTTGCGCGCAAGGCAGCCCAACGCGAAGCGCAAGCCGAGCGGGCGTTGCGTCAAACGGCGCAGAAGCAGAAGGACGTCGAGACGGGGCATCGTATTCGCGCAGAGCGTTTGGCTGACAAATCGTTTGATGAAAAACCTGCGAGCGAGCGGCTCGCCTATTGGCTCAGCTTTCAAAGGCGCTATGCGGGGGTCGATGTATCCACGCAGATTGCGGCCGCCCGCGCGGAATCCCGGGGCCAGGCGGAATCGTCTGCGCAGACACGTTCGATCGAGGAAGCCAAGACCAGGATTCGATCGGTCGGCACACGACTTGGTGAGCTTGACCAGGAGGAGGCCACGTCGAAGACCCATTGGAAGCGCGGTCAGATCAATCGTGAGCGCGCCGTAATCGCGCAGGAGCTCGTGACGCTCAGCGAGAAGCTGATCGAGTTCATGGAGCGGTGACGCCGATATGGGCTCGTCAGCGTGAGGCGGGCCGGTTGCTACCGTCCCGGCTTGGAGCGGTATCCACGCGGCGTTGATCTGGGCCCGCACCGATGAACACCTCCCCAAGCACGCCGGATCGAGGCCACCGGGGGCCCGCGTTTCTCGCCGTCGTCAAGGACGCCTGCGTCTATCCGATGATCGGACTGGAGGTGTCTGGCGGGGTGCGAGGGTTGAACGCCGCCTTTATCGAATTCCTCGGCTATGAGAGCCGCGACCAGCTTCTCGAGCGACCGCTACAGTCCTGGATTCCGACCGACGCGCTGCAGCGTGACCAGCAGCGCTTGAGCGAAGATGCCGACGGCGGCGTCGATCACGCGACGGGGATGCGGGCGTTCGTGCACCGTGAGGGGCACCGAATCGACGTGGAGACGCTCGACTGGATCGAGCATGATGAGACGGGTACGGCGCAGGTCCTGTGGATCATTATTCCTCCGCGGAGGGACGGTGGAGTCAGCTCAGACGAAGATCTGCGGGTGCTACTCGAGCGCGAACTCACCGAACGTCGACGGGCGGAAGATAAGTTGGAGATGGCCGTGCTGGAGATCATGGAGAACGATCTTTCGCGGACCCAGTTCGTATCCAACGTGTCACACGAGTTGAAGACGCCCCTGGTCTCGATGAAATATGCCATCGGGAACATGTTGCGTGGCGTGATCGGGCAGCTGCCTGACAGCGCACTCGTCTACCTCGGCATGCTCAGGGAGGACTGCCAGCGGCTAACGCGAACCGTGAATGACATCCTCGATCTTTCCACGATGGAGCAAAGCGCCCTCGTGCTGAACGAGACCGTCTTTCCGTTGCATCGTTTTGTCGTGCACGCCGTGGAATCGCTTCGTATCCAGGCGGAAATGCACGCGCTTACACTGACTATCGCGCAGAATCAAAACGCAGGATTCGTCCGCGCTGATGCTTAGAAGTTGGAGCGCGTCGTCCTCAACCTGGTGCGCAACGCCATCAAGTGCACGCCCCAGGGCGGTGCGATAGAAGTCATCACGCGCAGTGACATTGTCGGGGGACGTGCCGGCGCGTTGATTGAGGTGCGTGACTCCGGAGTCGGGATCCCGGAGGAGCATCTCTCTCGCGTCACGGAGCGATATTTTCGCGTGGGCGAGCATGTCAGTGGGTCCGGTCTCGGCCTGGCGATCAGCAAGGAGATTGTGCAGTTGCACGGCGGCGCACTGCACCTCGAGAGTCCCCCACGCGGGCATGAACGGGGGACGCTCGTGAGGGTGAGTTTGCCAAGGGTTGACGCACCACGCGTCTGGCTGCTGTGCGAGGCCGGTGCACAGCGCGAATTGGTCGAAGCGGTCTCCCTGATGGGCTACACGATCGAGCAAAGTGACCCGGCGGCGGTGGATGTCTCCGCGGACCGCGATCACGATGCAGACATTGTGATCATCCAGTTGCGTGCTCGTGAAATGCGCGACATGGAGCTCCTCGCCATGCTCAAGACAGATCCAAGGACGGCGGCGTGTCGTTTCATCGCCGTAGGTAGCAGCGCAATCGCGGACCCGGTCAAGAGTGAGATTATGGAAGGATATGGCGTCGCATGCCTTGAGGAGCCCTGGAGCCCCGATGATCTTTTTGATTGCATGGCATGATCCGGGGTTTCATCATGCCTGATCTCTTTGATAGTGGCGGAAAACGGTATCGCCGCCCTGGGATTGGCTGAGTTTAGACCGTCTCCCTATGGATACGAAAGACTTTATGAAGCGCTTCGAGAGGCGCAGAATTCTGCTCGTTGATGACGATCGGAATTTCACCGTCTCTCTCAGCAACTTTCTGTCGTACGAAAACTTTGACGTCTTCACCGCCAGTGATGGCGAGGAAGCGATTCGGCAACTCGACAAGGCGCGGCCCGATCTTATCATCCTGGACATGAGTATGCCGGGGATGGGTGGGCTCGGGTTCCTGCGGCAGATCATCGACGCAAGCGGGAAGACGAGGTATCCGGTACTGGTGCTCACGGCACGTGCGGAGATGAAGGATTTCTTCGACAACGTGGAAGTTGACGGCTTCCTGGACAAGACCTGCGCCGAAGAAGAACTGATCGCCAGCGTGCGCGATATTCTCGTTACGCGCGCTGCTGCCGGCGAATTGAAGACCGGCCGTGCGCGCGTTCTGCTCGGCGAGAATAACCAGAAACTGACCGAGGAACTGAAAGGCGTTTTTAGCACAGCGGGCTACGACATCCACAGCGTCCCGACAGGTCCGGAAGTTCTGGAAGCGGCGGCGGCGAATCATCCGCACGCGATCCTTCTGAATCGAATCCTGCCTAATCTAAATGGTAACATTGCGGTTACCCTGATCCGGGCCATGCCGAGCCTGAAGGACGTTCCGATTGTCGTCTATCACGACAGCGGATCATCGCTGGGCGGGAGCGGCGGCGGCGCCGGTCGCGAGGGCGGCGCAATCACCGGAGCCAACGCGGTGCTCTCCACGTCGGAACCCGCCGCTCTGCTCGACGCCGTCCGGAGTGCTATTCATCCGAGGGATTCCTGACGGCGCCATCACGTCCCGCCGGCGGGAGCCAGGCGCGATCGAAGAATCATGAGTGCACCAGCCTGGCAATCCATTCGCGAGTACTCCGATATTCGTTTTGAATCTGCGGACGGTATCGCGAAGATCACGATCAATCGTCCCGAAGTGCGCAACGCGTTCCGCCCCGAGACGGTGGACCAGATGCGCGAGGCCTTGGATCATGCTCGCAACGATGATGCCATCGGTGTCGTGATTCTCACGGGCGACGGGGACCAGGCGTTCTGCTCGGGCGGCGATCAGAGGATTCGAGGAGATTCGGGATATCGCGACGAGCAGGGAACGCATCGTCTCAACGTGCTCGATCTTCAACGGGACATTCGCACCTGTCCGAAGCCGGTGGTTGCCATGGTGGCGGGGTACGCGATCGGCGGGGGACACGTGCTTCACATGATCTGCGATCTCACGATCGCCGCTGAGAACGCCGTGTTCGGACAGACCGGCCCTCGCGTGGGATCCTTTGATGGCGGATTCGGGGCAAGCTACATGGCGCGTATCGTCGGACAAAAGAAGGCCCGCGAGATCTGGTTTTTGTGTCGTCAGTATGACGCCCGCGAGGCGCTCGAAATGGGGCTTGTGAATACCGTGGTGCCGCTCGATCAGCTCGAGAATGAGACCGTGCAATGGTGCCGCGAGATGCTCGCCAACTCGCCCATCGCACTTCGATGCTTGAAAGCAGCGCTCAACGCCGACTGCGATGGTCAGGCGGGCTTGCAGGAACTGGCGGGCAACGCCACGATGCTCTACTACATGAGCGAAGAGGGGCAGGAGGGCCGCAACGCTTTCCTCGAGAAGCGTGAGCCGGACTTCTCCAGGTTTCCACGGCGCGGCTAGCGGAAGAGGGTTCCAAGGTTAAGAGGTTCAACGTTCAAGTTTGGATGCTGGCCGCCCGCCCCAAGACGCTTTTGGCATCGGTGGCTCCGGTCGCCATCGGTGTCGCCATGGCTGTGCCGGATGGGGTCTTTCACGCGCGGGCCGCACTGGCGGCGCTTTTCTTCGCGCTGCTGGTGCAGATCGGCACCAATTTCTGTAACGACTATTGTGATTTCATCAAGGGAGCCGATACCGAGCTGCGCAAGGGGCCAACGCGTGCCGTGCAGGCGGGCCTGGTTACGCCACGTGCCATGCTTTGCGCCACGACGATTGCCTTTTCGGCGGCGGCCCTGCTGATCGCCTACCTCGTCGCGCGCGCCGGGACTCCCATTCTCGTGATCGGGGCGCTGTCGATCGCGTGCGGGGTGCTCTACACCGCCGGTCCCTATCCGCTGGCATACGTTGGGCTGGGCGATCTCTTCGTGCTCGTCTTCTTCGGTCCGGTCGCGGTGGCCGGCACCTACTTCGTGCAGTCCGTCACGCTGCCACCGGAATCCGTGATGGTGGCAGGGCTGGCGCCCGGATTGATATCCGTAGGGCTGCTCACGGTCAATAATCTGCGCGATGTGGACGAGGACCGCATTGCCGGAAAACGAACGCTGGCCGTACGGTTCGGAAGCCGGTTTTCCCGAATCGAATACGTGGTGTGTATCGCCGTCGCGGCATTGATCCCGGTGATTCTCGTGATCTGGCAGGCGCGCGGCGCGGTTTCGTTACTTGCCGTGCTGACCTTGATCCCGGCGCAATCAACCATACGCAGAGTCTGGTCCGAGAGCGGGGGAGCCGGCCTCAATCCGGCCCTGGGCCAGACGGCACGCCTACTGATGATCTACAGTCTCCTGTTCTCGATCGGATGGATGGTGTAGAACGGGCTCGAGATCGGTCGGTATGCACGGTTCAACAACCATAGAGATTTCGGATTTCCGGGCTTATCGTTACGAACTTCCGGTGCAGCAGGCCTTGCCGGTTAAAGGAGGTTCCGCGGCGACACGGGTCGGCTTCGTGCTCAAGATAGTGGACCAAGACGGGGTCGCGGGGTGGGGGGACGTTGCCCCGCTGCCGGGCGTGAGTCGCGAGCAACCCGGGCCGACGGCGCAACAATGCATGAACGTCGTCGCTAACCCGTCACAGTGGGGACGAGTCGCCGCCGGGCGTCGCTTCCTGTACACGCTCTTTCCCTCCGTTCATTTCGGCATCGACTGCGCGCTGGCCATGATTCGGGCGCACCGCGAGGGCGTTTCCGTGGCGCGTCACCTCAATCCGGACGCGCCCGGCAGGGTCGCGGTGAACGCCCTTCTGTCGGGGACGGACGATGAGATCCTCAAGCAGGCATCCTCCCTGGCGCAGAAGGGATATCGCGCCGCAAAGCTTAAGATCGGGCGCCGGCAGCCCGAAGCCGACGCCGAGCTGGTCGGTGCGGTGCGCGCGGCGCTCGGCGATGAGATGGATCTGCGCCTTGACGCGAATCGCGCCTGGGACCTGCAGGCCGCAACCCGCTTTTCCGAGCGCGTAGCCGCCGGGTCGTTCACGTATATCGAGGAACCGCTCAAGGAGGTGGCGGAACTGGACGATCTCGTTGAGCGAACCGGGATGCCCGTCGCACTCGATGAGTCCCTCTCGGATCCCGAGCTTCGCGCTCCGCTGGGCACGGTAGGCTACGTGGCCCTCGTCATGAAGCCGACGATGCTCGGCGGTCTCGCACAAATCAAAACATGGGTGGAGATCGCCACACAGCGAAAGATCGGAATCGTATTCTCTTCCAGCTTCGAGAGCGGACTCGGGTTGTTGCACATCGCCAACCTGGCCGCTGCGCTCGCGCCGGCTTTGCCGGCCGGGCTCGACACCGCGTCCGCGTTTCAGCGGGACATTCTTTCGCCCCGCCCTCTCGTGACCGACGGCTACCTCGCTACGGGTGAACGGTTTCACGATGATTTCCACCTCGTGGCCGAGGAACTCCTCGAACTCAGAGCCACCCGCAAAACGGATCTGTAGTCGAGACATCGCGTGACCACCTCCACACTTTGTTGCCCTACGGTCAGCGGGTCTGAACAATGGACAGATCATCCCGCATGCGTGACCCCGCATGGCGTGGTGTCCTACGCGGAATTCGGTCAACGGGTTAGCCGCCTGTGCCGTGCGCTGCGCCGCAGGGGCGTCGGGAACGGCTCCCGTGTCGGGCTCATGCTTGCCCCCGGTCCGGATGCGTTGGCTCTCTATTTCGCGTTGCCGCGTATCGGTGCCTGCGCCTGCCCGATCAGCGCCCGGCTCCCGGCGTCGCAGGCGGCGCGGCAGTTGACGCGAATCGGCGCCGACTGCGTGATCGTCGATGAAAGCGCGCTTTGCGACGTGCCTGCAATGACCGTCGGTGAACTTGTCGCCGATGCGCGCCCGGCCGGGGATAGCGAGGGCGGTGCAGAAATCTCGTGGGAGCAAGCGGCGACGATCGTTCATACCTCGGGAAGTACGGGAGAATTGAAGGCGATCGTGCATTCCTGCCGTGCGCATTATTACAGTGCGAAGGGGGCCAACGAGAATCTTCCGATTGGACCCGGAACGCGCTGGATGCTCTCGTTGCCGCTCTATCACGTCGGCGGAATCGGAATCTTATGGCGGTGCATCCTCGCCGGGGGCGCAGTGGTCGTGCCCGCACGGCAGGAATCGCTCGCGGAGGCCATGGCGCGTTACGCGGTGACCCATCTGTCCCTCGTCGGGACACAGCTTTACCGCTTGCTGCAGGACGATCCGGAATCACTGGGGCCGCTCGAAGCGGTCTTGGTCGGTGGGGGACCCGTCCCCTCCGAGTTGGTGCAGCGCGCCGTGGAGCGGGGGATCAACGTGCTTCCGACTTACGGCCTGACCGAGATGAGTTCCCAGGTTGCCACGCTGGGACCGGACGACTCTATCCACCGACTCGATACGGCGGGTCGGGTGCTGCGCTACCGCAAGGTGCGGATCTCGGATGACGGTGAGATACTCGTGAAGGGGGAAACCCTCTACAGCGGGGTTGCGACCGCGGACGGTCTGGATGCGCCGGCGTTGGATTCGGATGGATGGTATGCCACGGGAGATCTCGGGCGCATCAACGACGAGGGTTATTTGACGGTGCTCGGCCGGCGCGACAACATGTTCATCTCGGGCGGGGAGAACATCCAGCCCGAGACGATCGAGGCGGCGCTGCTCGCGCTGCGCGGTGTACTTGGTGCGACCGTGGTTCCAGTACCGGATGAAGAGTTTGGGCGGCGAGCGGTAGCGTTTGTAGAGCGCGATGCCGGGGTTGACCCGGCGAGTTTGACCCGGGAGTTGGAGAAGACACTGCCGCGATTCATGATTCCGGTAGCGTTTTATCCGTATCCGCCACGTGACGTTGCAGCCGTCAAGATCAGCCGCGACAAACTCGGGCAGATTGCGTTGGCGCTCTCTGAGGCTCCGAGGACCTTCCGGAACTCCTGTTAAAGCGCGATGCCCTCCATCTTGGAGCGGTACCGCACGATGCCGCATGCGTTGCAGCTTGCGGTGCGAGTCGCGTATGCCGCGTTGTATGCATCTTGGTTTCCCAATCCGATACTGTTAGCCGCGAACGGAAAATGGGGTTTGCGGCTTGGAATGTATGTGCTGCATTGAGGACATACCTTGTAGGGCCGGACGACGTTGCCTCCGGTTGAGGTGTCCTCCTGGACTGAAAAGCGAAATGTGCGGAAGCACTATTTATGTGCAGAAACGAAATATCCATGGCCTGATGCCAAGGCCCCGCCGCGTGGGAGCGCCCCTGTGCAGGAGGCCTGCGGCTGAGTTTGGCCAGAATGGCTACACGCGCGGGAGGAGCTGCTCGATCGTGTCGCGCAGATTCTCGAACTTGTACGGCTTTACGATCACGCCTTTGAAGCCGTAGTTCTCGAAGTTGGCCATGATCGGGTCGTTCGAGTAGCCGCTGGAGACGATGGCCCTGGTCTGCTGGTCAATTTCGAGCAACGTCTTGATCACATCCCGGCCACCCATGCCACCGCGGATGGTGAGGTCGAGGATGACAAGGTCGAACGGTTGATTAAGCGTGCGCGCGTTTAGAAACTGCTCGATGGCGTTCTCGCCATTGACCGCGATCTCGAATTTGTAGCCGAGGCGATTGAGCATCCGCCCGGCGATCTTGCCGATCACTTTCTCGTCGTCCATGATCAGGATCTTGCCGCGACCCACTCTCGGTACGGATTCATTTTCCTCGAGTGCACTCGTGGGCGTGTGAACCACCTGGCGTGTGCTGGCGGGCAGGAATATGTAGAATTTCGTGCCGACGCCGACCTTGGACTCCACGTTGATGTATCCACCGTGGTTGATTATGATGGAGTGAATGATGGCAAGGCCGAGCCCACTGCCATCGGACTTCGTTGAGAAATAGGGATCGAATATCTTGTCCAGGTTCCCAGACGAAATTCCGACGCCCTGGTCAGCGACGGTGAGCTTGATGTACTTGCCGCTCTTGATCGGAACCGGGCCGTCCTCCTGCGCGATCAGGTTCTCCGCGCGCACGCTGATCACGCCACCTTCTTTCATGGCCTGCTTTCCGTTGATGACGAGGTTCTGAATCACCTGGCTGATCTGCCCGGTATCGACCTCCGCGGTCCAGAGCCCCGCGTCGATCTGGAGGTCGCAACTCACGTTGGAGCCTCTAAGCGCAAACGTCGCGGACTCGCGCAGCAGTTCTTCGATGAAGGATGTCGTCTTGACCGGAGACCCGCCCTTGGAGAACGTCAGCAACTGCTGCGTGAGCTTCTTGGCTCGCGTCGTCGCTTTCTCGGCCTCCTTGATCAGGCTGTAGGCGGAGTCTTTGGGGTCCATGTCGAAAGACGCGAGGGACAGGCTTCCGAGGATTGCCGTGAGAATATTGTTGAAGTCGTGCGCAATGCCGCCGGCGAGGACCCCGACCGACTCCAGTTTCTGAATTCGCATGGTTTCACGGTGCAGCGCCGACTGTTCGGTGACGTCGCGAAAGACGACCACGGTGCCGATGAGCGTGCCGTCCTTGAGCCGGATCGGCGTCGCGGTGTCCTGGATGGGCCGGTGTCGTCCGTCTTTGGCGATCAGTGTCCGCTTGTGGATGACCGAGGGCGCGCGGCCGTTGCCGGAACCCGGGACGGTCTCGTCGCCGCTTTGCGCATCGCCGTCGTGGCGGATCTGAAACACCTCGGCAAGCGGGCGTCCCTTGGACTCCTGGGCGCTCCAGCCGGTCAGGAGTTCCGCAACGGGATTCAGCAGGCGTACCATGCCGGAGCTGTCGGCCGTGATCACGCCGTCGCCGATGCTGTCGAGCGTGACGTCGAGTTCTTCCATTTCCTCGGCGAGTGTTCGTTCAGCGCGTTCGCGCTCGTGGACCTCAACCTCGAGCTTTCTGAAGGATCGTCGCAGGCGGGCGGTCATCGAGTTGAACGCCTGCGCCAGTTGAGCCATTTCGTCGCTGCCCTTGATGTCGACCTTGTGGTCAAGGTCTCCCGATGCAATGAGTTCAGTGCCCCTTTCGAGGAGGGTCATGGGCTTCACCACGGACTTGCTGACGAAATAGATCAGCACGATCAGCTGGGCACCGATGATCGTGACGAAGGTCAGGGCCAGGATGCCGACGCGGGTTTTGAGGCTCATTACGCTTGAGGATATCATTCCCGCCAGTTGCTGGGTGTCGTACACCATGGACTGTGACCGGATCAGAATCTGGGCGACCAGGCGTTCGCGTGTATCGAGGTCATCGGTCTCTTCCGAGGTCGAAGCGCGGTCTCGCTCGTGCTCCTTGACGATTTGGAGAAAAAGGCGATTGATCGTGTTGTAGTCCTGCCGTACCCGCGCCAGGGTCGACTGTTCTGCCGGGAGGGCAAAGACGCTTCCCTGCAGGTGCGTTGCCAGGCTGGTGTGCCTGAGCCGCCACTGCGTGCGCGCGCGATCGCTTTCGTAGAGCAGGTAGTCGCTCGTGAGCAGGTTCAGTTCAAAGACGCCCTTAACGATCTCATTGATTTCACTGTTCTTGTTGACGGCGTAATTGATTTCGCGACCCGTACGGTACAAGAAAATACCCACGACAATTGCCGTGAGGAGCAGCACGAGAACGCTTGCCTTGAGTTTGGTCCTGATCCGCATCTTATTGAATGATCGTAATGGCCTCGGGGCGGGTCGCCGCCAGGGCGTCGCGATAGATCGCGTGGAAATAGTTCGGTATCGTACGCTGCTCGCGGGCCAGCGCACGTAGTTGCCAGCGTGCCTCATCCTCGAGTGAGACCAGCAGGGCCTGGGGTAAGGTGACCCCGAACTCGTGCTTGTCCCACACCTTTTGCAGATAGTCGTGCGTACATTCCAGTCGGGCGGCCAGGATGGACTGTGCCCCGGACTTATTCTCTCGAATGTAGTTCTCGGCGTCGATCAAGGCATCGAGGAACCGCTGGGCAGCGTTGGGGTTGTCGTAGACCCACCGATCCATGCCGACGAGAAGAACAAAGTGGTGGTGTGATCCGAAGTCGGACAGGTTTGTGATCTCGGCATCCATGGCGCGCTGGATGCCGTAAACCTGGGGCTCGGAGACAAATGCGGCATCGATAGAACCCATGCTGAAGGCATTGACGATCTCCTGGGGCTTGAGGTCGACGAGTTCGATGTCGGTGGGGCGCAGGTCTTTGAGTATGAGATAATGCGTCAGGAGAAACTCCCCGATGCCATCACGCGTGACACCGATTCGCCGGCCCTTGAGATCCGTCGCCGAACGAATGTCCCGATCGCGACGGGCGAGTAGAGCGTTGATGTTGACCCGCGCGATGGTTCCCAGGATCGTCAGGTCCTCGTGTTGAATCACGCCCTGTGCCACGACAAAGTCGGATGCCGTCGCCAGGTCGGCTTCGCCCGCGACGATCGTTTGGATGGCTTGACAGGAGCTTGCGCTGGGCCGGAGCTTAACATCCAGGTTTCGCTCCTCGAAGTATCCCTTGCTCTTGGCCAGGTACAGCAGGGCATCGGTTTCGCCGGCCTGCACCGCGACGGTGACAGAAACGCGCGGCCCGGTGGCGGCGGCAGGTGTCGGTTCGCCTCGCGACAAGATCAGTGTCGCCACGGCGCCAGCCGCCGCCGCGGCCAAAATTATAGCTATCGCAACCCAAGTTTGCTTCACTGCAGCATCCCCGTATAGGTTCGGATTCTACCAGTCTCGCACGTCTCGGGTCAAGGAATCGCGAGGGCTCCGAAGGAGATGGCGGCCGGGGCCGTTTCGCGAGCCTCGATCCCTCGTTCAGGGGCCCTGCAGAGCCTGGCGTACCGCGCCCCGTAGCGTGTTTAGCTGGTATGGTTTTTGTATGAAGCCTGCCGGACTGTGGTTGGTGAAGAGCGATGCCACATCTTCGTGGGTGTATCCACTCGAGAGAATAATGGGGACCGTGTCGTCCATGCGCTGCATCTCCAGGAATACCTCGTGGCCGCTGATCGAGGGCATTGAGAGATCAAGTAGCACCAACTGCAGGTCACTGTGACGGGTCCGGTAGAGCTCAATTGCCGTTTGCCCGCCGTCCGCGCACACGGGGTCAAATCCGAGGCGGGTTATCATTCGGGACGCCAGCTTGACCACCGCCGGCTCATTATCGACGACGAGAACCGTGCCCTGACCACGCCACCCGTCGTCCTCGCTCGGCGGCAACCGGGGGATCACAGTCTTTTCGGTGGCGGGGAAGAACGCGGTGAAAACGGTGCCATGTCCCGGCCGGCTGGTCAGATCCAGAGCTCCTTTATGGCTGCGAATAATGCCCTGCACGCAGGCAAGACCGAGTCCGTGTCCGGTGAATTTTGTCGTGAAGAACGGGTCAAAGATCTTGGATTGAGTGTCCTGATCCATCCCGCAGCCATCATCGCTGACCCGCAGATACGCATACGTGCCGGGGCGGGATGCCTCGCGAAAGCGGCAGCGGCTCAAGAACGGTTCGTCGCAGGACATGCAGCCCGTGGAGATCTCGAGGGCGCCGGAGGATCCGTTGAACGCATCCGCGGCGTTGGTGACAAGGTTCATCAGGATCTGTCGAACTTGCGGCAGGTCGCCTTCAATCGGTGGCGTCTCGCCTGCCAGCGCGTAGGTGATAGTCGTCCCCTCCGGCGCAGCGATCTCGAAAAACTGTTTCATCTCATCAATGATATCGTTGATCTGAAGCGCCTCGATTTGAATGCGCCCGCGGCCAGAGTAGGCCAGCATCTCGCGGCACAGCACGGCAGCACGGTTGGCGGACCTGACGATTTCGTCGCAGTTGTCGCGATAAGGCGCGCTCTCCGGCATGTCCGCTAACACGAGGTCGGCGTTGCCCAGGATGCCGGCGAGAAGGTTGTTAAAATCATGCGCGATGCCTCCGGCCAGCAGGCCCAGGCTCTCCATGCGCTGCCTCTGCGCGACCTGTTGTTCGAGCTGTATGCGCTCATCTTCCTCGCGTTTGCGCTCGGAGATATCACGCAGTAGCACGACGGCACCATGGTCGAGCTCGAGGTGCCCGAGGACGATCTCGAGAGGAAATTCCTCGCCGGATGCCCGCACGCCGGTGGCGGAACCAATGTGGAAGCCCTCGTTGCTGAGGGCGTCGCGGATCTCGCAAGCCCCGACATGCTGCTCGCGCCGATCTTTGTAGAGAATGTCGGTCGTGTGGCCGATCACGTCGGAGGCGCGCCGGCCAAACATGCGCTCGACGGAGGCGTTGCACATGGTAATCGTTCGATCCGGCCGCACCACAATCAGCGTATCCGGACTGATGCATGAGACGATCTGCTCGAGTTCGGCGTTGGACCGTGAGGCCTTGAGCCACCGGTAAAACGCGACGAAGAGCAGCAGCGCGAGCCAGGCGGTGGTCAAATTCACGATCGTGACCATCAGGGCGAACTGCGAGTAATCGCGAAAGAAGACGTGAACCGTGCCGATGAAGTTGATGCTGAGGTTCATGATCAGCAGCAACACACCGATCACGGCGGCGAGGAGCAGGTCGGCTCTCGCCTTGCGCGTGGCGATCCCGGGATGGGGTGGCCGAACGCGCGCCATGGCACGCAGTAGATCACGCTGATGCATCGGGTTCTGTGACACAGAGGGAGCTTACGGTGCCCACAGGGAGATGTCAAGCCTGACGGAGCTATCCGTGTTCGTAGCGAATACGGGTCAGGGCTTTACTCTTTCTCATAGGCAATGGAATGTGGGACCTACACGATGCCTTGGCAAGCACGCCGGCCAACTTGGGGACCGGCTGAATAATGCGAATTGCTGGATGCGATTGACATTCTGTAGCGCCCTGTTCAGGGTAGGCTGGATGATAGACCTCAGTCGTTGGGATATCGACGTCAAGACGGTGCACAGAAATGCCTCGCCTGCCGCTCTCTACCAGGAAGCGTTCCGGTGTGACACGGGCGCGACGCTGTCCGACACGGGAACGTTGATCGCCTACTCCGGCGGCAAGACCGGTCGATCTCCCACGGATAAACGCGTCGTTAGGCATCCGGATTCGTCCGACGATGTGTGGTGGGGCCCGGTCAATATCAGCCTCGACGAGTCGACTTTCTGCGTGAATCGTGAACGCGCCACCGATTATCTGAACACGCGCAAGGAGCTGTACTGCGTCGACGCCTTCGCCGGCTGGGATCCCGCCTACCGGCTGAAAGTACGCGTGATCTGCGCACGCCCTTATCACGCGCTCTTCATGCACAACATGTTGATCCGGCCCACACCCGGGGAGTTGGCGGATTTTGGTGAGCCGGATTGCGTTATTCTGAACGCTGGGGCATTTCCGGCGAATCGGTATACCACCGGAATGACGTCCAAAACCAGTGTCGGCTTGAGCCTCGAGCGTAAGGAAGTGGTGATCCTGGGAACGCAGTACGCCGGTGAGATGAAGAAGGCCGTCTTCACCTTGATGAACTACCTGATGCCGAAACGCGGCGTGCTGTCGATGCACTGCTCGGCCACCGTTAAGCCCGAAACCGGTGATTCATCCGTGCTGTTCGGGCTGTCGGGGACCGGAAAGACGACGCTCTCGGCCGATCCCAGCCGAGAGCTGATCGGTGACGATGAGCATTGCTGGAGCGACGACGGTATCTTCAACATCGAAGGGGGCTGCTACGCCAAGGCGATCTACCTGACGCGAGAGGCTGAGCCACAGATTTTCGATGCACTCCGCTTCGGAGCGGTGCTGGAAAACGTCGTGTATGATGAAGCCGATCACCATGTCGATTTTTCCAACAGCAGCATCACGGAGAATACGCGTGGTGCCTATCCGATTGAATACATTCCCAACGCGCGTATCCCGTGCGTCGCGGGCCATCCGACACACGTCATCTTTCTGACCTGCGACGCGTTTGGCGTGCTGCCCCCGGTCAGCCGCCTGACGCCCGAGCAAGCCGAGTATCACTTTGTCAGCGGGTACACGGCAAAAGTGGCCGGCACCGAGGTCGGGGTTACGGATCCGGAAGCGACCTTCTCCCCGTGTTTCGGCGGGCCGTTCCTGGTGTGGCATCCGGGAAAGTATGCCGAACTTCTATCGCGGAAGATCACGGAGCACCATGTCACGGTCTGGCTCGTGAACACGGGGTGGAGCGGCGGTCCGCATGGCGTCGGACAGCGCATTAAGCTCGCCCACACCCGCGCGATCCTGGACGGGATTCATGCCGGAGTACTTGACCGACGCACCCACGATGCGGGAACCCTTCTTCGGGCTGAACATAGTGACGGCATGCCCGAACGTGCCGAACGAAATTCTCGTCCCAAGAGACACGTGGAGCGATCCGCGCAAGTACGACGAAACGGCGACGAGACTGGCCGAGCTGTTTCGGGCGAATTTTGAATCGTACGCCAATGGAGTCACCGAAGCCGTACGCGCCGCGGGACCTCCCGAAGTTACCTGACCGGAATCAGGTTCCAGCGACGCTAGCCCGGCAACTCGTGCCAGGAGTCAACGCGCAGCGTATTCTCGCGGAGCTTGAGATGTTTCTTCGGCACGGCGATGCTGTCGATGGAGGATTGCAGGTACTCAGCGACGAGGGTGTAGGGGCCACATTGCGCCGTGGCTTCGAGGCCCAGCACGAAAAAGCTCACAGACTGCACGACGGTTCGAGTCCTCATATGGGAGCAGCATTAACGATCGCGTAACGATCCGTCAAGACCCGGACGGGTCCACGTGCGGAAGGATTGAATTGCACCACGCGTGCCTTCACGGTATGAGTTGGGCGCTGGATCACGAGGGAGAACGACATGCCTGGACTACGGCCTGATATCGACCCGGACGGATTGCTGGAATACTCCGTCGTCTACACCGACCGTGCGCTGAATCATATGTCGGTGAAGTTTCAACAGGTGATGCGCGACATTTCGGGCATGCTGAAAGAGGTCTACGCGGCAACCTCCGTGGCGATCGTGCCTGGCGGCGGCACTTTCGGAATGGAAGCGGTGGCGCGTCAATTCGCGACCGGAAAGAAATGCCTTGTGATCCGCAATGGCTGGTTCAGCTATCGCTGGACACAGATTTTTGAGATGGGCCGGATCCCGTCGGAATCGATTGTATTGAAAGCGCGGCCGGTCGAAGACGGCGCGAACCCGGCGCTCGCACCGGCGCCCATCGATGAGGTCGTGCGCACGATCGAGCGCGAGCGGCCGAGTGTTGTATTCGCGCCGCATGTCGAGACATCCTCGGGAATGATCCTGCCCACCGACTATATTCGCGCCGTGGCCGACGCCGTACACAACGCGGGCGGGCTCTTCGTGTTGGATTGTATCGCGTCGGGCGCGATCTGGGTCAACATGGCCGACTGCGGCGTGGACGTCCTGGTCAGCGCCCCGCAGAAAGGGTGGAGCGCATCGCCCTGTGCCGGCCTGGTGATGATGAACGATGCGGCCCGCGAGCGGGCAATGAACACGACCAGCACGAGCTTCGCGTGCGACCTGCGCAAGTGGCTCGAGATCATGCAGGCCTATGAAGGCGGCGCGCACGCCTATCATGCGACGATGCCCACGGATGGCCTGACCCAGTTTCGCGACATCATGCATGAGATTAAGCAATTCGGGTTCGAGAAAGCGCATGCGGCGCAGCAAGAACTTGGTGACCGCGTTCGAAATCTACTGGCCTCAAACGGGGTCAAGAGCGTGGCTGCGGATCGCTTCGCAGCGCCGGGCGTCGTGGTGAGTTATACCGATGATGCCCAAATGAAGACGGGCCGCCCGTTTGCGGCGGAGGGAATCCAGATTGCCGCCGGTGTTCCCTTGCAGTGCGACGAGCCCGAGGGATTCCAGACCTTCCGAATCGGTCTCTTCGGACTCGACAAGTTGCAGGACATCGAGCGCACGGTTTCGATACTGGAAGCCGCACTGATACGAATCCTCGCCTAACCGGTATTGGCGGCTGCACTTCGCGGGGCATGGACACACACAAACCAACGGAACTGGACGATTACCTGTTCGATTGTCCAGGGACTTTTCATCGACGAGTGTGTCTTGTCGGTGAGGGGGCCGAGTGGGCACCATCCGGCGCATTCCGGAGGCTACAATGGCGCGCGGCGGGGCTCCTACCAGTATAAAGGACGACCTGTTCCGCTTGGGAGCCCACGAATCACACGAATTGCACGAATCGGACGTTCCGCCACGGCGATTGAAGGCACCCTATGTATTTGAGTCTTCATTCGCGTCATTCGTGTGATTCGTGGGCCCAATTCCCCGGTCTTCTTGCTACGATCGACGGCTCCAGGTGTCCGCCATGCATAAACTGATTTACGTCCTCGATCCGATGTGTTCGTGGTGCTGGGGCTTTCGCGAGGCGCTGCAGGAGTTCACCGATTCACTGGAGGATCACGAGCTGACGTACGTGATGGGTGGGTTGGCGAAAGACTCCGACGATCCGATGACCGACGAGATGCGCGAGTACGTTCGAGGCGCCTGGCAGGCGGTGGCTGCTCGAACCGGTGCGGAGTTTAATCATGCGTTCTGGACGACGTGCCGGCCGCGACGCTCGACCTATCCCGCCTGCCGCGCCGTTCTGGCCGCGGGATTGCAGGATGCGAAGGCTTCGATGATCGAGGCGATCCAGCGAGCGTACTACCTCGAGGCGCGCAATCCGTCGGACGATGACGCCCTGATTGAGCTGGCCGGAGAGATCGGGCTCGACCGGGAGCGCTTCGCCGTGGATGTGACCAGCCCGGCTGTGGCCGATCTCCTCCGGGATGATTTCAAGCTGCGGCGCGAGTTGGGCGTGACCCGTTTCCCGACGTTGCTGCTGCAGCGTAGCGATGGCTGCCATGTCCTGACCGCTGGATACGCCACGGCAGACGATATGCGCACCGCGATGCGCCGGACCTGACACGGCACGAGATTTTGGGCCCATGAATCAGGCGAATCGAGGTGAAGGAAGGCAGGAGAGACCGCGGTTCCATCTCTGTCTCCATTCGCGAAGATTCGTGTGATACGTGGGCCCCACAGTTCCGTCCGGGTTGAAGCCGCAGACATAGCCGTCGATTTGCTCGTCCCGGCAATCCCGCATTGCGCACGGGCATAGCTGATGGTGGCCGGTTCCATCCTCGCCAGCGCTTCGGCAACGGCTTCGCGAATGCCCTGTTCTATCGTGTCCCAGTATGCGGGGATCAAGTCGCCGCCGGGAAGGTCCACGCGGCCGGACAGCATCCATCCGGCGGCATGCGTGTGCGAATACGTTACGGAGACGTGGGATTCGGGCACGCCCGCCGCGTCGGCTGCCGCACGGACCATGTCGCCATGCTGGGGGTCGGCTAGTCCGACGCAGTCGAGTTCCACGCGAACGGCGCGTTTCGATTCGTGATTGAACAGGATGCCGCAGGCAATGAACATGTCGTAGCTCTTGCGGTAGATGCGCGCCATGCAGTGCGCCTAGCCCTGCCCGTCGGCGATAGAGTGCGAGCTGAGATTCGTCAACTCCTTGCACAATCTTAATACTTCCTTCGCAACGTCCGTGGAATGATTCCTCCGTGCGAAACGGGTTCGGGTGATCAGGCCCCGCGCTGCGGGCGTGTACCGGAACCATCGGTGGACAACCCCAGATCAGGAGGCGTGGAATGAGAATATTCATAGTGGCGGCTTGGATGGCCGGACTCGTGGCGGTCAGTTCGACGGCATTGGCTACTGAGGGTGGCGGCGGCGCATATCCCAACGGTGCCGAGGGATTCATGACTGGAGCCCTGCCTCCACCTGGGAACTACCTTGTAGACTATAGTCTCTTTTACTCGGCGAACGATCTGTAGGACGGCGCCGGCAACAATATCCCGATCGATTTCGACCTGGAGGTTTGGGGTAATGTCGTTCGCTTGATTCGTGTCACCGACAAGGAAGTTCTCGGAGGGTCGTGGGCGCAGCACATCTTCGTCCCGATCCTGTATGTCGATGTCTCGACCCCGGGCGGCAGTGACGATGCGTTCGGGCTGGGCGACGTCATCGTCGATCCGATCGTGATCGGCTGGCATCGCGGGCCGTGGCACTGGGCCGCCGGGCTCGACGTCTATCTGCCTGTCGGAGACTACGACCGGGATGATCTTGCCAACACAGGGCGCAACTACTGGACGTTCGAGCCGGTTCTCGCCTGTACCTACTTGAACGACGAGGGGTGTGAGGTCTCCGCCAAGTTCATGTACGACATCAATACGGAGAACGACGATACCGATTACGAATCGGGTGACGAGTTTCACTTCGACTACGCCGTGGGCAAGAAGATGGGCGACTGGACCCTGGGAATCGGCGGGTTCTATTACACCCAGACCACGGACGACGAAGGCGTCGGTGCGCCCGCCGGGGGAAACCAGGGAGAGCAGTTTGCCTGGGGTCCGCAGATCAGCTACCAGCACAAAGGCATGAGCTTTGTTCTGAAGTATCAGCAGGAGACGCAGACCGAGAATAAACCCGAGGGTGAGCGCGTCTGGCTCAAATTCATAACCCGCTTATAGGTGTCCACCTGAGCACCTGCACACGGACGGAAGGGAGAGCATAAGATCATGACCGAACAGATCAAAGTATTCCTGAACGAAGATGAAATGCCGCGGCAATGGTATAACATCCAGGCGGACCTGCCAGAGCCGATGCCGCCCCCGTTGGGTAAGGACGGCAATCCCATCGGCCCGGACGACCTCGCCCCGGTCTTCCCCATGAACCTGATCGAGCAGGAGGTCAGCACGGAGCGTTGGATCGATATCCCGGACGAGGTGTTGCAGATCCTGTTCCAGTGGCGCCCGTCCCCGCTCTACCGTGCGCGTCGCCTCGAACAGGCGCTCGATACCCCTGCCCGGATCTACTACAAGAACGAAGGGGTCTCTCCGCCGGGCAGCCACAAGCCGAACACCGCGATCGCCCAAGCCTACTACAACCGCGAAGCCGGCATCAAGCGCCTCACGACGGAGACCGGGGCAGGGCAATGGGGCAGCGCGCTGGCCATGAGTTGCCAACTGATGGGCATCGACTGCAAGGTCTACATGGTTCGTGTCAGCTTCGACCAGAAGCCGTTCCGCAAGATGATGATGCGCACCTGGGGCGCGGAATGTGTGGCCAGCCCCAGCGACCAGACGGAGATCGGCCGCAAGGTTCTGGCCGAAACGCCGGATACACCGGGCAGCCTTGGCATCGCCATCAGTGAAGCGATCGAGGATGCCGTGACGTCGGAGAACACGCGCTACTCCCTCGGGAGCGTGCTCAACCATGTGATGATGCACCAGACGATCATCGGCCTCGAGGCCAAGAAGCAGCTCGAAAAGATCGGAGTCGAGCCGGACGTGGTGATCGGTTGCGCCGGCGGCGGATCAAACTTCGCCGGACTGGCGTTTCCGTTCGTCAACGACAAGATCAACGGAAAAGATCTCCGGGTTCTCGCCGTCGAACCGGCAGCCTGCCCGACACTGACACGGGCTCCGTACGCGTACGATTCGGGCGACGTCGCCATGATGACACCACTGCTCCCGATGCACAGCCTGGGCCACACTTTTGTGCCGCCGCCCATTCACGCCGGGGGACTGCGCTATCACGGCATGGCTCCGCTCGTGAGCCACGTCCTGCAGCTTGGGCTTATCGAGGCCGCCGCGATCCACCAGGTGGAATGCTACGAGTCCGCGGTACTCTGGGCCCGGACGGAAGGGTTTATCCCCGCACCCGAGACGGCCCACGCGACGGCCGCGATGGTTCGTGAAGCCAGGCAGGCCAGGGAAGAGGGCAAGGAGAAAGTGATCCTCTTAAACTGGTCCGGGCATGGATTGATGGATCTAGTCGCGTACGAGAAGTACTTCGACGGTGAGCTCAGCGATCACGATCTTCCGGAAGAGGTGCTCGCCCGGTCACTGGCGTCGATGGATGGATTGCCCGTGCCCGCGGGTGTTTGAAACGGGACTCCGGATTGAGTCAGTAGCGTCGTGAGTGCGTCCGTACCCGCCTGCACGTCGGCCTCGGATCCTGAGATTCCGAGGTGGACCTCCGTGCCTCCGTCGACGAATCTTGGGAGGCTGGAGAACGAGAGTCCGGGATGGGCCGCGATGAACGACTCCATGATCTCCACCAGGTCCGCTTCGCGCGCGCCGGGAAGCACAAGCTTGCACGCGAACTTCTCCGCGCCCGGCTGGAACCACTGATCGAGCACCCATTCCATCATCGGGGTCGCCATCTCCGGGAACCCCGGCAGATAATGCCCGCGTCCGATGCGGAATCCCGGCACCTGGTTATACGGATTGGGGATGAGGTCGGCCCCGGCCGGAAAGTCGACCAGGCGCATGCGCGTGTCGGTGGCGCGCGCGCCGAACTTCTCCTCCAGAATCCGGACGCCTTCGGGGTGAAGCTCGAGACCAACACCGTTCACGCGAGCAGCACAATGCCGCGTATGGTCGTCGGGGGTTGTCCCGATGCCGCCGCAACAGAAGAACGGTTCGTCGCACGACATGCACCAGCGCAGTTGGGCATCGATGATCTCGGGGATGTCCGGCAGCGTCTGTGCGTATCGAAAGTCGTGATGCCGAGTCTTCAGCAGGTCGCGTAGCGTCACGAAGTGAGAATCTTGTACCCGTCCATCGAGGATCTCATTGCCGATGATGACGAGCCCGAACCCGCTGACTGTTTCTTTGTCCGGCATGGCGCACTCAGCTCTCGGCCGGTGCGGCCGGCAGCTTTTCCTCCACGAACACGCGAAGCGATTCCGCGGTCAGCGTCGTGAAATCCGGGTGAACTGCGGCCGCGTGACGAGCCTTGTGCAGATGCGCCGGATCCGCTCCGGACGATATCACGACATAGGCGACGCGCGCTGCCTCTGCAGCAGCGAAGCCCGACGGTGAATCTTCGATCACCACGCAGCGCTCGATCGGTAGGTCCATTTGGTTTGCAGCGGTCAGGAACATCTCGGGATGTGGTTTGCTGTGCGTGACATCGGTGAAGCTCAGGACGACGTCGAAGCACTCCCGAATTCCCAGGCCGCTGAGGACCAGTTCAATGTTGGCGTGAGTCGAGTTGGATACCGTCGCACAGGGCACGTGCTCGCGCCCAAGGTCCGCGAGTAGCCGGGTCAGGCCGGGCATCTCTCGCAGGTCCGGCCGGTAGAGGTCGCGATAGAGCGACTCCTTCTCGTCGGCCACGCGTGCGATCACGTCGTCACCGCAGTCTTCGCCGTAGAGTAAGCGAGTCGTATTATCGTTGCTCTTCGAGTGAATATTCTGGCTATAGAATGCAGCGGTGATGGGCAGGTTGTGCCGTTCGCCGAACTCGATCCATGCGCGGCGATGGTAGTCGCGGTTGTCCACCATCGTGCCGTCGACGTCGAAGATGACGCCCCATGGCGCGCGTTCGGTCACGTTTCGGCCGTCTCGCGCTTGGCGAGGGGGGTCCAGCCACGCCCGGGCGCTTCAACCCGGCCATGTTCATATATCCCGCGAAGACGATGAAAATCCTCTGCGGTTGCTACAACACGCTCCGGCTGCGATGGCGACTGGAGCACAAAATCAGCCTCGTGCGGATAGCAGGCCATGGTCACGGGTTCGCGCTCCGGCGTGTGGTCTTGCGGAGTTTCACCGACGTTGTTGGGGACATCCGAGCTCTGGTAGCGCAGGTCCATACTCCAACGAACGATCTCCGTATTGTTATCAAAGGAAGCATGCGGAGTCGTATTGGTCAGAAAGAGCACACTGCCGGCTTTCATTTCGACCGGCACGGCTGCCTCGACGCCGGGCAGCGACTGCTTTGGAATCTCCAGAAAACCGCCGTGACCGCCTGTGTAATGATCAAACACGCCGCCTTTGTGCACGCCGGGTACCACGTAGAGGCATCCGTTCTCGATGGTTGCGTCGACGAGTGGAATCCAGCACGTGACCACCAGGTAGCGGTCGCAATGCGCCATCGTGTAGCCGGAATCCTGATGCCATGGGACTTCGCCGTGAGCCCAGTGCGGGAGTTTGGGCCGGATGCGGTACACGGATGAGCCTACGATTTCCGGCCCAATGATGCTCTCGACGCACGACAGCAGTGCGGGGTGGCGCACCATGTCGAACATCTCCGGGCCGCTGTAGCCGCCGCCGCCTTTTCCCTGCAGCGCGGCGTAGATCGATTCGGCCGCCGCGAAATTGGTTTGCGCGAGCTTGTAAAGGCGCGTTTCGAAGGGCTCCGTCTCGAGAATATCGTCCAAGGCCCCCTCCTCACGCAGTTGCTCGGCTTCCTGCGTGACGAGTGCATCGATCGCCCTCTTGATCGGGTCGAGGTCCGAGGACGAGTACACCCCGGGCTTGACCACGTATCCGAGCGTATCAAACTGTTCGAGTTCTTGCGGTGTCAGGCTCATCGGTCATGACCTTTCCTTGTTCATGCGTGCACTATTCTGGTGGATCGCACTGAATTGGTAAACCCCTAAGTCATCACTTTTCTTCACGAAACTTTATGCATGGTCTTAAGGGCTCTGTTTGATCCGCAGTTTCCCTCGTAAATCGGGATTGATTCTTGATCGATGGATGCGTACCGTCGCGTCCTTATGAAACCAATCGGCCTGGGAATTATCGGATGCGGAGGGATCTGCTCAGCGTATTTCGGCGGAGCCCGGACTTACGATTTTCTAAATGTAGTGGCGTGCGCGGATCTTGTTCCCGAAGCGGCCCGGGCCGCGGCGAACGAGTACGGCTGCGAAGCAATCTCCGTGGACGAACTGCTTGCGCGCGACGACATCGAGATCGTGATTAACCTGACGATTCCGCAGGTTCATGCGGAAATCGCGTTGCGCGCCCTCGAGGCGGGTAAGCACACCCATTGTGAGAAGCCGCTTGCGGTGACGCTTGAGGATGGCCGCAAGGTTGTCGAGGCGGGCAAGGCCGCCGGACTACGCGTCGGCTGCGCCCCCGACACATTCATGGGAAGCGGCATCCAGACCTGCCGCAAGTTGTTGGACGACGGCCTGATCGGGCGACCGATCGCGGGGACGGCGTTCATGATGTGTCACGGTCACGAGAGTTGGCATGCGAACCCGGGTTTCTATTACCTGCCCGGCGGCGGCCCGGTCTTCGACATGGGGCCCTATTACATCACGGCACTGATCAACCTGTTCGGTCCGGCCCGGCGCGTATGCGCGTCAACACAGAGGACGTTCGAAACGAGAACAAGTACCAGTGAAGCGCGAAATGGCGACGTGCTGCCGGTCGAGGTGACGACGCATGTGGCGGGCACCCTCGATTTCGCGTGCGGCGCTATTATTACGATGATCATGAGCTTTGACGTCTGGGCGCACCGACATACCAATATCGAATTGTATGGAACCGAGGGCAGCATGCACGTGCCTGACCCCAATGGATTCGGGGGTACGGTCAGCACGGCCACCGCCTCGAACCGGATGGAGTGGGTTGAGCAGCCGCATACCCACGGCTACGAAGGCAGCCGTTGTATCGGCGTCGCCGATATGGCGATGGCGATCGAGCACAAGCGTCCGCATCGCTGCAGCGGCGAGCTCGCGCTGCACGCCCTCGAGATCATGCACGCCTTCGACGCGTCGTCCCAGACCGGCCGGCACGTGGAACTGCAAACCACCTGCGAACGTCCCGCTGCACTCCCCGTCGGCCTCAAGGAAGGCGAACTGGACGCGAGTTAACAGAGACCATGGGTTCGAAGCCCACGAGTCTGCAGATACGGAGAGACCGCGGATTACGCGGATGGCGTGAGCCACGTTGTGGTGATCAGGAATCGCAACATTGACGGTGGCAACGCCACGCACGTGGGCGCAGATTCGTGTTGAAGAAAAGGTTCGGGGTCGGGCCCACGAATCACACGAACTCCACGAATGGGTCTCACGCAGAGACGCATCCGTGTAATTCGTGGGCTTGAGATTGGGTGTGCCTCAAGGGAGTGCCTTCTCGATCAGCGCCCGGTCATCTTCGTTCAAGTCGAGTTGCAGGGCGACCTCGTGTCCGCGCTCGGACATCTTACGCCAGGTCTTGCGGATGATGGTGATCATCTTCTGCTCGTCATGCTGACGTGCGAAATCGGAGAAGTAGGACTCGAGAAAGACGAGGCAGATGACATCTTCGAGCAGCTGCATCTCGGGGTCCTGCTTGATCTGCTCTTTGCGAAGCAGGGACTTAACTCTGTCTATCGTTTCCGCCCCGAAACCAACCTCGACGAGAATCTTCTCCGCTTCGTCGGCATGGAACTGGTAGAGGCTGGTGCGCCACTGATAGTAGCCGCGCTTGCCTTGCGGGTAGTCCGATCGTGGACTCGTCCAGCGCCGGATGTGCTGAGCGCGCGCGGCCAGTTTCAAGGCATCGGATGCACCGGGTTCGACTCGATCAAGCCAGTGACTCATGCGCTCCGAATACAGAAGTTCCTTGGCGTATTCCGTGCCCTCGAAGGTCTCGCGATTTGGGTCTTCGCGGTTGGCGTCGTCGATCGCGGCGATTGCGCGCTTGAATCTGTCGTCGTTACTGCTCATGGTGATGTCGTAAACCCAGCTCGGACTCAGCGGAAGTGCGCGGTGTCTCCATCAACCTTCTCTAGAGTCCATGGAGACGGCCTGCCCTCAGGCCGCACCGCATTTGAGATAGACCGTCGCTACGATACCGCGACCAGCAGGAAAATGAAAGAAGTTGGAATAGCCTGCCACGGCCTTTCGGGTCATCAGATTCACGGGGCTATTGAGCACCTGCATCGCGCGCGTCTCGTCGCATTCTCTGGAGTCGACGTGGAGGCGTTCAATGCCATGCGCGCGCAGTTTCCGGTTGTATTCGCGGGCACGCAGCGCGTCGAATCGATAGACGAGGTCCTCGACAATCCCGAAGTCGACCTGGTCAGCCTCTGTAGCGATCGACGCCACGATCAGTCGGAACAGACTGAGTGGGCCCTCGACGCTGGTAAGCATGTGCTCGCCGAGAAGCCGATGGCCACCGATCTGCAGGCGCTACAGCAGTTGCGCGAGGCCTGGCAGGCTTCGGACGCGCACCTGTGGAGCATGACGTCGATGGTGTACGAGCCCGCCATACGCGGGCTCAAGCAGGTGGTCGACAGTGGCGCGCTGGGCGAGATCGTGCAGGTCTATGCGATGAAGTCGTACCCCTATTACGACGGGCGGCCGCAGGATCGCGGCGTCGATGGCGGGATCATGCAGACCGGCATCCATGCGTTCAGCATGATCGGATTCGTCACGGGTCTTGGCTTCGGCGAGATTGTCGCGCAGGACACGTCGGTCGGGAACCCGAAGGACGGAGACCTGCAGATGGCGGCCAACGTGAGCTGTCGACTCAGTACCGGTGCCCTGGCGTCGATCGTCTGCAACTACTGCAATCCTCCGGGAATCGGGTTCTGGGGCAATGACCAGATCCGGATTCACGGGACGCGGGGGTTGGCGGAACTCGTGGATGGATTCACACGACGAGCCCTCTGCGTGGGTGAGGGCGATCCGGTCTCGTTCGACGATGACGACGGCCCGCCGCGATACCCGCAGGACATCGTCAATGCGATCCTGGATGGCACGCCGACACTACTCGGGGAAGAAGCCGGTTTCGAGTACACCGAAGCCGCGCTCCGGGCGCAGGCAGCATGTGCGTCATGAGCGTATCTGCTACGCGCCGTCGTCTGAGGCAGCCATATTGGCCACTTCGCGATCGAGGAGTAACATGGCGGCCGCGTCGTTCTTCGCCATTTTAAGTTGCTCGACGATCCACTGCGAGTTCTTGACCTCTTCGATCTGCTCGGTGACGAACCACTGGAACTGCAGATGCGCGGCGAAGGCCTTCTCCTTGAACGTCTGCTCGTAAAGCGCGTTGACGCGGTCGTTAACGTGCTGCTCTGACTTCAGGGCCTTCTGGAAGACGTCGAGCATCGTCGTGTAACTTCCGGTCGGCTTCTTGATCGTCATCAGTTCGACATCCGCGCCCCACTCGATCAGGAAGGTGTAGAGCTTCATGGCATGTCCATGCTCCTCCTCAGCCTGGTGTCGGAGAAAGAGGGCGAAGCCGGGAAAGTTCAGATTCTCGGCATGCGCAGCCATCGCGAGGTAGGTATACCACGCGGACAGCTCTTCGTTAATCTGTCCGTTGATCTCGTTAATAATCTTCTTGCTCAGCATAATGGGATTTCCTTGTTCGTATTGGTTTCGGTTTGCAAATCGCGCGGATCCCAACTCTGGCAGGCTGCAGGGGTTTGGCAAGTCAATTCGGGTAAGCTTGCCCGCGTCCCGCGGAGTGGCGAGCTTGCCCCCTTCCTCTCCCGTTCACCTTCTGTTACGGTTTCCGGCATGCCCGACCACAAACCCAATCGACTTCACAAGGAGAAGAGCCCGTACCTGCTTCAACACGCGTTTAATCCGGTGGACTGGCACGCGTGGAATGATGAGGCGTTCGAAACGGCGCGCCGCGAGGACAAGCCAATCTTTCTTTCGATCGGGTACTCCACCTGTCACTGGTGTCACGTGATGGAACACGAGTCGTTCGAGGATGACGAGGTCGCCGAAGTCCTGAACGAAAACTTTGTGTCGATCAAGGTGGATCGCGAGGAACGCCCCGATATCGACAACATCTACATGACGGTCTGCCAGATGATGACGGGGCGCGGCGGATGGCCGCTGACGATCATGATGTCCCCCGACCGCAAGCCGTTCTTTTCCGCAACCTACATTCCAAAGCATCCGCGATTCAACCAGGCGGGAATGATGGGCCTGATTCCGCAGGTCGGACAGCTCTGGCGCGACGAGCGCAGCCGCATCCTGGATTCCGCGGACAACATTACGCGAGTGCTTCACGAGAACACGGCTGACTCCAGCGGGGAGGATCTTGGGCCGCGTCATCTCGAGGACGCCGTTCAGATGTACAGCCGGAACTTCGACGACGCGCAGGGCGGGTTCGGCGGGGCGCCGAAGTTTCCGGTTCCGCACAATCTCCTCTTTCTCTTGCGCTACCACCATGCGCACAAGGATGCGCGCTCGCTCGCGATGGTGGAACAAACGCTGCAGGCAATGCGACGCGGCGGAATTTATGATCACGTCGGATACGGACTGCACCGCTACGCGACCGATGCCGACTGGCTTGTCCCGCACTTCGAGAAGATGCTCTACGACCAGGCCCTGCTTTGCATGGCCTATATCGAGACGTACCAGGTCACCCATGACGATTTCTATCAGCGCACCGCGCGCGAGATACTCACCTACGTGCTCCGCGACATGACCGCTCCGGACGGTGGATTCTTCTCCGCCGAGGATGCTGACAGTGAAGGCGTGGAGGGAAAGTTCTACGTCTGGAAGGAAGATGAACTGCGCACGATCCTCGAGGCGGACGACGCGGATCTCTTTATCCGTACGTTCCAAATCCGAACGGACGGCAACTTTTCCGATGAAGCCAGCGGGCATATGACGGGCGACAATATTCCACACCTCACGGCGACAGCGGAGGAGTTGGCCGCCGAGGCGGGACTCAGCCCCGATGATTTCGCCGCGCGAAGCGAGTCGATCCGGGTGCGGCTATTCGAGATCCGGGAGGCGCGGGTGCACCCTTATAAGGACGACAAGATCCTCGTCGACTGGAACGGGCTGATGATCGCCGCCGCCGCAAAGGCCGCGCGCGTGTTCGGCGATTCCGCCGTCCTCTGCGCGGCGCGCAATGCGGCGGACTTCGTCCTGTCTCGCATGCGTCTGGACGATGGCAGCCTGTTGCATCGCTACCGCGACGGTGACGCGGCGATTCGCGGGCACCTCGATGACTACGCCATGATGATCTGGGGGCTGATCGAGCTGTACCAGGCAACCTTTGATCCCGCGTACTTGCGTGCGGCCGTGGAGTTGCAAGAATACCAGGATGCGCACTTCGCGGACGGCGACGGGGGTGGATACTTCTTTAGCGCGGACAATGCCGAGGCGCTGATTCTTCGTAAGAAGGAGTACCACGACGGTGCGATACCGTCCGGGAACTCCGTCTCAGCGCTCAACCTGATGCGACTCGCGCGTATGACCGGTGAGGCGCGTTACGAGGAGCAGGCCGGCGCCCTGATTCGCTCGAACGGGGGTGGCGTACGAAACCTGCCGATCTCGCATGCCGTCTCCCTGATGGCGGTCGGCTTCTCTTGCTGGCCCGCGCACGAGGTCGTGCTCGTGGGGGATCTTGCGGGTGGAGCGCTGGACCCGTTCCTGGCCGAGTTGAATCGAACGTATCGACCGAACACCGTTCTGCTTGTGAAGCCGGCTGACGATGGCTCCCGGGACATTGTCGCACTCGCGCCCTTCATCGCGTCACACGACATGCTCGATGCACAGCCGACGGCATACGTCTGCCGGGACAACGCGTGCAACGCACCGACAACCGATGCTGAAGAGATGGGGCGACAGTTGGGATGAGCGCGATCCGTACCGTGACCTTCGACGCCGGCGGCACCTTGCTGTACCCGCATCCATCCGTGGGTGAAATCTATGCGCAGGTCATGCGCCGGCACGGGTTGGATCACGCGCCCGCGGATCTGGAAGCAGGGTTTCGGAAGGTGTGGCGCACCGTGCAGCGCTCCGGGAAAGAGGGGGTCGTCAGCGAGAACAGTGAATTGGAGTGGTGGCGCCGTGTCGTCTGCGCCATACTCGACGAACTCGGACACCCCGAAAATTTTGATGCGCTGTTCGACGAGTTGTGGACGTCCTTCGGAGACGCCGGGCACTGGCGTCTTCACGATGGAGGGTGCGAGATCCTGCAGATTCTGAGCGAGTCCGGATTTCGGTTGGGAATTCTGTCCAACTGGGACAGCCGCCTGCGCACGGTGCTGGACGGGATTGGACTGACGGCCTTCTTTGATCATATCGTGATCTCTGCCGAAGTGGGCTTTGAGAAGCCATCCACCGAGATTTTTCGACACACCGAGGAGGTGTTCGGAGTTGCGCCGGAAGCGATCGTGCACATCGGAGACAGCCTGCACCATGATGTGCAGGGCGCCGCGGCCGCCGGCTGGCGGCCGGTCTACGTGGATCACAGTGGCGAACCGCACGACGGCGTGGAGTCGATCGGGTCCCTCATGGAGTTGTGCGAGTTGCTGAGTTGAGACGTTCGATGTTTGGGGCCCACGAATCACGCGAATCTACACGAATCTCCAGATGGGGAGAGACCGCGGATGGCGCGGATGGTCGCGGATGCTTTCGAAACGGGGCAGTGCAACTCACGGCGGGCTCAGTTCGCCCTGATTGACACCGCCAAATTTGGACTCCGCCTCTTTAGCCCGGACATCTCACACTTTTTCGTAGCGAGAGCGCGAAGAGCCCGTCAGGCTTGATCGAAACAG
>JAQBYD010000002.1 GCA_027623315.1 Verrucomicrobiota bacterium | reverse complement strand
CCCACGTTCGACACCGGGCGATAGTTCCAGTTCAGCACGTCCAGTATCTTCCACCCCTCCACCGAAGCGCTGTTCCATGTCTCGATGCTGCCCGGAATAACCGCCGCACGGGCGCTGACTCCAGCCATCAGAAGACTAGCCATGATGATCAGGCTTGAGCATGCCGTGGCGCGGTGCGCACCTCGGCGAACCCTCACGGATCGAAACATTCCCCTTGTCCAATCAATGCAAGAACCCATTCACCCATCTCCTTTTGTTTCCCCGACGATCGGCTATACGCCCATATAACCAACCCCGACACAGTACAACGGAGAGTATAGGAGCACACATCTCCGAAGTAAATGGTTAAGCACTATCAGGATTGGAAAAGTTATGTCAGGTGGGGGAATTCGGTGGGCGATGAATAAGATCTTGATGCCTCTTCGTGTTCCAGCTCATGATGCCGAAATGATCTGTAAAACTGATGCTTTTCGCCTGGTTCGGCGCCCCAACGCAGGTCATCGACGGGCCGGCCGGCCTTCTCCGCCCGTCTTCGAGACATGACAGGCAGCACCCAAGCAGGGCGCATCGGCCTTCTCGGGGGGACCTTCAACCCCGTCCATCACGGTCACTTGATCATGGCGCGTGATGCCATGGAAACCCTTGATCTGACAGGCGTCACATTCGTGCCCTGCCACACCCCGCCCCACAAGCAGGCTCAGGGGCTGGCTGACTCCGCGCATCGACTCGCCATGCTCCGGCTCGCGGTCGCGGACATGGCGGGCTTCGACGTCAGCGACATGGAGCTTCAACGCAGCGGCACGTCGTACACGATCGACACCATCCTGGAACTGCGCGACCGCTGTCCGGGCAGCGAGTGGGTGTTCCTTATTGGCTCCGACAGCCTCTTCGAACTTCACACCTGGCGCAGAATCGACGAGCTGCTCGGGCTCTGTACGATCGTAGCCATGGCACGACCCGGCTTCGATCCGAGCAATATCGATCCCCGCAACTTGAAGCTCAAGGATCCCTGGCCGCATCGATTACTTGATGACGTGATCACCGGCCACCGGATCGAAGTCTCCGCCTCGGATATTCGCGCGCGGGTTGCCAACGGGAAAAGTATTCGCTACCTTCTCCCGGAGGCCGTCGAAGAGTATATCGACGAGCACCTCCTTTACGTCTCGAAATAGAAATGAATGCAAAAGCTTTAACCGAACGGCTTGAAGGCCTGATCGCCGACAAAATGGGACGTGACGTTGTGGTGCTCGACCTCCAGGGCACGGGCGCCATCACCGACTACTTCATCATCGTCACGGGCTCCAGCCCCCCTCACCTCAAGGCCCTGGCAGAAGACACCTGCGTCGCCCTGAAACGGGAAGGTGTCCAGTGTTTCCGGAAGAGCGGCGAATCCGACGGCGGCTGGATCGTTCTCGATTACGTGGATGTCGTGGTGCACATTTTCACCGCCGAGAAGCGGGACTACTACAAACTCGAGGCCCTGTGGTCTGAAGCGCCCCGCGGCGCCTGATGCCGCGACGCGGCGGATCTAGCCCAAGTCCAGTAACCAATCAGAATCGTCTTCGAAGGCGGGATCGGAAGGCTCCGAATCAAGCCCCTGGAATTGTAACAACTGCGCGGCGAGCGCCTCCAAGTACGTGTCGCCCTGGGCAATGCCTGGTTCCACCTCGGTCAGCACTCCCTCCTCGTCCTGAGAGACCAGTACGATAATTGCATATAGCGACTCCGCCTGGGATCCCACTTCCGGTCCGACCGGCCGCCGCGCAACTTGCACCCGCGAAGTATCGCGCTGCCACGATAGATAACCGGCACCGGCCAGAAGCAAGACCACCGCCGCGGCTGCGGCCATGAGCCTCAACGCCGGCCACGGGATCACGCGGTTCTCGGCAGCCACCTCACGGATGCGGGCCATGGTCGAGTCGGACGGACCGATCGGAGATGCTGAATTGGAAAGCTCACGAATGCGTCCCAGATCATGAGCATAGGCGGCCAATTCCGGATCGGCATCCAGGGCGGAACTCAAGATCTCCCGGTCACGGTCCTCAAGCTCACCCGCGTCCGACAGCAGAATCATCTCTATGACCTTGTCACGATCCACAACTCACGCCCTTTCAAGCTCTTCATAATTGGTCTGAAGCACGGCGCGCAGCTTGCGCACCGCGTATTGCATCCGCGCAAGCGCGGTGTTGATTGAGACGCCCTGGATCTCCGCGATCTCCTTGAACGGAACCTCTCCCTGCATCCGCATCACGAACACCTCGCGCTGCTCCGCGGGCAGTTCCGCGACCGCGACGTCGATCCGTAACCCCAATTCGCCCGCAGCGGAGATCGACGACGGTGACAGGCCCGGATCTGCAACTCTACTTTCGAATGGATCCTCATCTTCTTCATCCCGAACCAGGTTGACGATCGGCTTTCGCTTACGCACCCGGTCGATCACCAGGTTGCGCGCGATCCGCATCAGCCATCCGCAGAAATTGCCGGACTTGAAACGATCCTGGTTTCGGATCGCGCGCAGCCACACCTCCTGAAATATATCGTCCGCATCATCCCCTCCTTCGGTCATCTTCACGATGTACCCGAAGAGAGGTCTTCGATGCTTCTCGACAAGCCTGTCGAGGGCCTCGAGATCGCCCTTCCGATACCGGGCTAAGAGATCTTGATCCTGCTCGTCCATGGTCACGCTCGTGGGGCCGGGGCGGCGGGTCCAGTCCTCTTTGCCTGTGAGATATAACGCTCGACGGCCGGCATTATTGTACCTTTGATCCGAAGAAATGGCCGATCTCGCGGTATCCCTCTGTATAGAGCGTCTGCGTCGTATTCGATAAATGCTCCGTCAGATCGCCTAGTCGGGCCTCCGATACGGCGACGATCCAGACGCAGACCCCTAAAACATTGAGCAGATAGATCAGGCAGTAGGAAAAAAGGTGTCCGTACCGCTGGATATCGCTCTGTTTCGTCATCAACGTACTAATGGTGAAGGTGACGTGGAAACTCCAGGTAAGTCCCACCATCCCGAGCCAGAAGAGTTCGTAGGGGCCGGGATCCCAGAATAGCGCCAGGCACCCGTAAAGCATGATCACGAGGACCGTGTAGAATGGGAAAAAGTAGGGAGCCAGCGTGATCCATATGTTGCTGTGTGATACGCGAACGCTGCCTCCTCTTCCGGATACGCGCAGGTTTGACACTCGAGCACCGGCGAGCATGGCCCAGATCGCGTGCGAGAGCTCGTGTGCGAGGACATAGGCACGAACAGGGCGCGGCATCGTAAAATAGATCAGAACCCATAGGGAAAACCCAAGAGTCATAGCAATCGCCCCGGGAGACAGCAGCCCCGCCGCCGTGACCCGGCCGGCCTCGAGGAGCCGGAAAACGGTCCACGTCACGGAAGCGCACAGCGGAAGCAGCACAATCGCGAGCGCCAATCGCAGGGGTCTCATCCACTGAATATCTACCGCACAGCTGTCGAAGTGGCAAGAACTCCAATTTTGGTGTTGACGGGAGAGGCTACTTGCCTACGATATGCGCCCTTTCCAGCCCAGCAAGAAAGAACCGGGGACAATCCGATGCCAAACAACAAGAGTTCAGCCAAACGCTTGAAGACCTCCGCAGCCGCGTTCCTGCGTAACCGTAGCCGTAAGAGCCGAGTCCAGTCAGCACGCCGACGCCTGCTGGAAGCTATCGAATCCGGAAACTACAGCGACAGCGATGCCGCCTTCCGTGGTTTCTGCTCGGAGCTCGACCTGGCGGTGAAGCAAGGCGCGATTCGCAAGAATCAGGCGAACCGTCGTAAGAGCCGGGTTCATGGCCGCGTGGCGGCCCTGCAAAGCTCCGCGAGCTAAGCCGCACCTGCCCCCGCGCTGCGCGCCCGGATTGTTCCAAATCCGGGCGGGATACTATTCGGAATCCTCGCTCGGTAGCTCGACCACGTCGGCCCGATTCGTCTGCTCCGCCGCCGCGGACCGGATTCCGCGCATCTTGCCAAACATCCGAATGTCCTTCACCACGAGGGCCACCATCAGGCCGATCAGGATCACGAAAAAGATATTGATCAGCGCCCCAATCACCTTTGCGCTTGGACGACGCCGGGTGATCATCTCGTACAGGGCAAACACGACGTGCCCACCATCCAGAACCGGAATCGGCAGGAGGTTCAGGATCGCCAGGTTGATATTGAGGAACCGGATAAACCCAAGCGCCGTCAAGGCGCCCGATTTTACCGATAGCCAGATCATCACGAAGATGCTGATCGGGCTGCCCAGCCCCTTCGCGGCCTGCTTGATTTCCTTCTTGTTACCAAGCGCCCGCAGTATGCGCTCGATAGCACGGGCATCATATTCGATTTGCTTCCATGGCTTCTTGTATCTCATCCACGGCAGAATTCCGTCGGATGCAGATCCGACGTTGACGCCGATTACCGCGCGTCCGAGGGTCGCGTTGTGGGCAGGCGTTGCAACCAGGTCCAGGACCTCGCCCAGCCGTTCGACCCGGATCGTCACCGCCTCGCCTCCGCGCGGCGCGATCATGTCTACGAAATGCTCCATGCTCGCTACGGAAACACCGTCCACGGAAAGAAAGACATCATGCTCCTGCACACCCGCCAGGGCGGCCGGTGACCCCGATCTCACGTCGCCGGCGATACAACGATCTGACTCGGCGATCCCGGGTATCACGGTATGCCCGAGATCATTGTCCGCGGCGGTAAGCGTGACGCTGCGCTCCGCGGCGCCAGATCGAATCTGCAGCTCGACGCTCCCGTCCGCGCCACGAAGCAGGCACTCCACCTGGAAATCATACCAGCTATGCACCCGCTCGCCGTCCACCGACAGAATCTCGTCGCCGGCCCGAACGCCCTGCGCATAGGCCTCGCTCTCGACCGCAACCGCCCCGACAACCGTATTGCCCTCGCCGGTGATGGCGCCCGGGGAGAGGTAGATGATCCACGCCAGAACGATCGCCAGGAGAACGTTCCCGATCGCACCCGAGACGGCGACGACGATCTTCTTCCAGGCGGCTATGGGCGGCAGGTCCCCATCGACATCCGAGTCGTCGATCTCGCCGGCGTCGGCCAACTCGCGACGGGATTTCTCGATTCGCTCGGTTCGCTCCTCCGAGGGCGGCTCCATCTGCGGTAGCGCCACGTAACCACCCACGGGAATCCATCCTATCTTATAGAGGATCCCGTTGTGCCGCTTCTTCCAGATCGCATGACCGAATCCGATCGAGAACACGTCGACCACCATTCCGCAGGCTCGCGCCGCCAGAAAGTGGCCGAGTTCGTGAATGAAGATCGTCAGACCGAACAACAGTATGACGGCGATCACAAAGAGAACCGACATACCTGCAACGCTAATAAAAGTCATCATATGCTTCGGGCGGTGCGACGTGCCCACGCATCCGTTTCCAATATCTGTTCAAGACCAGGGTCGGCAACCACCTCGTGCTGCTCGATCACCGTCTCGACCAATTTCCAAATTCCGGAAAACGGAATCCCCTCGTTTAGAAAAAGTTCTACCGCAACTTCGTTGGCGGCGTTCATGACCGCCGGCATGCTCCCGCCTGCCTTTGCAGCCAGTCGCGCGAGCTGCAGACACGGAAAACGGTCTACATCAGGTTCATGAAAGTGTAAAGCTCCCAATTCCGACATGTTCAGCCCCGGAAGTTCCGAATCCAATCGATCCGGGTACGTTAAGGCGCACTGTATGGCAAATCGCATGTCGGGCGCGCTCAATTGCGCCAACATACTTCCGTCCATGAATTCGACCATGGAATGTACAATACTCTCCGGATGAATAATCACGTCGACTTGTTCGATCGGCATGTCGAAGAGCCAGGAGCACTCGATGGTCTCGAGCCCTTTGTTCATTAATGTCGCAGAATCAACGGTTACCTTACGCCCCATGTCCCAGTTTGGATGGTTCAGCGCCTCGGCGACCGTCACCTTGTCCAGATCTACATCCACACGGTGCGAAAAGGGCCCTCCTGACGCCGTCAATACCAGGCGACGGACCATCCGGGATGATTCTCCAGCCAGGCACTGATAAATTGCACTGGGCTCGCTATCCACGGGTATGAGCTTCGCAGCGTGCTCCACACAAGCCCGTGTGACTATATGCCCTGCGGAGACAAGCACTTCCTTAGTAGCCAAAGCAACATCCGTGCCGTGCTGAAGTGCGGCGAGCGTCGGTCGAAGCCCGGCCATCCCCACGATGGCGGCGACAACCACATCGACCGCATCCATCGCGGCCAACTCCGAAACGCCGTCGACCCCTCGCAAAACACGAAGACCGGCGGGTGCCTGCTGCGCGCATCGCTTCGCTGCTTTGTCATCCGAGAGTGCCACGACCGGAACATCAAAAGCCGCGGCTTGCTCCAGCAGCCGGTCCACATTTCGGTCCGCGGCCAGCCCCACAACCCTGAATCGATCGGGAAGCTTCTCTACAATCCGCAAGGTGTTCTCACCAATCGAACCGGTGCTCCCGAGAATGACGATATTCTTGGTCCAGCTCATCGGGGCCTCACATAAAGAAAACCGCGTAGACATATAGGGCTGGAGCGACGAAGAGAAGACTGTCGAGCACATCCAGAACACCGCCCATGCCCGGAATCAGCACCCCGGAGTCCTTCACCCCCGCCGCGCGCTTAAGCAATGACTCGAACAGATCACCGATGGCGCTGATCAGCGGCAAGACCAGACCAAGCACGGCAGCATCCAGGTAGCTCAAGTGCAGGGCGCCGATTTCACTCCCCACGATCTTTCGAAAGAGCAGGCTGCATGCGACCGCGGTCAGGACTCCACCGCCCAGTCCTTCCCACGTCTTGGCCGGCGAAATCCGGGGAAATAACGCATGCCGCCCGAATCGATTTCCGGCGAAATAGGCGCCAATATCGGGAGTTTTGCCGAGTACGATCGTGTAGATAAACATGAGGCGTCCGGTTGGCCCAATTGGATCCGACAGCGTCACGTCGTCCCAAGCGAAGAGAATACGCGTCATGTAGTTGAAGAGCAACGGAACGTACAGGACCCCGAAGTGCGTGCATGCAATCGTCGCAAGCGGCTGATCGTTGTGCTTCTGCGGGAACTGCCGGATAAAGACCGCAACCACCATGAAGAAGAGGACCGCCGACTCCCATTGGTATGCGGTGGCACGTGCTTGATCCGTTGGACCGATCGTGAAAAACGTGGCGGTGATCAAGGCCGCACCACAGAACATCCCGTAAAACCGAAACACCGGAATCTGCGCCTGGTCGAGCATACGGTAAAACTCCCAGATCGCCAGCGAGGACACCGCCAGCAGGAGTCCCAGCGCCGCCAGCGACGGCAAGCAGTAGAGCGAGGCGGTCAGAGCGCCCAGCATCAAGATCGCACTTGGGATTCGAAACTTCAGCACGGCGAATCCTATCCCCGTTCCTTGACGTCGCCAAATCGACGCTGACGACGGCTAAAGACGTCCAGCGCTTCCGCGAAGGCTTGATCACGAAAGTCCGGCCAGAAGGTGTCCGTCATGTAGAGCTCACTGTAAGACAGCTGCCAGAGAAGAAAATTACTGATGCGTTGCTCGCCGCTCGTCCGAATCATCAGATCCGGATCTGGCACATCGGGCGCATAGAGGTGCGCCGAAATGGTGTCCTCCTTGATCGCACGCGGCGAGAGCTCGCCTTTCTGAACACGCCGGGCGATCTGCCGGACCGCCTCCGCGATCTCCTCCCGCGAACCGTAGCTCAGCGCAAGGATCAAGTGACCATCATCGTAGTCCCGCGTGGCGGTCATGACGCGCTTCAACTCCCGCTGCACATCGAGCGGAAGATCCTGCATACGCCCGATCACTCTCAGGCGCACACGATTCGCGTGGAGCTCCTCTTCCTGGTCGCGCAGTGTTTGCTTCAAGATCCGCATCAGGCCGCGAATCTCGGCGGCCGGCCGAATCCAATTCTCGCTGCTGAAAGCGTAGAGGGTCAGGTACTTAACGCCGGCGTCACGGCAACAGCGTATAACGGTCCGGACGGATTTCGCGCCCTCCTCGTGCCCCTTCAAACGAGCCAGCCCACGCGCCTTGGCCCAACGACCGTTACCATCCATAATGATCGCCACGTGCGTCGGGATCACATGCTTCTTGGTCACGGCACGCGGCATCGTGGAGACCCGAAGATTTATAGCGCTATACGCAGCGTACTCGAACGCTGCGGCCCCACTGAGAGCAGTCCGACCGCCACGCCGGTGAGCTCCGAGAGTCGCTCGACGTAGGCCCGCGCGTTCGCGGGCAAGTCTTCATAACGCGTGACCGTGGTGGTGGATGATTTCCATCCAGGGACCTCCTCGTAAATCGGAACGCAACGCCCGAAGCGGCGGACATCTCCCGGCATGTTTTCGACGCGCTCACCATCGCATTCGTAGGCAACGCATATCTTGATGGTCTCGAGCTGATCGAGCACGTCGAGTTTCGTGATGGCCCAGTAGTCGGCTCCGTTGAGCGCCGCGGAATACCGCGCCACGACGGCATCGAACCAGCCGCAGCGCCGCGGGCGCCCGGTCGTCGCGCCGAATTCATGTCCTTCACGTGAAAGATGCGCACCGACATCGTCCTCAAGCTCGGTCGGAAAGGGCCCTTCCCCAACCCGCGTGGTATACGCCTTCACAACGGCCACGACTCGATCAATGCGGTGTGGCGGCACCCCGCTCCCGGTGCAGGCGCCACCGGCCGTCGCGTTCGACGATGTCACGTACGGATAGGTACCAAAGTCGATGTCGAGCATCGTTCCCTGCGCGCCCTCGAAGAGGATCGATTTCCCGGCCGCCACGGCATCGTTAAGCATCGGAAGCGTGTCGACGATGTAAGGACGCAGGAACTCGGCCGCTTCGCGTAGCGGGGACAGCACGGCACTCGCATCCAGGGCTTCTGCCCCAAGTGCGACTAGAATTCGATTGTTTTCTTCGATGCGCGCTTTGACAAGCTCGAGAAACACCTGCGTGTCAAGCATATCACCCATGCGCAACCCGCGCCGGGACGACTTATCGCCGTAGGCGGGACCGATTCCGCGCTTGGTCGTTCCGATCGTCTCGCCCTCCGCCGACGGCTTCTCGCGCGCGATGTCGAGCTCCCGGTGATAGGGAAACACTACGTGCGCTCGGTCGCTGACGAAAAGCCGGCCCTGCATCTGAAACTTTCTCTCTTCGAGATCCTCAATCTCCTTTTTCAAGGCCGAAGGATCCACAACCACCCCGTTGCCGATAATGCACAACTTGCCGTCGTGAAGAATGCCCGATGGAATGAGGTGCAGGACGTACTTTTCATCACCGATCTCCACCGTATGACCAGCGTTATTTCCGCCCTGGTAGCGCACCACAAGATCGACCTCTTCGGTCATCACGTCGATCACCTTGCCCTTGCCCTCGTCGCCCCACTGGGCCCCAATCAATACGGTATTTGGCATTCGAGTACGTTCCTTAAGAATTCATCAAGACAGTGCTTCACGCCGGTTCGGAACCGAGCCAAACCGGGTGATGGCCCAAAGCAGCAAGGTTAGACAAGCGATCTCAAAACCTCAATCACATAGTCCTGCATTTCGTCGGTTAACTCCGGGTAGACGGGCAACGCCAGCGTCTCTTGTGCAGCGCGCTCGCTCTCGGGGAACGCCCCGGCCCGGTATCCAAGGAAGGAAAAGCACTCCTGCAGGTGCAGCGGAACGGGATAATAGATTGCGGTACCGATATCGTGGGATCGCAGCGATTCGATCGCCGCGTCCCGCTCGGGAATGCGCACGACGTACTGATTATAGATATGGCAATAAGCGGCCTCACTCCCCGCATACGCGGATCGCGGGGACGTAATCGGGGAGCCGGCAAATGCGGCATCGTACCGCGCCGCACGCGCCCGACGTGCGGCGTGCCACGTATCCAGGTGCTCCAGCTTGACGCCCAGTACAGCGGCCTGCAGCGCGTCGAGCCGGAAATTGCCGCCCACGACGGCATGATAGTACTTCGGCGCTGATCCATGAACCCTCAGAATGCGACATTTCTCGGCAAGTTCATCCCGGTCGGTGACCACCATGCCTGCGTCCCCGAATGCACCCAGGTTCTTGGACGGAAAGAAGCTGAAACAGCCCAGGTCGCCCATCGCACCGGCCTTTCTTTTCCCGCGCGCGGACGGGTACTGCGCCCCGATCGCCTGGGCGGCATCTTCAACGACCTCGAGACCATGATCCGCGGCGAGCTCGATCAGGGCATCCATCTCCGCACACTGCCCAAAGAGATGCACGGGAAGGAGCACGCGAGGTTTCAGCTCCGGATGCTCGGCGGCGATTCGCTCGAGGCACTGCTTCAGTAAATCCGGAGAGAGATTGTACGTCTGGGGGTCGATATCGCTGAAAACGACCGTGGCTCCGAGCCGCGCCACGACCCCGGCGGTCGCGAAGAAAGTATACGGCGTCGTGATCACCGCATCTCCCGGCCCCACATCCAGCGCCATCAGCGCAAGTAGAAGCGCATCCGTCCCGGACGACACCCCGATCGCATGGGATACGCCGCAGTAGTCGGCCACGCGTCTCTCGAACGCCTGGACCTCGGATCCGAGGATGAAGGCCTGCGCGTCGCAGACTCGATCGATGGCCGCACGAATATCGTCGCGCAGCGCGGAATACTGCGCCGTCAGGTCCAGCAGGGGTACTTTCATATTGTCGGCTCCCGGCGGGCCTCTACGAAGGCCCGCTCACGCTCCACGCAACTGGGACATGTCCCGCAGGACTGATCCCCGCCGCGATAGCAGGTCCACGTGTGCGCATAATCGACTCCGAGCTCGTCACCGAGTCGAATGATGTCGGCTTTGCGCCACGACATAAATGGCGCCACGACTCGGACCGCAACCTTGCGATTCAGCGCCAGTGTTGAGTTCATTCGTTCCAGAAAGTCGGTTGTGCAATCCCAATAACCATATTCATCCTGGGCCTGGGCGCCGTAGTATACCGCTTCCGTCTGGGTCGACTCGGCATACGCGGCCGCCATCGAAAGCAACATCATGTTCCGATTTGGAACATAGGTGGGCGGTTGGGTCTTCTCCGCATCACTCAATTGCTGCAACGTTGGTATCTCGATCGACGGATCCGTCAGCGCCGATCCGCCCTGCGTGAGGGCGCCCACATGCGGCACATCCACAATACGATGTTCCTTAACCCCGGCCTCTTGCGCCTGCCATTCGGCCATCGCCACTTCGCAGACATGTTTCTGGCCGTAACGAAAACTGATCGCTCGAATCTCCGGTATCCGGAGCCGGCTCGAAAGGTACACGAGTAACGTCGTCGAATCGACACCGCCCGAGAGCAAAACCACGGCCTTCTCCGGTCGTTCGACACTCATGCTACCCGACCCATCTGCGCGCATTCTGAAACATGCCCAGCCACGGCCCTGCATCACGATCGTAGCCGGGCGGAATATAGGAAAGCTGCTCCCGGCGAAAAGCGCGCTCGGGGTGCGGCATCAGGATTGTGACGCGGCCGTCCTGGTTGCACAGCCCGGTCGCGCCCAACGCTGAACCGTTAGGATTATAGGGATACCGCTGCGTGGGCTCTCCGCGGTGGTCGATGTATCGCAGACTCACCAGGTTGTCCTGCATCAACTGCCCGACATCTGCGCCGGCGGCGGCTTCGATTCGCCCCTCGCCATGGGCCACCGGTATCGCGGCCTCGTACCCTTCCAGCGGTCCGAGAAATATGGACGGCGAGGCGACGACGCTGACCTTGACGACACGTGCTTCAAACTGCTCCGACCGATTGCGCACGAACGCCGGCCAGCCGGTCGCCCCCGGAATTAGACCTTTCAGCTGGGACAGCATCTGGCATCCATTACACACACCCAGTCCAAAAGTCTCGCCGCGCTCAAAGAAGTCGCGAAACATCTCGCTAAGCAGTTCATTGTACAGGATCGATTGCGCCCAGCCACGGCCGGCGCCGAGAACGTCTCCATACGAGAATCCGCCACACGCGGCAAGTCCCACAAACCCGGCGAGGTTGGCGCGCCCGGAGGTAAGATCCGACATGTGAACGTCACGGCTCTCGAAGCCCGCGGCATCAAATGCGGCCGCCATCTCGATATGCCCGTTCACCCCCTGCTCCCTCAGAATGGCAACCGCCGGGCGCGATCCCGGCGAAAAGGTCATCGTCTCGTCCAACCCGGGCGGAGGCCCGAAGTTCATGCCGGGATCGTCCTCGTCCAGAAGGTTGTCGTACTCCTCGGCGGCACACTCCGGATTATCGCGCAGCGTCTGCATCCGATACGTCAGCTCCGACCACATTCGCGCCAAAGCCGGGATGCTCTCCGAAAACAGCTCGTCCGGGCCGCGCCGAATTGTGAAGACCGCAGGTTCGGTTGTCCCGCCGAGAGTCACGCTCAATGACCCCACTCCGTGCGAATCCAGAATCGTACGCACGCGCTCGAGATCAGCATCCGCCACTTGCATCACCATTCCCAGTTCCTCGGAGAAGAGCGCGGCCAGGTCGTCCGTCCCCAGTGGCTCGATATCAAGTTCGAGTCCTCGGCGCCCCGCGATCGCCATCTCGGCAAGTGTCACCAGGAGCCCACCATCAGATCGGTCATGATAGGCTTGAATCAGGCCCTGCGAAATAAGCTCCTGCACGGCCTCCACGCAGTCGCGCAGGTCCTTGGTCGAATCCAGGTCAGGCGGAGTTTCGCCGACCTGGTTGTACACCTGCGCCAGGGCCGAACCGCCCAGTCGATTCCGGCCGCGCCCCAGATCCAGCAGCACGAGCTTTGAGCGGCCGGGCTTCAAGTCCGGCGTCACCGTGCGTCGAATATCGACGACCGGCGCGAACGCGGTGACGAGAAGACTGAGCGGCGCAACGACTCGCTCCTCGCTGCCGTCCGGCAACTGCCACACCGTTCGCATCGACAGCGAATCCTTGCCGACGGGAATCGAGATGCCCAGCTCGGGGCAGACATCCTTAGCGACCGTCTGCACCGTATCGAACAGCCCCGCATCCTCACCCTCCTCGCCGCAAGCGCACATCCAGTTTGCCGAGAGCTTCACGTTCCCGATTGGGCCGATACTTGCCGCAGCAATATTGGTAAGCGCTTCTCCAATCGCCATGCGTCCCGAGGCCGGCGCATCGATCACCGCGACGTTCGTCCTCTCACCCATCGCCATAGCCTCCCCGTTGAAACTCCGAAAGCCGGAGGCGGTTACGGCCACGTCAGAAACGGGAGTCTGGTACGGCCCCACCATCTGGTCACGCGCCACGAGTCCGGTGACGCTTCGATCCGCAATCGTGATCAGGAAGCTCTTGTTGGCGACTGCGGGCAAATGCAGCACGCGATCCACGGCATCCACGAGCACAACACCGGAGAAATCCAATCCAGCGTGCGATTCCGTGAGTCGGCGGACGTCACGCCTCATGCGCGGCGTCTTCCCGAGGATCATGGCCAGATCGAGATCGATGGGGTCATTCTTGAAGTGCTCGTCGTGCAATGCCAGTCGTCCGTCACCCGTAGCTTCCCCGATGACGGCAACGGGGCACCGTTCGCGATCACAGAGCTCCAGAAACATGGACTGGTTCTCGCGTCCGATCGCCAACATGTACCGCTCCTGCGCCTCGTTACACCAGATCTCCATGGGGCTCATCGAGCGCTCTTCGTTGTTGATGCGGCGCAGCGAAAAGCGGGCACCCACACCGGCGACCAACTCCGGACACGCGTTGGACAGTCCGCCTGCGCCCACATCATGAATGCTCAGGATCGGATTGGCGTCGCCGAGCGCCATGCAGGCATCGATGACGCACTGGCAACGGCGCTCCATCTCGGGGTTCCCTCTCTGAACGGAGTCGAAATCGAGATCAGCCTCGTTGCTGCCGGTGTCCATCGATGAGGCCGCGCCGCCGCCCAGACCGATTCGCATGGCGGGGCCGCCCAGTTGAATGATCAGCGCGCCGTCGTGAATCGCACGCTTGGTGGTGTGCTGTCGCTTGATGCACCCCACACCACCAGCAGCCATGATCGGCTTGTGATAGCCGCGATGGCGTTGGTTGTAGCGCTCCTCGTAGGTCTTGAAGATTCCGGTGAGCTGCGGGCGCCCGAACTCATTCCCGAAGGCAGCGCCGCCAATGGGCCCTTCGAGCATGATCTGCAGGGGCGTCGCAAGGCGATCCGGAAAGTCGGTGTGCTCGTCCTCCCATGGCATACGGAAACCGGGGACGTTGAGGTTTGAAACCATGAACGCCGCGAGCCCGGCCTTGCTGCGGCCACCGATTCCGGTTGCACCCTCGTCCCTGATCTCGCCGCCCACCCCGGTCGCCGCACCGGGGAATGGCGAGATCGCAGTCGGATGATTGTGGGTCTCTACCTTCATGACGATATCCATCGTTTCGCGCTGATAGCGATAGGATCCGCTTTCCAGGACAGCCGGCTCAAACCAATCGGTTTCAAAACCCTCGATGACGCCGGCGTTGTCGGAATACGCCACGAGGGTGCCCTGCGGATGCGCCGCGTGCGTGGTGCGGATCATGCCGAACAGGCTGTCCTCGAGGGGTCGGCCGTCGATGCACCAATCGGCGTTGAATATCTTGTGCCGGCAGTGCTCGGAATTGACCTGCCCGAACATGACCAGTTCCACATCCGTCGGATCACGGCCGATCTCGCGATAGGACGCGTAGAGATAACCGATTTCCTCGTCGCTCAGCGCCAGTCCCAGCTCACGATTTGCCCGGTCGAGCGCGTCGCGTCCATTCGCTGCCAGAGCAACGTGCCGCAAGGGCGCCGGATCCATCTGGACGAAGAGATCGTCCAACGATCGGTACACGCCCTCCGTCATACGATCGTGCAGGTAAACGAGGATCGCTGCGGACTGCTCAAGATCGAGCACCGTCCCGGTTGCGGTGAGAATTTCGAAGTAGATTCCGCGCTCAACACGCCGGACCGCATCCAGTCCGCAATGCCGGAATATCTCCGTCGCCTTAGTCGACCATGGCGATATGGTGCCCTTGCGCGGAGTCACGAAGAAGCCGCCGCCGCCCGGATGCATCGCCTCAGCGTCCAGCAACCGGTAGATCGGCAGCCAGGCATCTTCCTCGGCAGGTCCGGTCAGATCGAGAGCATACACGGTGGTTGCACGCACCTCCAGGCACGGGTCTCCGCACGCCACCGCACGCAAGCGCGTCACGAGCGCTTCGTGGCGAAATGGAGAGAAAGCTTCGCGGCCTATTAGAATCGAAGGAGTCATCGCACGGCTCAAAGTAAGCATCCGTGTCCGTGCGAACAAGAAGATTTACGAAGACGACGAAAGCGATGCCGACTCGAGATCCCGATCCTGCTCCAACACCTTGCGCATGGTGGCTTCGAGGGCCGAACGTTGATACGGCTTCTGAAGGAAGGCAAAGATGCCAGGCCCTGTGAAACGGTCGTCCAGTTCGGACTCTTCGTAGCCGCTCGAGATCACGATCGGCGTTCGAGCGTGAATCTTTCTGAGGTGTTGATAGGCCTCAACTCCATCCATCTCCGGCATCGTGAGATCCAGGATGACGCACACGATCTGGTGACAGTGGCGTTCGAAGACGGAGACGGCCTCTCGACCATCCACGGCGGTCATTATATCGAATCCCATTTTGCTCAGCAGACCCACTGCGGTATGCATCACGGTGGGCTCGTCGTCAACAATCAGGACGGTCCCAATTCCACGAAACGCGCCGAACTCCACGCTCTCGCTATCGGTATTGGCTGACGGAGCGTTCCTCGTGCCCGGTGGAAACAGAATTTTGAAAATCGTGCCGTTCTGTGGAGCCGTGTCGACCAAAATCGCGCCGCGGTGGCCCCGCATAATCCCCATCACGGCGCCCAGTCCGAGGCCGCGTCCCGTGAACTTCGTGGTGTAGAACGGATCGAAGATGCGATCGCGGACCTCGTTCGACATTCCGCAGCCCGTATCTTGGACTTGGAGATAGACATACGGCCCGGCGGGCAGATCCGGGTTAACATGCGATCGGCTCAGCTCCCGACGCGCACAGTCCACGACCCCGGTCGAGATTCGTATGTGCCCCGGCATCTCGCCGAGCGCCTCCGAAGCATTAATGATCAGATTCATCACGATCTGGCGGATCTGCGTAATATCCGCCTCGATCGCCGGCAGCTTTAGCGCGAGATCAAGTTCAAGCTCGGCCTTCTTGGAGATCGACACGTTGATCAGCTGCGACATCTCCTGAATCACTGCATTAAGATCCATGGACTCGACCACGAATCGCCCCCGTCCGGAATAGGCCAACATCTGCCGGCACAGTTCAGCCGCACGCTTTGAAGCGGTTTCGATCTCCTTGAGGCTTTCGTGCGCGGGCGAGTCGTCAGGGATGTCATCGCGCGCGAGGTCCGTGTTTCCCATGATCCCCATCAACAGGTTGTTGAAGTCATGCGCGATGCCGCCGGCCAGCACACCGAGGCTTTCGAGTTTCTGGGTCTGCTGAATCTGGGTTTGGAGCCGATTATGCTCTTGCTCGGCCCTGCGCTTCTCGCTGACATCGCGGAAGATGACCGCGAGCTGCCCGATGGATGGCGCGAAGACGGTCAGTTCATAGTAGCGATCCAGTTCACCGGTGTAGTCTTCGGCGTGCTCGGGCTGTCCGGTGCGCGCAACGTTTCTGAAGAGTCTGAGCCATCGTTCCCGGACGTCTGGAAAAACGTCAACCACGCTCTTCCCGATCACGTCCGCTGAAATGAGGCCGGTCTGAGTTTCGAACGCCGGATTCACCTCCACAAACCGATAATCTTCCGGCTCGCCGTCGGTGCCGGCAACGATTTCGAAAAGCGCAAAGCCCCTGAGCATCTGCTCGAACAGCATGGTGTAGCGCTCCTCCGCGAGACGAGTTTTGGTCACATCAAGGTGAGTTCCGGACATTCTCAGCGCCGCACCATCGGGGCTCCGCGCCACAACCTTGCCGCGCACCAGGACCCACTCCCAGCCCTCCCCTTTGCGGCGCAGGCGGTAAACGGCATCGAGTTGGTCGCTCTTCCCGTTCAGATGCGCTGCGCGGGCAGACTCAAAGCGTACCTGGTCCTCCGGATGAATCAGGCCCTCCCAGCCCTTGATGTCGGGATCGATCTCGTGCCGTTCGTAGCCAAGCATCTCGGTCCATCGGTCATCAAAGAGACACTTACCCGTTTGGATATCCCAATCCCAGAGTCCGAGATCGGCGCCCTGCAGGGCAAGTTCGAGGTGCTCCTGGCTGGAACGCAGCGATTGCTCCGTTTCCTGCAATTCCTCCAACATCTCGTTGATCCCCTGCGCCATATGCCCGACCTCGTCGTGGCGGGAAGCTGGGAGGCGGGTCGTCAGATCATGCGTCTGACGGATCTTTGCTACGAAACGACCAACCGCGCCCAGGCGCCGCAAGACCTGGCTCTCCACGAAGATCAGAATCGCGATCAGACCGGCTAGCCCGCCGGCCAGGACCACGACCATCGCGAAGCGGGCCGACTGCCAGGCTTCGGCGAGAAAAATCCGATCCATCGACACCTGCAGGACAATCAGAGGCGCACCCTCAATATCCGGAACCGGGAAATACGCGAAGGCGGTACTCGGTAACCGTGTATCCAGGACATGCGGCGGGCCCGAACGTCGATCCTGCGTGGTGGCCGCCATACCGATCGGAATCGGGTACGCTTCGGCAGGGATGATCTCCATCGCGATTCGTACCAGATCCCTGACTCGCGCCATCCTTCGCTCATCCAGGAGCCGACCGACAATCAGCGTTCCGCGCACCGGCCCCGTCGCTTCGCTCGGCAAAATGGGCTCGGACGCGATCATCAGGACTCCGCGCTGCGTACCGATCATCCCGTTCGTACAGCTTCCCGCGTCAGCATGACGAGACCAGGATGCCTTCAGAGGCACCGATTCGGACGTGAATGGCGCCAGGTCATGAAACGCGCCGTCCACCAGGTCGTAGAAGCGCGCGTAACGTATCGCGCCCTCCAGATCCACGATACAGACGAGATTAATCTCGTTGCCTTCGAACATCTCGGGAACGAAATTACTCGCGAGGTAGTCGGGATCTGCGTCCTCCATGAACGAATAGGTATCGTCCCAGGACGCGTAGTCGTCGGCAAATCGGCTCAGATCCGAGAGCTCACGCTCGATGGCGACCATGGCGCGGGCTCCCGTGAGAAGAAGCTCCCTCTGTTCGTGCTCGAGAGCCTGCCGAATAAATACCTTCTTCTCGATTGTATAGACGAGACCGGCAAATACCGTGCACACGACGCAGAGCAGGATCAGCAGTTTTGTCCGAATCAGCATGGAGACTCGCCGTTAGGTCACCGGATTCTCAAAAACGGGAAGTTTACAGTGTCGGAGCGGGTGGCGCAAGGCGGCAGATCCCCCACGAGTACCTGACCCTAGCCGGACGGCTGCCGGCGCTTACAGGCCGTTGAGGACCTTGATATCGCGCATCTCAAAGTCGAAATCGATCTCGAAACACCTCGAAAACCGGGCCTTCATCTGCGCTAGAAACGCGTCCGCGTCAGCAGCGTAGAAGACAAAAGCGCCACCACCACCGGCACCACACAACTTTCCCGTACCCCCGATCGATCTGGCGTAATCGTAGATCTCGTCGATCCCGGGACTGGTCGACGCCGGTGCGAGGCTCTTCTGTTGCTCCCAGTTTCGATGCATGATGTCGCCACACTCTTCGAAGCTCAAATTCTCCAAAGCACGCCGGAATGCCTGTCCGAGCTCGACCATCTCCGCCAACGCGGCCCTGCCGGCGCGACTCCGATACCGTTCGTGAACCTGCTCGACGACCGTTTGCGCGTTGCGAGACTGACTTGTATGCATCAAAACGAGATGGGATTTCAGCGTCTGCAGCGCCTCGACCTTAACCGAATGGGGTTCACGCACGGCACGGTCCTGTTCGTATCGAAGGCAGTTAAAGCCGCCGAACGTCAGCACATGCATATCCTGACGGCCGATCGCCCAATGCAGATCCCGGTTCTCATAAGAGAAGAGATCCTCCGCGATGGTGCGCAACTCCTTACCCGCTGCGACATAGTGAGGCGCACTGAGCATCTCGAGCATTCGGGCGGCCGTCGACGTCGTGAGACCGCTCCCACGTGGATAACCCGAGAAATTGAGATTTCCGTCGCGTAACTCAACCAGCGGTCGAATCGCGACGTTCGACACGTATCCGGGTTCGTCTTCCATCAGAAACGGAATGTCGGTCCACCCACCGGCGAAGTCGATTCTCAAGGGACAGCGCAGAGCAAAGTTTACGGTCTCAATGATCTGGCTGGTAGACGTGGGCACCAGTTGCGGCGGAAGGTCGCGCGGCACCGAGATCAGCTCAGCCCCTACTTCGTGACACAACGCGGTCTTTGCGTCGATCGCGGCGTCCTCATCATCCACGATCAACACGTCCGGGCGCAGCCAGTGGAATGCCTCTCGAAAGTCGATTGCGTCGTCGCCCACGTCCCCGTTGAGCAGTACGTAGTCCACGGCACCAAACGCCGCGACCAGGAAGAGCCGGTTCGCGGCGGGATTCACGGGGCGCGATTCGCCTTTCAGCGCGCGCACCGTCGCGTCATCCCCTACGCCTACCACAAGTAGATCCGCGTAGGTCCTGCATTGCTCGAAGAATACGGGGTGTCCCGAGTGCACGATGTCGAAACACCCCGAGCAGAATGCGATTCGCTGCCCGGGGTGCCGCTCGCGAAGCCGGCCCAGGGCCGACGGCAAAATAATCTTGTCACTGGAATTCATCAGAACGGAAGTTCGTAGTCCTTTATCTTTCGCTGGACCGTGCGGACCGATACATCAAGTTCCGCAGCTGCAAGCGTACGATTTCCATCGTGTCTCTGCAACGCCCGCAAGATTGCCTGTTTCTCGATCGCGGCCAGCGACGCCGGAACGTCTTCCTGCACCTCGTCTCGGCCGGCGTCGGGGCGACGTCCAAATTTTACGTCACTCGCATCCAGGCTCGATGAGGGCGTCATGATCACCGCCGACTCCACGGCATTGCGAAGCTCCCGGATATTTCCGGGCCAGTCGTATTGCTCGAGGAGCTCCACAAATTCATTGGCCACTTTATCGATGTGCCGGGAATGACTCTCGCAGGCCACGGCCACGAATCGTTCGATCAGCGGGCGAATATCCTCCCGGCGTTCGCGAAGCGGCGGTAGTTCTATGGTCACCACCTCCAATCGATAGAGAAGATCGTGTCGAAAGTCCCCCGCCTGCACCAGTTCATGAAGGTCGCGATTCGACGCGGCGACGACGCGCACGTCCACATGTCTCGCTCCCTGTCCGCCCACGCGCGTCACCTCACGCTCTTCCAACACGCGGAGCAATCGCGCCTGCACGGAGAGTGGCGCGATGCCGACTTCATCCAGAAAGAGGGTTCCGCCATCGGCACGCTCGAACGCGCCCTTGCGCGTTTCGTGAGCGCCCGTAAACGAGCCCTTCTCATGTCCGAACAGCTCGGCCTCCAGGAGCGACTCGGCTATCGCACCGCAGTTGACGGCTACAAAGGGGCCCGTCACACGCGTCCCGTCCGCGTGAAGCGCGCGAGCTACGAGTTCTTTCCCAGTGCCGCTCTCTCCCAACACGAGGACCGTAGCATCCGTGGAGGCGACGTTCTCGATGCGATTCAGTACATCCTTCATCGACGCTGCACCCGCGATCATGGATCGGGCCGAGTAGCGATGCGACACCGCATCCTTGAGAGAACGCACCTCTTTGCGAAGGCGTCCCGTCTCCACGGCTCGCGCGATCTTGGATTGTAAGCCTTCGAGGTCCAGCGGTTTCAAGATGTAATCGTGTGCCCCCGACTTCAAGGCATGCACGGCAGTAGGAATCGAACCGTGCGCAGTCATGATCACAAACGGTGTACCCGGTCGCAATTTCTGCACGCGTTCGAGAACCTGTGTTCCCTCGATGTCCGGAAGGACGAGGTCCGAGAGGACGGCGTCGAAGTCCTGGGCCTCAAAGCAGGAGATGCCCTGCGCCCCCGTCTCCGCCGCCACGACCTCGAACCCCGCGTCGCTGACGGCTTCCACGACAGAACGACGACCGTCGGGATCGTCCTCGATAATCAGTACGCGGGCCTTCTTCATGATGCGTTCTCGTCAACGACCGGCAATCGTATCACAACCCGTGCGCCGCCACCGGGCGAATCCGCAAGCGTAATCCGCCCCCGCTGCTGCTCAATCGCGGAGCGCGCCATCCAGAGACCGAGCCCCGTGCCCCCCGGCCGGTTGGAGTGGAACATCTCAAAGACCTGGTCGCGGTCACTTCCCGCGATGCCGGGTCCGGAGTCGTCGATCTCGATGATAATCTCTCCACCGCGCATGACCATCGTCACGACGACGGCCCCTCCCTGCGGCGACGCCTGGATCGCATTCACCATCACGTTGACCAGCGCCCGCTTGATCGGAATGGCGCGACCACGTGCAGGCATGGCTTGATCCGCCGCGTCCATCCTGATCGACACGCCGCCCTTCTCGCAACGTGGGGCCAACAGGGCCGCGCAATCGCGAACACACTCCACCACGTCGTACACCTCCACAGCCTCGCTGTCGGGACTGGCGAGATACAGGAATTCCGTGAGCACGCTATCCGTTCGGTCCACCGTCCCCTGCATCCTCTCGGCCAGTTCCGCAATGCGCCCGGCGTCGCCCTGCTCCGCCTTCAGAGCCTCCTTGCGCAACAGTTGCGCGTCCAATCTCAATGAATTCATCGGATTACGCATGTCGTGAATCACTCCGTCGGCGAGCGCCCCCGCGAAGGCCAGGTGCTCCTCGGCGCGTCGTCTCTCCTGGCGTTGGGATTCACGCCTGACGAGCGCGATAACCACGACGACGCAGACCCCCAGGGCGGTGGAAACCGTCACGATCGCAACCCTGAACATCGACGCCATCGCCTGCGACGGACCAGCTCCCTCCACGATCACGGCGTCTCGATGCAGGGCCACCTGCAACGACCGCGGCGAGGATCCGGGAGTCCTCGTCTGCACGGTGAACGTCATTAGTGGGATCGTCTGATCACCAAACATCATCAACCGCGGTTTCACCTCCACCACACCCGACGCCGCCGTGTCTGCTGCGGGATGCGGTAAAGAAGGATCCAGCGGACGCGTCTGCTCATGAAACTCGATATCACCACCCTCGGTGACCGAGACATATTGAATCGAGGGCTCCACCGTAGATAGCGTGCGGACCAGCTCCGTAAACGCCATGCGTTCGCCCCGCGTGCCCTGTGGCTCTTGCACGAAGGCGTGATTCGAGAGCTGGCGGGTGATCCGCTGCCCGCTCTCGACGACCGCTGATGCGGCATTCTCGTGCAGAGACTTGCGATAGACGCGGTGTAGCCAAACCAGGCTTCCCGCGGCCACGAGTGCGATCGCGCCAATCACCGCGGTGGCGACGGCGGTGACCCGAGAACTGGGGTGAGACCATACGTTCTTCATTCTATAGCGATGGTAGACGAAGCGGGTCTCGAAAACAATCGGACAAAATGTCGTAGTGGGTACGACAGGCTGTCGCGTCGATCGGCACAGCGACGTTCGTTCAACGATGCTTCACTTCTGCCGCAGTCATTTTTATTTCCCGCGAAAGCCGCTGCAAAGAAACGTATTTCTTCGGTTGCCTCAGAAAACCGATCTCAATTTCCACGAGTTGGCACACCACTTGCATTACCTCACGTCGTCATGAACGAGCAGCGAACAGAACGACTGGATGCAAGGAGCGGCAGCGCGACCAACACGCTGCTTGGCCTCATCGTCGGAATGCTGTCAGCCGTCATCGCGCTCGAAGTCTACAGAATCTATGGCGCGCGCCATCGCCCTGATGCGAAATGGCAGACGCGCGTCGTCGAATCCAATCTCCCGCCCCTCCAGCAGTCGGTGTCCTCGGCACTCGTGCCGGGGCACCGACACCCTCTTCAAATCGGTGGTAGTCTCTCGAGTACCAGCACGCATGCGTACGACATGCATGCCCAGGCCAAGCGCCTCTTCGACGAGGCCCGTCGGCGCTTCGGGAACATTGAGCAGCAGTTCTACGGCCCGGCGGGCTCACCCTTCGCGCTCGATCCACCCATGCAGGAGCTGGAGCAGCGCGTCACGCAGCTTTTCGAGCAAGTCAGAGAGGATCCTCACTTTCGAGCCCTGCCTGCTTCTGACTTCGACAGCAGTTGGAAGTCCGTCTTTCCTTCACCCGGGATTGATGTGCGGGAAATGGTGAGCAACTATGTCGTGACGGTCAGCCTGGCAGATTTCGACAAACCCGAGATCAACCTGAACATTCACGGGAACCGTTTGACCATCAGCGCTGTCTCAAAGACCATGAGCCAGTCTTCCGACGACAATTCCGCGAGTACCGCAAGCTCGTATCAGCGTTTCCGGCGTAGCGTCCGACTCCCGGCGCCCATTGAGGACCCGGCATCGGTACGCGCGACCTTTAAGGACGGTCTCCTGAGCGTCGTCATCCCTCATTCGAATCGACAGGAGAACCCGGAAAGAAAGATCGAAATCCACTAGATGCCGTGTGTATATTGATCGAAACCATGATTGAAACAGCCTCCCATACCCAACCCCGTCCCTGGAGGGTCCCCCCCTTACCCTCTCGCAACGCGACGTTCCCGGGGCCGGTCGATCCCGACCGACCCCGACGGACCAGGGGCGGGCTCCTCCCGCCATAGTCCGCCCGCCCCGTGTTCTACCCCGCGCACGGGGGTGTCGCTTTTTTTGGAAAGTTCACTATTATCCCCAAATGCTTGAAGTCAAAAATATCTCGAAATCGTACGGTCCCATCGACGCCGTGAAGGATGTTTCCTTCAGCGCGGACCAGGGCGAGATCCTCGGTTTCCTCGGACCCAACGGAGCCGGAAAGTCGACGACCATGCGCATGATCACCGGCTTCCTGACCCCCTCGGCCGGGACCGCCATCGTCAACGGACACGACATCACCGTAGCGCCGGTGGCGGCCAAGAAGCTGATCGGCTACTTGCCTGAGAACGCTCCGCTCTACGCGGAGATGACGACCACGACCTTTCTTCGCTTCGTCGCGGAGCTACGCGGATACTCCGGCCGTGTGCGTGATCAAAAAGTTGAAGAGGGCATCAGCCGCTGCCAGCTTGAGTCCGTGCGCCGACAGCCCCTCGGGACGCTTTCAAAGGGGTTCAAACAGCGCGTCTGCATGGCACAGGCGATCATGCACGACCCCAAGGTTCTGATCATGGATGAGCCGACCGACGGCCTGGACCCGAATCAGAAGCACGTGGTGCGCAACATGATCCGCGACATGGCCGCCAGCATGACGATCGTGGTATCGACGCACATTCTCGAAGAGGTGGATGCGATCTGTACACGCGCCATCATTATCAGCGCCGGTCAATTGGTGGCTAACGGAACCCCGGACGAACTACGACGCAAGAGCAGCCTGCACGGTGCCGTCGAACTGACACTCAGCGACGCATCCTCCGACACGGCCGATTCGTTGCGCGCGCTTCCGTCAGCCGACCGGGTCGAGACCGAGCGTTCACGCTATATCGTCTACCCGGGCAATCAAGAGACGCTCTATTCCGAGGTGTCGGCCATGGCGCGGGACAAGGAATGGAAAGTCACCGGACTGCGCACCCTCGATGGACGGCTGGATGATGTATTCAAACAGCTCACCGTGGGTGGCGATTTCAGCAACGTGGGATGAGTCTTTAGGAACCAGAAGGGAATCAGCAACGTGGAGGGTTTGCATAACATTGTCGTCATCGGGAAGCGGGAGCTCAAATCTTACTTTGAGTCGCCCGTGGCCTACGTCTTTATGGTCGTGTTCCTGCTGCTGGTCGGTTTCTTGACCTTCTTCGTGTCCGGATTCTACGAAGCGCGCCAGGCAGATTTACGCCCGTTCTTCTTCTGGCACCCATGGGTCTACCTGCTGCTGGTTCCGGCCGCATCGATGCGGCTCTGGGCCGAGGAGCGGCGTACCGGCACGATCGAACTCCTGCTCACCATGCCGATCACGATGGTGCAGTCGATTCTGGGTAAGTTCTTCGCGGCGTGGATCTTCCTCATCATGGCCCTCGCGCTTACCTTCCCCATCATCATCAGCACCGTCCATCTCGGAACGCCGGACGCAGGTGCGATCGCCGGCGGATATATCGGCAGTGCCCTGCTCGCCGGAACCTATCTCGCGGTCGGAACTCTCACCTCGGCCATGACCCGCAACCAGGTCATCAGCTTCGTGCTGGCGCTGGTCTTCTGCTTCGTGCTGCTGATCGCCGGATGGCAGCCCTTCACCAGTATCTTCGCCATGTGGGCGCCGGAATGGTTGGTCAGCGGCATCGCCGCCTTCAGCTTCATGCCGCATTTCGAATCCCTGCAGCGCGGCGTGATCGATCTACGCGATATCGTCTACTACGCCAGTGTTATGATTTTCATGCTGGCCGCTACGCACATCGTGCTTGACGGCAGAAAGGGTGGCTAGGACCGCAATGAGTGCACTTCACAAGATTGGAAAACTCGCGGGCGGCCTGGCCGGACTGGTGGCCATGCTGGTCATTCTGGTTGCGGTTAATGTGATCGTGAAGAATCTGCGTGTGACGCGCTTCGATCTCACCGAAGAAAATCTCTACACGCTTTCTGACGGCACACGCACGATTCTGGAAAACCTGGAGAAGGATGTTTCGATCGAATTCTACTTCAGCCGAAGCTCGGCGGAGGTACCAACGTGGCTAAAGTCCTTTGCTAATCAGATCGAGGACCTCCTGGGAGAGTTCGAAATCGCCTCCGCCGGACATCTCGACGTCAAGCTTCTCGACCCCAAGCCCGACTCGGACGAAGAGGACTGGGCCCGCGAAGCCGGCATCTCGGGGACCCAGCTCCAGTTCATGGGACCGGCTGTCTACATCGGTGTGGTCGCGCGCTCCGGCGACCAGATAGCGGTATTGCCCGCGCTGCATCCCGATACCGCGCCGGAACTCGAATACAACCTGATCAGACTGGTCCATCGCGCAACCCATCCGGAGAAGCCGGTGATCGGCGTGTTGAGCAGTCTACCCGTGCTCGGCGTCCAATCGCCGCCGTTTGCCATGCCCGGACAACCGCAACCCCCGCCCCAGCCGGCATGGCTGCTCTTCAAAGAGCTGGAGAGTGATTACGACGTTCGCCCGGTCGCGGCAACCGCCAGCGAGATCGACCAGGGCATCGAGGCGCTGATCGTGGTACACCCCAAGGATCTATCGGAACCAACGACATTCGCAATCGATCAGTTCCTGCTTCGCGGCGGCAAGTTGCTTGTCTTTCTGGACCCGCTCTCCGTCGCCGACCCGGCCCTGCAGGCCGCGGGCGGACAGTTCGGCGGCGGGGCCCAACCCAGTTCCGACCTGAACCGGCTGCTTACGGCATGGGGAATCACGTACAACCCCTCGGAAGTCCTCGCCGATCTCAGCGCCACAACGCCGACGCGTGACCGGGGGAACGACCCCACCAACCTGCGGCTCTTCGGCAAGGCTGGACACATGCATTCCAACGATCTCGTCACCGCGAATCTTGAGATGCTTCATCTTCCTTTTGCCGGAACCTTCGGCGGTGATCCGATCGAAAGCCTCACCATGACACCGCTGCTTTCGTCTTCTCCCAACTCCGACATGATCAATTCAACCGCGATTCGATTTGGTCCGGATGCCCTGAAACGCGAGTTCACGAGCGGCATGACGGCACTCCCCCTCGCCGTCCGTCTCTTCGGCCGATTTAAGACCGCCTTTCCGGACGGTGCGCCCGATGGCAGCGACGACGCCAACGGCGAGGATGCGGCGGAACCCAAGCCCGCGAACCTGCTTACCGAGAGCCTTCGAGACAGCGCCGTCATCCTTGTGGGCGATGTGGATATGCTGCTGGACGAAGTCTGCATCGAACGCTTTGAGGTCTTCGGATCGAGTGCGTACCGGCCACGTAACGACAACATGAACTTCTTCGCCAATGCGGTCGAGCAACTCGCCGGCAGCACCGATCTCATCGGCGTTCGCACACGCGGCCAATCCGTTCGCCCCTTTGAAGTCGTAGACCGCCTGGAGCTTGAGGCCCAGGAGCGCTGGCTCCAGGAGGAGCAGGTCCTGCAGGCCGCCCTTAACGAGGCCCGACAGCGCCTGAGCGAATTACAAACCCAAAAGGATCCGTCCCAGCGAAGCATCATCAGCCCCGAGCAGCAGGCCGCGATTAAGCGATTCCGCAAGGAAGAGCTGGACACCGCCAAAAAGCTCAAGGATGTGCGCAAGGAGCTGCGCAAGGAGATCGATCAACTCGGCGCAAGGATCAAGGCGCTCAATATTATTCTCATGCCCGCGCTGGTTGGACTCTCCGGAATCGCCTTCGGACTGTACCGGCGTTCACGCATTCGATGATCTACATAGGACCATTCCAATGAAGCCTCGCAACATCCTGATCCTCATCATCACCGCCGCCGTGCTTGCGGCCGCCGCCGTGTTTACCCGAAAGGATGAATCGAAGCAGAAGACGAGCGCTCAACTGGGGGACGACCTGTTCCCGTCCCTTGACGTGAACGCGGTACGCAAGATTGAGATGACCGCCCCGGACTCCACCGTGACGGTCGCGCGCGTGGATGGCGCCTGGGTCGTAACCGAGAAGTTCGGCTACCCGGCGAGCTTCGGACGCGTGAAGGAGTTCCTGCTTGGCCTCACGGAGCTCAAGCAAGGGATGGAGGTCCCGGCCAACGATGACGACCGGGCTTCCCTTCAGCTGCTTGACCCCAGTCTCGCATCAGCGATCGATAAGGGCAGCGCCGCCACCCGATTGACTCTCTACAACGAGAGCGGAAGCGCGCTTACCTCCATACTCGTCGGCAAGCAACCGGAGGCCAAGGCGCCGCAGGGCCCCGGCCCGATGGGTTTCGGCGGCTACGCAAGCGGTCGCTACATCGACCTCGCCGGCACGGTGTACCTGCTCTCCGAGAACCTGAGCGATGTGGGGCAAACCACCGATCGCTGGCTGGAGAAACAGCTTCTCAACATCCCGCGCTCCGAGATCGTGGAGGTCACTCGATCAGGCCCCGATGTCGACGCCATCACGATCTCCCGTGCCGGTGTAGATGATTCGTTTAGCCTCGCCGATCTCGCTACCAACGAAGTGACGGTTTCCTACAAGATGGACAATCTCACCGGCGCCTTGAGTTTTCTGAACTTCTCCGACATCGCATCCCCCTCTCTATCCGTCGAAGAAACGGGACTCGCAGCACCCGTGCTTTTCACGGCCCGCACCGCGATCGGAAAGATCATTACCGTTATGATAGGCGGCAAGGTCGACGATGGGGAAACCCGCTATGCCAGCATATGGGCCATCTACGAAGCGCCGCCGTTGCCCGCGGCGACGAGTCCACTAGATGCCGAAGCCGAGGCTGCTCGCCTTGAACAACAGGCAAAAGCTCAGCAGGAAGTATCCGATCTCAACGCCGGGGTTGCGAACTGGGTGTACATCCTCGAGAGTTACATCAGCGACCGCTTTCTCATCAAGCGCGTCGATCTACTCGAGCCTCCACCCGAACCGGAGGAGGAGGACCAACCCGATGCGGACGCAGACGGCGCGGATGCCGACGCCCCCGCCCAGAGCGAAGTGCCAGAGAGTGATGAGGACGATTCATGAGCGTTGACGTGGCGAAATCTACCGATCTTGTCCAGGAACAGTCACAGACCATCGAGAGGATCCGGCAGGAAGTCGGTAAAGTCCTCGTCGGCCAGGAGAAACTGGTGGACCGCATGTTGATCGCACTGATCACAGGTGGACACATCCTGCTTGAGGGCGTGCCCGGACTCGCGAAAACCACGGCGGTCAAGACGATGTCGCAAACGCTCGGACTCGACTTCCAGCGCATCAGCTTCACACCAGACCTGCTTCCCGCCGACGTCGTCGGGACCATGATCTACAATCCGAAGGAGGGAACCTTCTCCCCGAAGAAGGGCCCCGTCTTCACCAACCTCTTACTGGCGGACGAGATCAACCGCGCACCGGCCAAGGTCCAATCGGCTCTTCTCGAATCGATGCAGGAGCACCAGGTGACCATCGGAAACACGACCTATCCCCTCCCCAATCCCTTCATGGTCATGGCAACTCAGAATCCAATCGAGCAAGAAGGAACCTACGCCCTGCCCGAAGCGCAGGTCGACCGCTTCATGCTGAAATGCCGCGTAGACTACCCCTCCAAGGACGACGAACGCCGCATCATGAACCGATTTACACGTAAGTTTGAAACCAATATCGAGACGGTTGCGACGGCCGACCAGATCGTTGCGATGCGCGATGTTCTGGACCAGGTCTATTGCGACGAGAAGGTTGGCGACTACATCATCGACCTGGTCTTCGCTACCCGAAAACCGGACGACTACCACCTGAAGATTTCTCACCAGATCGAGTTTGGTGGCTCACCCCGCGCTACGCTTTATCTGAACCTGGCCTCTCGTGCCAACGCGATGCTGCATGGCCGGGGTTACGCGACCCCCCAGGATGTCAAAGAGGTTGCACATGACGTTCTGCGCCACCGCATCATGTTGACCTATGAGGCCGAAGCCGAAGAGGTCACCAGCGATGCCGTCATCACGCATATCCTCAATGAGATTCCGGTTCCGTAGGGGCCGTCGGCCTCCCGAGGGAAAGAACGGGTCTGACTCGCAGTCCTAATCGCTATCGACCGGGACGACGTGGATGATTACGATTGTGAGTAAGATCGCGATGCGGAACAGAAAACAGAATTCGTCGGCGAACTTCAACTTCAATGGCCATCGATACAACAGAACTGATGAAGCAGGTGGCGAAGATCAAGGTCATCACCACCCGCTTCGTCGACGAATTTCTGTCTGGTGAGTACCACTCGGTCTTCAAGGGCCTTGGCATCGAATTCGACGAGGTGCGCGAGTATGCACCCGGCGACGATATCCGCTCGATCGACTGGAACGTAACCGCCCGCATGGGGCATCCGTTCGTCAAACGCTATTCCGAAGAGCGTGAACTCACGATTCTGTTCGTTGTGGACACCTCTGGATCCTTCTGCTTCGGGACCCGGGATCGGTCGAAAGCAGAAGTTGCCGCTGAATTGACCAGCCTGCTTGCCCTCTCCGCAATCAAGAATCAGGACAAGATTGGACTGATCCTGTTCAGCGATCGCATCGAAAAATCCATTCCGCCACGCAAGGGCCGCACCGCCGCCATGCGCCTGGTGCGCGAGGTACTGGCTTTCGAGGAGACGCGACGGGGTACGGACATCGCATCGGCCCTGCAGTTCCTCAATAGCGTGCAGAAACGCCGCGCGGTCGTGTTTCTGATTTCAGACTTCATCGCGGACGACTACTGGCAGGAACTCCGCCTCACCGCCAGGAAGCATGACTTGATCTGCTGCGCCGTATCCGACCCCTGGGAGGAAGCGCTTCCCAACGTGGGCCCCATCGAGGTCGAAGATCCTGAAACCGGAGAACTTCTCGTGCTCGACACCGGATCTGCCGGGTTGCGCAAGGGGTTCAGCGAACAGACCACGCGTGAGCGCAAGCAGCGCCTCGATACATTTCGACGCCTCGGGATCGACACCGTCCCCATCTCCACCAGCCAGCCTTACGTAGACGCTATCCGGCAGCTCTTCAAGATGCGCCAGCTACGCTCGAAAGGGAGATAGCGGTTCCCCTCGCAGATGGCCCCATGAAACCGGCAGCACCTCCATCACACCGGGCACGCTCGATTGCGCTTGTGCTGACCTGTCTCCTCTCTGCCGGTTGCACATCGGAACGCGAAAGCATCATCGCTTCGGCCCAGGCGGAAAAGCCACGTGTGGAACGCGCACAACGCGGACCGATCGAAGTGACGCTAACCATAGAGCCCGCGCAGGTCACACTGACCAGGGGCCTCCAACTCACTATCGAGGCGTCGGCCGACGGACCGACGCCCCCGACACTGCCCCCGATTCAAGATCGCCTCTCCGGTTTCGAACTCGTCGGCCAGTACGACGGCGAGATCGTACATTCCGCCGGCCGGTCCTCGCTAACCCGTTTCTTTCAACTCTCGCCGACCCTGGATCGCGAGCACCGCATCGCGCCCATGGCGATCGTTTTGAACGGCGACTGGATTGCGACCCCGCCCATCGTCATTCCGCGTGTAGCCATGCGCGACGTGCCCGCCGACATCACAGAAGGCCTGAAACCGCGCTGGATACCCCCGGCATTCCGCACGGTCGCCATCGGGGTCATCGTCGTGATCGCCCTGCTCGTGCTGGCCTTCCTGGGATGGAAACTCTCGAAACGGGTTCGCCGAAAGATAGAACTCGCCAGGATGTCACCCCGTGAACGAGCCCTCGAGGAGCTCGAAACGCTGCTTGCGCTCCGGCTGCCGGAGCAGCAGATGGTTAAAGAGTTCTACTTCGAACTGACCATGATTGTGCGGCGCTATATCGAACGCGCTCATCACGTCCGCGCGCCGGAGCAGACCACCGAAGAGTTCCTCGCCGCGGTCAGAATGGACTCGAGATTCGGACCCGCCGTGATCGAGAAGCTGACGCAGTTCATGGACTCCGCCGACCTTGTGAAGTACGCCGCCTATCAGCCCGATTCGGCAGCCGTAGACGGGGCCACGCGGACCTCCCGCGATTACATAGACACGGATGCGGACAGCGCTACCGCTGCCCCGTCGCCGACAACGCAGAAACCGCTCGCCACGACCCATGTTTAGATTCGCCAGTCCATTCGCGTTTTTTCTCTTCATTCCGCTCCTCATCGCGGCATGGTGGATCTATTGCCCGCGAATACGCCGCGGCCTTCTCTTTGCATCGGCGTCGCGAACGGTGGCGCGCCGGGGATCGTGGCGTACGGGAGTTTCCAGCCTGCTCACCGCCATCACTTTGGTCGGACTGGCACTCGCAGTATTGGCCCTGGCGCGGCCGCAGAAAGTGTTCTCGCGAACGGCACACACCTCTGATGCTATCGCCATTCAGATGGTGGTCGATATATCGGGTTCCATGAATGCGCTCGACTTTGCGAGCCTCCAAGATCCACAACGAACCCGTCTCGAGGTCGTCAAGGAGACCTTTGCCGAGTTCGTGGAACTCCGCGCCGATGATCTCGTGGGCCTGATCACGTTCGGGGGCTATGCCACCAGTCGGGTTCCTCTGACGATCGATCACAACGCGCTACGGCACGTCCTCGATGGCGTGGAGGTGCCGAGATATCGATACGATGGGCGTGACGTCATCAATGCCGATGAGTTGGCCACGGCGCTCGGCGACGGGCTGGCCACCGCCTGCGCCCGCCTGAAGGATGCCGAGGTAAAGTCGAAGATCGTCCTGCTCCTGAGTGATGGGGAGTCGAATACGGGTATCGTGACCCCGGACAAGGCCATGCAGCTTGCGGCCAAACTCGGCATCAAAGTCTACACCATCGGGGTCGGATCGAGTGGAGTCGCACAGGCGGTGTTCAATGACGCGAGCGGCCGGAACCTCGTGACTCGCATGCGCGTGGAACTCGATGAAGCCTTACTCAAGCAGGTTGCGCGTGAGACGGGGGGCCTCTATTTCAACGTCCGTGATCCCCACGGGCTGCAACAAGCCCTGGATCAGATCGATCAGCTCGAGAAAACGGAGATTAATCGCGAGGTCTATAGCCAGTACAAAGAACTATTCCCGCCGTACCTCTCCGCAGGCATCACGCTGATGGCCCTGGGGCTTTGCATGAACATGGCGCTTTCACGGAAACTCATATGAACGCTGCATCACATTCCGAGAGAAACGGTCCGCGGCCCCCGATCTCGAGTCTAATTCTGTCCCCACTCCGAAAATGACCTTCCACACTCCATGGGTACTATATCTGCTCTGGTTGATACCGCTCGCCGGGGTCATGGCCTATTATCTTTTCCGCCGCAAGGAACGTCTCCTGGCGGCCCATTTCTCTGATGCCCTGCGACTCAAACTCGCTCCGCCTGCGCCCTACCGTCGATTCCTCCTTCAGCTCGCCCTGCTCGTGCCCGGCATGACGCTGGCCCTGCTCGCCGTCGCGCGCCCACAGTGGGGAAGTCGCGAAGAGACGGTCTACCAACGCGGCCGCGACCTGGTGATCGCGCTGGACGTCTCGCGATCGATGCTGGCGCGCGACGTTCATCCGAACCGCCTCGGACGTGCCAAGGCCGACCTCCTGGACTTGATCCGCGAGATTCATGGCGACCGGGTCGCTCTCATCGCGTTCAGCGGTAAGGCCAACCTGCTCTGCCCTCTCACGACGGATCATACCTACCTCAAGCAGGTGCTGGACGGCGTTGACATCGATTCCGCTCCGCGCGGCAGGACGGATATCGGGGACGCCATTCGCGCCGCGCTGGATACCTTCGAGAGCGATCATGGCTCCCATAAGGCCATGATCCTCATATCAGACGGAGAGGACCTCTCAGGGTCCGCCGCACAGAAGGCCGCCGAAGCAGGCGAGCGCGGAATCCCCATCTTTGCGGTTGGATTGGGTGACCCTAAAGGCGCCAGGATTCCAAGCGAGGAGAAGCGAGGGGCGTATCTACAGCATGACGGCGAAGATGTCTTGACTCGGCTTAACCACGAGATCTTGAGCACTCTCGCCAGGAGCACCGGCGGGGCCTACCTCCCTGTCGGGCGTGCAAGCCTGAGCGAGAGCACACTCGGCACGATCTACCGGCAGCATATGAGTCGTATCACCAGCCAGGACCTAGAAGAGTCCGTGCGGCGGAGAAAGATTGAACGTTTCCAGATCTTTCTCCTCCCGGGACTGCTTTGCCTTCTTGCCGGATCTTTTCTGAGTCGGGGCCGACTGGCCCGTCAGGCAAGGACGTCACGACCCGTCACCGTCCCTCCACCGCTGCGCAACATCGCAGCTGGTCTTGCGCTGTTGCTGACCACCAGCAACACGCTGGCCCAGACGAACGCCACCACCCCCGTGGAGAGGCAGGATGATGAGCTTTCCGATATTGCCCCTGGACGCACCGGAGCACGAAAGGCCCAGCAGTTCTATCGGCTTGGGCTCTACGAGAAGGCCGCGAAGACCTTCGAGGCGGCCGCCGATGGCGCAACCCAGAAGTCCCAGCACGACTTCCATCACAACGCGGCAATCGCATACTACAAGGCCGGGTCGTTCAAGAAGTCGGCCGAACTGCTCGAGCAGATGAGCATGCAGAAGACGAAGGCGCCTTTCGACACGGAGTACGCCCTGGGCGTCGTGCAGTACCGTGCGGCCCACGACCAGGATTCCGAGACACCGCATAGCACCGCGGCGATTGAGCGTGAGCGCCTGCTACGCGATTCCGGTCAGCGATTCCAGCAAGCGGCACGACTCTCGCCCAAGCATGCATCCGCGTTGCGCAACCTCGCCGTCGTCCAGGACAAACTCCCCGCAGCCGCGGATGCGGCGCATGTCGCCAGGCTGATGGCGGAGCACGGATCGTCACATCCCTTTCAACTTGCGGACCAGATTCTGAAACGGCAACGGGAAATCATTGAAGTTATGCCGGACGCGTTCACCAATGACACACCCGAGCGCATCGAAATGTTTGAGCAACTCGCGTCCCTTCAAACGGACAATGCGGACCTGGCCATTCCCCTCAAGGCGGTTCTGCACGGCGCGCAGTCAGAAGCCGAGAACCCGCCCGACAAGGAGCAACTCGAGAAACTCTCCCACTTTCTCGATGAGACGCGATCCCGCATGCAGGATGCTGGACGCAGCCTGCGCGACCTGAAGATGGAGGCCTACGAACCGGCGATCCAGGCCGAGTCCGAGATCTACGGCCTTTGGAAAGGCATGGCGCCCTACCATCCCCTGCTCAGCGAAGACATCACGCGACAGACCAACGTGTTCAAAGTATCCACCGCGCTCGGCGCGGACGCGACGGAGCGCGCGATGGAGGCCCTCGCCTACCAGCAGCAGGAGTCCGCCGGGTTGACGCGGCTCTTTCTGGACCGTTTCAGCGAAGCCTTTCCCGAAGGAACCCCGGCACCCGCGCCGGCAACCAGCCCAACCGAGCCATCCACCAACGCGCCCGCTCTGACCCCGGAGCAGCGCGCGGAGATTGTGCGACTGACCGAAGAGGCGATCGGCCGGCAAACGGCGGCGCTCAAGCATATCGAGGATAAGGCCCTACCCGACTCCATAGCGGCCCAACAACGCAGCCTCGAACTGCTCAAGCAGATCGAAGCCCTGCTACCCCAGCAGGCACAGGAGCCGGACCCACAGGACCAGCAGGAAGATCAGGAGCAAGAGCAGGATCAGAAACAAGAGGACCAAGAGCAGGACCCGCAATCAGACGCCCAGCAGGATCCGGAGCAGGATCAGCAACCACCGCAGGAGGAACCCGAACCGGAGGAAGCACCTGAACCCGAGCAGCAGGAAGCCACCCTGAGCCAGGAAGAAACGGAACGCCTTCTAGACAAGGTCCTCCAACGAGAGAAGGACTATCTCGACGAGAAGAAGCGGCGACAGCATCTACACATGCCCTCGTTGGGGCAAGACTGGTAGAGGATTCCTCGATGCATCATGCTCCGACCCTGACGACGATCCTGCCGATGCTCTGGCTAATCGGCCAGGCCGTCCCGGCCGCCGAGCCAAGCATGGAGATCACCGTCAACCGCGACAGGATCTATGTGGGTGAATCGGTGATCATCCACGTCAAGATCAGCGGTGCGCGAGACCCTGGCGAGCCCGACATGATGGGTTTTGAGGGATGCACCATCAAACGTCTAGGCGGTCGCGACGTCAGCCGGCGCAGCATCGTCATCATCAACGGACGTTCACGAATCGACAGCTTTACGGGGTACGAGTTTATTTACGAGGTGACCCCCACGGCTCCGGGAAAGTTTATCTTCGGGCCGATCACATCCAACGCCGAAGATCGCCGCCTGACCGGCCGATCGCCACCGATTGAAGTTCTCGATATCGAAGCGCAGGATATCGTCATCATCGAAGTCGATTCGTCCCGCTCCGAAATCTTTATCGACGAAAGCTTTAGCGTGACCATGCGCGTGTTGATCAAGCGCCTCTCGGAGCGATTCCAGGACACCGACCCCATGATTCCCTCTGCGCCGCCCAAGCTGTCGGCGGAGTATCTTGCCAACAACGCCGCCAGCGGGCTCGAAGGTCCGGTGCCCGAACTGGAGAAACTGCTGCAATCCCGGATTGCGAGCCGCACCCAGGCCGGCCTGCTGCTTAACGACTACACCGTAACCGCAAGCCCACTCGGTCTTGGCAGCTTCTTCTCTGATAAGGAACCCGCCAAATTCGCATTCGATCGCCGCGTGGTCGAGCGCGCCGGGCTGAGCTACTTCGAGTACTCGATCTCTGTCACCTATACGGCACGTGAATTGGGCGACTACGTTTTCGGCCCGGCAACGCTTAAAGGCGACATTCCGGTGAAGGTTGATCCCCTCGGCAGAGCCGAGACACAGCCGATCTACGCCATAGGGCGGGCCGCGACGGTTCGCGTTGTGCCACCGCCGGACGAGGGACGCCCGGAGGCCTACGTCGGAATCATTGGAAGCAATATTACCGCCGACGCAAAACTGGATGCTCAGACCTGCCGCGTTGGCGACCCGCTTACCCTGGCGGTCACCGTGGAGGGGCAAGCGCACTTCGAGAACGCGACCATGCTCCAGCTGAGTAAGCAACCCCGGCTCCTGGACCGTTTTCGTGTATACGAGGATACCGCGCAGGTCAACCGAACCGACGAGAGCATCACCTATACCTTTACGCTGCGCCCGCAGGTGGATGGAACCTACGAGCTACCCCCCATCAACATCTCGTATTTCGACGTCAGCGCCAGGAAGTATCAAACGGTTCAAACCGTGCCGCTCCCGATTCGCGTGAATCCCTCCGTACAGATCCAGGCCGCCGACCTGATTGCCGCCGAGACGAACGCCGTCACGTCGTCTCCCCATACCCAGGCGCGAACGAGCGGCCTGATGGCGCCGGTAGCAGTCTCGGGGACGGGGGCCTACACCGCTCCAATTGCCCGCGTTCCCGTGCTGCTGGGAATCGCGGGTTTCGGGCCGGCGGCTTTCCTGCTATGCGTTTCGGCCAGCCAGGCGCGGCGACGGTTGATTCAACGGTCCCCGGTGCGCCGACGACGCGACGCTCGCCATGCCGCCCTGCGCCGGCTGGCGGGGGCCGACCCCGCCTCCGCCTCCCCACGTGACGCACGCTCCGCGCTGATTCAAGCCATTGGCGAGTACGTGGGGGCGATTGCCGAACGCCCCGGCGCGTCCCTTGCACCGCCTGACGTCGAGCGAATCATCAAGACACTGCAACCGGCGGACCAGCCCGTACCCGGCGATCTCGCATCCATTTTCGAGCAACACTACAACGACCACTTCGGCGGCATCGAACCGGCGGCATCTCTCGCTGAAGATATCGACACCGCCAAACGTTGCATCGAAGCTTATACGATGAGCGCGGGGCGTCAGCTCAAGGCGAACCCTCTGCCTATGATCATCCTGGCGAGCCTACTCGTTCCCGGGATGTGCGCGGGACAGGAATCCGTTCATACATTCGCATGGAACCAGGCCAATAGCCTGCTCTCGTCCGCGGAGACGCCGGACGAGTACATCTCCGCCGCGGTCGTCTATCAGCGCCTCATCGACGGCGGCGTTCGCAACGGCCCGCTGTTCTATAACCTCGGAACTGCACTCCTGGGTGCGAAGCGATATGACGACGGAATTCGCCACCTGTTGCGCGCCGAGCGGTACATGGGGCACCACGAGGACATCGAGCATAATCTGGCCCTCGCGATTGCCAAGCGCGATGAGGACCCCGAAGCCGGCCTGCCGTGGTATCGCGTCGTCCTGTTCTGGCACTACCGCTTGAGCCTCGAAACCCGTTTGTTGATCTGTGCCCTGGCCTTCTCAGCGTGCTGGGTTGCGGCTCTCCTGCGATTCACCGGCTTCATGCGTTGGCGCTACGTACTCGCGGGCGCCATCGCCGCGTTCGCCATGTTTGGCTATAGCGCGGCCACCGATCTTTACGCCGAATCCGAAGCCGGCGCGTCGAGCGCAGCATGGCTGACACCCGAACCCTCCCAACAGGTGACCCCGTGATCTGGAGGGCCAGCGCCAGCAGGGCACGCCAGCAGGCCCTACCGACCGTCGCAGCAGCCATTGTGATCGCCGGCTGCATGGCCATGCCGGGAGTTGCGCAGACGAATGACCCCGTGCGCGGACCCCTCGTCGCTACGTTTGAGGTGGACCGCGAGCACATCTATGCCGGGGAGGCCTTCGCACTCTACTTCAGCGTGTACTCGGATGGCCCGGAGATCTCCAACGAGCTACAGCTCAACGGACTGCCGGATAATCGAGTCTTGAGCCTGCGGCCCTTCAGTCGTCCCCTCTCCACCGAGGACCGCCAGCTTGGCGATCGTCGCCAGATTCAACGTTACCGGGTCAAAGCGGTCGCACCTGAAGCGGGAGTCATACGGTTGGCGCCGACGCTGGTGGCCACCGTCGTACGTCGCACGCACGGCATATTCTCGACCTTACGCTTTAACTCGGTCCAGATTCCGGTGATCCCGGTCCGCATAACGGTCTCCTCGGTCCCGCAAGCCGGGCGGCCTGATGATTACTCCGGAGTCATAGGAACGGCATCATTTGACGTCGAAGTCGATTCCGTCGAACCGGCCCCCGGAGATCTCGTGACGATCACGATGACCGTTAGGTCGCCAAATCCATTGCCGGACTTTGATCCGCCCGCGGTTGAACTGGGAGATTCCTTCAAGGCCTATCCGACGCGATCCATTCCCAGCGATGATCCTGGCCTGCGCCGTTTCGAAAAGATCGTTGTCCCTCTCAGCACGAACGCGCATGCCATATCGGCGATCCGTTTCTCCTACTTCGACAGTCAGAAGCGCGCGTATCAATCCGTAACGCGTGGCCCCTTCACGCTCACCTTCAAGGAACGGCGCGACATGCATCGTGACCGGGCAGCAGTCTATTCGGAAACCAGAACGCCGGACGAAGTCATTACGATCGACACGACGCCGATCCCGCCCTCCGCCTGGTCCGATGCACCGCCGCCGCTCTACCGGAGGAAAGGGTTTTGGACGCTGCAGGCGGTTCCGATGGCAATCTACCTTGGTCTCCCACTGCTCACACGCCGGCGGCGCGGCAGGAGCGCCGCTCTGAGCCTGCTCTTGATCGCAGCGGCAATACCGTGCATCACGCTGGTCAGCGCTTTCCAAACGCCGACCGACACCGCCATGCGGGCGTTTGACGCCCAGCAGAAAGAAGATTTCAGGGAAGCGGCGGCTCTGTACGAAGCGGAAGCGGACATGGTTCCGCGAACTCCTGCGCTTTTCTACAACCTCGGCAGCAGCCACTACCTCTCGGGGCACCTCGGCCATGCGGTACTGAACTATGCGCGTGCCTATCGACTGGCCCCTGGCAACGAAGGATTCAAAACGAACCTGACCCGCCTGTCCGCTATCGCCGCCGTGCCGGATTTACTCGTCTATCGAATCGATGCATGGGATCGGCTTCAACTGGACGGATGGACCCTACTCGCGACCGCCTCGTACTGGATGCTGGTGCTGATCGCCGTTGCACGCCGGCTCTCGCCGGGGGTACCGATCCCGGCTACGCTTCTCTACGCCGTACTGGTCGCCGGTGCTGCGTTTTCAGCCTATGGCGCCTGGACTTGGGAAGCTCCCGCGAACCGCAACCAGGCGATCGTGATGACCGAGTCCAAGGCCCGCTTCGGCCCGATGCGTAGCGCGCGTGTTCAGTTCCCGCTTCGAGAAGGCTCCGCCGTCGAACTTCTCGAATCGCACGCCGACTGGATCAAAATCGAAGCTAATGGGGACCGTGGCTGGGTCGAGCGAAGTGCGGTCGGACGCGTCGTCCTCTAGCCCGGATATCTCACACTTTTCCTACTACGAAAAAGTGTGAGATGTCCGGGCTTGCGACGCTCAGCCTGAACCGCCTTAATCGTGATCTTGATCGATCTTCACTTAATCTGGCGCTAGGATGCACTCACCATGTCTGGTCCCGTCCCCATCAACACGGATCCGCCGCCGACGCGTCTCGCGATCTATATCAACGCCATGGTCTATCCCGGGATTGGGCAACTAATGCAGGGGCGCGTGCTTGCCGGGCTCGTTATCGCCATTTTGACGGGCGGACTCTTCGTGGCGGCCGTCATACTGCTGATTCCGATCTTCAAGACCTACTACATTCAACTCGCCGATTTTTCCCAGACTCCCGACTCCTCCGTCACTGAAAACTGGCGCCCGTTGGTGGCAATCCTCATCATCTGGATCGTCGTCTATACCTACAGCATCCTGGATGCGATGCGAGGGTATCGGAACCAGTACCGGGACTGGGCATTGAGACAGCATGGGTTGGATATCGCATGAAGCGTGCGGTTCTTCTCTCTCTTTTCAGTGCCGTGATCGCTGGACAGGCCCCCCTTACGGCCGGCCCCCTGCACGACGCCGTGAACCGGGGGGACTTTACCGCATCTGTCGAGATCCTTCGCGAAATTCCGCGCGACGTGGTCAATGCACCGGCGCGCGGCGGGGTCACAGCCCTGCACATTGCGGCGGCCCGCAATCGCCTCGATCTTCTAATTCTGCTTCTCAAGCATGGCGCGGACTATAACGCTCGAACCGAGAATGGATTCACCCCCTTGCACTGGGCGGCCGGACGCGACGCGGCGCGCTGCGTCGAGTACTTGATCGTCACGGGTGCCGATCTGGATGCTCCGACCGATCACGGCATTACACCCCTGCACTGGGCTGCGCGCAAAGATGCGACGAACGTGGTAGGTCTTCTTCTCTCGCTGGGTGCCGACTTGCAGTCCCAGACCGCCAAGGGGTTGCGCCCGCTGCACTGGGCTATTCGTGATTCCGCCGACCAAAGCGCAATCATGCTCGCGGTCAGCGAGACCATCGCGAGGATCAAATCCGGGGAGACGGACGAATCCTTGAGCGGTCCAGAGTCCACTCATGAGGCTGTCACTGGTCGACTGGCGCGCGTCGCATTCTGGGAGCCGCTCAGATTGCCGCTCGGACAAGACCGCGAGATGCGTTTCGAGTGGATTCGAGATCTACGCATGTGGGTCGCAAAATACGAGGTGTCCAACCGCCAGTTTCTGACCTTTGACCGTCAGCATGACAGCGGAGCGCACGACGAGATCACCTTGAACGACGCACAGCAACCCGTGGTCAAGGTGACATGGACGATCGCGCAGGCGTATTGCCGCTGGTTGACCGAGATCTTCGGCGATGCGCTTCCGGAGGGATACGTCTTCCGACTTCCCACCGAGGACGAATGGACGACGTTCGCCCGCTGCGGTACCGATCGCAAGTACCCCTGGGGTGACCAATTCCCGCCTGCCTACGGGAACTTTTCGGATCGGGATGCACGGGATAAACTCACCAACTGGCGCGGTATCGACGTCTACGAGGATGGCTTCGCGGTGACGTGCCCCGTCGAGCAGAGCGGCGAGAACGAATGGGGTCTGTTCGGCGTCGGCGGAAACGTCTGGGAGTGGTGCGACGACTGGTACGAGGAGACACAGCTCTACCGCGTCCGCCGTGGAGGGTCCTGGTTCTTCGATGGCGAGATCAGCCTGCGCGTCGACTACCGCGGGTTTGACCTGGCCGATGCCAGCTACGACACGATCGGCTTCCGGGTCGTGGCCGGACCCGTTGTGTCCGAGGTTGCCGGCGCCCTCCCGGAGCGAAGGGATTCTCGTCCCGAGTCAGAGTGACGCGATACACCGCGTTGAATACAATGGGGCTCACCACCCCAGAACGTAGGCGAAGACGAGGGGCGCGACGATACTAGCGTCCGACTCGATAATGAAACTCGGCGTATCCACGGCAAGCTTACCCCATGAAATTTTCTCATTCGGCACGGCACCGGAGTAGGAACCGTAGCTGGTGGTACAATCGCTGATCTGGCAGAAATAGCCCCACTTGCGCACATTCTCGACCTGCAGATCCTGCTCGAGCATGGGTACCACGCAGATCGGAAAATCCCCTGCGATCCCGCCGCCGATCTGAAAGAATCCGATGGCGCGGTCTTTCGACTCGGACTGGTACCAATCGGCGAGGGTCATCATATACTCGATGCCGCTCTTGACCGTGACCGGATTCTGGATGGTTCCTTTCAGGCAATGCCCCGCATAGATGTTACCGAGAGTGGAGTCCTCCCAGCCGGGGACGTAGAGCGGCAGATTCCTCTCTGCGGCGGCCACCATCCAACTATCGGCCGGATCGATCTGGTAGTATTCCTTGAGCGCACCGGAGAGGATCGCCCGGTAGAAGAACTCGTGTGGAAGGTATCGCTCGCCCTTCTGATCCGCAGCCACCCACAAATCCAGGATTGCCCGCTCCAACCGCCGCATGGCCTCCTCCTCAGGAATACAGGTATCCGTCACGCGGTTGAGATGACGTTTCAGCAGATCCTCGTCATCCTTCGCCGAGAGATCACGGTAGTGCGGCACGCGTACATAGTGGTCATGCGCCACCAGGTTAAAGACATCCTCCTCAAGGTTCGCTCCGGTACAGCAGATCGCGTGCACCTTCTCCTGCCGGATCATCTCCGCCAGCGAAAGCCCGATCTCGGCGGTGCTCATAGCCCCCGCCATGGTGAGCATCATGATCCCATCATCATCCAGATGCTTGCGATAGGCCTCCGCAGCATCGACCAGGGCCGCCGAGTTAAAGTGGCGACCGTGACGTCTCAGGAATTCGCTGATCGTTGGTGGTGCCGTCATTAGGACGCCTCGGTACCTGAACTCATGGCTGTAAGGAGTGCATCCAGCCGGGACTTGTAGTCATCGGGGAGCGAATCTTGCTTGCCACGCAGCACCTTCAGCATGCCGCGCGCCTTCTCATCCTCACCCAGCTTTATGAACAACTCGACCGCATGCACGTGAACCCGTGGGTCCGATGCATTGATCTGCAGCGAGTTCCGAAATGCGACCAACGCCTCCTGGTCCCGGTCGGAAGCCATTAATACACGAGCGAGGTTACTCCAGCCGAGATACAGCCCGGGCCAACGTTGTAGACCATCCTTGAGGACCCGCTCGGCCTCCTCAAAGCGCGCTTGCTCCAATAACAGCACGGCGAGGTCGTTCATGATGACTGGATGCGGATGCCGGGTCATACATCGCTTTAGCGTGCTCTCTGCCATCTCCAATTCCCCGCGCTCGACCTGTAGGCGCGCCAACATCCAATTCCCGAACGAATCTCCAGAATCCCGGTTAATCAGGATACGAACATACTGCATGGCCTTCGACTCTTGTCCGTCCGCGAGATGCAACACGGCGAGCCTGCGAATGATCGAGACGGAACTCGGCTTGCGCGCCAAGGACGACTCGTAGAAGGCTATGGCCTGTTTGATATCCTTCTCGCCGGACGCTATCGCCCCGAGGGCCGCGTACACCAGGTAGTTCTTGGATTCGAGCCGCAACATGCTCTGTTTACAACGCGCCAGAGCCTCCTGGTCATTGAGCCGCGATACCGTATCGGATAGAAGCGCCCATGCGGTAGGATCGGCCGGAGCCTGCAGCACGAGAGACTCGAGCAATGCCCGACCATCGCTCAACTCGCGTTGCTGCAGAGCGAGCAACGCCGATTCCAGCAAGATCGCCGATTCCGGTGCCCCCGCGTCCGCTGCTTTCCCCGCCCACGTGCGCGCCTCATCAATTTCACCCCGTGCACTGGCAATCCTGGACATCCCCAGCAACGCATGCAGGTTCTGCGGTTGTTCATCGAGCACGCTACGATATAAATCCTGGCTCGTGTCGAGGTCGAACTGCTTGAGGTACACATCGGCCAGGGCGGCACGCGCGGCCGGCGGTGCTTCGAACTGAACTGACCGGCTTCGGTTGAACTCTCGAAGCGCAGCCGACCGTCGCCCCGAAGCAGCCCATACCATCCCCAAATCGATAGACGCAGCGGGTGCCCGAACGTATCCGTAGGTGTGCGCGAGGGCCCACACCGTTCTCTTGCCCGCTCGCTCCACGACCGCGTCCAAGCGCTGACGATACTCGTCCGCCGAGCCTTCATGACGACCTTGCTCGATCATGGTATACTGATTCAGCTTGGCACTCACGTTGTCCGGCAAAATGGCGAGCGCGCGATCGTAAAGCGCGAACGCCCGTCCATCATCGCCCTGATCCTCCATGGCGACACCCAAATCGTTCGCGATTAGGCTCAGGTGCCGCAGATAGTGAGCGCCGATCGCCGTCAGCATGTCGTTGCCGCCTGCGGCAAGATCCTGTAGCCCTGGAACGACCGCTGTCCAGAAGCGCTCGCTCTCTTCCACCGAAGTGATATTCAGGTCCGCCGAGTTGGACCCGACAAAACCAAACCGGTCGGGCACGGCCACATGCCCGGAACCTTCCCAGATGTCCGATACGGGCATCACAACTGCACGCCGCATATCTTCCGGATGTCCCCGGATCCATTCTTTGAGTATGGGGCCCACGCCTACGTCCCCCAAACCGGCAAGAGTTGGACTTTCGAGTATATTGAGGACGTGCTGGACGTATGGAGCCGAGCGTCCGCCAAATAGATTCACAACCTTCACGTCGTCACGGCCGAGTCGGGATGCTGCAATCACCAGGTTTGCGTCCAGTACGCCATCCGTTACGAGACATGCATCGTCTGAAAGGTCGTTGATGATCTCGTGAACGAGGGCGTTGACATGACCGGCACCGCGGGCGTTCGTATCCGCATAGTTACGAAACAGGGGAATGATGGAAACAACCAGACCCGCGATCGCGATGGCTCCGCAGGCGACGGATGCCCGACGCCGTGACGGGTCGGTCTCCGCGCGGATTTGTCTCCATTGCGCGAGTTGGAACCAGTAGCAGATGACGTACCCGTACACGACCGCGCCCAGCAGATAGGGCGTAACGAGCAAATTCGACTGCCCGAACATCGGCCAGGGCATAATCGGGATATTGAAGAGCATTCCGATCGAGATCACGGTCAGCACAATGTGGAGCAGCCCGAAACCCCAATCCCACTCCCCGCTCAAGCCACGCTTCATCAGAATCATACTGGCCGCCCATGGCACCACGGTCATAAGGACCACGAGGAGCCATCCAACGCGAGGTAGACTCCTCGCGAGGAGAAGATATTGATTGCGCCAGGTATACACGAGAACGTCCCAGTAGCTCTCGTGTTGCGACAGCTCGTAAGCCTCGGTGGAGCTGATCAGCCACGCGCCCCACAGGTAAGCCGACAGACCGAACAGGAGCCAGGCTGTCCCGCGTGCGATGATACCCGTCCGAATGAGGTCCCGCTGCCACAGGAGATAGAACGTCCAGAAAGCAAAGATCGGAACGAACAGGAGGACGGTCGCGAACTCCACTGCGGCGAGGCCTAAGAGAGCGCACAGTGCATAGAGGAATACCGTATGCCCCGTCTCCGTGAAACGAAGAAGCAGCCAGGCCACACCAAGCAGCAGCGTGATCCCTAGTGAAAGCGTATGCGCCCGCGTTGACACCGTCCAGAACGCGGAACTGAACGCCAGGAAGAGCGCCGCACAGACACCTCCGACCATCCCCGTTCGATCCGCACTGGCGGCGAAATGCGTGTTGTCATGCAGCGTGTACCGGATCAGGCGACCGACAACAGCATACATGAGACCAACAGAGACCCCGCCGAGTAGAGCGCTGACAACGTTGAGAACAGTGTCGGGACCGACGCCTGGAATCGCCCGCCCAAGTAGCGCGAGCAGGTGCCATACCGGCTGCCCCGTCGGGAGCATCGGCAAGAGCCCGGTATACGATGCGATCAGGCGCGCGGATTCGCCGGGAAAAGGGCCCTGGCTAAGCGTGCAGAGATAGGTAGCTGCAGCCAATGATCCAAGACCAAGACCGATCCAGTGAACCAGCGCAGCAGGAAGAGGCTTTTTCGGATGCTCGTCTCTATGCACAGCGAATGCTCCTCGGGTGTCGCATGATCAAAGGAACGAAGTTACCAGTATTATCGACGTCCCTGTATAAAAAAAGGCGCCCCTCCGTGAAGAGGGAGCGCCTAAAATCGTGTCGTTGCTAGAACTTACGCGCGGCGGCGGCGATACGCCACCAGTGCGACAGCACCAAGCCCGAACAGAGCGAACGTGCCCGGCTCCGGTACATTGGTTGCGTGCCAGCCGGCGGCATCCGTTATGACCGGACTGCCCGCACCAGGAGTAGCAAGCGTCACATTCGGGCCGATAGTGGCCTGACTGCCGATCACAGTTCCGTATGTGCCCGGATCACCCGTCGTATTGCGCCCCAGAGCTGCAATGAGGGAACCCGGGCCACCTCCATCAGAGGGAATCGCCCACAAACTGACCGAACCTGCGTCGAAGTTCGCGTCCTGCGAATTGAACACGTAACCGTACGCCCCGCTACTCAAGTCCATGAACATCCCGTAAACCACGTCGCCGATAAGAGGAGAAGTTCCAGGCCCGTAAGGCCCACCGACGAATGCATCGACACCAGCATCCATCGAGACGGTCCCAAGCCCTCCTCCAATCTGACCGAAATCCAGCAACGCATTGGGATCCCACGCCGAGGTCGGTACAAGAGCCGTACTTCCGAAACCACCTGCAGAGCCGGGCGTGCCACCAATTGGACCGATTGCTCCACTGGTAATATGCGCGAAGATATCCGCGACCTCCGTACCGGTGGCGGAATCGTAGCTAAAGAACGACATGATACCTTGGGTCGAGTTATCGGGGATCAGTACCGTGGACCCGCTCGAGGCATCCCAGAGGTTATCGAGAGTCCCCCAGTCAAGCGTCACCGTAATCTGGCCATAAACCGTTCCCGTAATGGGAACCAATATTGCGATTGCTGCCGCGATAAATCTATGCTTCATGTTCATCCTTTTTTCTTTTGTGGGTTAGCGATAAATATTCAGGATATGCGTCTTGTGATTGGTGGCTGGGCTAGTTCAGTGGGGTTGGACGTACCCATGTGACAGCCGTACCACCGCGATTGTTGATGAAGAATCCCGCGCCGGCGGGTGTCTGTACGCTTGCACCCGTCGGCACAGCGCCCTGACGCCATTCGGTTGTGGTCAAAAAGTTGAACAGGAAGTGTGGAACATCATAGCCTGTCAGGTCGCTCTTCCACGGAATCACATTGTCTGCGTTGGCGGAGGAGGTCCCGACGTCGAAAACATTGCTTAAACCGGACGTGTTCAAGTCGGGATCGACGACGTTCATGCCGCCATGCAGCGTGATGCCCGCGTCGAGAACAACGCGTTGATCATTATCACTCACTTCTCCCGTCAGACAGATATTCGTATCGACTCCGCTTCCCTTCATGTTCACGAAGAAACCGGCGTCGCGATCGATAGTCTTGTCACCCACCTCTACGGCTCCCTGACGCCACTCTTTGGTCGTGAGAAACTCGAAGAGAAAAACCGGCACCTCGAATCCGCCGCCGCCGAAGAACAGCACGTTGTCAGCATTTGCAGATGATGTGCCAACGTCTAAAGGAGAAGCCGCCGGCTCACCGAACACATCGCGCACTCGATTGTAGGGGACAACCTTATAACCATTACTGGTGACATTCGCGACGCCCAAGTCAGCATGAGAGGCTTCCAGAAAGAGCGTAGCTGCGTCGTTTGACGCGATCTGGAAGTGCCGCCCTTCAAGGACGCCCGAGGTCAGTTCCACGTAATACGTGCTTTTGCCGGTTTCCAACGCGGGGTTACTCACGCCCGCATCAAACTGCCCAGGGGTCCACCCCGCGCCACCGTCAGCGATCGTCTGCCCTGTATTCCCTGTAGCCGCACCTTGATCAACAGGGATCTTGTGCATCGGCGCTGATACCAGATTGAATTTCCCAGCTACGAGATCGATACAAAAAACACCGACCGTATTCTCACTGCTTACATCTGCATGCGCCAACGTTCCAGCGAACGCGAATCCTACCGCGAGGGCTACTATTTTGTGCTTCATCGGTGTCTTCTCCTGCTTCTCCGTTTTCTGCAGTGATCTAATTAGTCAAAAGCCCGATGCAGTCAACCCCTCCAGGTGGACTTTCTCAACCTTTACTACCCAGAATGTTACCGGACTACGGAATGCGCGTCAACCCTTGAACTCAAAAAAAAATCAGCGAAAAATGAGCGCCTGCGCAGGGCCTCACCAGACCACTCCGCAGGCGCCGGCAGACCCGAATGGCGACTTTGAGCTGGGAATGTACATTTTTCGCCATTTCACAGACATCACTTGTCTCCTACTCCAACGGTGGAAGGACCCCCTCATCAACCAGCTTGGCGTCCATCTCCGGGGTCAGGGGAATCGGAAGCGCCGGGCCCATCTCGCCTTTCGCACGAATAAGCTCCATCTGGTATTCGCGCAGATAGGCCTCCATGTCCTCCGGCTCCATCTCAGGCAGAGCCTTGCCCCTGGCGCGCGCGGTCGCCAGTGCAGATGACACAGGCGGCGGGAGAGACTTCCGGATCGCCTCGAGTTCCTCTTCGCTGCGTTGAACACGCCTGGCCGTTCGGCGCCGCGGCCGTGTTGGTGCGGCCGCGACTCGCGCGGGCCGCGCCTGACCTGTAACCGAAGCGCCCGCGTCATCGCCCTCCGGCTCCATTCCGTACTCGTACGGTGGCCTTCCATCCATGAAGAGCCAGAACTTGCGATCGTCCAGTCCGACCAAGGCCTTCTCCTCTCCGTAGTCGGCATCGAAGACGTGATAGGTGTAGGTCTCGCCGAGGTTGATGAAGTAGCTCTTCTTGTCCTTCTGATCAAACAGGCCCACACGCAGCGACTCGTCCTCGTCATCGGGCTCAATGATCGCAACCAGCTTCAAGCTCGCCACCCACGGTGGCGTCGGCTTGGGCGGCGCGGGCGGGGGCACGACGACCGCGGCACTGGCCGCCGCATTGGGATCCGGTGCCGGAGGAGGCTTGCCGAAAGGATGACGCTCCAGGATGTACTTGTAGTAGCTGAACTCCTGCCGGGCCTCGGCAGGCGGAGCGAGGAGGGAGATCAAACAGGTTGCGGCGAGCGTGTAGATCGCGAGTCTGCATGGGGCGATGATGGTCTCTCGATTCATGAAAGACAGAATACCTCGGGAGGCGATGTATTGCAACCTCGAAATGCGCCTGGTCTCTGCGCGGAGCAGGGCGCAGCGCACCTCGACCACCGCGATGCGTCGCGTTTCAAGAATTCGGTACTGGCGACGGCCCGCCTGCAGGCCGCCCGCCGCGAGTTCAATATTTCCAATGCCTGTAGTGCTCCATCAGGCGCAGGACGTCTTCGCGGATACTGAAAAGTGAGGCCCGGAACTTACGCAGGGCAGCCGGCTCGATCAGTTCTTTATCCCCCACCTGGGTCGATGCGGAAATCCCGTTATGGAGAAACACGAGCGATCGCTTGAGACAGGCGACGACAAAGCCGCCTTCCGGCGCCTCATCGAAAGCCAACCCGTCGAGCGCCCCCGCCAGCTTGGCCGACGCGGTGTGGAGCTGAAACAGCATCTCGTGCAGATCCCGGTCCCCGGGCTCATCCATAAGTCCCTGCTCCTTGCAGGAATGCCACATTGCCAGCGTTAACTCGTGTAAGCGGCCCGTGAGCGGATGGGTGATGTGGCCGTCCCGGTCCCGGATCCAGTCCACGCCCTCGGTGAGAGGGTTGGGGTCGACATCCGCCGCGTCCGTCCAAAGCTCATGTTCCTCCCGGTCGCCGGACTCCTCGACATCCTCAATCTCTTCCCGGATCCAGTTCCAGCCCATCTCCCTGGCGATGATGCGATCGCCCTGCGGATGATCCATATATTTCTCAACGAGCTGCACATAACGATCGGCACGCTCGTCGGCTTCGCGCAGGAACTGCTCCCACTCAAACTCGTTCATGGGCTCATCATCCTCCGGATCAAACGCCTGGGACTCATCCTCATCGTCCTCGTCGTACTCATCCTCATCCGCGGAATACCCCTCGCAGAGGTCCTCCATCCAGTCGCTCATGGCGTCCCGCTTGGTCTGACACTGACTCTCGTGATCGCTTTCCGACATACGCCAGCGGGATTCAAGCACGGTGACCTGAAAGTCCCCGCTCTCGATCACCACGCGACCGTTGGAGTGACTGAACCACTCGAGGTACACGGCGTTCCCGACCTTGCGCGAACCGCGCGCGCGCGCGATGTACTCGTCCCAGGACTCGCTGTGCTTACGCTCGGGAACGATGCGAACTTTGCGCGAGGCCGTGAGTTCGCCGGCGCTGCCGCGCTGTCGGAAATTCATGCCCTCGAGATTGCCTCGTTCGGGGGCCGGATTACGAAGGGCAATCTTGCAGCCCGCGATGTCGCGATGACAATTGCCCTCGAGCTCGAGCACGATCTTGTCGTCGAGGCCTGCCAGATGAAGCCATCCCGTGACGCGACCGCGGACGCGGTTGTCGATCTCGCCACAGATCACACTTTTATGTATTCGCCAGGCCATGGTGCCTCAGCTCTTACCGACTCAGACGTTGCTCCACCTGTGTCTGCTGTCCGTGCTCAAGATAGTATGGTTCAACTTCTTCCCTGGATAAATACCAGAATTTGGTAATGAGGCCAAGCAGGGCCAGTCCCAGGATCAGCGCAACCGCCGTCTGTTCACGGGATGTAAGGGAAAACCAGGCGCCAACGGCATCGCGAATCCGCGGGGAATCGGGGGCACCGGTCGATTTGGAGCGTTGTGTGGACATGGGTGTCAGGTGTCAGGTGTCAGGTGTCAGGTGTCAGGTGTCAGGTGTCAGGTGTCAGGTGTCAGGTGTCAGGTGTCAGGTGTCAGGTGTCAGGGAGAGGTTATCGTTACAGTTATCGTCCTGATCAAGAGCATTCTTGAGGGAAACCTATTTCAGGACGACACCTGAGACCTTCCTCCGCGGCGTCGCCCTATCCGACCACTACATTGGCTAATTTGTTCGGTATGACGATCACCTTTCGGACCGCTTTGCCTTCCGTATACTTCTGGACTTCGGGCAAGCTCAGCACCTCGACCTCCAACTCACTGGGATCTTTGTCGGCGGCTACGGTCACGCGACCGCGCACTTTGCCATTCACCTGCAAGACGATCTCAACTTCCGCGCGCAGCAGGGCGTCCGGGTCCACGGCAGGCCAGTCCTGCGTGAGAATACTCGGTTGGCCACCGAGCTCGCACCACAGCTCCTCACAAATGTGGGGTGCGAAGGGCGACGAGAGAATCACCACCGTCTCGATCGCCTTGCGGTACACCGCCTTGCGCTGGTCGCTGCTGTCTTCGGCCACCTCGCAATCGTCGATCGCGTTCAGCAGTTCCATAATCTGGGCGATCGCCGCATTAAAATGGAAGGCGCCCTCCATATCCTGCGTCACACTTTGGATCGTTTCGTGCGTCTTTCGATAAAGGCTGCGCTCGGCATCGTCCATGCGGGCCAGGGCCGGATCGAGCCCGGCAGCGGAAGTCAGGATGTCGTGGTTATCGTGGACACGGCGCCATAGCCGCCGCAGAAAGCGCGATGCGCCCTCGATCCCCTGGTCGCTCCACTCGGCGTCTTTCTCGGGGGGACCGATGAACAAGGTATAGACTCGCACGGTGTCGGCACCATAGTTACGAATCAGATCGTCCGGGCTGACGACATTGCCTTTCGACTTCGACATCTTGTAGAGCTGGCCGTCGGCATCGGACCGCTTGCAGATCATGCCCTGCGTGAAGAGGTGCGCAAACGGCTCGTCGAATCCGACCAGGTCCAAATCATATAGAGCCTTGGTGAAGAATCGCGCGTAGAGCAGGTGCAGAATGGCATGCTCCACCCCGCCGATGTACTGATCCACCGGCATCCATCGGTTCGAGAGCTCGGTGTCGATCGCCTGCGAATCGTCCCCCGCACTCAAGAAACGCAGAAAGTACCAGCTCGAGTCCACGAAAGTGTCCATCGTATCGCTCTCGCGTCTCGCGGCTTTCCCGCAAGATGGACACGCGACGTTCATAAATGACTCCGAAAGCGCCAGCGGGGACTCGCCGGTTGGCCGAAACGCGACGTCCTCCGGCAACAGAACCGGCAGGTCCGCTTCGGGCACGGGGACGACACCACACTCCTCGCACTTTATCATCGGGATCGGGGCGCCCCAATAGCGCTGCCGGCTGATCAGCCAGTCGCGCAATCGATAATCCACCATCGGCCCGCCAAACCCCTCGGCCGCGGCATGTTCGGTCATCTTTGGAATCGCATCCCGGTTTGGCAGCCCGTCGAATGGGCCTGAGTTGGCCGTGATGCCGTCCTCGGTATACGCGTCATCCATCTCATCGAGATGGAGTGATTGCTCAGAGTTCTGGATCGAGAGTCGAATCTCGAGGCCATATCGCTTGGCAAAGGCCCAGTCGCGCGTGTCATGTGCGGGAACCGCCATCACCGCGCCGGTCCCATAGTCCATGATCACGTAATTCCCGACCCACAGCGGAACGTTTTCCCCGTTGTACGGATTTCTGACGCTGCGCCCGGTGAACACGCCCTTCTTTTCGAGGGAATCGGTCGCCCGGTCACGCACGGCGATCTGACTGGCCTCTTTGACGAAGGCCAGCACGTTGTCTTCTTCAGGCAGGCCCTTCACCAATTCGGCGATTCCGGGATACTCCGGTGCGAGCACCATGTAGGTACACCCGTAGATCGTATCGACGCGCGTCGTATAGCACGGCACGCTCTTGACGGTCTCCGGATCGCCATCATCCCTGGCAACGAGGTCGAAATTGACAATCGTGCCCTCGCTGCGGCCGATCCAGTTGGCCTGCATGATCTTGACCGGCTCAGGCCAGCCATCCAGTTTCTGCAGGTCGTCGAGGAGTCGCTGAGCATACTCGGTAATCTTGAAAAACCATTGCTCGAGCAGCTTCTCTTCGACGGGTGACTCACAGCGTTCGCAGGCACCGTCAACGACTTGCTCGTTGGCGAGCACGGTCACACACGACGGACACCAGTTCACCGGCGCCTTTCCTTTATAGGCCAGCCCCTTCTCGTAAAGCTTCAGGAAGAGCCACTGCGTCCATCGATAGTAATCAGGTTCGCAGGATGCCACCTCGCGCGACCAGTCATAGCACACGCCCCACGATTCGAACTGCTGCTTCATCGTGGCGATATTCTTCAAGGTGCTTTCGCGCGGCGGGATGCCGGTTGCGATGGCGGCGTTTTCGGCAGGCAACCCGAAGGCATCCCAACCCATCGGCGTCAGCACGTTGAGATTGCACATCTTCTTATAGCGCGCCACCGCATCGCCGATAATGTAGTTGCGGCCATGCCCCACGTGCAGCGCGGCGGACGGATACGGAAACATCATCAGGCAATAGTACTTGTTCTGCGTCTGCGCGGAATCGACCTCGAACAGCTTGTGTTCAGACCAGTAGGACTGCCACTTTGGCTCAATCTCAGAGAATGGGTATTTTTCCTTCATGGGGAGGTCCAGGGCTCAAGGTTTAGAAAAGTGATCGTGCCAGATGCAGAGGGGAGGTCAAGGTCCGCGATCGAGCCTTGAAGTTCGAAGCGCACTCGAGTCGCGGATCCTGCGACCTCACGGACCGATAGCGACTGGCCCGACGTAGGCATTGTTCTTCCAGAGGCCTTCCACTTTCTTGCCGGTGACGGTCGTTAGCGTGCCGCGGCCATTAAACTTGTCCGCGGACCACTCGCCCTCGTACGTCGAACCATCCGACAGCTTGTATGACCCGCTGCCCGCAAGCAACTGATCCTGCTTCCAGATGCCCTGCAAGCTGACGCCACTCGCAAACGAATAAACTCCGCGACCGTGCCTCTTGTTGCCGCGCCACTGCCCCACGTAGCTGGCCCCACTCGCATACGTATACTCCCCCTGCCCGTCCTTGGCCCCACGAACCCACTGGCCATCGTACGTCTCATCGTTCGACAGCGTCAGCTTTCCTCGTCCGTGCGGGACGTTGCCGGCCCACTCGCCGGAGTAACGCACACCCCGGCGCGTCGAAAGCGAGCCGGTTCCGTGACGCCGGCTTCCCTTCAATTGTCCGACGTACACATCGCCACTGCGGTAAAACCGGGGCACCTTCTTGCTCGGCATCTTAGCGGACCGCCCCGCGCCGGCCTTCGCCAGAAGGTCCGCGCCGGGCGACCTCGTGAGCAACTCTTTCATCTCCTCGGAGCCGGCCCACGCGATCGGCGTCTCACCGGTCGCGGTTTTGGCATGCAGGCTCGCCCGGTTCTCCAGCAGCACCGCGGCCACCCTGAGCGCATTCGTGCGCGACGCCCAGTGCAGCGGTGTGGTTCCGTCGTCGGACACCGAATCAACGGTCGCTCCGCGATGAATCAGGACTCGGGCAACGCGATCCGCGTCCGCCAGCGCCGCCCAGTGCAGTGGTGTCAACCCGTTGCCCGATTGCGCGTCCGTTTCAGCGCCCGCGGAGAGCAGTACCGTGGCGAATTCCAGGGCGTCCTTGTTGGCTGCCCAGTGCAGCGGCGCGGATCCCGTGGTGGTTCGGGCATTCACATCCGCCTTGTGCTTTATGAGCACACGCGCGATGTCGGGGGCGTTTTTGTGCGCGGCCCAATGCAGGGCCGTTGATCCGTTATCCGTCGCCGAATCCACCTCAACGCCGGCCCGAATCAACACGTCCACCACCTTGTCGGCGCCGTAGGCCGCCGCCCAGTGCAGCGGTGTCGATCCCGTTTTGGTCTTGAGGATGGAGAGATCCAACTCACCCGAGGCCAGTATCGCCTTCACCGCGGCGATGTCGTTGGATTGTATGGCGTCGTGCAGGCCCTGCGCCGAAGCGATCGGTGCGAGGCAGGAGAACAGGATGATGCCGACCGCGACTATGTTGCGTATGTTCATTATCGTGGTCAATCCAACCACTCCACTATAATCATACGCGCAAGCGGAGCGCAAGGTTGCGCTTGATCTACCATCCACGATTTCGGTATGGAGTCTAGATGGCAAAACGCAAGGCCCCCCCAAAGAAGAAGCAGAGCGCTCCCGCCAAAACAAAAAGGGCCACGCCCGCCAGGAAGAAGGCGACCCGATCCACCGAACGCGGGCCCAGGCAGGCTCCCGCCACGGCGGAGTCCATGGCCCTTCGTCAACGGGACATCTCCGTATCGGAGTTCTTCCTCAAGAACCGGCATCTGCTTGGATTCGATAGCCCGCGACGTGCGCTCGTAACCTGCGTCAAGGAGGCGGTCGATAACTCTCTGGATGCGTGCGAGGAAGCGCACCTTCTGCCGGAGATCAGCGTCGACATGCAACAGACCGGGGAGAACCGGTTCCGTATAGAGATCACCGATAACGGGCCCGGCATCGTCAAGGCGCAGGTCCCGCAAATTTTCGCCAAATTGCTCTACGGATCCAAATTCCACCGCCTGCGCATGTCGCGCGGCCAGCAGGGCATCGGCATCAGCGCGGCCGGCATGTACGGACAGCTTACGACCGGCAGTTCCACCACAATCACATCGAGGCACGGAAGCAAGGCGCACAAGATTGCCGTGCAGATCGACGCGCGAAGAAACAAGCCGACGATACTCAGTGACGAGGAGATCGACTGGAAGCCGACCTTCTTCCCCACCCTCGAGAACGGCAAGCCGGGCAAGCCCGTCGCGTATCGGCGCGGCACGTCGGTCAGCATCGAGATGGAAGCGGCATACGTGCGCGGCAAACTATCGGTCGACGAGTACCTCGCGCAGTGCGCCATCGTGAATCCGCATCTGCAGCTCTACTACCGTGTACGCTTGCTTAAGAAAGGCGAAGACGAGACGGAGACCTCCAGGAAGTCCGCCAGGAGCGCCAAAGGCAGATCCGCGCCGAAGAAGGAGGCGCCTCCCGAAGCAGACATTCCGTGGGTGACCTTCTTCCGCGTCAGCAAGCGCATCCCGAAGCCGCCGGACGAGATCAAGCCGCATCCGCACGGTGTCGAACTCGGCAACCTGATGCAGATGTTGAAGGATACGACGGCGCGCACGATACGCGCGGCCCTGAACCAGGACTTTTCGCGCGTCAGCTCGAAAGCCGCCCTGCAGATCTGCCAGACAGCGAAGCTCAACCCGAAAGCGAATCCGGCGCGCATCGCGCATCGCGAGAGCGAGGCACTCTACAAGGCCATCGCCGAGACCAAGTTGATGCGTCCACCGACCGACTGCCTCTCACCCATCGGCGAAGACCAGATCCTGATGGGGCTCAAGAAAGAGATCGACGCGGATTTCTACACCGCCATCACGCGACCGCCCACGGTGTACCGGGGCAATCCATTTCAGATTGAGATCGGAATTGCTTACGCGAAGCCGGGTGAGAACGAAAATCTGCCGGCGGATGACGCCGCGCGTGTGCTGCGTTTTGCAAATCGCGTGCCCCTACTCTACATGGCCGGTGGCTGCGCCCTCACGCGCGCGGTCTCGGACGTCAACTGGAAGAACTATGGCCTGCCACAACCGCGACGGGGCCTGCCGATCGGACCGATGGTCGTCACCGTCCACATGTGCAGCGTCTGGGTCCCATTCACCAGCGAAAGCAAGGATGCCGTCGCCCACTACAGCGAAATCATGAAAGAGGCCGCCTCCGCGCTCCAGGAAGGCGGACGGCGCCTATCGGTCTATCTCAACAAACGAAATCGCCTGGCCGAAGCCGAGCGGAAAAAGAACTATATGCAACTCTACGTGCCGCACCTTGCACTCGGCCTGAAAGAAATACTACAATTGGGCGACCGACAGGAATCGGCGATCGTCAAGAACCTGAACCAAATGCTCGAAAGGTCGCATCTTGAGACGTAGTAGGATCAGGAGTCAGGTGTCAGGAGTCAGGAGTCAGGTGTCAGGAGTCAGGAGTCAGGAGTCAGGAGTCAGGGGGCAGGAGTCAGGGGGCAGGAGTCAGGGGGCAGGAGTCAGGAGTCAGGAGTCAGGAGTCAGGAAGAGTCGTTTCAACCCGCCGATCGCCTGGTCAATCAGATTCCACTTGATGAGTCGAATAGAAGCATTTCGGTGAGACCGACAACTGATAACTGACAACCGACCCGAACGCCGCTAGGATAAATGACGTCCAGAACGGTAATCAAACTATCCCGAGAATCCCGCAGCGGCGGGATCGAGAGCCACTCCGGAGATCCACATCGAGAACATTGCCGAGAACTAAACCGGAAACCACCGATTCCTGAACCTGCACCGTTCGAAAGTAGTTCTCGTCAAGGTTCTCGAATTGGATGGGACGCCTCCTTAAGTTAGCGCCACTCACCCCTGACCCCTGACCCCTGAACCCCCATGCCGATCTACGAATTCTACTGCCCCGACTGTCACGTGATTTTTAGTTTTCTGTCGAAACGCGTGAATACGGAGAAGAAGCCAAACTGCCCGAAATGCGGGCACCAGAAAATTGACCGCCAGGTATCGATGTTCGCCGCCGTCGGAGATGCCCAAGAGCCGGGCAATGAAGAACTGCCGTTCGATGAAAGCAAGATGGAACGGGCGATGGAATCGCTGGCGGCCGAAGCGGGGTCGATTAACGAGGACAACCCGCGCGACGCGGCCAATATGATTCGTAAATTCACTGATATGACCGGCATGAAACTCGGAGGCCCGATGGAGGAGGCCCTGCGTCGCATGGAAGCCGGCGAAGACCCCGAAGCGATCGAAGCGGAGATGGGCGATGTATTGGAGAACGAAGACCCATTCGCAATGTCCGGCGGAGGACCGACCGGACGCAAGGCCAGGCCGCCTGGACGCGAAGAGACACTCTACGAACTCTAAAGGAGACCCCTGCCCCATGCACATCCTGCTGCCCCTGGCTCTGACCATTCTGAATTCCACGGATGTCTCCTATACGGAGGCACTATGCGCGCCGGCAGTGATTCACCAGTGCGACCTCATCGTTGAAGCCACGGTCACCACGACGGGGTCACTTGAAACCGCTTCCATGCGCCTGCCAAAACTGGATACAAGCGGTTTCCCCAAGGAGATCGCCAAAAGCAGACTCGAGCGAGTCACACTCTTGAGTTACCAGGCACAGGTGAACGCGGTCTACTTCGACCGAAAACCGTCTGTCACAACGGCCGCCGTGATTACCGTCTCGACACTACACAATGTTGTGCCCTACTCGGACGCCGCGCTCACTCGTGTGCAAGGATACAAAAACCATCGGCTCCGCAACGGCACGCGCTACATGCTTCTGCTTCGGGAACTCCCCGACGCCCCCGGCCGATATTACCTGCCCTACAACCGGCACTGTGTTATCGAACCGAATCGGATCACGGCCCACTTCGGGGAGAACTTTGCGGACGTCCTCAACCCCGAGAAATGGAATTGGAGCGAGCCGGACGAACGCGGGCTCCAGGCCGCCGCCCTCGTGCGCTCTCCGGTCCGTCGTAGTGCGACTAACAGCATTGACTTCCAGGTAGCGCTGAGACAGGGCACCGACGCATCGATACAACTCTTGCTCCATCCAGGTCTCAGGCCAATCCAGTTGGAGATCCGCCACGCCAACGGCGAGCCCACGGAGATTCAACCCGACCTCTATGCAAAGGAGATGCCGTTGGACCCGCGCGCCGTCGTTCCCTATTCCCTGCAACCCGGCCAGATCCTCTTCATCCGTGAGAACGGCCCTGCTTTGCAGTGGACAACGGCGTCGCCCGCACTTCCGCCGGGTTCGTACAGCCTGCAGAGTCGCTACAGCATTCCGGTGACGAACCAAGTTCCGGAGATCTACTGGAGGGGCACCATCGAGACGCCACCCGCCACGTTCGAGATTCTGCCGGGTGATGCCCCGCCGGCCGAGGCGGTGCCTTGACCGGGAATGAGACGAGAACGCGCCCTACGCCTGGCTCGCGACGATCAAGGCGTCGAGCTTAGCCCTGGCGCCGCCGCTGTCAATCGCGGCCTGCGCGGCCTCATAGCCGGCCTTCAGGTCGGAGGCTTTCCCTCCAGCCACAATGGCTGCCGCAGCGTTGAGGCAGACGATGTCGCGGCGCGGCGCTTGGTCGCCTCCCAGCACGCCGCGCAGCAATGCTGCATTCTGCTCCGCATCCCCGCCTTGTAGATCCTCAAGCGATGCACGCCTGGAGACGAAGTCGTCCGGGTCCAGATCGTATGTCTTCACCTCTCCGTCACGGAGTTCGGAGACGCGAGTCGTGGTCGTGGTGGTGATCTCGTCCAATCCATCGGCACCATGCACGACGAAAGCGGCTTCAGCCTCGAGCGCCTTGAGCACTTCAGCGAAGACGTCGGTCAGTTCAGCGGCGAAGACGCCGATGACCTGTCGTTTCGCGCCGGCGGGATTCGTGAGCGGGCCCAGCATGTTGAAGACGGTTCGAATGCCCAGCTCGCGCCGCACCGGGCCGGCATGCTTCATGGCGGGATGCATCGTGGGCGCGAAAAGAAAACCGATTCCGATTTTCTGAATGCAATCCGAGACGACGTCGGGCGACGCTTCGACATTCACACCCAGCGCCGCCAATACGTCCGCCGACCCGCAACGACTGCTGATCGCCCGGTTGCCATGCTTCGCGATCGGCACCCCGGCCCCCGCCGCGACAAACGCCGCCGTCGTCGATATATTGAACGTGTGCGCTCCGTCCCCGCCGGTGCCGCACGTGTCTACGACATCCAGTCCGCCCGCATCAATCTGCACGGCGTGCGCACGCATGGACGCGGCGCCTCCGGCGATCTCGTCAACCGACTCACCCTTGATGCGCAGAGCCACAAGAAACGCCGCGACTTGCGCCGGCGGCGCGTCGCCGCTCATAATCAGGTCCATCGCCGCATGCATTTCAGCCTGGGACAAGTCTTGCCCCGCCATCGCTTTTTCAAGATAGGCCTTCATGGTGCCTCGGTCCCTCCCGCTAACGTTAAGAAATTCCCAAGCAACCGGTCTCCATCGGGGGTCAGAATCGACTCGGGATGAAACTGGACCGCATAGGTCGCGTGCTCTGCATGATGAAAGCCCATCAACTCGCCATCGTCGGCCCAGGCGTCCGCCACCAGCTCAGACGGCAGATCCGCCTCGGTCACGGCCAGGGAATGATACCGCCCGGCCTCGAACGGGTTTTCGATCCCGTCGTACAGCGGCGTGTCTCCGTAACGCACCATTGAGGTCTTTCCGTGCATGATCTTCTTCGCATGCAGCACGCGAACGCCGAAGGCTGCCGCGATGGATTGATGCCCCAGGCAAACGCCCAGAATCGGAACCGTGCCGGACAGGCGCTTCACCAGCTCAACCGAAATTCCCGCCTCCATAGGGGTGCACGGTCCGGGAGAGACCACAACGGCATCGGCGCCCAACGCGACCGCGGCGTCGACATCCATCTCATCATTCCGGATCACGCGAATCTCCGCGCCCTGGCTGGCCAATGCCTGGACCAGGTTGTACGAGAACGAATCGTAATTATCGATTAACAAGATCACGCGAAACCCAACTCACTTTCTTACTCCTGACTGCTCACTTCTCACTAACCACTGACGACGCTCACTCCAGCACCAAACCACGCGCGGCAAGCTGCACGGCCTTCTGCATCCCCGCGGCCTTGTGGCATGTTTCTTCATACTCCGTCTGCGGATCAGAATCGAATACGATTCCCGCCCCGGCCTGCACGGAGATCTTCCCGTTACGGGCCTCCAGGGTACGGATCGTGATCGCGACGTCCATGTTGCCGTCGTACCCGATATATCCGAGCGCGCCGCCATAGACACCGCGCGGGGTCGGTTCGAGCTCGTGAATGATCTCCATGGCCCGGATCTTGGGCGCACCCGACAGCGTTCCCGCGGGAAAGGTCGCGCACAGAACGTCGAACGCATCGTGATCAGGCTTCAACGTGCCGCGCACATGCGAGACCATGTGCATCACGTGGCTGTAGCGCTCGATCCCCATGGTCTCGGTCACCTCGACACTACCGGTCACCGCCACGCGACCGATATCATTGCGGCCGAGATCGACGAGCATGACATGCTCTGCTCTCTCCTTCTCATCATGAAGCAGTTCCTGCTCCAACGCATCGTCGTGCTCCGGCGAGTCCCCTCTCGGGCGCGTTCCCGCGATCGGGCGTACCTCGACGCGGTCACCGGTCAGCCGCACCATAACCTCGGGCGACGAGCCGACCAGCGTCTCGTCGCCGATCTTCAAGAAGAAGGTATACGGCGACGGGTTCAAGAGACGCAGCGCGCGGTAGAGCTGGATCGGCGGGACCTCGCTTTGCGCCGTGAAGCGTTGGCTCAAGACCGCCTGGATGATGTCGCCGTTGTAGATGTACTGTTTCGTCATGGCCACGATCTCCTTGAACTCTTCCGGCGCCATGTTGGAGCGAAACGTGACGTCGGGGAACGTATGGTTGGGCAGCGCATCCACCGGTGCGCTGAGCTGCTTCTCGAGTGCTTCGATGTCTGCGCAGGCGCTGTTGTACGCATCCACGGCACGCCCGGAGTCCGTGACGTGAACGCACACGACGAGTTGGCAGGTATTGCGAATGTTGTCGAAAACGATGACGCGGTCACATCTCACGAAACGGCTTCTGGGAAGCACGTCATTGGATGCCTTCGGATTCGGCATCCGCTCCATTTCGCACATCCCCTCGTAGCCGATGTATCCGACCAGTCCACCGAAGAAGCGGGGCAAGCGACCGTCCACGGCCACGCGATGTCCGGTATAGACGGAACGCAATTGCTCGAGTTCCCCATTGCGCCCCTCCGAATGATCGCTTTCGAACACCAGCTCCGGCTCAACTCCGATGATCGAATAGCGTCCCCACGTCTCACCGCCCTCCATGCTCTCCAGCAAGAAGGCGTTCTCGCAGGACATGAAGCGGTGAAGCACCGAAACCGGCGTCTGGACGTCCACGAGGACCTCCTTAAACACCGGGATCACGTCGTGATCGACGGCCGACCGGACAAATTCGTCTTGCGATAGTGAATACATACTTTCCCCGAGTCTCGAGCAGACGCCACCTTAAGCGCGAGACGGCGTCAGAATCAATCGCCAAGTCTCAGGCGAAGACCCCGAAGACTCCTCGCCAGGAGGCGACAATCAACTCCTTCATGAGGTACCCCCCACCCCAGAGCAGCATGCCCACGGGCGTCACGAAGATCAGCAGAATGAAGGCCAGCGTGATACCCTTTGCGACGCGGTCTGAAACTCGCCGCATGCCCGGAATGAACGCCGCGAAGACGGACCACCCATCGAGTGGCGGTGCGGGCAGCATGTTCAGAATAAACAGCGTGCCGTTCGCCCACGCTCCAAGATTGCAGAGCTGCAGGGCGATCATGCGCTCCCCCGTCCCTTCGGGCAGAACCGACTCGACGACCACGACCAAGGCACCGAAGACGATCGCCAGCACCACGTTTGAGAGCGGGCCGGCGAACGAGGTGATCGCATCACCATAACGAAACTTCATTCGGTCACGGTCAACCGGAACCGCGCCCCATGCGATCCCGATCAGAATCAACATGAATAGCGACATGCCGCCCATCTGCACCAGCGGATTCAGCGACAGGTGTCCCGCCCGCGCGGCGGTGTCGTCGCCGCACTTTAAAGCGGTATAGGCGTGAGCGAACTCATGCACACAGATCGAGAACATCACAACCACGATCCAGGAAAAGTACTGGACCGGATCGGTTTCTATCATCTGGATTCCCATACGTTCTCCAGCTTGCCGTCGCTACTCCCAGCCGAAAAGGCGCGACCCGTTTTGCCACGTGAGTTCGGCGATCTCCTCGACGGTCTGTCCTCGCACCTGCGCCACGCATTCAGCCACGTGGCGCACGAACGCCGGCTCGTTGCGCTTCCCGCGCATCGGAATGGGAGCCAGGTAGGGCGCGTCCGTTTCGATCAATAATCGATCCTCGGGCACCATACGCGCGACCTCGCGCAACGCATCGGCACTGGCGAAAGAGACGATGCCACTCAGACTGATGAAATACCCGGCCGCCAGCAGTCGTTCGGCAAAAGCGACTCCGCGCGTGTAGCAATGCAAGACCCCGATCCGATCCGCCGCGCCATCCCATGCAGCCGCGTGCTCACACAACATCCGTTCGGTGTCCTCGTCCGCCTCGCGGGAGTGAATCACCACGGGAAGCCGGTAATCGCGCGCCAGGCTCAGCATATCACTCAGCAACGCTTTCTGGGCATCCGCGGTATCGGCGTCGTGGTGATAGTCCAACCCGGTCTCTCCAATCGCCACCACGCCGCCCTGCGAATCGAGGTGCTCGCGTAACGCATCCACGCGATAGGGCGCGCCGGCCTGGCCACGATCGTATCCCACCGTGGCGCGCACGTGCTCCGAGTGGGTGGCGGCGGTCTTGACGGCGTAGGCATTGCACGGATCGTCGCCGCCGATCGCGATCATGCGCGTCACGCCGGCGGCAAGTGCGCGTGCGATGGCGGCTTCGGGGCCACCCTCGTGCGTGAGACCGTCGAAATGAAGGTGGCTGTCAAAGAGGTTGGACATGTCCTTAGCCGCATCAAGGTGCCGCTTGACCGGAAGAGTGCCAGACGCCGGCGGGCAGCGTCCAGTCCCGACTGCGCCAATCGACATTCGACAATCGATTCGTCATCCTTGATAGTGCCGCGTATGCACGCACTCCAGGAGATTATTCAAGGCAGTCTGCCGGCCGCTGTGGTCGTGCTCGTCATCTCTTTCGCGGTGCTGGCCAAGTGCGCAAACCTGTTCGTCGACAGTTCGATCGAGCTCGCCAACAAGTTCAAGGTCCCAAGGCTGGTCATCGGGCTGGTGTTGGTCTCGCTGGCAACGACCTCCCCTGAACTCGCCGTATCGCTCATGTCTGCGTTGAAAGGACTACCCGAGATGGCTCTCGGCAATGCGATCGGTTCGGTGATCTGCGACGATGGGCTCGCGCTGGCCCTGTGCGGCATCTTTGCACCGGCGGCCATAGCCATCAACCCGCGTCTGCTCAAGTCGACCGGGGCCGTGCTTGCGTTCGTCTGTGCGCTTAGCTTCCTCTTCATCATCTTCGATCGGCCCCCAACCCTGTCGCGTATTGAAGGCAGCGTGCTGATCGCCGTGTTCGTCGCATACACCGTTTATCTGTATCGGCAGCACAAAAAGGGCGTCATCGTCGAGGACAATGCGCTGGTCGACGTCAGCCACAACGTGCGCTCACTTTGGGTGGATGTCGCCCTGTTCGTCGTCGGCATAGGCGGAATCCTGATCACGAGCGAGTTCATCATCACCTCCGCGGAATGCATCGCCATTAAATTCGGCGTCCCGGAAACCGTCGTGGCGCTGGTCCTGGTGGCCTTCGGCACCTCCATGCCCGAGATCGCGACCTGCGTCGTCGCGGCGCGCAAGAACGAGGGTGCGCTCGCCGTCGGGAATATCCTGGGGGCGGATATCATGAACATCTGCTGGGTGGCGGGCGCATCCGCCATCGCCAACGACCTGACGGTCGCGCGAGCCGATGCATTATTCATGTTTCCGTGGATGTTCGTGATCGTCGCCACGATGCTGATCCTGCTCCGGATCGGCTACAGCTTCAACCGCCCCAAGGGAATCATCATGCTGGTGCTCTACCTGGTCTACCTCGCAAGCTTTTTCATCGCACTAAGATGAGATCGAAACTTCGTCCTCGAGCTCGTCCTCGGAGCGAAGCGACTCTGGTAGAACATTGCGAGCGTTGGGGCACGAGCGTCTGGTGCCCCGCGAGTGCAGACAGAGATAGAACCGCGGATGGGCGCGGATGGGCGCGGATTACGGCTAAGGAGGTCTAACCGGATACAGCAGTGTAGATCAGGGCGATCTCCGTGCTCCTTGCGGTCAATACGCTCTGCTCCAAATCGAAAGTATCCGCGCCCATCCGCGCTATCCGCGGTCTCTCCGCTCTGGACATTCGTGTCGATTCGGGTGATTCGTGCCTGCCCTGTACCGTGCTGAGCTCGCCCCGCGCCGGGCGGGGGTACGAAGCTCTGGTACAGGGGGCCCAAATTCTGGGGAGGTTTCAAGCCTGACGGAGCTATCCGTGTTCGTAGTAGGAAAAGTGTGAGATATCCGGGCTAGAGTTCGAGAACCAGGCCGTCGTAGGCGAGGCGGATGGTGTCGGGCAGATCGCGCTCGGTCTCAGCGTGATCCAGGTCGTGGCACATGTGGGTCAAGTACGATTGGCCGGCGCCAATGCGACGCAGGATGCCCACGGACTGCTCCACGGTCATGTGCGAGAAGTGAGGACGATGGCGCAGCCCGTCCAGGATCATGATATCGACGCCGGTCAGCATTTCCACCGTTTCGTCCGACACGTCGCTGGCATCGGGAACATAGGCGATCCGCTTGCCCGCGTCTTCGAAGAGGTAGCCGATCGTGGGATGCGGATGGTGAATCACCGGGATCGGTTGAATCCGGATCGGGCCCACTTCGAAGCGGCCCGACACCTCCACGAACTCCACGTTGGCGCGGTAGCGCCCCGGTTCGTCCGGGTCGCCGAGCACGTAGGGGAAGATGCGACGCATATCGGCGATGGCGTCTGGAATACCATACACCGGGGTCGCCGACGCGCCGTGAACGTTGAAACCGCGCACGTCATCGAACCCGAAAATATGGTCCGCGTGCGTGTGCGTGATCAGGACCGCACTGATGCGGCTGAGCCCGTGCGTCAACGCCTGGGTTCGCAGATCCGGTGAGGTGTCGACCAGGATCCGCGTCTCACCCGACTCCACCACGACGCTCGGCCGGAGCCGCTTGTTACGCGGGTCGTCGGACCGGCAGACTGCGCACGCGCACCCGATCGCCGGTACGCCAACCGACGTACCGGTACCGAGGAACAAGAGCTGCATTAGTGCGTAACGAGGCCGAGTGCCTCCTGGATCGCCGGCGAGTACTTCACGATCACCGGCGAGAAGACAATGCTGACCATGGTCATCAACTTGATCAGGATGTTCAGCGAGGGCCCCGCGGTATCCTTGAACGGGTCACCGACCGTATCGCCAATGACGCCAGCGCCATGAGCCGGATTCTTGTCTCCGTTCTCTAGGTACTTGCCGCCGTGATTGCCCTTCTCAATGAACTTCTTCGCGTTATCCCATGCGCCGCCGGAATTGTTGAGCATGTTGGCGAGCACGAAACCACAGACCAGGCCACCGGCGAGCAAGCCGACAACGCCGGGAACGCCGAGGATCAATCCGACGACGACCGGAGCCGTGATGGCCATCACCGAGGGAACTATCATTTCTTTCTGGGCGCCGGCTGTCGAAATCGCGACGCAGCGCGCGTAGTCAGGCGTCTCCGTGCCCGCCATGATACCGGGCTTCTCCCTGAACTGACGCCTTACCTCTTCGACCATCTCGCCCGCTGCTCGTCCGACGGCCTTGATCGTCATGGCGCAGAAGACGAAGGCCATCATTCCGCCGAGAAACAGCCCGCAGAGCAGAAGTGGATTCATGATGTGCAGGCTATAGACGTCGACGAGGTCAAGAATCTCCATCTTTGTGATCTGGGCAGCGCTCAGCGTAGTCTTTCCCACGACGATCGTGGCGTCACCCGCCAGTTTGGCCAGCCACAGCTTCACTTCCTCGATATAGGCGGCCAGCAGTGCCATGGCCGTGAGCGCCGCGGAGCCGATGGCAAATCCCTTGCCCGTGGCGGCGGTCGTGTTGCCCAGGGAGTCGAGCGCGTCCGTACGCTCGCGCACCTCGGGCGGCAGGCCGGCCATTTCGGCGTTTCCACCCGCGTTGTCCGCGATGGGACCGTAGGCGTCCGTCGCGAGCGTGATCCCCAGCGTGGCCAGCATTCCGACCGCCGCGAATCCAATCCCGTACAGCCCCATCGAGAATCCGCCTTCGGTGAACCCGCCGGCAAATCCGAAGGAGAACAGGATCCCCAGGCAAATCGTAATCACCGGCAAACCGGCGGAGTACATGCCGACCGCCATGCCGTCAATGATCGTGGTTGCCGGCCCCATCTTGCACTGCGCCGAGATGCCCTGCGTTGGCTTGTACTCGTCCGAGGTGTAATACTCGGTCGACTGCCCGATGATCACGCCCGCCATCAGCCCCGCGATCACCGATCCAAAGATGCCCCAGGTGATCATGCCGAACGCGGCCAACCCGGCGACGGCTCCGATAATCAGCACCGAACTTCCGAGCGTACCGATCAGGAGCGCGGTCAGCAGGTTCTTCTGCGTCGCACCTTCCTTACAGCGCACGGCAAAGATTCCGATGATCGAGAGTACGATTCCGAGCCCAGCCACAATCATGGGAGCCGTAACCAGTTTTGTCGCCTGCTCGATATCGCCATTGGAAGCGCCCACGGCAGCTCCGAGTGCGGCGGTGGCGAGGATCGACCCGCAGTACGACTCATAGAGATCCGCGCCCATGCCCGCAACGTCACCCACGTTGTCGCCGACGTTGTCCGCAATGGTCGCCGGGTTACGGGGATCATCTTCGGGGATTCCGGCCTCAACTTTGCCCACCAGATCGGCGCCGACGTCGGCCGCCTTGGTGTAAATTCCGCCGCCGACACGGGCGAACAACGCCTGGGTCGACGCGCCCATGCCAAACGTAATCATGGTCGTCGTGATGTGCACCAGTTTCTCGATCGCCGTCGTGCCCTCGGGAACGAGCGTCATCCCCATCAACTTCATGCCGGTGGCCATATGGTCGGGCGTATAGACGAACTTATCGAGAATCAGGTACCACAGGCAAATGTCCAGCAGACCAAAGCCAACCACGATCAAGCCCATCACCGCGCCCGAACGAAATGCCACCTGCAGACCACGGTTCAAGCCTTCACTGGCGCCCTGCGCCGTGCGAGAGGAGGCGCTGGTCGCCGTCTTCATGCCCAGGTAACCACACAAGCCGGAGAAGAAACCACCCGTCAGAAATGCGATCGGGACAAAGGGATTCTGAATTCCCATCTTCGCGAGCACGGCGAAGATCACCAGCAGAACGATGAAAGCGACGGTCACCACGCGGTACTGACGGAAGAGATAGGCCATCGCGCCCTCACGAACATAGCTCGCGATCTCTTTCATGCGATCGTTGCCTTCGTTGGCCGCGAGCATGAGCTTGTAGAAGTACATCGCGAAACCAAGCGCGGCAATGGACGCGATCGGAGCTATCCACCACACTCCGCTTGCCCCCGATACCTCGTAGTCCCGCGCGAAGGCTGGCGTTGCGAACGCGATCATCGAAACGAATCCGGTGGTCAGCATCAGTCGTGCTGAATTCATACTGCTTATCCCTTCGTTGGTGAGTTGTATCAGCCCTCCGAGGCGGGTCTGAAAGCCGCGCAATCTAGTGAAGCGAATATGTAATGTCAAACGCTGATATTTCTAAATGCCCGCGAGCCTCTGCACGCGTGGTATTCACCTGTAAAACCGCCGGAAACGTGCCACACGGCCCGCGGTAGGGCTGAGACCTGAACCCCCCGTTCGTGCGGGGTCGGCTAGCAGCCCGTTGAAACAGAGGATCTCCTTCGTCTCACGTCAAGAAATCCGGGTTCGCGCGCGTATCTACAGTGTGAGACCCCTCAACGAGCCGAGACCGGCGACGGCGTCCCAGTCGACCGGTCCGCCCGGCGCACGCGCTGCGGAGTGATGGAGTCATGCCTGCGGAAACGATATAGTGATGGCCTGCCCATGAACCAGAGACCCCGAACCCGGACGAAACCCCGCGCCGAACTCAACAAAGCGTTCGAGGCCATCGTGGATGAGTACCAGGCCCCACTTCTGCGTTACGCAGGACGCATCATGAACAACAGCGCCCTGGCGCAGGATGCCGTACAATGTGCCTTTATCAAGCTATCGCGCTCCTGGCGAGGCGATTACATCCCGTCGCCGCCCATGTCCGCCTGGCTCTACCGTGTCACGCACAACTGCGCCGTGGACATGATCCGCAAAACGTCGCGCCGCCAGGACCTGCATGATCGCAACGCGGTGGAGCAGAAGATCCGGGACGAGAAGGACGAACTGCCGCGCGAATACCACGAGGACACCTCTGAGCTTGTGAATAAGGCGCTGGACGTATTGGATATCAGGGAGCGTCAACTGGTGATCCTCAAGGTCTACGAGGAAAAGTCATACAAGGAGATGAGCGAGATCGTCGGTCTCGGACAGGGCAACGTCGGGTACATCCTGCATCACGCGATGAAGAAACTGGCACAACGCATCAAGGAGTTGAGGGAGTCGTCATGAACTGCTCGGACATCCAGAACCGTCTGACCGATTACATCTCGAAGGAAACGACCGGCGCCGTTTCCGATACGATCCGAATTCACCTGGAGTCCTGCCCCAACTGCCGGACGGTGGCCAAGGACTTGAATGAGACGCTCGACATCCTGAAATTGGACTCGGAAGGCCGCCTCGGCGACGCCGCGCAGCTGACCGAGGAACGGCGCGAGGAGATTGTTCGCGCCTACACGCATCCCGTCATTCACTGGGTCGAAACGCATCACATACTCGTTTCCATCATCGTCGCCCTGACCCTGATTCTGCTCGCCGCCGCCGCCATGATCGTCATCAACTCCAGCCGCGACGAGGCGCCTGAGCCGGTGGACGGGGTCGAGGTCTGGATCGGCCCAAACAGCCCAAACGGCCTGATTGCGCCGGAAAAACCCGATTCCACGACCGGGAGCGCCCAATCTCAACAAAAATGACGCCGGCGATTGACAGACAATCGTGCTTGTCGTAATTTCATTAGCCGCACTGAGTTGAAAGAACACCGACCCTGAGATTGAAAGACAGGAAATCATGGAATCGTATGCCGTAATCGAGACCGGTGGAAAACAGTACCGCGTCAAGTCTGGAGACAAGCTGCAGGTCGAACACCTCGACATTGATGCCGGGCAGGAAGTGAATTTCGAGCACGTGCTCGCCGTGTCGGATGGCAAGACCCTCAACGTCGGTACGCCGAACGTCAAAGGAGTCAAGGTTTACGCGAGAGTTATTGATCATCTGCGCGGCCCCAAGCTCGTGGCCTTCAAGAAGAATCGCCGCAAGGGCTATACGCGCAAGGTCGGCCATCGTCAGGAACTGACGACGCTCCAGATCGATACGATTAAGTAATTGTGGGAACATGTGTAAGGGGGAACCTGGACGGTCCGGCGCTTGTCGCCGACTGTTCCAGGTGCACTTTTAAGAACAGCCCGGCCGCGACGCTCGGGAAACAACTGGAACTGGAGTAGCATCATGGCGCATAAGAAAAGTGCCGGAGCAGCAAAGAACGGACGCGACAGCGCCTCAAAGCGACTCGGTGTAAAACGATATGACGGGCAAACCGTCACCGCCGGAACGATCCTGATCCGCCAGCGCGGAACGAAGGTCAGCGCCGGACGCAACGTCAAGCGCGGCGGCGACGACACCCTCTTCGCACTGACGCCGGGAATCGTACGCTTCGAAAAAAGTGGCAAGCGCATACGCGTCGATGAGGTCGTCGCCGCGACGGCTTAATCGTTTCGCTTCGCCGTGAAGATTCGTCCGTTCGTCGATACCGCCACGATCCGCGTCAAGGGCGGTGATGCAGGCCACGGGTGCGTCAGCTTCCGTCGCGAAAAGTTTATCCCCAAGGGCGGCCCCGACGGCGGCGATGGCGGGGATGGCGGCGCCGTCATCCTGCGCGTCGATCGAGACGTCAATTCGCTCGTGCCCCTCTTTTACGCGCCGGACCAGCGTGCCGGCCGCGGAGAGCACGGTCGCGGCAAGCAGCAATACGGATCCGGCGGCGACGACCGGATCGTGAAGGTGCCCTGCGGCACGGAAGTCTGGGATGATGAGACCGGGGAATTTCTCGGCGACCTCGTCGAACACGATGCCGAGCTCCTCGTCGCGGCGGGCGGCCGTGGTGGACACGGCAACATTCACTGGCTCTCCAACTCCCACCGCGCGCCCCGCGAACATACCGACGGTGACGCCGGGGAGGAGCGGCGACTACGCCTTCAGCTCAAGATTGTCGCCGACATCGGCCTGGTTGGATTCCCGAACGCGGGAAAGTCGTCCCTGCTGACCAAGATCAGTCACGCCCATCCGAAAGTCGCGGCCTACCCCTTCACGACGATGAACCCCATCGTCGGAACTCTCGTCTTCGATGACTACACACGCGTGAAGATCGCCGACATTCCCGGATTGATTAAGGATGCGCACCTCGGCGTCGGGCTGGGACACAAGTTTCTCCGGCACATCGAGCGCGCCTCCTACCTGGTCTTCGTGATCGACATGTCCGGCAACGACGAACGTGCGCCGCACGAGGACTATCAGAATCTTCTCAACGAAGCGGAACTCTACCAGTCCGATCTCGTAACGCGCCCTTCGCTTGTCGTAGCCAACAAGATGGACGTGGAGGGAGCCGCGGATAAGCTGGCCGAATTCAAGCGGGCCACCAAGATCGACCCCATCACAATCTCGGCGCTCACCGGCGAAGGGCTTGACGAACTGTGCTCCGCGATCGCCAGGCTCTGCGGCAAAGACGCCGTCCTCCAGGCCTGAGTCCCGGGCACAAAACGGAGAGCCAGACCGTATGGGCTCCGCCATCCACAAGACGCAAGTGATGCATGCGTGGCAAAGCACGATTGTAGAGCTGGTTTACGCTGCCGTACGCCGCGGCGAGTGGACATTTCTTCGCGATTCCTCGGGCGCGATCTTCTCGAATCCGATCAGCAAGACCGCGAGGCCCTGCAGCAGTCCCCCACTTGCCGTGCGCGCGATGCAGTACCCCGACCCAATGAACAGGGCAGCGATCAGAATTCGCTTCCAGATGTTCATCAGGCCGCCAACCTCGCGCCCACGCCAATTCTCGATCGATTACCAGGTGCGGCCGCTGGTCCGGCTGCGCGAGCGACTGAAGTTGCGCTGGGGACGTCCGCTTCGGCCCCCACCGCCGTTGCCGCCGCGATTGCCGCCACGATTGCCGCCGCCGCTTCCACGACCGTAGTTCGCAGGTGCGGCCTTCGTCGAGTTAACGGCGTCTTCGCAATGGTACGCATGCTCCATGTCCGCGGGGACCGGGTTTCCAAGCAGGCGCTCAATCCCGCGAAGGTACGGCCGGTCCTCGGCAGTGCAGAGCGAAATGGCGTCGCCATCCGCTCCCGCGCGAGCCGTGCGGCCGATACGATGCACGTAGGTCTCAGCTTCCATCGGGAGATCGTAATTGATGACATGCGTGACGTCGTCGATATCCAACCCACGCGCGGCGACATCGGTCGCCACCAGCACGCGATAGCGCCCGCGCTTGAATCCATCGAGGGCCTTCGTGCGCGCGGCCTGGCTCTTGTTGCCGTGAATAGCCGTGCCGTGGATTCCCGCATCGGCCAATTTCTTCACGACGCGGTTGGCCACGTGCTTCATCTGGGTGAATATGACCGCCTTATCGATCTTGGTGCCTTCCAACAGGGAAACCAGCAGAGCATCCTTGTTGTTCTTGCCGACGAAGAGCACCTTCTGGACGACGCGATCGACCGTCAGCTTCTCGGGCGTAATCGCAACCCGCACCGGGTCCTGGACCATCGTCTTGGCCAACTGCTCCATCTTGGGAGGCATCGTGGCGGAGAAGAAGAGGGTCTGACGTTTGGTTGGAAGCTTTGCCAGGATGCGCTTGACGTCGGGCATGAAGCCCATGTCGAGCATGCGGTCCCCTTCATCGAGAATAAAGACCTCCACCTCATTCAAGTGGATATATCCCTGCTCCATAAGATCCAGCAGCCGGCCCGGAGTCGCGACCAGGATATCGACCCCGCGGTTCAACGCCTTCACCTGGTGGAATTGGCTGACCCCGCCGAATATCACGGCATGGGCCAGGTTTAAGTAGCGGCCGTAGGTCCGAATACTCTCCTCGATCTGCGCCGCGAGTTCGCGGGTGGGAGCGAGGATCAAAGCTCGAGGAGTGCCCCGGCGGGGTCTACTCGAGTGGCCGGCGAGCCGCTGAAGCAGCGGCAGGGTAAACGCGGCAGTCTTGCCGGTACCCGTCTGGGCTGTGCCCAGAAGGTCTCGTCCTTCCAGCAGGTGCCGAATGCACTGATCCTGGATGGGCGTGGGGGTTACATATCCCGCGGCAGCCACGGAACGCTGAAGTTCCGGGGCCAGGGCGCCAAAGACGCCCTGCGGTGATGGTGATTTTTGTGCGGAATGCTCCGCACGCGCGCCAGGCGCGCTTGCATGTTCTTTCATGTTTTCCTCAGTCCGGGGTTCTACAGTTCTCTACCCGCCGGACACGTGGAAAAGAAAGGACCGCAAATTTCGCGGCAATACGGCATCCCGTCTTGAAACAAACGCGGGAAGCTCGCTCTGCGGTGACAGATAATCGCTTAGAGTGCGATTGAATGCGCCGGCGAAATAACGCCTTAATGCATCGTCACGGGAGGGAACTTACCCGAGTGGGGAAAGGAGTGCAAGCACTAATTTTCACCTTGAAGAGGCGCAATATCGCACAGCTTGCCCCGCCGGATCACTCGAGGGTGAAATCGAACTCCGAAAGAGGAGGAGCCCACGAATCACGCGAAGCTTCACGAATGGAGACGAAGATGAAACCGCGGATTACGGCTAAGGAGGTTTAACCGGATACAGCAGTGTAGATCAGGGCGATCTCCGATCGCCCTGATCTACACTGCTCCACCGCGAACGTATCCGCGCATATCCGCGCCATCCGCGGTCTCTCCACTCTGGAGATTCGTGTGGATTCGCGTGATTCGCGGGCCCAAAACCTGTGTCCGCCAGCCTCCTAGATCCCCATATTGCTTAACGTGACCATGATCCGGTTCAGGATCGCAGTCACGTGGGGATGCTCGACTTCGAAATGCTCGATCTGCGACTGGACCTGCTCCACCACAGAGTCATCCTCGTCGCTATCGATCGTGTCATCGAGCTGACGCTCGAGACTGGCCAGGAGGGCGCCCAGGCGTTCCTTGGCCACATCCGTATCGGCCAGCTTCGCGATTTCCTCGCGCAGCCCGTCCAATGATTGTTCCAAGTCTTCTCTACTCATAGTTCACGCACTTTGTTCGACGCACTCAGTGTTACACGATTCACCCTAATTCGCAAGCGCTACAGTGCCAGGGAATTTATGCTCCGCCTCGTGCCGCGGTGCGCTCGAGCGGACGGTCGACGTGGCAGACATCTAACCCCGATTACCCGCAAAGTAGAAGCGGCGTCTCGCCGCTTTCACGGGGCGCCGCCGGCCGGTGCCGCCACCCGGCTCGCAGCCACGAGCCGTTTGAGCAGACCCGGCGCCGCGCGGAGTCCGGCCACTGCGATCTCGGCCAGCACGGGATTGCCGCACAACCGATGAATTCGATGCATAAACCGGATCGTCGGCTCGAGATCTTCTCGAACGGACCTGTGTACATCGTGACTGCCTCGCCCGTTCAGAATTCCACGCGCCGCCGCGCATCCTGTCACGAGCGCGATCGCCATACCGGTGCCGGCCAGCGATGGCACCACGCCGAACTGATCACCCACGTGATATTCACCGTCGCAGCGCCCGCCGCAGAGCGCTTCGCTGTAGACGTAGCCGTAGGGAATATTGGAAACCGTGACGGGCCGCTCCCAGAGCATGCGGGCGTGACCCAAAATCTCGCCCAACACAGGCCGCCGCCGCGTCAGCCACTCCAACAGACCCGCGAAGGAACCTCCACATCTCCGGAAATGCTCCTTGTGCGCGATCAGGCACAGATTCAGCCGCCCGCCTTCAACCGCGCACAAGCCCGCGTACCCGCCCCGGTAAAGGACCATCAAGACATCGGAGCCCAGGCGTTCCATCGCCGCGGCGCCTGGGTCCCAATGCATCTTGAAACCGATCGCGTCGCGCCCTACCCCGCCGCGCACCTTGATCCCCGGCAACTCGTGCTTGCCCGAGGCCAGGATCACCCGTGAAGCGGATACGTCTCCATCCGTCGTCTCCACGCGGTAGCCATGCACATCAGGCCCATAGCCACGCACGGTACAGCCCCTGCGAATCTCGGCACCATGGCCGCGCGCAACATCCAGCAGCGCACGATCCAGCGCGAAGCGCGACAGCCCGGTCCCGGCGGGGGTCAAGTCGGCACAAGCCCGCCCGAAACGGGAGACCAGTCTCACACGCTGAATCGGAACACCACCCAACGCGCGTGGGTCCACACCGAGGTCACCCAGCATCGGAATCGTCTCCGGACTCAAGAACTCTCCGCAGACCTTGTGCGAAGGTTGCGGCTCCTTCTCCAGCAGCACCACCTCGCGCCCTTCGCGCGCGAGCACGATCGCCGCACTCGCCCCGGCGACACCGCCACCGATGATGACCGTGGGGATTTCCGTTTCGATATCTGACATTCTACCTTTCATCAGAAGCCCCTTCCGGCCTGATCCACAGCACGCTCCACCGAAAGGGGAAAGTTCGTCTCACACGCACATCCCGCTCACTAACCCCTGCCCCCGCGAGCAACGGGCCCCAATCATCCCGCGAAAATCCGCGCAGAACGGATACGGGCGCGTCGTGCCGGATCAGCCGGTTGAAGCGCAAGACCGGTAGCAAGATGCGCAGCAGCCAATAGGACACGCGATGCCGATGCAGATCATTGATATGCCAGCCGATGCGGGAATGCTCGCACATCCATGCCATAGCCCTGGTCAGCTCCGCATCCGACAGGTGATGTGCAAAGAGCGAGTTGATCACGATGTCCACCGCATGATCCGGGCTGTACTGCAGCACGTCCGCCGTAACAAAGCGGATCGGCGCGTCAGCAGACGTGGCCGAGGCAGCGGCACTCGCCGCCACCGGATTGAGGTCAACGCCGATGCACTCGACCGCGATGGACTCGCCCTCCGCCCACCGATGCACGCGCCGAAGGAGATCTCCGCGCCCAGAGCCGATATCCACGATCCGTAACGGGGCGTCTCCCGCGTCACGGTGCGTCGCCAGTTCCGTGAGCGCATCCAGCGTGGGCCGGTAAGCACCGCTGACTCGATTTAGAAACTCGAGTTGGCGAAGGGTTTGGTGCAGTTCGAGTTCATCAATGGACGGATCGTCCATTAGTTCCGGTGTGGTGGCTCTCGCGCTGAACATGGTGCTATTGGCGAATGGCACGTAGTTTGGGCGTGTTTGGGACAGAATCAATCCCTCGGTCGCGCCATTCGGTATGTGGGCCATGCCTGCGGCTTGGTGAATATGTGGTCTGGAGGATACCGGCAAGTGGAAACTGAATATTCTATGTGATCCCGGTTCATAGCCACACGGAAATCGGCCGTCGGGGAAACGTAAATTGAGTTGAATGCACTGCGAACCGGGATCCTATTCGCGGGAAGACGTAAACGGGCATGAGACGAGGATATTGATGAACAGTGACGAAATCCGCCACGGACTCCGCAGCATCCGGACCCGTTCCAGCACTATCGACGCCGTCGCCGGGGAGGGCGTGTCGATGATCGATCTGCTACTGCCGATTCTACAGGACCGCAACGAAGGCGTTCGGTGTCCGAGCAACGGAGCCAGCAGGTCTGGATCGATGTCTCCGGCAAGGACTCGCACGGCCTTCCGATGGTGCAACTGATTACCCCGTGTGGTGACGCCGACGCGGCACGATACGAGACGGCACTCAAGCTGAACATGACCATTTCCTACGGCGCGCTCGCGATCGCATCTCTCGACGGCGCGCTCTGTTTCGCCGTGGTGGATAACTAACTGAGGCAAACGGTCCATCCCGAAGACATTGCCAAGTCCATCTATGTCCCTCGCCGAGGCAGGCGATTCGATGGAGAGCTCATCCTCCTCCGTGTTCTCCAGGCAAAGCGTGGCTCAGAATTTTTGATTCTGCGTCATAGATCCCCGTTCAGACACTGGAAACTCCAGCGCAGGATCAGGAATTCTGTGCCATCTCCGTGTCCGTCTCCGTGTCTCGGTGTCTCCGTGGCTAATCTGGTCGCAGACGACGAGTTCTGCGGATCGTGGCGGGAGAGGGATTAGCCACGAAGACACGGCTGTTCAAGCGGCGGTCGGGACGCCCGCCCTCCAAGACCGGGGAAATCGTGCAGGCCCTGGAGGGCGGATGTCCCAGCCGCCGGAGTAATAAGTGCACCGTGCTCGAGTGTAGTTCTCGATCCCGCCGCGGCGGGATTCTCGAATTGGTTTGGCTCGTCGTCCGCGGTCAGTTCAACTGATTGCACTGAGGCTATCCAGGCGCCAGCCTGAAATAGCCTCCGGGGCCTGGGTCGAATCGGGCTCGATGCTGCGTGATTATCAGATGTAAGGACATGCGAGCAGGAGTAAGTGTTGGAGTAAGTGGACGAGTGACCGCAAAGAACGCGAGAGAATGCAAAGATTGCTTCTCGCGGTTACGACGCTCCTTGCGATCCCCGCCTGCCCCACGTGCGGCAAGGCTACGCCGCGCCCGTGCGGGGCGGGCAGGTCTGTGCTCCTTGCGGTCAATTCAATCATGCCCGAACACGCTGGGTCCGCCACTGTCAATCCGGTTGCAGACGACGAGTTCTGCGCGCTCTACTCCGCAGCGACGTAGGCGTCGAAGCCGGGGCTTTTGTGCGCCTGTAATCCTGATGCGGTGCGCTGCAGGATCAGGGCTTCAGCGCCGGGATAACGTTTGAGCAGGGCGAGTCCTTCGGCGGGGTCCATCACCATTAAGCATGTCGCGAGGCCATCGGCGACCATGCAGCGCTTCGCGATGACCGTGACACCGGACACTCCGTTCGTGATCGGATAGCCCGTGCGCGGATCGATGATGTGGGAATAGATCCGTCCGTCGTCCTCAAAGTAGTTCCGGTAGTCGCCGGATCCGGCGATCGCGCAGTTCTCGACCAGGATCTCGGCAAACTTCGCTCCCTCGCCCGGCATCGCGCCGTACTCGGGGACCTCGATGCGCAGCCGCCACGGCAGGCCCTGCGGATTCTTGCCCGCGACGACGACTTCGCCGCCGATGTCGACCATGTACTCGCTGACCCCCGCGTCACGCAGTGCGCTGGCGACGCGATCCACGCCGTATCCTTTCGCGACGGCGCTCAGATTCAAGCGCAGCGGAGCCTGCGTCTTTGTAACGGCCAGCTCATCCAGTTGCAGATGCTGCGCGCCGACCTGGGCGAGCGCTTGATCGACCGCCTCCTGCGCCGGCGCGCGGATCCGTTGGTCCGTCGCGCCGAATCCCCAGAGATCGATCAGGGGCCCCAGGGTCGGGTCGAATGCGCCGCCGGACGCATTGGCCAGTTCGAGCGCGCATGCGAGTACCTCGGCGAAGCCGGCTGAAATGGCGACGGAGGATTGATCGTCCTGATCATTCAAGCGCGAGATCTCGCTCGCGGGATCCCAGGTCGACATCGCGCGGTTGACCTGGGCGAGCACGTCTTCGACCGCGGATTGTGCTTCGACAAGCTTCGCCTTGCGCAGCGGACAGCGGGGTAGCTTGACGATGTAGTACGTGCCCATCGTCTCGCCCCCGAAGCGCACATGCTCGCCATCGGTCGCTGGGCGGCGCAGACAGGCCCAGACGATCAGTCCGAGCACAATCGCTCCCAGGATCAGCGTCTTGCGTAAATTAAATTCAGAAGGTTCACGCATGCCGGGACCGTACAAGGAAACGCTCTGCAAGACGACGCCTATCTGGTGGAGTTTCTCCGGGGCGTATACGCGACCATAGTAGAGCGCTGTCAGGCCAGCGCATTCCAGAGAGTCGCTGCCGCGACTCAGGCTGCCAGCTTCAGGGAGCAGAGCGGCAGCGGCGATCCAGAACGCCGGGAAACTCCTCTGGAGTGCGGCGACCCGGCGCCGCTCTGCATCGTGCTGCACCGGGACCGTCGGTATTCGTGCAATTCGTGGTTGCCGGGTTCGGGGTGTCCACGATTTAGTGCTTGTCGTGGGTGGAGTCGAAGCGGCCGAGGGTGGAGAGGCTGGCTACGCCGGCGAGGCCGGTTTCGTCGTCGGTCTCGCAGAGACTGATTTCTTTCTTAGGGCAGACGCCGCAGGATGCGAGGCGTCCATCGTCGTCGATCACGGGGTCGCTGCTGCAGCCGCCGCGCATCGCACGGCCACGGATCAGTACGCCCACAGCCATAGCCGCGAAGCAGAGGCCAAATGCGACCAGCACAACCAACATGAGAAGAAGAACGCTCATTCCAGAGAGAAGCATAGGCCGAGACGCACCCGCGTGCAACCCGGGATCACCCGGCGAAGACCTGGATAAGCCGACGCGAGGTCGCACAAGACTAAGGATTCGTGGGCCCGTTAACTCATCTCGATCTTCGTGCTTCGTAGCGCATCAGTTCTAGCTGAACCCACTCGATGCGTGCGGCGATTTTGGGTGGGATGACACCGCGGCCGGGGAGATTATCGAGGATACCCGGCCACCACTGTTGCAGATCGGCGAAGGAGGCGTCGTCTCCCTGCTTCGCGAGATAGAACGCCGCCGCTACTTGCGATACGAGGTCATCCGGATAGGCCTGCATCCCCGCGCGCCAGAGGCTAACCTCGTCGCGCCAGGCCGCGGCACGCTTGAAGGTCGCGGCTCCCGCGACCAACGTAATAACCGCCACGCATGCCATGGTGACTGCCCTGCAGCGCGGGCCGCAGCGTGGCCAACGCTGCGCGACGAGCGCTGAGAGGGCGATTGCCGCCCCCATGGTCGGTAGATATAGGAAGCGTTCGGCCATGATCGTGCCGATCGGAAGGATCAGATTGCTCGCCGGCAAGAGCGCGAGCAGGAACCAGGCGGCGCCGAGTCCCCAGACACGGCGGCGCGCGAGGCCGATCGCCGCGGTGGTCACACCCAGCAAGGTCAAGGCCACTCCGGCGAGGACCTGCAGCCGGGCGATTTCCATGGGATACGGCGGCCAATGCACGGTCTGATTGATCGGGCAGACGACGAGCTGCGCGTATCGAAAGAGCGTCATGAAGACGATCCGGTAGCGCGTGGCGGATTCAATTCCGGCGAAGGTACGCACCTCGGGCGACAACCCGCCCGCGATGAGCAGGCGCAGCACCAGCGCGGCAGCGGCGACCACCAGTGCGGGCACGAGGACCCGTACGGGGCGATCGAGATGGAGGCACTCCTTGCGCAAGACACGCGCGGCCGCCAACCAGATGAATGGCAGCATGATCGCGGATTCTTTGCACAGCAGTGCGCAGAGGGTGATCAAGGCAAGGCCCGCGGCACGATACGCGTCGCGCACTCCGGGCCAGATCATGCACCCCACCCCAAGCAGACAGCAGAGCCCGACAAGGATCTCGGATCGACCGCTGACCCATGCGACGCTTTCGGTCAGGACGGGATGCACGGCATACAGACCCGCGCCCATCAACGCGGGCACGCCACCCGTAAGCCGCGTGAGCAGGAGGTAGAGCAGAGCGCAGACGGCAACGTGGAGCATCACGTTATGGGCATGTGCAACAAAGGCGTGCTCCATGCCGAACGAGGGGAGCAGCCGATCGACGGCGAGGCTCAGGGTCGTGAGCGGCCTATAGAGTCCGCTATCCGGACGCCCGGGCGGAAAGGTGTCCATGAAGACGTTCGAAAGCGTCGGCGAAAGCACCGCCGGGTTCTCAACAACGTAGGGCAGATCGTCGTAAACAAACCCCGCCTCCCGCACCGGGTGATAAAAAGCACCCGCAAGAACCGCGATACAAAGGACAGGAATAAATCTCATCAGTTCCTCGTTAGTTCGGAATGGACCAGCCTACGCGCAGCGCTAGGCTGGTCCAATCTTCTCTCCTCCCGCATTGGGCCTACACCCCCGTACAACTACCGTTTCAGGCCGGAATACTCTCAAATTTTAGTGTGGACAGGTGGAAAAGGCCGGATTACTATACCCTACTAATTTTATCGGAATACTAGGGTTTATGCGTGTATCGCAGAAAACGGAATATGCACTGAAGACCGTGCTGGACTTGGCGCAGCATGGGGATGCGGGTGTGGTCTCGACCGCCCATATCGCCAGGAGGCAGGAAATCCCAGTGAAATTTCTGGAGCAGATCTTGATTACGCTGAAGAATGCCGGAGTGGTGGGAAGTCGGCGCGGCCCCAAGGGAGGCTACTTCTTGCAGCAGTCCCCGGCCGAGATCACCGTCGGGGCGATCGTGCGGCTCACCGAGAGCCGGCCTGCCCTACCCAACAACGGTGATGCCGCCGGTGAGTACTGCCCCTTTGCGGAGATGTGGAAAGAAATCGAGGAGCACGTTCACGATACGCTCGAAGGACTCACGATTAAGGAAATGTGCCGCCGCATTCAGGAACGCTCTGGAAAGAAATCCGACGCTTACGTGATTTAAGGATGATATGAGCCAGCCCGTACAGAAAGCAGCCGACAGCGCGTCGCCCTATACAGGTAGCGACGATGCCGATGCCGTCTTGCGCTGGGGTCTGTCCGAGTACAGCCCGGATGTCGCGCTGGCCTGCAGCTTCAGCCTGGAGGATCTCTGCGCGTTGCACCTCATGAAGCAGATCCGCGATGACGTGCGCGTCTTCGCGCTCGATACGGGCCGCCTCAACGAGGAGACGTACGAATGTGCCGACCGGGTCGCACGCAAACTTGACGTCGAGATCGAGTGGTTCTTTCCGCGGCATGACGCCGTGCAGACGCTCGTGCGCGAGAAGGGCACGCATTCCTTTCGCGAGAGCGTGGAGAACCGTCACGAATGCTGTCATATCCGTAAGGTCGAGCCGCTGGGTCGCGCCTTGAAGGATCTGCGGGCATGGATCACTGGACAGCGACGTGCGCAGGGCGTGACGCGCACTGAAACCGCCGTCGTTGAGATTGACGATGCACATGGCAATATGATCAAGTTGAATCCGCTGGCCACGTGGTCGGATGCGGAGGTATGGGATCACGTGCGCAAGCACAAGCTCCCGTACAATCGACTGCATGACGCGGGCTATCCCTCGATCGGATGCGCGCCCTGCACACGTGCGATCAAAGAAGGCGAAGAACTCCGCGCCGGCCGCTGGTGGTGGGAAAACCCGGAGCAGAAAGAATGCGGACTGCACTTCAGAATATAGAGTATTGCTCCCCGAAAGTCGCAGAGCGCTCGTCGTCCGTTGGGTCTCACGCAGAGACGCAGAGGAGGCGCAGAGAACTTAGACATTAGAGAAGAGGAAACCACGAATGACTCGAATGTAGTGGGAAGAAGCTTGAACCGCTGGGCGAAGAGTTGGTGCCCACGAATCACGCGAATTTACGCGAATGGGTTTTGCACGGAACGAGGTTACTGTAGACATCGGTTGTGAAAGAGGCCTACAGCCCTTGCAGCCATTCGTGTGATTCGCGGGCCCAAACACATTGATTGCGTTACGAACTTGGAATAGCAGAGAACGGTAAAGAGAACGGGTTATGGCGATGGATCATTTAGAGAGATTGGAAGCGCAGAGTGTCCATGTGCTTCGCGAGGCGTACCGGGAGTTCAAGAGCCTGGTGATGCTCTGGTCGATTGGTAAGGACAGTACGGTATTGCTCTGGCTGACGCGCAAGGCCTTCTTTGGGCACTGCCCGATTCCGCTCGTGCATATCGATACCAGTTTCAAGATTCCCGAGATGATCGAGTACCGCGACCGCCTCGCGCTGGAATGGAACCTGAACATGATCGTTGGACAGAACACCAAAGCCCTGGCGCGCGGAGACACGTTTCCCTCCGGCAAACTCTCGCGCCTCGAGTGCTGCAAGGCGCTCAAGAGCGAAGCGCTCAAGCATACCCTGTCGGGCGAGTGGCCACGCCAACGCCTGGACCATGAACTCGAAAAATACGTCACGGACGAGAACCAGGATCCGTACACCGGCGTCATCGTCGGCGCCCGCGCGGACGAGGAAGGCAGTCGCTCCAAGGAGCGCTATTTCTCCCCGCGCGACAAGGAGAACGACTGGGATGTCTCGGACCAACCGCCCGAGTTGTTCGACCAGTACAAGACCGACTTCGCGCCCGGCACGCATGTGCGTGTGCATCCCCTGCTGGACTGGACCGAACTGAATATATGGGAATACATTGAGCGCGAGAATATCCCGATTACGCCCCTCTATTTCGACCAGGGAGAAGGCAAGCGCTACCGATCCCTGGGATGCTATCCCTGCACGACCCCCGTGGACTCCACCGCCACGAATGTCAGTGAGATTGTCGAGGAGTTGCGCGGCGGAAAGTTCTCCAACATTGCGGAACGCTCCGGGCGCGCACAGGACAAAGAAGATGAAGGCGGATTGGAGACCTTGCGTCGCGACGGATATATGTAGGATTCAGCAACACGAGTCGCGATAGCGACTCCCTGGAGTGCGCCGGCCTGACGGCGCTCTGGGTACGACTGGTTTAAGCCCTGGAACGAGAGAGGTCCGCGACCAACGATTGAAGGCAAGAACAAGGTGAAGATGCGAGCGAAGCCAGAGCGGCGCCAGGTCGCCGCACTCCAGAGGCTGCGCAAGGTAGTTTTGGAATTGAGATAGAGTCGGGGAGTACTCGAGGTGAGAACACGACAATGACAACCACGCTTGAACAGGAAAGCACGCCCGTGGCCGTCGTTCCCGAACAGGAACGAACCATGAGCATTGTCATGATCGGCCATGTCGATCATGGAAAGAGCACCGTGATCGGACGCCTGCTGGCCGACACCGATGCGCTGCCAAAGGGCAAGCTCGACCAGGTCCGCGAGATGTGCCGCCGCAACGCCAAGCCATTTGAATACGCATTTCTGCTCGATGCGCTCAAGGACGAGCGTTCGCAGGGGATCACGATCGACACGGCGCGTTGCTTCTTCCGGACGAAAAAGCGGCCATACATTCTGATCGACGCCCCGGGACATATCGAGTTCTTGAAGAACATGATCACCGGCGCTGCGCGAGCGGCGGCGGCCACGATTGTGATCGATGCCCGCGAGGGCATCCAGGAAAACTCCAAGCGACACGGGTTCATGGTCTCCATGCTCGGCATCCGGCAGATCAGCGTGATCGTGAACAAGATGGACCTCGTCGATCACAGCGAAGATCACTTCAAGCAGATCCAATCCGACTACACGGACTTCCTGACCGAGATCAACGTGGTACCCGTAAGCTACATTCCCGTCAGCGCCGTCAATGGAGACAACATCGCGCGGCGCTCCGAGGCGATGCCCTGGTACGACGGCCCCACGGTGCTGGATCAGATCGACGGATTCGACGAACCGCAGGACCTGGTCGACTTCCCGTTCCGCTACCCGGTGCAGGACATCTACAAGTTCACCGAACAGGGCGACGACCGACGGTTCGTAGCCGGGCGCATCACGACGGGCACGCTGAATGTCGACGACGAGGTGATCTTCCATCCGTCGGGCAAGCGATCGCGGATCCAATCGATCGAACTCTTCAATACGCCGGACCGGACGTCGGCATCTGCCGGCGAAGTCGTTGGTTTCACGCTAACCGAACAGATCTATGCGCACCGCGGCGAACTGATGGTGCGCGCCGACGAACAACAGCCGCATGTATCGACGCGCATGCGCGTCAACCTCTTCTGGATGGGCAAGGCCCCGATGGTCACGGGCAAGACCTACAAGCTGAAGGTCGGTGGTCTGCGCAGTCCGGTCAAACTGGTGGAGGTGATCCATGTGCTGGACGCATCCGAACTGACAACCGTCACGACCAAGAATCAGATCGACCGGCATGACGTGGCTGAATGCATCCTCGAGACGCCCAAACCCACGGCATTCGACCTCGAAAACGAGATTGCGCCGACGGGGCGCGCGGTGATCGTGGACAATCATGAAATCGCAGGTGCCGGCATCATTCTCGAGAGCGTCATCTCCGATGATTCGACCCTCAAGGAGCACATCCAGGCGCGCGAGTTCTCGTGGCGGACCGGCGATATCGCCCCGCAGGAGCGCGCGTCGATCTACCACCACGGCGCCAAGATGGTCGTCTTGACCGGCGCTGTCGGAGTCGGCAAGGAAGAGCTCGCGCGGGCCCTTGAGAAGAGGCTGTTTTACGCCAACTTCAAGGTGTACTATTTTCAGACTGCGAACCTGGTCTCGGGATTGGATTCGGATGTGGGCTCCGAGTTTCGAATGGAGCATATTCGACGCCTCGGCGAGCTTGCGCGAATCTTCACCGATTCAGGACAGATATTCATTACGGCCGTGACGGACGCGGATGACTACGAGGTTGAGGCGCTCGAGCTGCTGAATCAACCCAACGAAGTTCTCGTCGTGAATATGGGTGATTCTTCGTTTGGGAAATATGAGTCGGCACTAATGCTGGACGCCAACCCCGACACGAAACAGGCGGTCAAGCAGGTGTGCCAGCTCTTGAAGGAAAAGAACGTCATTCAGCAATACGCGATCTGATTATAGCCGGCTTGAGTGAAGAGATCATGAGCGACAAAGAACTCCATATCGAAACCCAGTTTATTCATGGGGGATACGAACCGGAGAAGACCACGGGTGCCACACAGGCGCCGATCTTCGCCAGTACGGCGTTTGCCTATGAATCGGCGGAGTCGATCGAAAACGTCTTCGCGGGTCGCGAGTTCGGTTACGTCTACAGCCGGCTGAGCAACCCGACGCTCACGGCGTTCGAGGCGCGCATGACCCAGCTTGAGAACGGGCTGGCATCGCTCGTCTGCGCATCCGGCATGGCCGCCATCTCGACCACCGTGATGACGCTGGCTGGAGCGGGCGACGAAATCATTTCGGGTGCCAGCATCTTCGGCGGCACCTATTCACTCTTCGACCGCACCCTGCCCCGCTACGGCATCACCACGAAGTTTGTCGAGGCCACCGACCCCGAGGCGTACCGGCAGGCCATCACGGACAAGACGCGCCTGATCTTCGTCGAGACGATCGGCAATCCGCGCCTGGACGTCCCCGCGATCGCCGATATTGCCAAGGTTGCCAGGGAGCACGGCGTCCTCCTCGTGGTCGACAATACGACCTCCACGCCCTACTTGTTCCGGCCGGCCACGCTTGGCGCGGATATCGTGGTGCATTCCACCTCCAAGTTTATCAACGGGAGCGCCAATGCGATCGGCGGCATCATCGTGGACGCGGGGTCGTACGATTGGAGTCATGCGCGTGCCGAGCGAATTCACGACTATCAAAAGCGTGCCGGTAAATTCGCGTTCATGGCGGCCATGCGCTCGCAGATCCACCGCGACCTCGGGGCCTGCCTCTCCCCCTTCAACGCATTCTTGATGACGACGGGTGTGGAAACGCTCGGTGTCCGCATGCAGCAGCACTGCGAAAATGCCCAGGCGATGGCCGAATGGCTCAGTGCCGACTCACGTGTCGAAGAGACGCGCTACATCGGACTGGAGTCTCATCCGGATTACGGCGTGGCCACGCGCCAGTTTGGTGGCCGCTACGGGGCCCTGCTCACGCTACGCCTTGGGACGCGCGAACGGTCTTTCACCTTTCTGAATGGATTGAAGCGCGCGCAGATTCTGGCCAACCTCGGCGACGTAAAGACGCTCGTCATACATCCGGCGTCTACGATCTGCCGCGAGGCCACGAAGGAGCAGCAGATCCAGATGGGAGTCACGCCGGACCTGGTCAGGGTATCGGTGGGCATTGAGCACATTGACGATATCAAGGCGGACTTTGACGACAGCTTGAACAAGATGTAAGAAAGGAACGATCGAAATGAAGTTGACCGTAAATGGCGAATCCGTCGATGTGGGCGACGGCATCAACGTCACCGAACTCCTGAAGGTTCAGGAGGTCAAGATGCCGGACATGGTGTCCGTCGAGCTTAACGGCGAGATTCTTGATCGCGATAAATTCGACAACACCACGCTGAATGACGGTGACACGTTAGAACTACTCTACTTCATGGGCGGCGGCGCCTGAGGAGCTCATGGCCCTGACAGAAGATCAAATTGAACGCTACTCGCGCCACATCATCCTCTCCGAGGTGGGTGGCGAGGGTCAGGAAAAGCTACTGGGCGGCAAAGTGCTTCTGGTTGGCGCCGGCGGATTGGGCTCGCCAGCCGGGCTCTACCTGGCGGCGGCGGGCGTCGGCACGATCGGCGTGATCGACGGCGACGTCGTGGATCTGAGCAACCTGCAACGGCAGATCGCGCACACCACCGAAGACCTGGGCAAGCCCAAGGTCGAATCGGCAGCGAATGCAATGCGCGACATCAATCCTGACGTGAACGTGCGGACCTACCATACGCGCATGATGGCCGACAATGCGCTTGACCTGATCGCTGATTACGACTTCGTGATCGACGGCGCGGACAACTTCCCGACAAAATTTCTCGTCGCCGACGCCTGCCATCTCGCGGGTAAGGCTTATTCGCACGCCGGCATTCTCCGATTCGATGGCCAGACCATGACCGTCGTTCCGAACGAGAGCGCGTGCTATCGGTGCGTATTTGTGAAGCCGCCGCCTACGAATTCGGTCCCCTCCTGCTCGCAAGCCGGCGTCCTGGGCGTGCTCGCCGGGGTCGTGGGCACCATCCAGGCCACGGAGGCGATCAAGTACATCCTCGGCACTGGAGGCCTGCTGACCAATCGCCTGCTGACCTACACCGCATTGAACATGACGTTCCGCGAGATCAAGGTGAAGCGTCAGGAGCGTTGCCCCCTGTGCGGCAGCGATCCCACGATTACCGAACTGCATGACGAGGTAGAGGCCGTTTGCGACCTCTCGGCGCGATGAGCAGAGTCCTTCATATTCCGCGGGCCATGGTTGAGGAGTTGAAGGGGGTGGCCGAAGCCGGTGCCCCCCTTGAGGTCTGCGCCCTGCTGGCCGGGACAGGCAATCGCATTGAGCGGGTCTTCCCGATGACCAATGCCGACGCCTCGGCGGATCATTTCACGATGGTGCCCGCGGAGCAGTTTGCCGCGATCAAGGCGATGCGTACGGATCGCCTGCACATGCTGGCGGTGTGGCACAGTCATCCGGCGACAGCGGCGCGCATGTCCGAGGAGGATCTGCGGCTGGCCTACACGCCGGACGTGGCCTACATGATCACGTCGCTCGCTGTCGCGGATGACGAGTCCCTGTGCGGCTATGATGTGGAGGATGGTATCCCGCGCCAGATTCAGATCGTCATCGAAGACTGAGCCTGCAAATGACACAGAACCCATTCGTGAAACTTCGTGGTCCAAAAAACGTGGTAAATTGAGCGCCGACCTGCGCGGAGCTCTTGAAAGGTAACGAGCAATGGCATATTTCGAAGACAACTCCCTTTCCATCGGCAACACGCCGTTGGTGAAACTCAACAAGATCATTGGCCAGAGCGATGCGCTTGTGCTGGCCAAGATTGAAGGGCGCAATCCGGCCTACTCAGTCAAGTGCCGCATCGGGGCCGCCATGGTATGGGACGGCGAAGAGAGCGGGAAGCTCAAGCCCGGCATGGAGATCATTGAGCCGACAAGCGGAAACACCGGCATTGCGCTGGCGTTTGTGGGCGCGGCGCGCGGTTACAAGGTCGCGATTACGATGCCGCATACCATGTCTATCGAGCGCCGCAAGATTCTGGAAGCGCTGGGTGCGGAGATCATTCTTACCGAGGGCTCACTGGGCATGACCGGCGCGATCGACAAGGCGCTGGAACTCGTGGAAGAAAACCCGGGCCGCTACTTCATGCCGCACCAGTTTGAGAATCCGGCGAATCCCGCGATCCACGTTAAGACGACCGGTCCCGAGATCTGGAAGGACGCGGATGGAAAGATCGACGCACTCGTCTCGGGTGTTGGGACCGGGGGAACGATCAGCGGCGTCTCGCGCTATATCAAGGAGATCCAGAATCATCCGCTGATATCGGTCGCGGTGGAACCGGAGAACTCGCCCGTCATTTCGCAGACCCTCGCGGGCAAGCCGTTGGAGCCGCAGTCGCATTCGATTCAGGGCATTGGGGCGGGCTTTATTCCCGGCACCCTGGACCTGGGCATGGTTGACCGCGTCGAGAAGATCTCGAACGAAGAAGCCTTCGAGTATGCCGAGCGCCTGTCTCGCGAGGAAGGCATCCTGTCGGGCATCTCGTGTGGCGCGGCCGTCGCTGTCGCCGCGCGCCTGGCGAAGGAGGCCGAGTTCCAAGGCAAGACCATCGTGGTGATTCTGCCCGATTCCGGCGAGCGCTACCTGTCGATGATGCCGTTTGAGTCGTTGTTCTAGCCTGGATCTTCCCCAAATTTTGGGCCCACGAATCACGCGAATCTGCACGAATATCCGGAGAGGAGAGACCGCGGTTCTATCTCTGTCTGTATTCAGCGGCTAACTCCATGCTGGATTCCGTATCGCGTCGCGATACACTCCCCCGATAACGAATTTTGACTGAATTTGGAGTGACGTAGCGTGACTGCACAATCCACGGACAACCAGGGGGTCGGCGTCGTAGAGGCCCACAGCGTTGAGATCGCCCTGCCGGCCGAGGGTCTTCTGCTGGAGTGTGGCCGGGCACTCAAAGATCTGTGCGTGGCGTACGAAAGCTACGGCGAGCTGTCGGAGGCCAAAGATAACGTCATTTTCGTATGCCACGCTTTGACCGGGGATGCGCATGCCGCGGGGCGGCATCATGCGGACGACAAGTCACCGGGCTGGTGGGACGATATGATTGGTCCGGGCCGCGGTCTGGACACCAATCGCTACTTCGTGGTGTGCGCCAATATCCTCGGGGGCTGCAAGGGCACGACAGGCCCCGGCTCGACGGACCCCGACACCGGCAAGGCTTATGGCTCCACCTTCCCGGAGATCACCGTCGGCGATATTGTGGACGTGCACCGCCTGCTTCTGCTGCATCTCGGCATTACATCCCTGCGCGCCGTGATCGGGGGCTCCATGGGCGGAATGCAGGCCCTCGAGTGGGGAATTCGATACGGCGAGATGGTTGAACGCTGCGTATGCATCGCATCGACGATGCGTTTGTCTGCGCAGGCGCTGGCCTTTGATATCGTGGGGCGCAATGCGATTGAGTCCGACCCGGACTGGCAAGGCGGAGACTACTATGACTCCGCTCAGCGGCCCGGGCCCGGCCTGGCGCAGGCGCGCATGATCGGCCACATCACCTATCTCTCACCCGAGGTCATGACCTCCAAGTTCGGCCGCGAACGCCGCGAAGACGACAGCCGCTTCCAGGTGGAGAGCTACCTGGAGTACCAGGGAAACAAATTCGTCGACCGTTTCGACGCCAACTCCTATCTGCGCATCACGAATGCGATGGATTCCTACGATGTGGAGGAGCAGTACGGGACGGTCGAGGCGGCGATGAACCAGGTGAAGTCTCGATTCCTGGTCGTCGCATTGAGCTCGGACTGGCTCTTTCCACCCGAGCAATCCATCGAGTTATCGACCGCACTTCTTAAAGGCGGCCGGCGGATCTCCTATTGCATCCTGCAGGCGCCATACGGCCACGACGCGTTCCTGGTCGACATTGAGCACCTGGCGGACGTGGTGAGCACGTTCCTCGGCGCCGACTCGGAAGACAACGACTCCGCGGCTTCGCCGCACGTGCCATCGGATTCGGAAGCGGAGAACCACGAGTTTATCGCCGGGTTCATCGCGCCCGGCTCGCGAGTGATCGATCTCGGTTGTGGAGATGGCGCCCTGATCCACCACCTCGTGCGCGAGCATGGCGTGGACGCGCTCGGCGTCGACATCGATCTCAAGAACATCATCAATGTCGTCGAGCGTGGCCGCAAGGCGATCCAGTGCGACGTGGATGAAGGGTTGGCGATGGTCGCAGACCAGGCATACGACTACGCGATCCTGAGCCAGACGCTGCAGGTGGTGCATCGGCCTCGTCACGTATTGCGCGAGATGCTGCGCGTGGCCAAGGAGGGAATCGTGACGTTCCCCAACTTTGGTCGATGGTCACACCGCCTCTACCTCGGAGTGATGGGTCGCATGCCGATATCGAAGAGCCTGCCGTTCGAGTGGCACAATACGCCGAACATTCACCTTGCCACGTTGAAGGACTTCGTCGAGCTATGCCGACAGGAGGGAATCGATATTCTCGATATCGAGTGCACTGCCGACAACGCGATCGGTCGCCTGTTACTGGGCATTGGCCTGAGAAATCTCGGCGCCGATCGTATCTTCGTGCGAATCAGCAGGGGAAACCACGAATCGCACGACTGACTCGAATGTAGTGGGAAGAAAGTTGAACCGCTGGACGAAGAGTTGGTGCCCACGAATTTACAGCGCGCAGAATTCTGACGCCGGTGGAGCCTCGGTGACGTCGTCATCCGTGGGGAATAGGCCCATCGTGAATTCGGTGCTGCGCGTCTCGTGCGCATCCAGCCACTGGAAAGCCGGGACGCCGAGCAGTTCTCCGATGGCGACATTGTCGCGCCGGCTGAGCGCGAAGGGGTAGGATGAGAACTCCATGCCGCGCGTCAACTCGCCCTGGCCCCATGGCAGGGCTTTCCGATTGTAGGCCTCCTCCCAGGTCATCAACCAGGGAAAGGCTTCGCGCTCCCACACGTAGTAGACGCCGAGCTTGAGCCTATTCTGGACAGCGGTGAACCAGCCGGAGGAATCGCCGGGGCGGATGCGCATGGTGAACAGGTTCCCCTCCTCGTAGGCGCGCGGGTAGGAGCGCCAGTCGGTCGTGCCGCCGGCCGCGAGCGGAAGATCGGGATAGTCGAACTCGGTGTTAGCGGACAGCGTTGACAGCTCAGCGCCGGTCGGCCAGGTGATTCCCTTGTCGGCATTGCACGCGAACAGCGCCGGACTATCCTTCAGGAAAGACTCCCCAAGCGTGGCGTGCTCGGCGCAGCCGTAGACTCTTTCAAACCCTACGAGGTTGCGAACCGATTCCCGTACACGCAGCGAGGCTTCACCGGCCTTCAAGGTGATCATCCTGGAGACTTCAAGGGCGCTCTGTCGAAGGAACGCCGTGAGGGTCAGCGTTGCGCTCGACGAGGAGACCTCGGCCGAATCCACTTCCCAGGTGACCATTCCAGCTTCACCGTGAAAGGTCAGGCCGGCATCGGACTCGCCCTGGCTCTGCTCACCGAACACGTCGAGGCACAGGTTGTGCCCCAGAAGGCTCGAGAGGAGTTTGCTCTCGAGCGAGTCGTCGAACTCGCCCGGGATGCCGAGATTGCGCATGCTCGGTTCGATGGTTGACCAGTGTGGTTCCCAGAGGACGTTGATCCCCTGCTCGACCATCTTGAACGCTGCGAGGTGCCCGCCCCCGGTCAAGACGACGAGTTCCACGACGCCATTCGTGATTGCGATCGCCGGCCGCCCCCGGAACGAAATCGGATCTATCGTACAGCTCATCCCAAGCCTCCTATGCATTTGCAGTGCTACAGCCACGCCCAATAACGATGAGATAGAGAATCCGTCGATCCCGCGCGCCTGTCAAGCGCGACTCAGACTCGACACCGGGACCTCAACGCGTAAGACTCGTGCGCATGCAGCTCATGATTCCAGATTCCCGGGTGCGCGAGGCCCAGGAGTGGATATGCCGCTCGATCCGAGACGCCGGTGGCCGGGCCCTGCTCGTGGGCGGCTGCGTGCGCGATATGGCGCTCGGCCTCCCGGCCAATGACATTGACATCGAAGTCTTCGGCATCGCACCCGACCGCCTGCAGCAGATCCTGCTCGAGCGCTACCGGGTCGAAATCGTGGGCAAGGCCTTCGGAGTGCTCAAATTGCACCACCTTCCCATCGATGTCGCGGTCGCACGCAAAGAGTCCAAGGTGGGCTTTGGACATAAGGGCTTCAACGTGCGCTCCGATCCGGACCTCAGCCTTGAAGAAGCCGCGGCGCGGCGCGATTTCACTGTCAACGCGATCTCATACGATTCCCTCGAGGACGAGTTGATCGACCCCTGCGGCGGCATGGCTGATCTCGAGCAGAAAATCCTGAGACACGTCTCGGACCAATTCTGTGAAGATCCCCTGCGCGTCCTGCGTGCCATGCAATTCACCGCGCGCTTCGGGTTCAGCGTGGCCGCCGAGACCATCGAGCTTTGCCGCACGATTGAGTTTGAGGGGCTCCCCATGGAGCGCGTCTACGAGGAATGGAAAAAGCTGATCTGCGTTTCGGCGAAACCGTCCCTGGGACTCCAGTTCCTTCGCGCGTGCGGATGGATTCGCTACTTTCCCGAGTTGGAGGCCCTGATCGATACGCCGCAAGAAGCGGAGTGGCACCCCGAGGGGGACGTATGGACTCACACCGGTCACGTCATGGACGCATTCGCCTCGGAACGCCTGAACGATGAGTGGGAGGATCTAGTGGTCGGACTCGCCGCGATGTGCCACGACCTCGGCAAACCGGCCACCACTCACTTCGAGGACGGGCGTATCCGCTCGCGGCGGCATGACATGGTCGGTGAGGGCCCAACGCGCACCTTCCTCGATCGCTTGACCAGGCAGAGAGATCTGGTCGAAGACGTCGTGGTACTCGTACTGGCGCATCATCGGCCGCGGGACTTGTACGAGCAGGGGGCAGGCGACACGGCCATTCGTCGCCTTGCCGGTAAGGTGGGACGGCTTGATCGGCTGGTACGTGTCGCGCGCGCCGATACCCAGGGGCGTCCCCCCAAGGTATTCGATGGATTTCCGGCGGGAGACTGGCTGCTCGAGCGCGCGCGTGCCCTGGAGGTCGAGACCTCCGCGCCGCGACCGATCGTGCTGGGCCGTCACCTGATCGAACTCGGCTTGGATCCGGGTCCGCACTTCGCGCCGCTTCTCGATGCGTGCTTCGAAGCCCAACTGGAGGGCAAGATCACCACGGTCGAGCAGGGCATCGCCATGGCCCGTGCGATGATCGCGAAGAAAGGATCAACGTAGAACTCGCGGCCCCTGACAGGACGTTCGTGCAAGATCACCATTAGGATGAATTTACCGAGGGAGGTCTAACGTGATGAATGAGCATTTGACACTTGAGCAGCTCAAGGCGGGACTTGCGCGTATCCTCGAGAGCCCCTCCGACGACGGAGCCCTCGAAATGATTGCGATTCGGCCCGCCGTGGACGCGCGTGTCGAATTGGAGGAGTGTGAATTGAGCGCGGCGGAAGGAGTCCACGGGGATCGCTGGACCGCCGACTGCCACCTTCACCTCGACGACGGGCGTTCACACCCAGATGTCCAGGTGGCCGTGATCAATAGCCGCCTGATCGATCTGATTGCGCAGGGACGTGAGCGCTGGTCGCTTGCCGGCGATAACCTGTACGTGGATCTCAACCTGAGTTCGGAGAACCTTTCCGTCGGTCAGCGCCTTTCGATCGGAGATGTCATCGTGCAGGTCACCGATCAACCCCACAACGGCTGCCGCAAGTTCACAGCGCGCTATGGTCGTGAGGCCGTACAGTTCGTGAATTCCGACCAGGGAAAGCGTCTGCATCTGCGCGGCATCTATGTCCGGATCGTCCAGCCCGGCACGGTACGTGTCGGTGACCAACTCGTGAAGATCTAGCGGGACGAAGTCTGAAGCGGCGCACGAAGATTTGCTGCGCACGAATGACGCGGTCAGAATCGGGAGGTTACGGATAGCTGAATCCCTTATTGCCTCTTGACTGCAGGATACGCATAGTGCCCCGATTTGGAGGATACTACTGATGGGCAAAAAACGATATGTCGTTGTCGGTACCGGAGGACGCGCCGTCAGTTTTATAGATGCCATCGTCGGTCCGCATGCCCAGGATTGCGAACTCGTCGGTCTGTGCGATCCCAACGAGATCCGCATGGCTTTCTACAACGATCACCTGAAGAAGAAACACGGGCATGACCCGGTCGCTGGTCGCCTACGCTCCGTGGGAGGGGTTCCACGCCTGGATCACCGGAGACAAGGGCCGGCTCGAGATCTACGAGAAACATGGTTCACACATTATCGCAGGTCAGGGCGATGAAGAGCTTGCGGCGGCGCAGGCGGTCGGCGCGGGTCACGCGATCACCGTCTTCCCCATGTTCAAGACCCCCTATGACGTGGAGATTCCGAAAGCAGAGGGTGGTCATGGTGGAGGAGATCCGATCCTGCTCGCGGACGTCTTCGCCCGGAATCCTCCCCCGGATCCCCGCCACCGCGCAGCCGGCCACATCGACGGAGCCGCATCGATCCTGCTCGGCATCTCTGCCAACGAGTCCATCCGCAGCGGCGCCCCGGTGCGCTGCCGTGACCTGGTTCCACTGCCGGCCTGAAGCGTCACGGGGATAGTCTCCACCGCACCCGGGTATCCGTCATGCGCATCTTCTCGAGTCTACTCCTGACGCTCCTGCTCGCGGCATCGCCCGCTGGGGGCGCTGCCATCGCGTTCGACCTCCGCGGCGATCGCTTGTCGGTGGATGCGAAAAATGCGTCGGTTCTCGAGATCCTGACCCTTTTCGCCGCGATGGGAGTCGATGCCCGCCTTGACCCGGCGATCGACGTCAAGATCACCGCGGCCTTTAAGGACAAGGACCTGGCGAAGGCGCTCGATCATCTCTTCGACGATGTGAACTACTCCGCAAGGTGGGAGAAGATCGAAGGCCCGCTTGGCAATCTGCAGCGTCTCTCCGAGATTCACGTCTATCGTCCGGGTCACCGCACCCAGACACAAGCCATTGGAGCCGAACTCCGTGGCGACGCGCCTAAAGCCGGCGAAAATTCATCAGCGGGATACCTGAAACGCGAGATTCTGCTCAGGCTCAAGCCGGGCGTCTCACTGGAGGACGCCCAGCGACTCCTGCGCGAAGTTGGCGGCCAGGTGGTGGGGAGCATTCCGGCGCTGGGCATCTACCGCATCCGCTTGTCCGAGGATCAGGACATTCCGGCACTTGCCGAGAAGCTGGCCGGCGACGCGAGAGTCGCCGCGGCGGAGCCGAATTACACGATTCCGATTCCCGAATCGACCTATGATGCGACCTCACTGCTTCCAGTCGCCGGCGAAGCGTCCGAAACCGAAGCGCCACCAAACGGTGCGATTCCCGTCGCCGTACTGGATTCCGGCCTGCTGTCCATGCCTGGACTCGACGCGTTGGTGCTGGCCGCATACGACGTCACGAGCATGTCCACCAACATGACCGACCCGGTCGGCCACGGCACGCAGATGGCGTTGATCGCTGCGGGGGTAGTTCTGCCGACGGGTGTCGCTGCATCCGGCGCGCAGGGCGTTCCGATTGTTGCCATCCGGGCCTTCGGCGACGACGGCACCACCTCCAATTTTGAATTGATCCGGAGCGTCGGCATTGCGGTAGAAAACGGTGCGCGCGTCTTGAACATGAGCTGGTACTCAACCACGGATAGCGATTTCCTCAAGGACGTCATCGCGTATGCTAAAGCCGAAGACGTGATCATGGTCGCCGCGGCTGGGAACGATCCCATCGGCCAACCGGTCTATCCGGCTGGATTCGACGGCGTCATCGCTGTCGCGGCGGGCAACCCCGACGGCTCCATCTGGGCACAATCCAACTACGGCTCCTTCATCACCCTGACCGCGCCCGGCACCGCCGAGATGCCGATCGGGTACGAGGGCGATCCGGGGCAGTATGCGGGTACGTCCATCGCCAGCGCCTACACGGCCGGCATTCTAGCCCGCTACTTGACCCAGCACCCCGAGGCGACCGGCGAGGAGGCCCTGGACGCCCTGCTGGGAGCGTTGACGACCGATTCGGGGACGCTCTCGGCGGACAAGCACGGCGACGGCCTCCTCGATACGGACGCGGTGAACCGCCTACTGGGTCTCAAGAGCGCGCCCTGATTCCATCATTCGCCGCAGTTTGTAATCGCACGATTCGCGGGCATCTGCATAATGGAATGAATGTGCGGCTATCCCGCACCTGGTAGCCATGAAGACGACCTCACTAATCTTTACACTCCTGGCGCTCCTGGCGCTGCTCGCGGCGTCGTGGCTGCAAGCCGAGGAATCCGTGACGCCCGCGGAGTCATCCGTCACACCCGAGGAGTCATCCGTGACGCCCGCGGAGACTTCCGTCATAGCAGCGGAGACGTCCGTCACTCCGCCCGGGAGTTCCGCCGGCCGAACCGTGTACGTGATTCGGATCGACGTGCAGATCAATCAGAGTCTGGTCTATACCATTCGCCGCGGAATCGAAGAAGCCAAAGAACACGAGGCCTCGCTGCTGATTCTGGATATGGATACACCTGGTGGCAGCGTGCAGGCGACTCGTCAGATTATGACCGCGTTGATCGCGGCGGGCGAAGAAATCCAGACATGCACATTTGTCAACAAGTGGGCCATGTCCGCCGGCGCCTTCATTAGTGTTTGCACCGACGATATCTACATGGCACCACTGAGCCAGATCGGTGCGGCCGCGCCGGTGATGATGTCCCCGACGGGCGGTACGCAGGAAATGCCTGAGACCATGAACGAGAAGATGGTTTCTGCACTCTCCGCCGTGGTCCGCTCCGCCGCCGAGGCCAAGGGGCACGATGTTAACGTGATCGAGGCGATGATTCGCCGTGAGTCGGAGTACAAGATCGGAGACAAGGTAATTTCCAAGCAAGGCGAACTTCTCACGCTGACCAACACCGAAGCGGAACAGCTGGTGGATGATCCGCCGCGCATGCTGCTTTCGAGGGGTACCGTCAAGGATCTGGATGAACTCATTTCCGTGCTGGGTTACAGCGACGCAACCGCGATTCACCTCGAGGTATCCCCGGCGGAGAAGATGGCGCGCTGGATCCAGATGTTTTCGGCGATCTTCATCGGCGGCGGATTGCTCGGCATCTATATCGAGTTCAAGACGCCCGGATTCGGGATTTTCGGAATACTCGGTCTTTTTCTTGTGGCGGTCTGGTTCTGGGCCAATTCTATTGCCGGGGTCGCGGGCTCGGGCGAGATCCTCGCCTTCATGATCGGGCTGCTTCTTCTCGCTCTTGAGATATTCGTCATACCCGGGTTCGGCATCACGGGAATCGCCGGGTTCTTCCTCATGCTCACGGCCCTGCTGATGGCCATGGTTCCGCACATTCCGAATAACGTTCCGGGGCTGCCGGCGTTTCCGACGCTACCCGACATTCAAATCTCGTTTCTACACCTGGGCTCTTCCCTGATTTTATCCACGTTTTCGGCCATGATACTCGCCCGATTCCTCCCGGAGACGCAGATGTTCCGGCACCTCGTGCTGACCGCCTCGACCAGCGTGAAGGCTGGGTTTGACGCCACGGGGACGTCGGATGATTGCATCGGATGGGTCGGTACGGCAGTGACACCGCTGCGCCCTGCGGGATCGGGGGAATTCGATGGGAAGCGCATGAGCGTCGTGTCACGAGGTGAGTTTATCGATTCCGATTCGCCGATACGTATTGTCGACGTTCGCGGTAACCGGGTCGTCGTGGAGAGCACAGAGGCATGATTGAACTTTTCTATATTCTCCTGATCACGGGATTGCTTTTGACCGGCGCCGAGATCTTCGTGCCCGGCGGGATCCTGGGCGTGATCGGTATAAGCTCTCTGATTGGCGCCATGATCGTATCCAATTTCGCCTTTCCCTCATTCGGACCGTATATATCTATCGGTCTCATCTTTCTGCTTCTGGTCTCCATCTTTCACTGGGCCAAGTACTTTCCGAAGACACGCTTTGGAAGGCAGATGACCCTTGAGACCGATGGCGCCGATTTTGATGCAACCGAGTCAAATCTCGCAGAGCTGATCGACCAGGAAGGCAAAACGCTTACCCCGTGCCGGCCGGCCGGCTTCGCGTCAATCGGTGGACGTAAAGTTGACGTCGTCACCGAGGGCGCCATGCTGGGCAAGGATCAGACCATCCGCGTCGTGCAGATCGAAGGAAACCGAATCGTCGTTAGAAAAGTATAACTGTATAGAGGAGTAACGCCCATGAACGCCGCCACTGTCGTCATCGCCATTCTCGCGATTATCGCGATCGTCTTTCTTTTCATCTTTCTCTACTTCCTGAGTGTCTGGGTTCGCGCCCTGATGTCCGGCGCGAGAGTCTCGATCCTCGCCCTGATCGGCATGAAGTTGCGGCGTGTACCACCCACGCTAATCGTCGACGCTCGTATTCGTCTCCTTAAAGCGGGTCTCCAACTCGATACCGATTCCCTCGAAGCCCACTATCTCGCCGGGGGCGACGTAATCAACGTTGTGAACGCGTTGATCGCGGCGGACAAGGCCAAGATCGATCTGAACTTCCAGCGTGCCGCGGCGATCGACCTGGCCGGTCGTGACGTCATGGACGCCGTGCGCACCAGTGTGAATCCCAAGGTGATCGACTGCCCGCTCGCAGCGCCCAGCACGGGCGGCATGCTGGATGCCGTGGCCAAGGACGGTATTCGATTGCTGGTCAAGGCACGCGTCACGGTGCGGGCCAATCTCGAGCGCCTCGTCGGCGGCGCCGGCGAAGAGACCATTATCGCCCGCGTGGGGCAGGGAATCGTCAGCGCAATCGGTTCGTCTCCCACCTACAAGCACGTGCTGGAGAATCCCGACCACATCAGCCGGCGCGTGCTGGACAGCGGCCTGGACGCCCAGACCGGATTCGAGATCGTTTCGATCGATATCGCCGATATCAGTGTGGCCGGCGTCAGCGCCGTGGCCAACGTCGGCGCCCTGCTTGAGACCGAGCGTGCCGAGGCGGACAAGAAGATGCGCCAGGCGGAAGCGGAAGGCCGACGCGCCATGGCCATCGCGGAGGAGCAGGAGATGGTCGCGCGGGTCCAGGAAATGCGCGCGAAGGTCATGGAGGCCCGTGCGGAGGTGCCGCGCGCCATGGCACAGGCGTTTCGCGAGGGCAACCTCGGCGTGATGGATTACTACCGCATGCAGAACATTGAGTCGGACACCTCGATGCGCAACACCATCGCCGGATCGCCGGCCGACGAAGAAGACGGCGAATAGGTAGACCCGGCCCTGTGGATCCTGAGGTCATGAGATCATGAGCGACTTCCGTCTGGATATTCTTGATGGGATCATCCCGGTCGTGGCCGTGATTATCTGGATCGTGTCTTCCATGATGAAGGTCGCGAAGAAGGGGCAGCGGCCGGGACGCTCGGATCCGATGATGCCGCAGGAGCCGGCTCCATCGGGAGATCCGGAGGAACAGCTCCGGCGATTCCTGCAGGGCCTCTCCGGGGCCGCCGGGCAGCAGGCGCCCGGACCTCCGCCCGTGTTTGAGGAGGAGGAGGAAATGGAAGCGCCGCTGCGCGTGGTGCCGCCGCCCCCGCCGCCGATACGTGTCGTTGCCGCGACACCGCGAGATCAAGCCGCACCGTCCGCCTATGACCGAGTAGAGCGCACGGTTGCAGCGCCAAGGTCCGCGGCGGAAGCGCGGGACCCCCTTGCCCAGGAAAGCATGCGACCCGTCGCGTCGCGCCGGTCTCAACCGGCAAGGCGCTGGCTACGAAGGCATCTCGATACTGCGGAGAGCGTTCGCAACGCCGTCATCCTGCGCGAGGTCCTGGGGCCGCCGCTTGGAATGCGGAAGCAGGGCGACTAACCCTTGAGCGTCGGCGCGCGGGCCCATGCCGTAGGACTACAGCCCGGCTTTGATGACGCCATTGGCTTCGCCGGGCGGCCAGATCTTGATGTCCTTCACCCGGCGTCCCCACTCCTGCGCCTGGCCATGCGAGCGGAAATAGAGATCGATGTGCTTGCCCTTAATGTCGCCACCGCGATCCTCCACCTTCCCGTATCCGTACCCGGGCACGTAGATGATGGTTCCGAAGGGAAAGACCCCTGTGTCCGCGGCGATGGTCCCGACGCGCGCGTGGCTACCGTTGGAGGTAACGCCAACGCGCTTCACTTTACCGCGGCTCGGACCATAGGCAAATACCGGCCGGCCCAGCCAGTTACGCGTCCACCCGCAGCACGACTCGCACTTACAGTATCCCGTCGTAACGACGGAATCCCTACGTGCGGCCACACCACCAGGTGGGCGAACGTGTGAGCATCCGGCCAGGGCCAAGGCGGCCACGGCCAATACGCCTGTACAATATCTCAACACATGCCCCGCTGCAGGATTCGATAAAATCCCCAACGTATTCGGAGATTATATGCCCATTTCCAGAGATTTCACAAGCCCCATGAATCAGTCTGATTTTGACACTCGCGGTACGTTCAGATTATTTTCTTTCGCCAATTGTGATAGAGTCCGAGGATCGAAATCGATTTCCGGCCTATCCAGGCGGAGAACTCACGACGTCAAAGTCATCACGCCAGCCTCTGAGCATATGGACACCGACCTCAATATTCTGCGCGAAGGACATACGCGCTACCCGACTTCGCCCGAAGAGGCTGCGTTGGAGTCGTTTGAGAACGCCTATCCCGAACGCGATTACTGGGTCCGGCTCGAATGTCCCGAATTCACCGCGCTCTGCCCCATTACCGGCCAACCCGATTTCGGCCATATCACGATCGAGTATATCCCCGACAAGCTATGCGTGGAGAGCAAGGCGCTGAAGCTTTACCTCTTCTCCTTTCGGAACCAAGGCATCTTTCATGAAGCCGTCGTGAATCGGATCGCGAGCGATGTCACGAAGGCCATCGCCCCCCGCGAAGGTCGCGTCACCGGCGAATTCAACGCGCGCGGCGGCATTGCGATCACCGTAGAGGCGACGATGCCATGAGCGACGCAGCCGACACTCCCGAGCCCAGCTTCGCGTCTATTCAACGCAAGACCGTCATCATCCCGCACGAAGAGGTGCTGAGCAACCCGGACCAGTACGATGTCGTCCACGAGATAGCCGCGGGCGGGATGGGCGTCGTGTACCTCGCGCGTGACCGCAAACTCGGCCGTTATGTCGCTCTCAAACGACTCAGCAAACAGTTCTGGGCCAATAGAGTCATGAAGGAGCGCTTCTTCAGGGAGGCCAAATCCATCGCCGCCCTGAATCACAATCATATTGTGCACGTCTATGCATTGGCCGAGGACCGCACGGGCCCCTACATCGCGATGGAATACGTGCCGGGTCCCGGGCCCGGCACGGACCCCGGAACGGATTTGCCCGGGCCGCCGCTGACGCTTGAGGCGAAGGTCCGCGCCGACGGGCCGATGCCGGTCGAAGACGCCATCGGCATCATGATCAAACTCTGCAACGCCCTTCGCTATGCCCACGACCGGGGTGTGATCCATCGCGATCTGAAGCCTTCCAATGTCCTTCTAACCGAAAATGAGGAACCCAAGATCGTCGATTTTGGCCTCGCACGGCGTCGACTCGGATCGGGCGATGAACTCACCGCGACCGGTACGAAAATGGTGTCGCTGGGCTACAGCGCGCCCGAACAGGAGTCCGACGCGAGCTCCGTCGATGAGCGCGCCGACATCTACAGCCTGGGTGGCGTGCTCTACTTTTGCCTGACGGGTGAGAATCCGAGATTCTTTCGCGAGAACCGCGTACCGGATCCGCTGCGGCCGTGCATTCTCAAGGCTCTTGAAAGCGACGTGACTAAGCGCTGGAGCAAGGTAGCGGACTTTGAAGAATCCCTTTTCCACTCCGGCATCATCGTCCCCGATCGCCGCGACCGTGGAACCTGGTGGTGTAAATGGTGCCACGCGATCAACCCGCTCTCGCGTCGCTTCTGCGTAGACTGCGGATGGGACGGTCACGAGATCTGCGGGGAATGCGGGGCCGAGACCCGCATCGGCGTGCAGTACTGCGGAGGCTGCGGAAATGATGCCAAGACATTCGAGGAAGCAGCGCGCTTGTACGACCGCCTGAAGACCTATGAACGAGAGGCCAAGTTCCATCTCCTACGGGAGGAAGCCGGACAGGTCCCCTTTCAACCCAAGGGCGAAACCGGGCGAAAGCTCATCTCCGACATCCTTAACCTGCAGAGACGCTCCGAGAAAGCCCTGTCCCGGCGCGACGAACTACTCAGCCTGATCCCGGCCGAATTCAAACGAGAGAAGTTCGAGCGTACGCGCGAACTTCTGGACGAGTTTAAGGCGATCGACGCTACGGGCAAGTATAACCACATCGAGCAGGAGCTACCCGTCAAGCTGGCGCAGCGTAACCTCACGCGCGCGCGCGTCGAATACAACCTCGGCAATCTCCAGCAGGCCGAGCGAATTTGCCGCGGCCTCCTGGAGAGCAGCGAACTCAGCAGCTCTGAGGCCGAGCCCTTCATGCGCCAGATTCAGCTGCGAAAGCAACTGCACCGCTTGAAAGCCCGGGCAATCATCGCGCTGTGCCTCTTCGTCATCTACTTCAGCAGCATGGGACCGGTCGCGTTCTGGGTCGCCGGGAGCAGTTCGCCCTTCCACAAGACCGCCGTCGACGCCATCTACAAGCCCGTCACATGGTGCGTCAACCACACCGCCCTCAAGGCCCCCCTGACCTGGATCATTAATCGCTGGGCACCCGAGATCGAACCGAACCAGGAGCCCGTCGGACTTAAGCCACCTGCGCTATGATCGACGCTCAAGCGGTCCGCCGGTCTCCTAGCTACGACGTGAGCGCCTACCGGATTTGGTAGACGTGCTTCTCCACGCTGCCGTCGCGCTCGATCTCAAAGACGAACGCGTTGGCTCCCTTCTCGGCGAACTGACGAATGAAGTACTCGGCCCTGCTTCGGCTGGTCATCGGAACGGCATTGACGCGTCGGACGACGTCCCCTTCCTGCAGCCCCATGGACTTAAAGAACTCCCCTTCTCCGGCGACGTCGAGGACGTAACCCGAAATGCGCCGGTTGTCGCCGTAGACCGGTTTCATTGAATCGAAGACGGCGAGAAGCCGATCGGGTTCGTCGAGTAGTCCCCGATAGTAGTCCATCAACCGATCGCGCTGCATCACCCAGAGATGCTCACCGACCAGCTCGCCGAAGCCAGGCCCGCCGTCGGCGTCCTCGCCGGAACCATCAGCGCCCGCGGCTCCCGCCGTCTGGCCGGTGTGGCGCGCATCCGGAGCGACGATGCTGAGCCAGAGGTCCGACTCCACTCCGTTCAGCCTGATCGTGACGTGATCATCGAAGACGCGGACGATGCGGGCCTCCCCGACCACCTCTCCCTCCCCGACGATAAGCTCATCATCAATCTCGTCATCGACCACGATCGCGCGGCGCACAGCCGGCTCGGCACTATCACCGTCCGAGTAGATCGAGAAGGTGCCGATCAAACGGTATCGCTTATCCGCATGCGTCGTGCCGCGCGCTCGAGCCGTTACGCTGGCTGGGCGAAACAGGCTCCAATCGATCGAAATCTTCCGCGGGGCAGGGAGAACCGGGCGTGCGGAATCACCCGTGGCAGCCAGCGGAATAACCGGAAGGCTGCGAAACGCGCTGTAAAAAAAAGACGCTGCTCCGATCGCCACCAACATTAATATGAAAGCAGCGAATCGAAGCAGCGTATCGCGTTCGATAGCAGGGGCCATAAGCCGGATTCTGTTGTCCCGCCCGAGGGCGGGATTCGGTCATTTATCTATGCGATCAACCCGAAACTGTATCCACCGAAGTGGAAGCGAGACAGGCGGCCTCCAGTTCCCTATTTGATCTTGCTCCAGGTGGGGTTTACCCTGCGGCCGCGCCTTACGAAACGGCCCGGTGGTCTCTTACACCACCATTTCACCCTTATCCCGGCACCCGCCTTGCGGCGTGGCCGAGACGGTCTATTTTCTGTGGCACTTTCCGTGCCTCCCGATTACCAGGAGGCCTCCCGACGTTAATCGGGACACCCTGCCTTGCGGAGTCCGGACTTTCCTCCCCGCTTTACGCCCGTGAGGACGCAAAGCGCAGCGACCGAAGACCCCTGCCGTCAAAAATTCTATACCGCCGCGCAGAGAAGCCGCCCGCAATAATCGCAGGTTACCATGGCCCCCTCTTTTCGAACATTGTGCGCCAGCTGCGGGGGCACCTTCATGTGACATCCCGAACAGACCCCGTTCTCAATCGTGACGACGGCCTTATCCTTCTTATTCACGAAAATTCTCGTGTAGCGCTTGAGCCATTCGGGATCGATACCTTCGGCCAGTCCACCGCGCTCGCCCTTCAATGTGCCGAGTTCGCTCTGCATATTGGTGCTGCGCTTATCCATGTCGACGAGATCCCGCTTGACCGCCTCCTCCTCGTCCTTCAGCGCCTGCTCCTTGTCCCGGATAATGCGTTCCGCGTTCTCGATAATTTCCATCAACACCAGGTCTGTGTCTTCGAGACCACGAATTCGACCCTCGACCGTCGCAATCTCCTTCTCCATGGCCCGGAACTCTACATTCGTCTTGAGACTGAGCTGTTGAGTCCGATACTTGTTGATCTGCTCGCGATGAGACCCTATCTCGACTTCAATTTCTTTGCTCTTAACTTGCTCCCGCTTCAGATCTTCTTTCGCGGCCTCGAGCGCGTGGCGGTGCTCCTCGAGTCGACTCTGGATGTCTTCTTTGCGTGTGGGGATATCCCGCAGCTCGCGATTGATCCGACGGATCGAACAATCCCGCTCCTGCAGAATCAGGAGTTTATCGACAACACCACTGCCCGTCACATCGGTCTCCATTTGTTAAAGTGTCCATATCCAAATCATGATTTATAGCACAGCGGGAGAGCTTGTCAACGGCGCAGACGAGCGTCACGTCGAGGCGTAGGGGGCCGACGAGAGTCAGGAATTCAAAGTGCCGGTATACTTCTGGACGTAGCGTCCCAGCATATCGATCTCAATATTAACCGCGTCACCCTCACAAAGCGCGCCCCAGGTGGTCTCCTCGCGCGTGAACGGAATGATGTGCACCGCGAACCCATCCTTGCCGATCTCGGCCACGGTGAGACTGATGCCGTCACAGGCGACGGACCCCTTCATCACGACGCCACGCATCAGCTCCTCGCTACAGGCGAGACGAACGATGATATCGTCGCCCACGGGCCGCATGCCTTGAACCCGCGCGATGCCATCCACATGTCCGGTCACGAAATGCCCGCCCATGCGATCCCCGACCCGCAAGGACCGTTCAAGGTTCACGCCTGCGCCGACGGCAAGGCCGCCTAGATTCGTGCGGTCCAGCGTCTCCTTCAGAACATCGAACACCGCAGCGTCGGCCCCAACCTGCGCCGCCGTCAGGCACACGCCGTTCACCGCTATACTCTCCCCTTCCGCGACCGGGCTGTCCCACGCCGGGTATCCAATCTTGAGCCGTGAGCCCTCGCCGCGAACCGCCACCTCCCGAACGTCGCCGCGCGTCTCTATGATTCCTGTAAACATCAATTCCTTTTCGGGACCGCGCGCAACAGAAGGTCGTCGCCGACACGTACGGTTTCGGTAATCAATAGTTTCGGCGCCACGCCCAGGGCCCACGCCTGGCTTCCCGCGACACTCACCCCACCGCCCAGGAGAATCGGCGCCACGAACAGCGCGTATTCATCGACGAGCCCCCGACGGATCAACGTACCCGCGAGGTCACCTCCACCTTCGCAAAGCACGTGAAGAACGTCAAGCCGTCCCAACGCCGCCAGCAGCGACGGCATCGAGACGCCACCCTTTGAGGCCCGGCACCGAATCACCTGCGCACCCTTCTTTCGAATCGCCGCCGCGCGCCGTTGCGGGCACGCATCCGTTGTCGCGACCACGGTGGCTCCCACTCGCGAATCGTTCAGTACGGTGGAACCAAGCGGGATGCGGCCGCGAGAATCCACCACGACGCGCAACGGCTCGCGTCCCTTGCGCGGCCGCGGCGTAAGGCTCGGATCGTCCGCGCGGACCGTCTCGATCCCGACCATGATCGCATCCACGCATCGCCGCATCGCCTGCACCTCGCGCCGCGAGGCGGGTCCCGTAATCCACTGCGAACGACGGGCTGCATCGGCGAGAAAACCATCCAGCGAAAGCCCGAGTTTCAAGGTGACATAGGGGCGTTTTGTCGTCATCCATCGGTGGAAGGGAGCGATCAGTGCTTCTCCGTCCGCCCGGCAGATGCCGCACACGACATCCACGCCGTGCCTCCGCAACAGGCGCAAGCCCCGGCCCGCGTGATCGGGATTGGGGTCCGTCACAGCCACCACGACTCGCCGAATACCCGCAGCGAGAATGAGATCCGTGCAAGCGCCGGTGCGGCCCTGCGTACTGCAGGGCTCAAGGGTCACGTATAGCGTGCTGCCACGCGCCCGCCGTCCGGACTGCTGCAGTGCTGCGACCTCGGCATGGGGTCCCCCGGCGCGGCGATGCGTACCCTTGCCAAGCACGCTCGCGCCCCGGCAGACGATGGCGCCGACGGGTGGATTGGGACGCGTCAGTCCGAGCCCCTCCCGCGCCAGCGAGAGCGCGATTTGCATGTGCTGCTCATGATTCATGGCACGTGATGAAACACCGTCTCGATCAGCCCAACACGGCGGAGACGTACTCAGCCGCCTCAAACGGCACCAGGTCCTCTTCGCCCTCGCCCAGCCCGGCGAAGTAGAGCGGCAGATCAAGCTCCTGGCGAATCGACAGAAGGAATCCACCCCTGGACGATCCATCGAGCTTGGAGATCACCACCCCGGTCAACCCCACGGCCTCGTGGAAGAGACGGGCCTGCGAAATCGCATTGTGGCCGAGCGAGGCGTCGAGCACGATCCACCGTTCATGCGGCGCACCGGGCATCGCCTTGCCAATCGAGCGCGTCATCTTCTGCAGTTCCTGCATGAGAGGCCCACGCGTGTGCATGCGCCCGGCGGTATCGATCAGCACCACGTCGGACTGACGCGCGATTCCAGCCTGCACCGCGTCATAGGCCACGGCGGACGCATCCTGGCCCTGCGCGCCATAAACCACTTCGCAACCCACGCGCTCCCCCCAGATGCGCAGCTGATCGGAACCGGCTGCACGAAAGGTGTCGGCCGCCGCGAGAAGCGGCTTCATCCCCAGGCGTTTCAGCATCGAGGCCAACTTGGCCGTCGTGGTTGTCTTGCCCGACCCGTTCACGCCAACCACAAGCACCACCAACGGACTCGCCGGGGCCTGCCAGGTAAAGGGCGGGTGACCGTCCAGAACGTCTTTGATCTGCGCGCCAATGCGGGCATGCAGCGCATCTGCATCCGGGAGATTCCGTGCCGCGTCAGTCCACGCCATGGCCAGCCGCGCGGGAATGTCGGCCGCGATCAAGCGGGCCTGCATCTCCTCGATCTGGGACTCCTCGAGCGAATCGCTACCCAGGAGAATATTGACGAGTCCGCCGCTCAGTGAATCACGCGTCCTGGCCAGCGCCTGCATCCACTTCGCCACCTCAGGAGACCTCCGCGCCCTGGTCGAGTTCCTTGCGAACTCGATCCAGAACCCCATTCACAAAGCGCCCGGATTCGCGTGAGCTAAAGTACTTCGCCAGGTCCACGGCCTCATTAATCGTCACCGCGGCGGGAATATCCGCGCAAAAGAGTATTTCGTACACACCAAGTCTCAAGACCGAAAGATCAAGACGCGCGATCCGGGAAATCGACCAGTTATCGGCACATCGCGTAATCATGGCGTCCACGTCCTCGCGTCGTTCCAATACGCCCCGCACGAGTTCCTCGGTAAACTTGCGGACGTCTTTGTGGGATTTCTCTTCCTGCTCAGCCCAATACGCGATGAAGGCCTTCTCCGAGTCCTCGTGACAGAACGCCCACTGGAACAAGAGTTGAACCGCACACTCGCGGCCCTCGCGACGCGTGCTCATGAAAACTCGTCCCGGATCTGCTGATAGAGATTAGCCATCTCGATCGCAGCCAACGCCGATACCCGGCCGCGATTCACTCCCGAGATGCTCGCGCGATCGGTCGCTTGATCGAGAGTGCGCGCCGCGATGACTCCGTTCAAGACGGGAAGATTTGTCTCACGCGCGATCTCCGCCACCGAGCGCGAGACCTGCGTCGTAATCAGGTCCGCGTGCGCCGTATCACCCTCGATCACAACGCCCAGCACGATAATCGCGTGCAGATTTCCGTCGCGCGCGAGCTGACCGGCGGCCAGCGGCAGTTCGTCCGAGCCCGGCACCCATGCCACCAGCAAGTCCTCCTCGGCAGCTCCGTTCTGAAGGAAACACTCCGTCGCTCCCTGCAGCATCTGTCCGGTGAGGGTGTCGTTGAAACGGCTTACGACGATCCCGAACTTCAACCCGGTAGCGACTAGATTTGCGGATAACTCCTTCATCAACACTGAACTCCGAACGCCATGCTCATGAATCTACCGGATGTGAAGCGGCAGGGCTTAAAGCCAATGGCCCAGCTTGTCGCGTTTGGTCTTGATGTACTTTTCGCTGTGCTCGTTGATCGGCGAAATCAGCGGGACGCGATCGACGATCTCGAGTCCGTGGCTATCAAGGCCGACGACTTTTCGGGGATTGTTGGTGATCAGACGAATTTTGCGCAGGCCGATGTCGTAGAGAATCTGGGCCCCAATGCCGTAATCGCGCAGATCGGGTTTCAGACCCAACTCCTCGTTTGCCTCAACCGTATCCAATCCCTTCTCCTGCTGCAGGGCGTAGGCGTGAATCTTCTTCTCGAGCCCGATTCCACGACCCTCCTGGCGCATGTACAGCACCACGCCATGACCTTCATTCGAAACCATCTCCATCGCCGCGTGCAGTTGAGTGCCGCAGTCGCATCGCAGAGAGCCGAATACGTCCCCGGTCAGGCATTCACTATGCACTCGCGCAAGCGACGATTCCTGGCGTTCAGGCTGTCCCATAACGAGTGCCACGTGATGCTCGCCATCGACGAGCGACTCGTACAGTCTCAACGAGAAGACACCGGTATTCGTCGGGATATCCGTGCTGCGCACGAACTTGACCAGTTTCTCGCGGCCGCGCCGGTATGCAATCATGTCGGCGATCGACCCCATGCGCAGACCGTGCTCATCGGCCAGCTTCCTCAGCTCGGGTAGCCGGGCCATGCTTCCATCTTCGCTTAGAATTTCGCAGATCACTCCGGACGGCGCACATCCAGCGAATCGTGCGAGGTCCACGGCGGCCTCGGTGTGGCCGGCGCGCCGCAGCACCCCGCCCGGCATCGCCTCGAGGGGAAACATGTGTCCCGGCGTAGCGAGATCCTGCTGGGTCGACGTCTCGTCCACCAGGACCTGCACGGTGCGGCAGCGGTCCTGCGCGCTGATGCCCGTCGTGATGCCGGAACGGGCGTCTACGGATTCGACGAAAGCCGTATTAAATGCAACGCGATCGCCACGCGACGTCATTTTCGAGAGGCCCAGTTTTTCCAGCCGTTCGCGCTGGATGGCCACGCAGAGCAAGCCGCGCCCAACGCGCGTCATGAAGTTAATGCCTTCCGCCGACACCTTGTCCGCGGCCATCACGAAGTCGCCCTCGTTCTCGCGCCCCTCGTCATCGGTCACGATCACCATCTCGCCCCGGGCGATCGCCTCAATCAGCTCCTCGACCGGGTCAAACAAAGTTGCTTCTTCTCGATCTGTCATCGTCAACTCCAATGCTGCTCTCCAGAACCTTCTTTTGTATCACAAGCCCGAGCGCCCTACAACTTCAGGGCGCGTATCCGCAGCAATCCTCATCACGGCTCTATTCCGCAATAAGCCGGGAGCGGCGTCCCGCCGCTTTCGAAAACCGCGGGTGCGGACGGATTTTGCAGGCGCCGCGTTACGCTGCAGCCTTAGGGGTTGCGGTGCTGATCTCGGGCTTCTCGCCCTTATGCCAGGCCAGGACGACCGGCGTGGCGACGAAGATCGAGGAGTAGGTACCCGTCACGACACCGACGCAAAGCGCCAGCGCGAAGTCGTTGATGGCACCGCCACCGAAGACCAGCATGATCCCCACCGCAATTAACGTCGTAACCGACGTGAGCAACGTACGACTCAATGTCTGATTGATACTGAGATTACAGATTGCAGCGAAGTCCCGATCGCGTACAACCCTGAGATCTTCACGAATGCGGTCGAACACCACGATCGTGTCGTTCACCGAATAACCGACGATCGTCAACAGGGCCGCGATGATGGGCAAGCTGATCTCACGCCCGAAGAGACTGTATACGCCGACGGTCAGCAGCACGTCATGCACCAGGGCAACGATGGCGCCGATGGCGAAACCGAATTCGAAGCGGATCGTGATGTAGATCACGATGGCGATCAACGCCAGCACGATGGCCTTCGCGGCGCGCCACTTCAATTCCTTCCCGACCTGCGGTCCCACCGCGTCCTCCTGTGCGACGCGGAACTGCGCGTCTACGAAACGCGTCTCCAGTGCATCGGTCACGATCTGTGCCGGCTGGTCGGCATGCTTCTCGGGCGTTGCCGTGCGTACGACAAGATACTCTTTGCCGCCTGGCTTGAGCTCGCTCTGGTACTGGATCTGTACGTCCGAGAGCCCGCCCGCGCTGAGCGCCGACCGAAGCTCGTCGACGCCGGGGCGAGTCTCCTTGCTGAGTTCGTCGGAATAGGTGAATGTCACGGTAGCGCCGCCGGTGAAATCGACACCGAAGATGCTACCCGGGTTCTGCACGCCCCGGGTCACCATCACTCCCCACGTCGCGACAATCAGAACGATCGACAGAACGGCGGCCGCCTTGCGCTTGCCGACAAAGTCAATCGCCACGTCGGTGCTGATAATGGCCAGCATCTTGAGCGACTTTAGACCGGTGTAGCTTGCGAGCAGGTGATATAACATTCGTGTCACGACCAGCGCCGTATACATACTCACGATAATTCCGGCACACAGCGTCACCGCGAAGCCTCGAATCGGGCCCGATCCGAAGATGAAGAGAATGATACCCGTGATCAGGGTCGTCAGGTTGGCGTCGAGAATCGTCAGAAACGCGCGGTCGTAGCCGGAGGTGATCGCATTCCAGAGGCTCTTGCTCGATCGGAACTCTTCGCGGATACGCTCGAAGATCAGCACGTTGGCATCCACCGCGATACCGATCGTAAGCAGGATCCCCGCAATACCGGGAAGCGTAAGCACCGGAAGCTGAATCGCCGTCGAAGATCCTCCCGAACCGCTCGTGAAGATGCCGAGGAATCCGGCGGACAGAACCATTCCCAACGGCAGTAAGATGATATTCAAGGCCAGCGCAATATTCGCGATCACGCCGCTCAGCAGGTAGTAGAGCAGCATGAACGCGACGACGGCGATCGCGCCGATCTGGATCGACATCACGCCGCTGTTGATCGAATCCTGGCCGAGGCTGGGCGCCACTTCGCGCTGCTCAGCGATTCGAACCGGAGCCGGAAGGGAGCCGGCCTTCAGCACATTGGAAAGGTCCGTGGCATCCTTGAGCGAGAAGCTCCCCGTAATCTGCGCGCGTCCCGTAGGAATCGGTTCGATCAGGTTCGGTGCCGAGTAGAGCGTTCCATCCAGCACGATGGCCAGTTGCCGACCTACATCGGAATCCGCATTGCGTTCCCCGCGCGGTGAATAGTCCGACGTCAGGGTCGTGAATCGCTTGGTCCCCTCGGAGTTGAACTCAATCCCGATAGCAGGAAGGCCGGATGCCTGGTAATCGACCCTGGCGGTCTTCAGGTACTGTCCGGTCAACTGTTCCCGGCGGTCCACGAAATGGGGGCGATAGAGTTCGCGGTTTCCGAGCGTACGCTTTTCGAGCATGAAGTCATGCGCCGGAGGCGCATGGAAACGACGAAGCCGGCGTCTATAGGCGTCGAATTCGTCCCCGGTCGGGATCTGGTCCGGCATGCGCTGGTAATAATACTCGGACCCGAACGTGACGAGTTGGTAGCCCTTGGGCGAGACGTTCTGCTGAAAGAGCGCGTCGGTCAGTTCCTTATTATCCGCGTGAACCAAACGGAACTGCAGGTAGGCCGCGCTCTTGATGGCCCTGACCACGTCTTCACGCTTTTCCGGAGTGATTCCCGGCATCTGGATGACGATGCGTCCCGCCTTCTCCGGGAAGATCACCGGTTCGGCGATCCCAAGATTATCGACCCGGTTACGCAAGACCTCGAGGGTCCGCTCCTGGGCGCCCTTAAGGTACTCCTGAAGCTGTTGCTCCTCTTTCTCGGGCGAGAGATCTTTCCAGTCCTCAGGGCGGTCCTCGATCAATTTGCCGAGCAAGGACTCCTTATCGATCTCCACGAGGACGCTGGTACCGCCCTGGATATCGATCCCCTTCTGAATACCGCCACTCAGGATCGCGAGGGACCCCGTCGTGAGCAGGATCAGGATCAGCCACTTCCAAAGTGCATGTCGGTCCTGGATTTTACCGGCCATCTTCTTCCTCCCCGACCGCTTCGCCCTTATCGAGGACGCGGGTGACTGCACCCCGCGCGACGTCGATCTTCACATTATCGGCGATCTTGATGACGAAAAGACTCTCCTTCACGTTGGCGACGGACCCGATCAAGCCCCCGGCGAACACCACGCGGTCGCCGGTCTTGATGGCCTTGATCATCGCCTTGCGGTCCTTCTCCTTGCGCTGCTGCGGGCGGATCATCATGAAATAGAGGATCGCGAAAAGCAGGAGCATGAAGATCATTGGATTGCCCATCAGTCCACCGGCACCGCCTGGAGCGCCCTGGGCGAGAATCGTCATTGTTTCAAAGTTCATAAACCTTTCCTAACATTTGCCGACGTGGCGAAACCGCCCGTCATTTTGCCGGGACTCCGCTCAAATCCCATAGCTCGCGCTTTTGTTCATATTCTTGCACAAAGGCGGCGAATTCATCAGCAGCGATAGCCGCACGAATCGATTCCATAAATCTCATGTACCGGTGCAGGTTGTGAACCGTCAAGAGATGCACGCCCAGTATTTCGTTCACGTTCAACAAATGCCGGATGTACGCCCTTGAGAAGTTCCGGCACGCATAACATTCACACTCTTCCTCAAGCGGGCGCGTGTCCGCCTTGTACTCCCCGGCCTTGACCGGAAATCGCCCATACCGGGTAAAGGCCGTTCCATTGCGTGCGAACCGGGTAGGAATTACGCAGTCGAACATATCGATACCGCGCGCCACGGCCTGCACGATCTGGTGCATCTTACCCACGCCCATCAGGTATCTCGGCTTTTCCGCCGGAAGATGTTCGGAAGTGCTCTCAAAGCCATCGATTAGAACCTCTTCCGGCTCACCCACACTCACACCACCGACGGCATATCCGTCGAAGTCCATCGCAACGAGTTCCGTGGCGCAGCGTTCCCGCAGATCGCCATATTTGCCTCCCTGCACAATTCCAAAGACCAATTGTCCCTCAGCACGTGGCTGTTCAGAACACAAAGCGGCCCATCGTAGGGTCTTGTCTACGGCTTGACAAGCGTATTTGCGGTCGCACGGGTAAGGCGGACATTCGTCGAAAACCATGGCGATATCGGACCCTAAACGGCGTTGAATCTGCATCGCTTCGTGCGGCCCAAGAAAGACCAGCGAGCCATCCACGTGGGACCTGAATTCGACGCCATCCTCACGGACCTTGCGCAGGCGGGCCAGGCTGAAGACCTGGTAACCCCCGCTATCGGTCAGGATCGGACCATTCCACCCCATGAAGGCGTGTAGGCCCCCGCAAGCTTCGATGATATCCACGCCGGGCCGCGTGTGGAGGTGATAGGTATTGCCGAGCACGATCTGGACCCCCAGGCCATGCAGGTCGGCCGGCGTGACCGCCTTGACCGTGCCCTGGGTCCCGACCGGCATAAAGGTGGGCGTATCGACGACGCCATGCGCCGTTTGAACCCTGCCGAGGCGAGCGCGGGTCCCGGAATCCTGCTTTACGAGTTCATAGCATCCAGCCATAGGGCCGGACATGGTTCACAAAGTACGACGTTATAGCAACGAGAAACCGTCTCGCGCAGAGCTCGTCGTGCGCAGGGGGATTAACCACCGAGATACGGAGGCACGGAGACGGACACGGAGGCGACACAACCCGCTCACGTCGTCCGACGATTGCGCTCAGCCCACGCCTTCGTAGTAGCTCTTGGTGCCCTGGGCCTCGATCGCGCTGGCGAGGCGGCTCAGCGCATGCACATAGGCCGCGGTGCGCATGTCGATCTGCTTGGCGTTCTTCAAGTCGTAGACCGCGTTGAACTCGCGGGACATGATCTCTCGCAGGCGATCATGCACCTCCGACTCCTTCCAGTAGAAGCCCTGCCGATTCTGTGTCCATTCGAAATAGCTCACGGTAACGCCGCCCGCGTTGGCCAGAATGTCCGGAACCACCAACACTCCCTTGTCGTTCAACACCGCGTCGGCCGCGCTGGTGGTTGGCCCATTCGCCACTTCGACCACGATCGGGGCACGGACGCGTTCCGCATTCTCGATCGTAATCTGACTCTCAAGCGCGGCCGGGATCAGGATCTCGACGTCGAGTTCCAGGAGTTGCTCGTTCGTGATCACGTCTGCATCCACAGCCTCGCACAGAGCGTCCCGGCAATACACGGCCTGCAGGCGGCGCGCCGTGTTCTTGGCATGGATCAGGCTGGGCACGTCGAATCCTTCCTCGCGGTAAATCCCGCCCTGCGAATCGCTCACGGCAACAACGCGATAGCCGTCTGCATGCAATAACGACGCGACATGCTGCCCCGCATTCCCGAAGCCCTGCACGGCTACGCGGACCTCTTTGGGCTTCCAGCCCTCAAGCCGTTCCAGTTCCTTGATGCAATAGTAGGCCCCGCGCCCCGTTGCATCGTCACGGCCAAGACTGCCGCCAAGGGGTATCGGCTTCCCCGTGATCACCGATGGAGAGTGGCGCCTCACGATCTTCGAGTACTCATCCATCATCCAGCCCATGATCATGGCATTGGTATAGACATCCGGCGCCGGAATATCGGTTTCGGGGCCTACGAAGTCGGCCATCTGGGCCATGAACCCGCGGCTGAGTCGCTCCACCTCGAGCCGGCTAAGCTCCTTTGGGTTTACGACCACACCGCCTTTCGCGCCGCCGTATGGAATGCCCACCACGGCGCACTTGAAGGTCATCCAGAATGCGAGGGCCTTGACTTCGTCGATGCTGACGTCGGGGTGAAAGCGCAGCCCGCCTTTGGTCGGCCCGCGCGTGTCATCGTGACGCACGCGGCAGCCCTGGAAGATACGCAGTGAGCCGTCATCCATTCGAACGGGAATCGACACCTGCAGGATCGCCTTGGGATGCTTCAGTTTTTCGAGCGCTTCCGGATCGATCGTCGCGTGCAGGCTGGTGGCGTCCAGTCGACGCACCGCATCGGCGAATATCCCGTCGTGGTCTGAGGGCTTGGTCATAAGGGGCTCCTAATGAGGATTGCCGCCGTGATCTTCATGAATCCGCGACGGGGACACATGATACTACATTCTCCGGAGACCGCAATCGTGGTCAATTTAACGATTTGCGGTGCGCTATTCGCCTGCCTGCTGCGTCCGGCCGGCCGTTTTGCTGCAGCGGCCGGAAGGGGCGGCATTCCATTTTTGAATTCGGAAGCGGGCAAGTCGCCTTGACATCGGCCATGTCTCCCACGAGACTTGTCGACGCAGCATGGCTAATCCTTCTCTCAAACTCGTTCAACACGATGACGACCCGAAACCGGTGCGGCTCCCGCCCGCCGTGCGGATAGAGACCCCTCCCCCGGCCGAACCCGAGTCCGAGCCCGCCCCGGGAGACGTCAACGCGCCGGAGCCGGTAGACGTCCGCGAGGCCGACCGGGTAGACGTCCGCGAGGCCGAAGCAGACGAGAGCGCACCGCGCCAGCGCAAGCCACCTCCCGACCTCGCCCTGGCAGAAGATCCTGTTTCCCGACCGGTTCTCACGGTCAACACGGCCGCGAAGCCCCAGAAAATTGCTCCCCTCCAGGTCGAGGAGCGTGAACCGGAAGTACTGAACGTTCCCAGGAAAGAGCCGGAAGCGGCCCAGGAAAAGAAAGCGATTCGGCTGCGCAAACATGCGGTTCGGCCGCGCCGGCACTCAAACCGAAAGCCCCGGCCAGTTGGCAAGGTCGTGGTGCACCGCAAGTCGAGCGCTCGACCTGCGCTGCTTGGCGAACGCTACGAGATCATCTCGACGCTCGGAGTCGGTGGAGCCGGCACAGTCTACCACGCGTTGGACCAGCTCCTCGAGACGGAGGTCGCGATCAAGGTGCTTGACCCGGATCTCGCGGAGAACGAGGAACTCATGCATACGCTGAAGCACGAGGCACGCATGGCCATGCAGCTCTCGAATACTCACATTGTGCGTTTGCACAACGTTGAGTCACTCGGCAACACCCTTGCCCTCGTGATGGAGTATGTCGATGGCGAGACCCTGCGGGAGATTATCCAGGAGTGTGGCTCCTTCAACGTTGAGACCGTCAGCCAGATTCTAACGGCATGTGACCGAGGGATATCTCAGGCCCATAGACATAACATCCTGCATGCCGACCTCAACCCGTCCAATATCATGTTGAGCCGGGACGGGGTGATCAAGATCATCGACTTCGGCGAGGCTTGCATCCCCAGCACAGAAATAGAGGACGGAGAATGGATTGCGGGCACACCGCCTTACATGGCTCCGGAGCAGAAGGCAGGGCAGTCGATCGACGCACGCACCGATATCTATGGCCTCGGTATTACGGCCTACCAGCTTCTAACCGGCCAAGTCCCCTACCCCGCCGGTGCCACGCACAACCAGATGCTGCAGATCGTGCCGGCCGAACTGCCGCTCCTGGAGAACCCCCTCCGGAGCATTCTCGAGGCGGCCATTGCGCCCGACCCTGACCAGCGGTGGCAAACCGTTCAAGATTTCGCCGAGGCATTCGCGGACGCAGCGTCGCAGATGACCTGAAACTTCGTTTCAGGACGGAACCCCCGCCACCTCGCCACCCGCCACCCGTCCCTATAGATCCGTCCAGGCCCCGCTATTGGCTGAGCTGTCTACGGCGGCTTTGACGAAATTCATGCCGGCTACCCCCTCGTCCACACTTGGATGTGCGTACGGTTCGGGTGCGTCTTCGCCGCGTGCGCGGCGGATCTGCCGCTCAAGCGTCCCGTGCAGATTGGCCAGGGCTTCGAAGAAGTCCTCGTGGTGACCGGCCGGCACGCGAAGGTACGACGCGATGCTCTGCGGGAAGAAATCAAAATTCGCTCCGATCCAATACGTTTCGTCGTGCGCGCCGCGCCGCACCAACAGCTTCTCCGCGGCTTCCTGGTGCCATTCCAGCGAGCCCTTGGTTCCGAAGACCTGAAAACCATTATCATTGCGATATCCCATCGCGATCTGCGTCGCGTGGATCAGGGCGGTTCCGCCGTTCCCGAGTTCTGCGATGACGTTGAAGTCGTCGTCCAGCGTGCGCCCGGGAACGAAGCTGTTCAGTCTTGCGGAAACCCGCGTGACGGGCTGACCCGAGACCCAGGTTGCCGCGATAAAGGCGTGCGTCCCGATGTCGCCCCCGCAGTTTGAAATACCGGTCCGACTCGGATCCGTGCGCCACTGGGCCTGCTGCAGCCCTTCGTCTTCCAGCGCCGTGGCCAGCCATCCCTGGTTGTACCACGAGTTCACCTTGCGAATCTCGCCGATGTCGCCGTTCTTCACCATCTCGCGCGCGAGCATCATCATGGGATGTCCGGTGTAGGTATGCGCGAGCACGAAGGGGACGTTCGTCTCCTTCACCAGGGCCGCAAGCTCCTCCGCTTCCCCCGGCGTGAAAGTCATGGGTTTCTCACACACCAACGGAAGTCCGGCTTCAACACAGGCTTTGGCCGGTCCGAAATGCGCGTTGTTGGGAGTCACGATAATCGCGTAGTCCAGCTCGAGATCACCCGACTTCCACGCATCGATCATGGCCTGGTAATCCGGATAGCCCTGGATGCCCCACACTGCGGCGGCCTCCATCGAGGCGTCGGCACTGCTGCGTAGCGCGCCGGCGACGAGCTCACGCGTTCCATCCAACGCGCAGGCGCGCTCGTGCACGCGACCGAAGAACGCACCGTCACCGCCGCCGCCAATCATTCCTGCCTTCAACTTGCTCATGCTGGTCTCCTTATCCGGTTCGTAGATTTCGATTGCGGCCGGTCACTGGGCCACGGACGCATGCCCTGCATCGCACGCAATCATTAGCGCACGTAACGCGCGATGACAAACCTCATTTTAGGCGTCCTGGAGTCCAGTGCGGTCCCGGGTGATGCCCGGTTGCTTGCACGACGGTTTACCCGTACAGTGCTCGGTTGGAGGACAGAAGATTATGAAGAGTGCATACGAACTGGCCATGGAGCGCCTGGGCGGAGAAACCCAGTACACCGACGAACAGAAGGAGCAGCTCGCCGAACTTGACCGGAAATTTGACGCGAAGGTCGCCGAGCTGAAACTTCGCGCCGAGCAGGTAGCCAAGGACCATCCGCTGGATTCCGCAGCCATTGAGGCTGCACGGGATCAGACCGTGCATGAAGTCGCGCGCCTGGAGGAAAAGCGAGAAGCCGAAAAGGACCAATTGCGGAAGTCGTAGGTGGATTCGCAAGTATTCGTGGGCTCTTATTTCTGGAAAACGGGATTAACCCGGATATCTGACACTTTTCCTACTACGAAAAAGTGTGAAATGTCCGGGTTAAGATCAGATTATGCGCGTGCTTGCCTTTCTCCCCGCCCTCGCCTACATGGCGTTGATCTTCTATCTCTCCTCGCATCCGGCTCCTGAACTTGCGATGGCGTTTCCGGTTCCTCCAGTTCAGATCTGAACCGGATCAACGGGCTGAGCGGTGACTCGAAAAAGCCCCTTCATGTCAGCGCCGATGTGATAGATCACCGGCACGATAACGAGCGTCAGGTAGGTCGCGAAGAAAAGCCCGAAGGCGAGGACGATCGCGGCGGGAGCGATGAAAGGCTCGTAGCCACCGATTCCGTAGATCACGGGCAGGAGTCCAAGGATCGTCGTGATCGAGGTCAGGAAGATCGGCCGGAGGCGCATCTCGCCGCCAATCATCAGGGCATCGTGCAGCGACACACCTCGTGCGCGCTGACTGTTGATGAAACTGACCAGCACGATCGCATCGTTGACGACCACGCCGCCAAGCCCGACGAAGCCCAGCATCGCCATGATACTGATCGGCTTACCGTGAAGGATAAGTGCAGCAATCACGCCGACAAAACTGAGCGGAATGGGAAACAGCAATACGAGCGGCTGGAAGAACGAACCAAACTGTACCGCCAAAATCGTGTACATCAGCAGCAACGCGACCGCCAGGGCCGTCACCATAAACAACATCACCTTCCTGGTTTCGGCCCACTCCCCTCCGCGCAGCAGCCGATACCCCTCGTAGCGCACGGGCAAATCCTTGAAATGTTTCTCGAGCGCCGTATTGACGGCGGCCGATGTGACGACCTCCTCGTCAATCTCGGCACCAACCGTGATCACGCGCTCGCCGTCAAAGTGATTCAGCGTGGGCAATCCTTGTGACGCGACCAAATCGGCGACGTGCTCAATCGGTATCAACCGGCCCGCCCGGTTGAGGACCTGCAGCTTTTTGACATACGTCTCGTCGTCTCGGAATTCTTTCTGAAGCATGACACGGACCTCGAGCTCATCCTTGCCTTCGCGCACCGCCGTCGCCTTCGCCCCCTCGTATGCCGCGAACACCGTCTCGGCCACGGACTTCACACTGAGCCCCAGTCGAGCGGCTTGTCGTTCGTCAACGATGACGTGCCGCTCATCCTTACCCGCTCCGTAATCGTCCTCAACGTCCGAGACGCCCTCCTGCTCCACGAGATACGCCTTAACCTCCTTCGCGATCGCCTTGAGCGTCTCGATATCGCGGCCCTGGATGCGGACTTCCAGCGGTTTTCCGACTGGCGGCCCTGGCTTCACCATCTCAAAGCTCAAACGTTCCAGCCCCTTGATCTCGGCACTTCGCTCCCTGAGCTGATTGATAATCTCCTGCGTCTTACGCTTGCGGGTGTCCTGAGGGGTCAAGTAGATCGCGATTTGCGCATAATGGGAGCCGCGTATTCGTCCCATGCCGGCCTCGAAGTCCAGTTGCTGCCCGACGTAGGTCACGTAATCGGTCAAATCGGACTCCGGCAACTCGGCGACTACGGACTCGACCTGCTGCGCAAGCTCCTCGGTCGTATCAATCGAGGTTCCCTCTGCGGCGCTCATGTAGACAAATACGATATCAATCATGTCGCCGGGGAAGAGGATGACGCGCACGTAAGGCATGATCGCCAGCATCACGAGCGCCGCGAAGATGACCACCCCCGGTAAGACGAAATATCGCCAGCGCAGTGCATGTTCGAGCAGCGTGAGGTAGGCCTTGCGGAATGGTGGCGGGTTCGCGGCCTCGCCATCCGGCTTAGGCACCTCCAGCGGCTTCGCGAAATCGGCGAGGTGTGACGGCATAATGAAGAGACATTCAACCAGTGAGGCGACGAGGCAGACGATCACGGTCAAGACCAGCCAACCCAGGTAGGTCGCATATAGATCCGGCGCAAACATGAGCGGGAAAAAGGCCGCGATGGTCGTCAGAACAGTCGAGATCACCGGCCCCGTAACCTCTTTCGCCCCATCGATGGCCGCCTGCCTGGGCGGCTTGCCCTCCTCGAGATGCCGATAGATATTCTCTCCCACGATGATCGTATCATCGACGATCATTCCGAGCACAATGATCAGCCCGAACATGGTCATCAGGTTAATCGTCATCCCGAAGTAGGACATGATGAGCAGGGTCCCCAGGAACGCGAAGGGAATCCCCAGGGCTGTAAAGACCGCGACGCGAAAATTGAGGGCGACGAAAAGGCACGCCAGGACGAGAATCAGGCCGATTCCGCCGTTGTTCAACAAGACGCGAAGGCGCCGTTTTACGTAGTAAGAGGAATCGTCGATCAGGGTCAGTCGAACACCGTCCGGCAACGACGCCGTCTCCGCCTTCACGAGTTCCTTCACGGCATCCGCAATGTCGATGGTGTCGCCGCTCTCCTTCTTCTTCACACCGAGGATCAGGGTCAGCTCACCGTTGGCCTTGGTGTAGACGGCGTCCTCTTCGAACATCCTGCGCACTTGTGCGACATCCTTCACCGTGATCGCACGACCGTCGATATTCGAGCGCACGACAACCTTCTCGATCTCTGCCTCGCTGTGGAATTTCCCGACCGTACGCAGGATGATTTCCCTGGCTCCGCTCTCGATCTTGCCGCCGGGAAGCGTCACGTTGCTCTCACGCAACGCGATAATGAGTTCATTGAGCGAGACTTCGAAGTCATGCAGCAGCCCGGGATCCGCTTCCACCCAGAACTCCTCGTCGCGCCAGCCCTGCTTGTCAATCGAGCTCACGCCCGGGATACGGCGCAATCGCCGCTCCAACTCATCACCGTACCGGCGAAGCTCCCGCTCCGGCGCGCTGCCGGCCACGCACACGTTGATCAGCGGCTGATCGGTTGTGATCGACTCGATCACGGGATCCTCTACCTCATCCGGAAAATCATCGATCTGATCCACGTGCCGTTGGATATCGTTGACGACGCGGAACGTATCGGCAACGTCCGCATCGAGCTGGACAATAATCACCGACACGCCTTCCGAGGAACTGGAACTATACTCATCGATGCCGGTGATATCGGTGAGCTCATCCTCGATCAGATTGGTGACCTGGTCTTCGACCTCGGCGGGGGACGCATTCGGGTAAAAGGTCCGGATCACCGCCAGATCGAGATCCGTCACGGGAAAGACTTCTCGTTGCATCGTAAAGAGCGCGGCCATCAGGCCTCCGACCACCACGATCAGGGTCGCCATCCATGCAATGATGGAGTTCTTAACGGAGAATTCTGCGATACTCATGCGCAGGCGCCCTTTTGAAGAACTTAGCTCATGCGGCCGGCACCCCGACCGCTCACGTGGGGAGGAGGGAGGAGAAGGGTTGCCTATTCATACGTTGAACCGCATAGTATGCGCATCTTGAGCACGACTGTTAAGGCTATAGTTTCACGATGACACAGGTTTCCATTGTTGTTCCGATCTACAACGAAGTCGAGAGTGTCGGCCCCCTCTGCGAGCGGCTGAACGAGGCGCTCGTCGGACTGGGCCGAACCTACGAAGTCGTCCTGGTGGATGACGGGAGCCGCGACGGAACCTGGGAGAAGCTGAAGGAACTCGCCGGCCAGTACCCGTACCTGCGACTGATTCGGTTTCGTCGCAACTTCGGCCAGACCGCCGCCATGACGGCCGGCTTCCAGCACGCAAGCGGTGACGTGATCGTCACGCTTGATGCGGATCTCCAGAACGACCCGGCGGACATTTCGATGCTGCTCGATAAGGCCGATGAGGGGTTCGATGTGGTCAGCGGCTGGCGCCGCGACCGCAAAGACACCTTCATCAATCGCCGCCTGCCCTCCATGCTGGCGAATGGCCTGATCAGCCGAATCACGGGGGTCCCACTGCACGACTATGGCTGCACGCTGAAGGCCTATCGCAAAGAAGTCGTCTCAAACATCAAGCTGTACGGCGAGATGCACCGTTTCATCCCGGCCATTGCAAGCTGGGTGGGTGCCGAAGTCGCTGAGGTTGTAGTCACGCATCACGCCCGGCAGTTCGGACAGTCCAAGTACGGAATATCGCGAACGTTGCGCGTGGTTCTCGACCTCATGACGGTCAAGTTCCTGCTTCGCTACAGTTCTCGTCCGATCCAAATGTTTGGAAAGCTTGGACTCTGGATGGGGATTCCCGGGCTCCTGATACTGCTGGTCTCAATCGCTTCGCACATCGGCTACAACCTCTTCGATATCCAATGCCTTGCCGGACTGGTCGACATGTCAAAGCGGCCGGCTTGGATCATTACGCCGTTCATGCTGATTCTGTTCTGCACACAGTTCATCAGCATGGGGTTACTCGCCGAGATCCAGATTCGCACGTATCACGAGGCGCAGGACAAACCCACCTACGTGATCAAGGAAACAGTCGAACCCCGGTAGGGAACGGCTTTCAACCAGCCTCGCTCCGGGCCTCTGCCAGGGGGAGAGGGCGGATGCAAGGAGTCCCGTGTTCGAATTCGAGGAATTCAACGCCAGCCCACAGGCTGTTCTTTTTGTCAGCGGCACGTACGTGACCCTGGTTGCCGCGGGCTGCTGCATCAACGTCGTGTTCTTCATTCGATCCCTCAGAAACCGCATCAACTGGAAGGAACTTCAGTCCAGGGTCATGGCGAGGGCATGTTCCCCCGCGGACGGCTTCGCCCTGCTGTTCCTTTGGATCATTCTGCGCGCACTCCAGGATAGCCTGACACTCACGATCGGGCCGGATTCGGATCCGACTCCTCTCATCGCATGGGTCCTCTCCTTCAGCCTCGTCACGGAGCTTGGCGTAGTCCTGGCCGCATTGATCCTCGTCAGACTGCGGCACGGCGACACCCAGGCGGGTCTGGGTACCGGCGTGATGCCGCCGCAGCGAGCGGCGCTATGGGCGCTGGCTTTCTACCTGGGAGCCATCCCCGTCTTTCTGGCCAGCGCGCAGATCTGGGGATTGTTTCTGACGGCGCTCGACATCAAGATCACGGAGCAGGAAGTCGTCCGGCAGTTCATGGGCATGGAAAACCGGGGACTGCAGACTGCGTTTATCGTTCTCGCGGTCGCGGGCGCCCCCATTACCGAGGAGCTTGTTTTTCGTGGTGTATTTCTTCCAACGCTTACGCGACGGCTCGGCATGTGGCACGCGGCAGCCGCCGTCTCTCTCATCTTCGCGCTGGTGCACACGCACCTCCCCACCCTGCTTCCGCTCTTTGTGATTTCTTTCGCATTCTCGCTGGGGTACATCCTCACCGGATCGATCCTGGTGCCGATTTTCATGCACGCACTATTCAACGGGGTCAGTCTCGCGTGCGTTATCATGCTCCGCGTCCTCAGCCCATGACATCAACGAAAGGTTTACCTGTGTCACCTCCCGCCACTATTGAATGGGTCCCCGACGCACCCGACGCCCTCATCCCGGGTCGCGTTCGAATGATCGATCAGACGCGGCTGCCGGAGGACCTCGTGCATCTCGAGACGACGGATGTGGAAGCGGTCTGGGAAGCGATCAAGATGCTGCGCGTGAGGGGCGCGCCGGCGATCGGGATTGCCGCGGCGTTTGGCGCGGTCACGGCCGTGCAGAGCTCCACCGCATGCGCGACCCCGCAGTTCCTCCAGGAGCTCGACGACGCGGCGAACTACCTTGCAACCGCACGCCCGACCGCCGTGAATCTCTTCTGGGCACTGGACCGCATGAAGCGGGTTGCACGTGCGCACGCCGACCAGTCGCCGGGGGAGCTCAAGGAGACGCTTGCGCGTGAAGCCGTCAGAATCCTCGAGGAGGATCTCGAGATGTGCCGCGCGATCGGACGGCATGGCGTCTCACTTTTGAAAGATGGATCGACGGTTCTGACGCATTGCAATGCCGGCGGACTGGCCACGTCTCGATACGGAACCGCCCTGGCGCCGATCTACCTCGCACAAGAGGAGGGCATGCGCATCCACGTCATCGCGGATGAAACCCGGCCCCTGCTGCAGGGATCGCGCCTGACGGCGTGGGAGTTGCAACAAGCCGGCGTGGACGTCACGGTCATTGTCGACAACATGGCAGCGCACGTCATGCATCAAGGCCGCGTCGACGCGGTCCTGGTGGGATCCGATCGCATCGCTGCAAACGGCGACACGGCCAACAAGATTGGAACCTACGGAGTCGCAATCCTGGCCCGGGCGCACCAAATTCCTTTCTACGTACTGGCCCCGACCTCAACGTTTGACATGAGCCTGCAGAGCGGCGATGAGATCCCTATCGAGGAACGCGCGGCCAGCGAAATCACGCACGGGTTTGGCCGCAAGACAGCGCCGGACGGGGTGAAGGTTTACTCTCCCGCATTCGACGTCACCCCCGCCGAATACATCACGGCGATTGTCTGCGAACATGGGATCGCAAAGCCGGATTACCGGGAATCGTTGAAGCAGATGATCGACATGAATCCGGCGACCTGGTCCGCATCCGATCCGCGGACGACTACTCCATAGCCGCTCGCTCCAACTCGTCGACCCTGGCGACAAGCGCCGCGGCCAACGGATCCCCTACTTTGCGGAAGAAGCGGCTAGCGTAGGTATACGAACCGGCTTCCATCGCCGCGATTCCCTTGCGCAGCGACGACGCGGGACTGGTCTCCTTGACCAGGCGCCGAAAGATTTCGGTCGACGCCAGATCATCCAGCGCGATCCGGCCCGCAGCGGTCTCGATATACCCGTCGTTGACGCCCCGGATCTCGGCATCCACGCGACCGCTCTTCAGGTCGATCGACACGCTCTGCCCGGTCTGCTCACCGAAGGACTGTAGAATATCCGCATTCACTCCCGCCGCCCTGTGCACCAGGCTTATGATGGATTTCACCTGCTCCCTTCGTTCGGAGAGCTCGGGTGCCCAACGCATCTCATTCGCCGCGCCCTGCATGCGCTCCCAGTCAGACGCGATGATCGCGTCGACGAGCAATCCAAGACGCTTGTCGAGCGGATCGTCCGCCACCTCCTGATCCGGGGGCGTCGACACCCCGGCAAGCGCCGCCATCTGCGTGATCTCTTCGGCCTTGTGCTCCCGCACCTGGCGAGTCGCATCCGCCAGCGGGCCCTCGAAATTCATGAATATCTCGACGGCACCGTTGTAATCATTCTGATCGATTCGATCGAGCGCTTTGGCGTCCAGCGACTCGATGGCCTGCGTGATCCGTTCCTGATGCTTACGACCGAGTTCGCGCACGGCCGACGCCGCTTCGCCGGCGACCGAGCCTCCCGGATATTGACGGGCGACGGCCTGCAAACGCTGAATCGCCCCGTCAACGTCCTCGGGGTGCCTCGTGGACCAGCCAAGAGCCTGATCATATGCCTTGCGGGCGGGGTTCGCGCGCGTGGGCGGCGTCGGCTTCGCCTGGATGGGTCGGCCTTGCGGGTTGATCACCTTCGGTCCGCCCGTGGGCTGCATGGTGGTGCTCTGGCTGACTGCCATGACCGCCGCGACGATCAGCGCGATTGCCGCGAAGCCCCCTACCCAGACCAGTGGGTGCAGCCCGGTCTTCTGCTGAGCGGCGACGGTCGAGCGAGCTCTCTCGGCCGCACCGGACGAAATTTTCGGCGCTGCCGACGGCTCCGGTTTCGCCCGTGCCGCACTGCGCTTGATCGTGCTGTCGTGCGCATCCCGCAAAAAACCCGAGGGCATCTTCCCCTTCTTGACTCGATCGATATCCTCCAACACGACGGTCCAATCGCGTGAGCGATGCTCGCGATCTTTGATCAGCATTTTCTCGATCAGCCAACACAGCTCCGGAGAGAGGTCGGGATAGATGTCGATCGGATCACGCTGGTGGTCCGTAATCTGCAGGTCCATGATCTCCGAGGGAGGATGTCCCTGGAACAGCATGCGACCGGTCGCCAGATAGTACAGGGCGGCACCCAGGGAGTAGATGTCCGTACGACAGTCGAGTTCGTCCTTGCCGGCAGATTGCTCCGGAGAGATGAAGTTTGGGGTTCCCAGGATCTCATCCGGTGCCGGGGAACCGCCGACCGCACTGATGGTTCGCGCGAGCCCGAGATCGGTGACTTTGACCGTGCCGTCGGCGTCGACGATTATATTGTCCGGCTTGATATCGCAATGAATGATCTTCTCGGACTCCCACGCATAGTTCAGCGCATCCGCCACGCACTCGCCGACGAGCAGAATATCGTCCTGCCCAAGCCGATCCTTGCGCCGACACCATTCACCGACCGTGTAACCGGCGACGTACTCCATCACGATGAAGTACAAGCCATCCACCACACCCGCGTCATAGACCTGGGTAATGCCCGGGTGCTTCAAGCGTGCCGCGGCCTGGGCTTCGAATTGGAAGCGTTGAAGATCCGCCTCCTCGGCGGAGAGTGACCGGGACAATACTTTGATCGCGACGATACGATTGAGCGATATCTGGCGTGCCTTCCAGACGACCGCCATGCCGCCCTGGCCAAGGCACTCATCGATCTCAAATCCCGGGATGGATGGACGTTCCATATGTAACCTTCGTGTCAGGCCGCAATGATGCGCGGATCTCCCGCGCCATTGTGAATTTACAGCGTCATCGAAAAATGCTAACTTTCTGAGGAAATGTCACCCGTATTCTTGTCGTGATCACCGGCCAGAAGAGGCGTAGACTAGGACCTGTTGAGATCCCTTATAAGGGATAGCGCCCGATGATGCAAAAGCGTATGCGCCGAATTCAGCAAAAAGACGGCCAGACGATGATCGAGTATGTCATCGTCGTCGGGATATTGATGGCATCTTTCGCGATATTGATCCTTTTTCAGGACGCGTTTGACGACTACGGGTCGAGAATCCTGAATCTGGCAGGCTACCACTATCCCTGATAAATAGGTCATAACAACGAGGAGAACCCAATGAAGCACCATAGAAACAAGCAGAAAAGTGGGCAAACGATGGTCGAGTACATCATCGTCGTCGTGATTATTGCGTTAGCCGCTATCGCCATCTTCGGAGTCTTCGGTGACACGATTCGCGGGAAGATGAGCGGTGCTGTAGAGGAGATCGGTGGCGACACGGCTGCCGCAGACGCCGCGACGTCGACCGCCTCGGAGCAATACCTCAAGGATCTCTAAGTTGACCCGGAGACATCTTTGGGCCGTTCCGTTCCCGCGCTCCTCTTCATCCTTGAACGGCAGACCCGCCCGCCCCGCGCCGGGGTGGCGTGGCCCTGCTGCACGTGGCGCCGGCGGGCAGTCCATTATTGAGTCCGTGATCACGGTCGCCCTGATCAGCGTTCTTTTCTTCGGCCTCGTGCAGATGGCCCTCCTTTTCACAGCGAAGGAGGTCGTGACCTACGCCGCAAACAAGGGCGCGCGTGCCCGTACCGTGGGTTTCAACAACTTCATGATCTTCAAAACCGTGCGCGTGGGCACCATCGCCAACGCGGGGAAGATGCGAGTACCGGATGACCCGGGCGGCCTGGTACAGCAGAGCGATCTCGAACTGGCCAGCATCCCCTTCTACCTGGGTGCCCCTGACTACGGATACCTCGGCGGGATCCTTGACTACGAAGACTGGTCGACGGTCTCTCACTCATCGCCGACCCCGCTACCCGGGGGGACGCTGCGCGTCCGCGTCAACCAGGACTACCCCCTGCGCATGCCCCTGCATCGCGTGTTCTACGCCGATGACGAAATCAGACTTCGCGGCGAGTCGCGCCTCGATAACCACTACGGGTTGTACCTGGACGATATGGGCTGGTGAGCGGGAAGAGATTGAGAATCGAAAAATGAAGTTTGCAACGATCCATCTTCAACCTTCAACCCGCTCCGGGCAGGTCATGGTCTTCCTCGTGGTGGTCCTGGTGGTGCTCGCCCTGATCGGCATCTGGACTTTCGACTTACACAAGATTTTCTACGTCAAGTCACTCAGCCAGAATGCCGGCGATTCCGCCGCGCTGGCAGCGGCGCGCTGGCAGGGCATCACTCTAAATCTGGTGGGAGACATGAACATCATGCAGGCGGTCGCGATCATGAATGACGACACGAATGCCGCTGCGAGCATTCAGGAACTGCAAGCGCGCATACTCTTCGTGGGCCCGATGCTGGCCTTCGTGGGGTCGCAGCAGGCCGCCAAGAACAACCGCGTCTATGCGAACGAGGAGTTCACCGACGCCATCCGCGAGCATGCATACACCGTGCAGAATGTCTACCCGTTCATGCTTGGAGCGGACGGCAATCCACTGTTCATAGAGCCGTGGGACGGGGCCTGGATCGAATACGGCGACATGCTCTATGCCATCGCCGAGCAGGGCATCGCCGCTGCGCCCGACAACGCGCGATTCTATATCGATTACGACAACTACGATCACTTGTTGCTCAATCAGCAGTTCTATGACGCCGTGTTCGGACGTCTATGGTGCTGGTTCTACCATAATGCGTACGACGTCCTCCGGAACTACAACAACTACACGTGGTGGCCTCCCCTCCCCCCGATGACCCCCGAGACGGCCCCGATCAACAGCGAGTTCTTCGGTCTCGGCCTGGGCCAGATCTCGATTATGGACGACCTGCAGACGATCGAGACGATCAACACCTTGCGCGAGGAGCGCGAACTCAGCGATGTCGAGATCGATGATACGGTCACGACGATCTCCGCGACGTGGGTTACCTACGATGCATCCATCTGGTCGGCGTGGGATGTCATGACGGGTTCCTCTACCAGTGCCCCGGCGCTCCCGCTCACCGGCACGCTCAAGCCTCAATACGACTACGCCGGCGCCGACGCCGTGGCCCGCGTCGAGACCGAGTCCAGCCGACTGGCTCCGGGCGCCGATTCGCATCCGATTACCTGGACCGCCGCGGCCAAGCCCTTCGGATACCTCAACGACACGGAACGTCCGGACACCTATCAACTCGTACTCCCGGCTTACCACGACGTCCGCCTGATTCCGCTGGCCGCCGCGTCCGGCGCGGCCGGCGGTGCGTTTAATCTCCTCTGGCGTATCCATATCACGGAACATCTCCCGGCCTATGAGAACTCGGGGCTCGGCGGACTGAGCCCCACCTGCTGGTATTGCCACCAGCTACGGACCTGGGAAGATTACGAGTTCCGCTCGAGCGGCATCACGTGGTTGTCCAATAGTAGCAATTCCTGCTTCTCCGTCGGCGGCGGTGGCGGTGGTGGAGGCGGTGGTGGTGGTGGTGGTGGTGGTGGAGTGATCATTGCGCATTGAGGAACAAGAAATGAAAAAGGGAAAAGGAAATGCGAAGGATCCTGGCCGGGTTTTCCCTTCTGTCTTCTTCCTTCTTCCTTTCCGTCCCGCGCGCTTGCGCACGGGACAGGCCATGATCGAATTTATCGTGGCGATTGTCTGCGTCGTCGTGATCTTCGTGGGTATTCTTCAAATCGGCCTGCTCGGTATGGCGCGCACGGAAGTCATGGTCGAAGCGCGGCACGAAGCCGGGGCGATGGCGATGCTCGACATCGTCGCATCCCCCCTGCCCGACTATATCAAGGACTGGGACGAAGGCCCTGACACACGCCCCTATTCGGCCGACGACAGGTCGAACCCGGGCGATGTATACGCGGTTGCCACGCGCATCGCGGCTTACGCCGATCCCTCCCAAATCAACGCCGTACTCCCGGACAACATCATCACCCGCGTCGAGAGCAACCCGGAGTTTGAGATCGGCGTCGGACTTCTCAAGGGCGACGCCCGGGAAACGGTCCCCCTGTTTCCCGCGATCACGCACCTCGTCTATGATGAGGATGAGATCCGGGTTGAGGGAGAGGTCTGGATTCCCTGGACGCGCGGCATCTATTGATCCATCCATGAACCAGAACCTGATCCATAGGCTTCGTAGCGTGATCCTGGTCGCGGCTCTTTTCGGCGCCACGATTTGCGGTGCGAGAGTATTTCAGCGCATTCCGATGGCAGGCTCCGCGGCCCTGTTGGCCCGCTCGCTGAATGCCAGGCATGCGTACAGCTGCGACGTCGACATCAACGACTCGGCCGGACGCCTGTCGGTGCTGAGCGCGAGGGACGACATCGATCGCGTCGCGGCGCAGTGTCAACGTGCATTCGGACGATCCGTCGTATCCTTTCGGCAATCGGAGACCATGGCCCTCGGCCGCTCCGAGCAGAACGGCCAGGTCTCACGGGTGCTGATCCTGCAGCCGGACCTCGACTCGCCATGCACGATCGTATTGCTCGAACAATCCCAGCACGAATACGAGCAATCCATGCGGTCCCCGGCACGACACGCCATTGATGCGGTACCGGAATACCCGGGAAGCAGACCGACCTTCTATGTAGCCGACACCCACACGCGCTTCGAGCTCGCCACCTCGGAGACGCGAGCCGCACCTCAGAACATCTACGCTACGATGCAGCGACAACTTGCCGGCGACGGCTGGAAACCGGTCCTGGGCAACCGTCCTGCAGAGCCCGTTTTCTCAGGGCTCAGCCTGTTTCAAAAGGGCATGGATCTATGCGGCGTGTGCGTCATGCAAAACCCCGATTCCGGCCAGAGCACGATTACACTGTTGCACAAGCGACCCGGGAATGAATAATCCTGTTCATGACCGCTGTCCCAGGAGCATAATTCTATGAAGAGACTTCTCGTCCCCATCTTGTCCGTCGCCATTGGAATTCTGGCATTCGCCCTGTCTCAACGCTTCCTGCAGGGACGGCTGGATGCCCTCGAGCGTCAGCGACAAGAGTTGCTCGCTGGTCAACAGCGCGTCTGGGTCATCGTGGCGCGCGAAGATCTGGCGCCGGGAACCACGTTGAAACGAGAGGATCTTCAGCAGAAAGCCATCCCCGCCGAGGGCGTGGGGCGCAGCAATATCCTCCCGGACGACTCGGCACAGATCCTGGAGAAGAAACTCCTCTACGGGCTGAAGGCCCAGGAACCCCTGCTTTGGACCGATGTCGATGTTCCGCGCCGGCCAACCGGCGGTTTGGCATCGTCGATCAGCCCACCGGACCTCGGCCGCCCCCCCTTGCGCGCCGTCTCGATTTCCGTGAACGGCGCGGCCTCCGTGAGCGGCCTCGTACAGCCCAACGATCGCGTTGACGTTCTAGGGACCTTCGATTTCCCAAGCAGCGACGGGAGTGGAGACTCGGAATCGGTGACCCTGACCATGCTGCAGGACGTGACCGTGCTGGCTACCGGTCAACGCGTCGCCAACCAGCGCCTCTCCTCGCGAGAGCGCGACTCACGAAGCAGCGGGTACAACACCGTGACGCTCGAAGTCACGCCGCGGGAGGCGGAGCTTCTCGTCTTCGCGGAGCAGACGCGCGGACGATTGACGCTCAGCCTGCGGCACCCCAACGACGTGGCTTACGAGAAAGAGCTTCTCAACGTGAACTTCGAACATATCGAACAGCGACTGCCCGACTACAATCGAGAGCGCCAGATCCGAATTCGAGGCAAACGCGATTTGTGAAACTCGAGATCCATCAGCCCGGACGAGAGCCGATCGAGAGGAGCATCCCGGAAGGCGTCTATCCGATCGGCGCTGATGATGATAACGCCATCTCGCTTCCGCATCATGATGTCAGCGCCCGACACGCCATCCTGATCGTGCAGCCCGACTCGTGGTGGATTGAGGACTTAAACCGTCTGCCCAGCACCTTTCTCGACGGAGAACCCGTCTCCGGGCGCGCCCAGGTCCTCGCCGGACAGCAAATCATGATCGGCCCTTTCGGCCTCGTGCTGGGTAACGGGCAGGCCGCAGCAACACCCGTGCCGCAAGCACCCCCGGCCGCGGTACCCGAAGCTTCCGACGCGACGCCCCCGACCACGGCGCGTCCGATCGCCAAACCATCGAATCCGGAACGCGCCGCCACGCTCTCGATCAAACGCCAGATCCACAACGAACTCCTTGAGCGCCTCGATCTAAAGCGAATGATCGCAAGCCACGCCAACGTCGAGGATCTCGAGAATAAGGCGCTGAGCACCGTGCGGGAGATTGTCGAGGAGGTCCGCGACCGACTCCCGCCCGGGATCGATCCGGCCGTCCTGGTCAAGGAGATCCACGATGAAGCCATCGCGCTCGGTCCGCTCGAGGACTTAATCGCGGATCCCGCGATCACCGAAATCATGGTCAACGGGCATGACCAGATCTACGTCGAGCGCGAAGGTCAGTTGACGCTGACCGATCGAGTCTTTCTCAACGATACGTCGGTCCTCGCCATTATCGAGCGCATCGTATCGCCCATCGGCCGCAGAATCGACGAGAGCCAACCCTACGTTGATGCACGCCTTAAAGACGGGTCGCGCGTGAACGCCATCATCCCGCCCCTTTCCCTCGTGGGACCGTGCCTGACGATCCGCAAGTTTTCCAAGGAACCGTTTACGGCTGCAGACCTGATAGGATTCGGAACGATGACCCAATATGTCTCCGATTTTCTCGAACTGTGTGTTCAGCTTCGCAAGAACATTATCGTCGCTGGAGGCACCGGATCCGGCAAGACCACCCTCTTGAACGTGGTGAGCGACTTCCTACCCGATACCGATCGCATCGTGACGATCGAGGACGCCGCCGAACTGCGCCTCGGTCAACTCCACGTGGTGCGACTGGAGGCACGCCCGCCCAACATCGAGGGACGCGGCGAGGTCGCGATTCGCGACCTGGTTCGCAATGCATTGCGGATGCGGCCGGACCGCATCGTCGTCGGCGAGTGCCGGGGAGGAGAGGCACTGGATATGCTGCAGGCCATGAACACCGGCCACGAAGGCTCCCTGACGACGGTGCATGCCAACACACCGCGTGATGTGATCTCGCGACTCGAGACCATGGTCCTGATGTCCGGCATGGAGTTGCCGATTCGTGCGATCCGCGAACAGATCGCTTCGGCGATCGACATGATCGTGCAAACCGCGCGTTTACACGACGGGTCACGCAAGGTGACGAAGATCACCGAAGTCGTCGGACTCGAAGGCGACCGCATCACGATGCAGGACATCTTCGAATACAAACAGACGGGCGTCGATGCCGACGGGACGGTCCAGGGCCACTTCGCCCCCACGGGATCCGTTCCGCATTTCATGGACGAGGTGGCAGCCAAGGGACTCCGCGTTGAGCAGCGCATGTTCGATCCACAGTTGTACCAGGAACTGGACTAGCCCGAGTTTCCAACATGGACACGCCGCTCAGCGCCCCGGATTCCTGGATGTGGATGATTCCGGCCCTCTTCGGGATCTGCTTCGCCGGTCTCGGTTACATGATCGTGCAGGCGCTACGCTCGGGCGCCGAGGCCTACTCGAACGCGTACTCCGAACAGGCCTCGCGCCAGTTCGAGGACATCTTCCTTTTCATTCCCGCGCAGCGCATCACCGACATTTCATGGAGCCTGGCCTCTCTCATTTTCCTGCTGACCTTCTTCGCCGTCGGCGACGTCCAGTCCGAGAAATCCGCCCTGACCGGAATCCTCGTCGCCGGGGTCGTTGCCGGGCTCTTTCTGAACGCCCCCGCCGTCGTACTATCCTGGCTAAAGGGACGCCGTCTACATCGCTTTAATGTGCAGTTGGTGGACGCCCTCGTCACCATGAGCAATTCCCTGAAGGCCGGGTTCAGCATCACCCAGGCCATTGAGACCGTCGTCCGCAACAGCCAGGCTCCGCTCTCGCAGGAGTTCGCCGTGTTCCTGCACGAAACCCGCGTCGGCGTACCATTCGATGACGCCCTGCGCAATATCGTCGAGCGAGTCCGGAGTGACGATCTCGTACTGGTTGCCATGGCGATCGAAACGGCCCGAATTACCGGGGGCAACCTGACCGAGGTCTTTGACAGCATCGCCGGAACCATTCGTGAACGCATGCGCATCGAAGGGCGCATCCAGACGCTCACGGCCCAGGGGCGCCTGCAGGGCATTGTGATTGGGGTGATGCCGATTCTGCTGGCCATCATGATGATCGTGATCGACCCCGAGATGATGCTTCCCTTTCTCCGCTCACGCATCGGCCTGATCGTGGTCGGGGCCGTGATCATCCTGGAGACCGTGGGATTCCTGGCGATTCGAAAGATCGTGAGGATTGACGTATAATGATTACGCTAATCAGCATCGGATACGCGCTCAGCGCAGCGGGGCTGACTTGGTACGGCGCGACCACGGCGCGCGAGGTCACCTACGCGACACTGGCCGACGGTCGCCTGCAGGAGCGACCGGTACCGCTTCTTTTTCGACTCTTACTACCCCTTGCGCCAAACCTCGGCCCGCTCTTCAGGACCAAGGCCTTTATCCGATCCCGGCAGAAAGCCGACAAGACGATCGTCTCGGCCGGATACGACGGCATCATCAGCGGCGAGGAACTTCTCGCGCTGCGAGTGCTGGTGCCGCTCTTCCTCGGGCCGATCTGGTGCGGCATGATCACGGTCTTCGTATCGTACGCGCCCGGCCGCTTCGGAATCGCGCTGACGAATAATCAGAACCTCCTGTTTGCGTTTGGATTCCTCCTGCTCTACATGTTCCCCTCTTCGTGGTTACGCGATGTCCTGCGCAAGCGGCACCGCAGCATTCAGCACGCGCTCCCGTTTGTACTCGACCTGCTCACCCTTTCTGTCGAAGCCGGGATGGATTTTATGAGTGCCTTGCAGCGAACCGTCGCACGCGGAAAAGTAACCGCGCTCGGCGAGGAGATGCTGCGCGTGATCCGGCAAATCCAACTCGGCAAGACCCGCCGCGAGGCGATGCGCGATATGATCTCGAGAGTGGATCAGCCGGACCTGACCGTCGTCATGAGCGCCATGGTGCAAGCCGATGAACTGGGCGTCAGCATGGGATCGATTCTTCGCATCCAGGCCGAACAGGTTCGACGCAAACGATTCGAGAACGCCGAACGCATGGCGAACGAGGCGCCGGTCAAACTCCTCGGCCCGCTAATATTCTTTATCTTTCCCGCCGTATTCCTTATTTTGCTCGGCCCGGTCATCATGCAGATGATGAAGGTCGGGTTCTGACGATTTGATGGCCCCCAGGAGGTCCGCGCACGCCGTGACAGAAGCAAATCTTATAGTTATTGCCGGGCCCGATTGCGGCCGCGAGGTCACGATTGAGGGTGACTCCGCACGCGTCGGACGCTCGTCGACAAACGATATTGTCCTGCGCGACGAGTCGCTTTCCCGATTCCAGTGCCGTCTCTCGTTCCGCAACGGCAACGAGCTTTGGGTCTCCGACCTCGGCGCCTCGAATCAAACGCTCGTCAATGGCAGGGAGGCACGCGAACAACGCCTTCAAATCGGCGACATCGTCACCGTGGGCAATAGTGAATTGAAGGTCGCCTCCGACGTGCCCGCCGGGTCAGCACCGCCAGTCGCTGCGACCCCGGTCGCTGACGGCAGCGGTCCCGACCTCTTCGGTACCCACGCAAGCCGTCAAGCCGAGGCCCCCTCCACCGCGACCCGGTCCGCGCAACGCTCCAATCGTCGGACCTTTCTATGGGGTACCACGGTCGCTGTGATCATCCTGATGGTCGCCTTGGGATACCTGCGCCGCCCCGACGCGGGGCCCGGCCGACCAGATCCCGCACAACCCAACCCGCCACCGGTGACGCCGACGGTCGAACCGGCGCGACTGCTCGAGATGTCCTACGAGAAAGTACACGCCAGCCTCGAGAATATCTTTCGCTATTCCTTAACACTCAACGCAGGCGTGCTGGCCATTGAAATCGACAATCTCGCAAACGACCGCCACATCCGCAAAGAGACCAGTGTTGCCGACTCAACCTTGCGTAGTCTTGCCGAGTCGATTCGAGGCGCGGGATTTTTCGAACTCCAGGATCGCTATATCGGGCGCCAACCAAGCGACCACGATGTCTGGGATCTCTCGATCACGATTGGACACCTGACGCATCATATCCGCGTTCAGGACCGGCTCGAACCGGACGACTTCAGCGCAACACGCGAGCTGATCGAGGAATTCGGCAAGAATCAACTGGGCCTGGCTGCGATTTCGCTCCCGCCGGATCAGCTTATTTCGCTCGCACGCGACGCCGCCCTGATGGGGCAGAAGCACTACAACGAGCGCAACGTTCAAATCGGCAACTTGTGGAGATCCATCAAAAAATTCGGAGAAGCGGAGTGGTACCTGGAAAGCATCCAGCCAAAACCTGATTTCTACGCCGACGCCGTCGGCGGCCGCAAGCAGGCCGAGCGCGAGTTGAATACACGGCATGAAGAGTTGATGTTCCTCGCCAACAAGGCCGCCCACAATCGCGAATGGGAGAACGCCGCCCTGAACCTCGAGACCGCGCGCGACCTGATTCCCGACCGGTCTGATAAACGCTACCAGTCCGCCGACAAGATGCTGCTCGACATTACGCACCGCCGGGAGGAATCCAAGTGAACTCCGCACCCTCCGGATGGTTCCGACGACAGGGCGTGGCCTTGCTCGCGCTTAGCATCACAGCGCTTTTGACCAGCCAACAGACCCGGGGCCAGATCTCGTCAACTCAACTTCGCGTGACGACCGTACCTGCCGGAGCCACCGTCATCTGCGACTCGAAAACCCATGCGATCTCCCCCACGACGATTGACGGTTTGCCGGCCGGTGAGCACCTCGTGATCGCGAACCTTCCCGGGCACCGTGAAATACGTCAAACCGTCGTGCTCCAGGCCGGTGAGCGGGCAGCGGTTCACCTCCGCCTTGAGCCACTGCGGGGACTCTTACTCGTTCACTCCGATCCAGCCGGCGCCGATGTGGAACTCGACGGCGCAAACCGCGGCAAAACACCGCTTCTCCTGACCGACGTAGAGTTCGGCGCCCATCGTCTCACGTTTGCCCTGCAGGGCTTCCAGTCGATGGAGAAGGACCTGCGCGTGGATAGCCGGGCGCCCCAAAAGCTCACTGCCGATCTGCTCTCCAATTCGGGAAGCCTCGACGTGAGCAGTGAGCCTGCGGGTGCGCGCATCCGGCTGAACGGAATCGAGATGGGTGCAACACCGAAAGCACTCAAGGCCATTCCGCCGGGCGACAACGAGATCGAACTGCAGCTCACCGGATATGCGCTCTACAAGCAGGCGTTCAAGATCGACGCCGGCCAGGTGCTACCGATGTCGGTTGAACTGACACCCCTGCCCGCATCCCTCACGATCGTATCGACGCCCGAGAAGGCGAAGATCTATATCGACGACCAACTACGCGGCGAAGCCCCGATTACGATCCAGGGCATCGAACCGGGCACTTACCGCATTCGAGCAAAGCTCCGCGGCTACGCGGAGTCTGAGCGCGATGTCGATGTGGCGCAGTCTCAAATGGAGACTGAGGAGTTTATCCTTCAGCGAAACAGCGGGATTCTCGAAGTCGTTACGGAGCCCACAGGAGTTCGAGTCTACGTGGACGGGGTGGATTACGGCGAGACCGAGAATGTCGAGTCCGACCTGGTCTCGAAGCCACTGCGCGTCGATCTCCTCGAGGTGGGCCCTCACATCCTGCAGCTTACACGGAACGGATACTTCGCCACGAAAATGGACGTGGAGATTGAGCGTGACGAGACGCTGACCCGGCATCTAAAGCTCAAGCGCCGCTTTATCCCGGACATCGAGATTCAGACCCGCGGACTCGGCAAGACGGTCTATCGAGGCGTGCTGACGCAGCGCATGCCGAACGGCGATGTGAGAATCGAAGAATACGAGAACATCTTCGTGACCATCAAGAAAGAGAATATCGTCCGTAGTCGCCCCATCAAGGATCAAGCAGAGTGAGCTGATCTCCGATCTCGATCCCTCGCGACGGTAGACACCCGGTCGCGAACTCCAGCACGCCCGCCGCGCCGGCCCCGCCGAAGACGACCCGAAAGGGCGTCACGTCGGTGACGATCCTGGTCACGCGCAGATCCGTCGAAACGAAGATGATGTCGATACTGAAGCGCATAAAGAACGTGTGAATACTCGTGCAGGGACAGAGAAACATCGCCTGGCCGGCCGGCAATTCCGAATGCGCTAAGAGTCCGCGCATTCTCTCGGCGGTCGTCTCCGCGACCAGCACCGTAGGAACCAGCAGTTCCCCGTCGCGTTTCAGAAGTCGATGCCGCATCGAGCGTCAGGCCTTTGCGGCCACGGCCGATACAATCGACTCGGGAGCAGCCATTTTTCCGATCCCCTTGTAGCCACACGCCAGGTCCCCCTCTTCCGGGGCAATGAACTCAACTCCCCACGCCTGCAGCTTCGTGACGTTCTCGCGGGTGGCCGGATGCTCCCACATCTTGCCGTTCATCGCCGGGGCGATCATGATCGCAGCGCGGGTCGCCAGGGCAATGGAGGTGAGGAGATCGTCCGCGATTCCATGTGCCATCTTGGCGATCACGTTCGCGGTACAGGGCGCAATTAGAAGCAGGGCAGCGTCGTCGGCAAGTCCTATATGCTCTGGTGACCACTCGCCCCGCTCACCAAACATCTCCGCCCCCACCGGGTTTCGCGACAAGGTGCGAAAGGTCAATTCACCCACGAACTGGGTGGCGGCGCGAGTCATGACGACGTGCACATCCCAGTTCTCCTCGACCAGCAACCGTACCAGCTCCGCGGACTTGTACGCGGCGATGGACCCGGTCACTCCGAGCACGATATTCTTTGGATTGGTCGTCGCCATGTCGTCTCTCGACGGCCCTACGTGGCCCGTTTCTGCTCGAGAATATAATCCAGAAGCTCGCCGTACGCAATCGCCAGGTCGTCATTGAGAACGACGTGAGAAAACTCAGACTCGTACTCCAGCTCCTTGCGTGCATTGATCATACGGGTCGCGATGGTCTCCTCAGAGTCTTCGTTGCGTCGCCGGAGGCGCTTTTCAAGCGTCTCCATCGTCTGCGGACGTATAAATACGTCCACGTACGCGGCACGAATGGGGTCGGCGTCGTGGGAATGCATGACCTTCTCGCGCAACTGGCGGGCGCCTTCGACGTCGATATCCATGACGATATCCTGCGCGCCCTCAAGCGCGGCGAGTACCGTACGCCGCAGCGTGCCGTACCAATGGCCGTGCACATTTGCGAATTCGAGAAACGCTCCGTCGCGGACCTTCTGATCGAACTCCTCGCGGGAGATAAAGAAGTAGTCGCGACCATCTATTTCCTCGCCACGCGGAACGCGTGTTGTACACGACACCGAATAGGTCATCTCCGGATGTGCATCGAGCAACATGTCGCAAAGGGTGGTCTTCCCTGCGCCCGATGGGCCTGCAATAACGATCAGGAGCGATCGCGGCTCAGATTTCTTGAGGATAGCGGCAGGCATATCGAAAAACTTGTTCCCGCGACGATCGCATCGATCCTGCTTACTCCACGTTTTGAACTTGTTCCCGAATTCGCTCGAGCTCGGATTTAAACTCAATCACCTGTCGGGAAATCTTCGCGTTCGATGCCTTCGACCCGATCGTATTGATCTCTCGGAATAGCTCCTGTACCAGAAAGTCCAGGGCTCTTCCGGCCGGGTCCGTCGATCCCATCAACTCGCCAAACTGATCGAAGTGACTCTCGAGTCGAGTCAGCTCTTCCGAGATATCGCACCGATCGGCATAGATCGCCAACTCCCTCAGAAACGAAGGGTCTTTGGTTTCAATCTCGACTCCCGAGTCCTGGATCCGTTGCGTGAGCGCACGCCTGTGATCGGAGACCACGCCCGGGGCCATGCGCGTGATTCGGCCGTGATATCGCCGCAGCAGCTCGGAGCGCTTCTGGAGATCCTGGAAGAGCGCATCCCCCTCGGATGCGCGCATTTCGAGCATCGCGCCCAGCGCATCCTTCAACGCCTGGCGCATCACGATCCATATATGTTCGGGATCCGGTGCCCCGAAATCCTTCTTCACGACGTCGGGCAGCTGGAAAAGAATCGAGGCATCGAGGGGGCCCTCCAGCTTCAGATCCCGGGCCGCATCGCGCAGCTCACCGAGATATGCTCCGGCAAGGATCCGATCGATATGCACCGACCGGGATCGTGCCGCGTCCGACATGGTCAGGTTAAACGAGATATTCACGGCACCGCGGGAGACCTTCTTCCTGACCACTTCAAAAACCCGCGCCTCGAGCACCGCCAGAGGTTTGGGCAGGCTGACCCGAATGTCCAGCTGGCGGCGGTTGACGGAACTGACCTCCGCGACCACGTTCATGCCCTTGACCGAGGCGTTCCCGCTGCCATATCCGGTCATACTGTGCAGAGTCGTTTTACGAGTAGGGGTCACTTATGCGTTCACCTTTCCCGAGGCCGGCGTTGCCGCAACAGCTTCGGCTTTCAGATTAGCATCGATAAAAGCCTGGATATTCCCATCCATCACGGAGGCAACATTCGACGTCTCAAGATTCATGCGGTGGTCCTTAACCATCGTATAGGGCTGCATGACGTATGACCGTATCTGGCTGCCCCACGCGATTTCGCCCTTCTTGCCGTAAAAGCGCTCCATCTCCTTCTTCTTCTGGTCCATAATATAGTCGTAGACGCGAGCCTTCAAGACCTTCATCGCCTTGCTGCGATTCTTGTGTTGCGAGCGTTCGGCCTGGCACGACACGACGATACCGGTTGGGGCATGCGTGATTCGAACCGCCGAATCCGTTGTATTGACATGCTGACCGCCGGCACCGCTGGCCCGAAATGTGTCGATCCTGACATCCTCATCTTTGATCTCCACCTCGATTTCATCGTCAATTTCAGCAATCACATCGAGCGCGGCGAACGACGTGTGGCGGCGCGAATTCGAGTCGAACGGACTAATCCGTACCAGGCGATGCACTCCGCGCTCGTTCTTGAGGAATCCGTAAGCGAATGGGCCTGAAAGGAGAAATGAAGCACTCTTGATTCCGGCTTCCTCCCCGGCGGTGATATCATAGAGCTCGAACTCCAGCCCGGCCCGCTCGGCGTAGCGACGATACATGCGGAACAACATGTCGGCCCAGTCACAGGATTCCGTACCCCCGGCGCCGGCATGCAGGGTCATGAACGCATTCTTGGAGTCCAACTTGCCGCTCAGGAGGGATTGTGTTTCGAGCTTATCAAAGCCCGCTTCGGCCGTCAGCAGGGCCTCACCGATTTCCGCGGCGACGTTCTTGCGATGCGACTCGTCCTCCTCCTCGGAAGCAAGTTCAAACAGGACGTCTGCATCGTCGAGTTGCCGGCAAAGCTGCTGGAATGGTGTCAGGATGGCACGTAGCAGATTGGCCTTGCCGATGATCGATCGAGCCTGGTTGGGGTCGTCCCATAAATCGGGCGCTGCAAGGACTATTTCGAGTTCTGCAAGATCGGAAGTGCGTTGCTCCGCGTCAAAGATAACCTCGCATTTCCGCGAGTCGCTGACGTAACTGATCGAGTTGGGCCTTAAGTTCTTCCATCTTTCATACCAGAATCGTTCGGGGCATTCTCCGCGCGCGCTACGCGGATTGCAAGCCCAAAGCCGACCGCTGACAGGAACGCGAAGACCCAGTCGATTCGATACAGGAACCTGGAGTAGAGTGTTGCGTCAACCTGACGTGACACCGATACGACGAACGGTGCGGAGGCCACCTGCCGGAGCATGAGGGCTCCATCCGGCCCGATGGTCTTGACGCGCCCGCCGCGGTCAATCGCGCAGGTCACGCCCGTATTGCCTGCCCTGACCATCGGAACCCGGTTTTCGATGCATCGCAGCACGCTGTGAGCCATGTGCAGCACGGCGGCATCCGTGGGGTCGAACCAGGCGTCATTCGTTTGCACGATCAGCAAACGGGCCCCGGCCGCCACCGCGCGGCGGGCCAGCGACGGAAACACGTCCTCAAAACAGATTAGAACGGACACCGGAACCCGGCGCGGCGCATGACTCGGCGACGCACGGTTTTCCGCCGGGGCAAGTCGTACGGGCTCGGCAACCGCCAGATCAAAGATCACCGGTCCCGCCCCCGAGAGGCAACTCCAGCCCAGCGGGTCGAATCCGAGAGACGACGGCACCCATCGGGCGAACGGGATATATTCACCAAACGGGACCAGCTTCTGCTTATGATAGCGCTCCGGCGCCCGATCCGGACGGCATAAGATCGCGCTGTTGTAGTATCGATTTGACTCGGAGCCTTGCGACTCCGTCATGGCACCCAGCAGCACCGGAATTCCGTGACTCAGCACCTCCCGCATAAACTCCACGTTCTCCTCCGAATCGAACAGCCAGGGGATAGCGGTCTCAGGCCAGACGACAAGGTCGGGTCCCGTGAATAACGCGGCTAATTCGGTTTGCTCGGAGAGCCGTCGAAGAATCAGGGCCTCAAACTCCGAATCCCACTTCTCGCCCTGGGCGATACTTGGCTGCACGGCGGATACCCTCATCTGCACGTCCCCGTCCCCGGGGAGGGAGACGGCGCGCAGTCGCTTGACGCCCCACACCAGGGCCAAAGCGCACGCGATCAAGCCAACCATCAGTTCCGGATGAAATGACGATCGCTCCCCGCAGCGGTAGTGCCGCACGCGCCGAATAATCGTCATCGCGATGCTCACATTCAGCAATACCACCAGCGCAGAGACGAGCCCCACGCCCCCGATTTCCGCAACCTGTACGACGGAAAGGTTTTGATACTGGCTGACGCCGACTGCGCTCCAGGGAAATCCGCCGAAGAGCCACCCTCGCCACGTCTCCAAGCCGGCCCAGGTCGCAGCGAGGAGCACACCGCTCACGATATTGCGCAACCCGGTTCTCGTGCCGACCCGGTCGCACCACGCCGACGCGATCATCGCAAAGACGCCAACATAGAGCGCGCAGTACGCCGCCAGTGCGATCCAACCGAGCATGATCAACACGAACGGTACCGGCGGATAGCCGGTCACCGAAAGGCGCAACAGCCACGATGTGGCAGGTAGCCAGAAAACCATACCGGAGAGCCATCCCCACCCGAAAGCGACCCTGGGTCGCGTGTGAATAGCGATCGTTATGAGAGGAACCAGCGCGACCCATGCGGCGTCATGCCATCCCAACGGGGGAAACGCACAGAAGAGCAACAGGCCGGTCGACACGGCACCGGCGATGCGTGCATGGCGCGATCGGAAGATGCGCGACAGTCTGGATTCCATGGACACGATACTTGAGTCCCGTCCCGATGCTCACCGTACGGCGCAGAAGCGTTGACGCTCAGGAAGCCGTGCCACAGCACTTCTTATACTTCTTACCACTTCCGCAGGGGCATGGATCGTTTCGTCCCACCTTGGCCGCCTCACGGCGGACCGGTTGGGCGGCGGCGATGGCCTCGTCCACGGCCGATGAGGACCTGCCCCCTCCGTTATCCGCAGGCCGCTGCTGACGCGCCTGGCCCATGGCGCTGACGTCGTCATGCACCACCATCGTCTGCGGGAGCGACGCCAGGAAATTTTCAAAGGAGCGAAGCGATGTTGAGGACCGGAAGACCGAGGTTACGACATCGTGGTAGATGCTGTTCATCAGATCCTGGAACATCGTATACGCTTCGCGCTTAAACTCGACCAAGGGGTCCTGCTGCCCATACGCACGTAGCCCAACGTCTTGCCGAAGGTTGTCCATGGCGCGCAGATAATCCTGCCACTGCGAGTCGATCGCGTGCAAAACGACCTGCTGTTCCATGCGCTGAAAATGTTCCGACTCCTCCGCCGCAACCTTGAGGTCGTAGGCTTGCTTGACCTTGTCGTAGATCGTGTTCTTCACCGAGTCCGGGTCTTCGGGATTGGACATGATCTCGTCTTCGCGTACGGCAATCGGGAAAGACGACTGGCACCACTCGAGGAGTTCATGCACGGCGCCCTCGTCATTCGACTCGCTGTACGCCTCCACGCGATTCTCGACGACGTCATGAAAGACATCGTAGACAATCTCCCTGACGTTCTCACTACGCACCACATCCCCGCGGAAACTGTAGACGATCTCGCGCTGCTTGTTCATCACGTCGTCGTACTCGAGCGTGCGCTTTCGAATGGAGAAATTCTGTTGCTCCACCTTGCGTTGCGCATTCTCGATGGACTTGTTCAACCACTTGTGCTCGAGGACCTGCCCTTCCTCGAGCCCAAGCTTCTCCATGATTCCGGCGATACGGTCCGATCCGAAGAGACGCATCAGGTCATCTTCGAGGGATACATAGAAGCGGGACGACCCGGGGTCTCCCTGTCGTCCACTGCGTCCGCGCAGCTGGCGGTCGATGCGCCGCGACTCGTGGCGCTCGGAGCCCAGCACGTGCAGGCCGCAGGGCGTCTCTTCCAGGAGGTGGCGCAGCGATTGTCCGTTCAAGCGCCCATCCAGCTCGAGGCCAGACTCCACCACACTTCGCTCAAGATGCACGACGCCCGGCCCGAGCTTAATATCGGTGCCGCGCCCGGCCATGTTTGTGGCAATCGTCACCGCCCCGGGTTGTCCGGCGCGCGCCACGATCTCGGCCTCGCCTTCATGGTTCTTTGCATTCAGCACGCTGTGCGGGATATTCTTACGCCTTAACATCCGACTCAGGAGTTCGGAGGAGTCCACGGAGATCGTACCCACGAGGACAGGCTGCTCGCGCTGATGGCAGTCCTCGACCTCCTCGACTACCGCGTTGAATTTCTCGCGCTGCGTTTTGTATATGCAGTCGTTGTAGTCGATGCGGCGTACCGGGCGGTTGGTCTCCACGCAGGCGACATCAAGATTGTAGATCTGGCTGAATTCATCGGCCTCCGTTTCCGCCGTGCCGGTCATGCCGGACAGCTTCTCGTACATGCGGAAGTAGTTTTGAATCGTGATCGTTGCCAGGGTCTGGGTCTCGCGTTCAATCTTGACGCCTTCCTTGGCTTCGATGGCCTGGTGCAACCCATCGCTCCAGCGGCGGCCCTGCATGATACGCCCTGTGAACTCGTCGACGATCATGACCTGGTTGCCCTGCACGACGTACTCGACATCCTTCTCGTAGACGCAGTAGGCCCTGATCAACTGGTCGACGGTGTGAATACGTTCGCTCTTCTCCAGGAACTGTTGCTGGATCTCCTGCAGACGCTGATTTTTCTCTTCTTCACTCAACTCGCTCTGGGTATCCAAAACACTCATGGCCTCGACCATGTCTGGAAGCACGTAAGCTTCCGGGTCCGTCGGGTTCAACGCCTCGCAGCCGCGGTCGGTCAGGTTGGCGTCGTGTCCTTTCTCATCGATCGTAAAGTAGAGCTCTTCACGAAGTTCGCGGCCTTGCTCCTTACGCATATCCGTGAGCATGGCCGCTTCGATCTGCTCCAGCAGGCGCCGCAACGAGGGCTCCTCGAGCATCTTCATGAGCTGCTTGTTCTTCGGCATGCCGTTATGCACCTGGTACATCTTGAGCTTGGCTGCTTCCACTTCCTCCTGCTCGAGCAATGCTTTGGCTTCGGTGGCCAATCGGGTACAGAGATCGCGTTGCTTGCGAATCAGCGCATCGACGCGAGGCTTCGAATCGAAATACTTGTGAGTGGACTCATCGGGCGACGGACCGGAAATAATCAGTGGCGTCCGTGCTTCATCGATGAGGATGCTGTCGATCTCATCGACGATCGCGAAATGATAGCCTCTCTGCACTTGCTCGTCGGCCGTGTGCGCCGTTCCATTATCGCGCAGGTAATCGAATCCGAACTCACTGTTCGTTCCGTAGGTGATATCCTTCGCATATTCCTCGCGACGTTCGGAGGGCCGCATCTGGTTCTGGATACAGCCCACGCGCATTCCCAGAAATTCGAAGACATGCCCCATCCACTCCGAGTCCCGGCGGGCGAGGTAGTCGTTCACGGTCACCAGGTGTACGTTGTGACCGGGCAGGGCGTTGAGATAGAGCGGCATCGTCGCGACGAGCGTCTTGCCTTCGCCCGTCTGCATCTCGGCGATCTTGCCCCGGTGCAGAACCATGGCGCCCATAAGCTGGCAGTCGAACGGGATCATGTCCCAGGGCAGTTCATGACCACACACGTTGGCCGCCGTTCCGACGAGTCGGCGGCAGGCGTTCTTTACGGTGGCGAAGGCTTCCTCCAGGATGTCATCGGTGGTTTCGCCATCCGTGATTCTTTGCCTGAACTCGGCCGTTTTGGCCTGGAGTTGCTCATCGGTCAGCGCCTGAAACTGTTCCTCGAGAACGTTAATTCGCGCCACAATGGGGCGCATGCGCTTGATATCGCGCTGGGCTTTCGTCCCGAGGATCTTCTTAAGTACTGCTTGAACCATGCTCAATCGCTTTCATGAAGTTGCCAACAGCAGCGTTCGGCCGGTCTGGAGTTAAACCCGCAGTCGGCCCGAATCATAACAAGTCACTTCCCGACTGCAAGCCGGGCGGCGAGGGCCTTGGGGAGTCCGGCCGCGAGGATCTTCTCCTGGGCCGTGGTGACATCGTAGCGTACGCGGCGAAGTTCGACATCGCGCCCCTCGCCGTCGTAGACGACATACGCGGCGCGCGGGTCGCCATCGCGGGGTTGCCCCACGCTGCCCACGTTGATGAAATACTTCTTACCCATCGTGGCCTTGAGACATTTATATCCGGAGCGACGTACGCCGGACGCTTTCTCGTAAAGTACGGGAACATGCGTGTGGCCGTGAAAACAGACCGCGGTGGTCTGGTAATTGAAGCTCGCGTCAGCCTCGACCACTTCGAATACGTATCCCCACTTCTCGGGCATATCCAGCGTACTGTGCACCAGGGTGAATCCATCCACAGCCTGCACCAGGCGCAGACCGCTCAGGTAGCTGAGATGGTCAGGTCCGAGTTCCGCCCTGGTCCAGCGCACGACATTCGCCGCGACCGGATTCAGGTCACCCAGGGCGTCGTTCTCGCTGACATAGTGGTCATGGTTCCCGCGTACGGTTACACAATCGAGATCACGAACGATTTTGACGCACTCGTTCGGATCGGCGTTGTAGCCCACGATATCGCCCACGCAGAGGTATCGTCCCACGTCCTGCGTGGCGGCGTCCTCAAGCACGGCGCGCAGCGCTTCCAGATTTGCGTGTATGTCGCCTAGAATCGCATATTTCATGATCGGAGTCGTCTTTTGTGGGCTTGCAACCTTGATCGGCAGTTCGACAGGCGGCACAGCGTGCACGTCCTGTCGAGTGCCTAGAGGCCTAAGAGGATTGTCGCCAGCACGAGGTCATCGGGGCAGGTGATTTTCATATTCGACAGGGGCGCGGGCACGAGACGGACCTCGCCGTCGATCGATTCCACGGCCTGGGCGTCGTCGGTGACCGATAGCTTCTTCTTTTTAACGAATTCATATGCCTTGCTAAGAATTTCGAATTTAAAGGTCTGCGGCGTCTGCACGGCCCAAAGTTTAGAGCGGTCCATGGTCCTCGTGACCTTCACACCTCGCTCCACGTGCTTCACGGTATCCGTGATCTTATACGCGGCAACTCCGGAGCCATGCTTGCGTGCGACCGCGATGGTCTCGCTGATCAATTGTGGCGTCACGCAGGGGCGAGCCCCGTCATGCACCGAAACGATGCGCGTCTCGTCGCCGACGACATCGAGGCCATTGGCGACTGAAACCTGTCGGCTGGCGCCGCCGGCTACGACTTTGAGCACCTTGGCGCAGCCATATATTTTAGCCATGGCCCGCGCCGCATCGACGCGATCTTTGCGAACGACCAGCACGATGGTGTCGATATCCGGACATCGTTCGTAGGCGATGACCGAATAGGCAATGACCGGCTTGCTTCCCAGGTTGAGGAACGCCTTGTCGGCCGTCGGCCCCATGCGTTCGCTCTTCCCCGCTGCGACGATTAGCCCTGCATTCATATAGTAGAACCCAATTCTTGGTGAAAACTCACATGCCCATTTGCATCGTAGGGCGCAGGTGTGACTGTGTCAATGCCCCATAAGACGCGCGCGGCGGGGCGCGAAAGGCGCGACCGCGACGCGCCGTTGAAAAGCAAAGGGTCCGTGGCATACGCCACGGACCCCTTGGTAAGGATTTCCCGGCAACTTGCTACTCTCCCATGGCCGAGTGCCACAGTACCATCGCCGTTGAGGCCCTTCACTTCCGTGTTCGGAATGGGAACGGGTGTTTCCTCCTCGCTATGATCACCGGAAAAAATGGTGGTTGGTCAGCTGGCTATCGGTAGACAGCCAGTAACCAATATAAAAAGAAAAGAATAGCAAAGGTAACAGGTTCAGCACGAGGGCTCTGACGATGGGGAATGATCAAGCCTCACGGCTAATTAGTACTGGTCAGCTAAACGTATCTCTACGCGTACACACCCAGCCTATCAAGGTCGTAGTCTTCAACCGGCCTTTAGTCCAGCCCGAAAGCTGGAAGGGAGATCTCATCTTAGGGGAGGCTTGGCGCTTAGATGCTTTCAGCGCTTATCCGTTCCGCACATAGCTACCCTGCGATGCCGCTGGCGCGACAACAGGAACACCAGAGGTGCGTCATTCCTGGTCCTCTCGTACTAAGGAATGTTCCCTTCAAATCTCCTGCGCCCACAGTGGATAAGGACCGAACTGTCTCACGACGTTCTGAACCCAGCTCGCGTACCGCTTTAATTGGCGAACAGCCAAACCCTTGGGACCTTCTCCAGCCCCAGGATGCGATGAGCCGACATCGAGGTGCCAAACCGCTGCGTCGATGTGAACTCTCGGCAGCGATCAGCCTGTTATCCCCGGCGTACCTTTTGTCCGTTGAGCGATGGCGCTACCACAAGCAACCACCGGATCACTATGGCCTGCTTTCGCATCTGCTTGACTTGTAGGTCTCGCAGTTAAGCTCCCTTATACCATTACGCTCTATGCATGATTGCCGACCATGCTGAGGGAACCTTCGCACTCCTCCGTTACAATTTGGGAGGAAACCGCCCCAGTCAAACTGACCCTCTGACACTGTCCCCCACCCGGATTCACGGGCTAGGGTTAGACTTTCACATTAACAAGACTGGTATTTCACTGATGGCTCCACCCTACCTGACGACAGGGCTTCAAAGCCTCCCAGCTATGCTACACGTGCTAAAACAAAAGCCAGTATCAGAATACAGTAAAGGTGCACGGGGTCTTTCCGTCCTACTGCGGGTATCCGGCATCTTCACCGGAATTACAATTTCACCGAGATCCTCGTTGAGACAGCGCCCGGATCGTTACACGATTCGTGCAGGTCGGAACTTACCCGACAAGGAATTTCGCTACCTTAGGACCGTTATAGTTACGGCCGACATTCACCGGGGCTTCGGTTCGAAGCTTCTCCAACCCGAAGGTCGGATAACCTCTTGCCTTAACCTTTCGGCATTGGTCACGTGTCACACTCTATACATCCTCTTGCGAGTTCGCAGAGTGCTATGTTTTTGGTAAACAGTCGCCCGGGCCTTTTCACTGCGCCCCAGCTTGCGCTGGGGACCCCTTCTCCCGAAGTTACGGGGTCATGTTGCCGAGTTCCTTAACGAGGTTTATCTCGCGCGCCTTGGTATACTCTACCATCCGACCTGTGTTGGTTTTGGTACGGTTATCCACTTGATTCGCTAGAAGCTATTTCTTGGCAGCATGACATCGGTCAATCCGCTTTGGCCGTAGCCTCCACGTCCTTACACTCCTTGAAGTTGCCCCGGTGGATTTACCTGCCGGAACCTTCTTGAAGCTTCGACCACCACTTCCAATCGGTGGCTGACTTAGCCTCCTGCGTCACTCCATCACTCAAACACCAAGCAGATAGTACAGGAATATTTAGCCTGTTAACCCATCACCTACGCTTTTCAGCCTTGGCTAAGGGGCCGACTAACCCTGAGCGGACGAACCTTCCCCAGGAAACCTTCGGATTTCGGCGGCCAGGATTCTCACCTGGCTTTTCGTTACTCATGTCCGCATCATCACTTCCATGCAGTCCACTCCACGTTACCGTGAAGCTTCAACCCGGCATGGAACGCTTCTCTACCACTTCCGTGAAAACACGGAAATCCGCTGCGTCGGCAGTCGGTTTAGTCCCGATCATTTTCGGCGCGAAACCACTCGACCAGTCAGCTATTACGCACTGTTTAAATGATGGCTGCCTCTAAGCCAACATCCTGGCTGTCTATGCAATTCCACATCCTTAGTCACTGAACCGACTTTAGGGGCCTTAGCAGGCGGTCTGGGCTGTTTCCCTCTCGACTATGAAGCTTATCCCCCATAGTCTGACTCCACGGGTGACTGGAACGGTATTCGGAGTTTGATTGGGTTCGGTACCCCGGTAAGGGCCCTAGTCCATTCAGTGCTCTACCCCCGTTCCGAGCATTCCCGCAGGCTAGCCCTAAAGCTATTTCGAGAAGAACCAGCTATCACTGAGTTTGATAAGTCTTTCGCTCCCACCCACAGCTCATCCAAGCCTTTTTCAACAGACACTAGTTCGGCCCTCCACTTCCTGTTACAGAAGCTTCAGCCTGGCCATGGGTAGCTCACTCAGCTTCTGGTCCACCGCACGCGACTAATGTCGCACGTTTCGCACTCGCTTTCGCTACGGCTACCCCACGTAATGGGTTAACCTTGCCACGTACGGTGACTCACGGACTCATTATGCAAAAGGCAAGCGGTCATCCCGCCTAAGCAGGACTCCCACAGTTTGTAGGCACGCGATTTCAGGTACTATTTCACTCCCCTAACAGGGGTACTTTTCACCTTTCCCTCACGGTACTAGTTCGCTATCGGTCATCAGCGAGTATTTAGCCTTGGCGGGTGGGCCCGCCGGATTCAAGCAGGGTTTCACGTGTCCTGCTCTACTTGGGATCCCTCTAAGCGTGCTCGAGATTTCGCGTACGGGACTGTCACCCTCTATGGTTGAACTTTCCTGAACATTCCGCTATCCGTCACACTGCCACGTTGAGGTCCCACAACCCCCACCGATAAATCGATGGGTTTAGGCATGTTCCGCGTTCGCTCGCCGCTACTTACGGAATCACTATTGTTTTCTCTTCCTCCGGGTACTGAGATGTTTCACTTCCCCGGGTGTCGCTCTGAAGCTCTATTTTATTCAAACTCCAGTGACCACCCATGACGGTGGCCGGGTTTCCCCATTCGGAAATCTCCGGATCAAAGCGTATTTGCCGCTCCCCGAAGCTTATCGCAGCTTATCACGTCCTTCATCGCCTGCTGATGCCAAGGCATCCATCGCGCGCCCTTAGTAACTTGATCAAATCTTTTCTAGAACGTCCACCGAAGTGGCCGCCATAGACAGATCGCCAGAGTTATCCTCGGTGCTGATGCCTATTACCTCTGCTATTCAATTGTCAAAGAACAATAAATTTTTGCTTTTCGGCTGACAGGCGCCGCAGGCTTCACCCGGGTGCATCACAGCCGAAAAACAAAACTTATGGTGGGCGTGGCTGGAGTCGAACCAGCGACCTCATCCTTATCAGGGATGCGCTCTAACCAACTGAGCTACACGCCCTGGAGACAAGGCTGAAGGATGAAAATCCATCGTATACACTGAGCCTTTCGGTTTCATGCTTCCGGCTTCATACTTCCAGTTTCATCCTTCCTCCTTCAGGAGGCTGGAGGCAACCGGGTTCGAACCGGTGACCCCGAGCTTGCAAAGCTCGTGCTCTGCCAACTGAGCTATGCCCCCGGTAAAATCGGTTTCCGATCGCCAACCGCCAGAATAACCCACAATGACCGCCAGTATCCCTCTTCGGTCGGGAAATGGTATGATTTGCTGCGCCGAACAGCAGATGAGTGCGTCGTAATAATGTACGTCGCGATCTCAATAATGGAGATCGAACGCCTGCCCGCGGATCCGCATAACGCGGTCGCGGTCAGATTGACCATATCGCAGAACACTTTCGCGTTCGCGATTGCTCCTTAGAAAGGAGGTGATCCAGCCACAGGTTCCCCTACGGCTACCTTGTTACGACTTCATCCCAATCACCGCCCACACCTTCGGCACCTTCCTCCCTTGCGGGTTGGAACAGCGACTACGGGTGCAGACGGCTTTCATGATGTGACGGGCGGTGTGTACAAGGCCCGGGAACGTATTCACGGCGCCGTAGCTGATGCGCCGTTACTAGCGAATCCAACTTCATGGAGTCGAGTTGCAGACTCCAATCCGAACTGGGGCCGGCTTTGAGGATTTGCTCCATCTCGCGATATTGCATCCCATTGTACCGACCATTGTAGCACGTGTGCAGCCCAGGGCATAAGGGCCATACTGACTTGACGTCATCCCCACCTTCCTCCTGCTTGTACAGGCAGTCTGTCTAGAGTGCACGGCTTGACCCGTTGGCAACTAGACACAAGGGTTGCGTTCGTTGCGGGACTTAACCCAACACCTCACGGCACGAACTGACGACAGCCATGCAGCACCTGTGTAGCACCCTCGAAGGCTTCCCCGCTTTCACGGGGCGTGCAGCTACATGTCAAGCCCTGGTAAGGTTCTTCGCGTTGCATCGAATTAAGCCACATGCTCCTCCGCTTGTGCGGGCCCCCGTCAATTTCTTTGAGTTTTAACCTTGCGGCCGTACTCCCCAGGCGGTGCACTTAACGCGTTAGCTCCGGCACGGGAGGGGTCAATTCCTCCCACACCAAGTGCACACCGTTTACGGCTGGGACTACCAGGGTATCTAATCCTGTTCGCTCCCCCAGCTTTCGTGCCTCAGTGTCAGTACCTGTCCAGAGAGCCGCCTTCGCCACCGGTGTTCTTCTTGATATCAACGCATTTCACCGCTACACCAAGAATTCCGCTCTCCCCTCCAGGACTCTAGATCTACAGTTTCGAATGCAGTTCCGCAGTTGAGCTGCGGGCTTTCACATCCGACATATAAGTCCACCTACGCACCCTTTACGCCCAGTAAATCCGAACAACGTTCGCCACCTCTGTATTACCGCGGCTGCTGGCACAGAGTTAGCCGTGACTTCCTTTTGAGGTACTATCAAATCCAACCGCCTATTCAACGGCGGATCTTACTCCCTCATGACAGGAGTTTACAACCCGAAGGCCGTCATCCTCCACGCAGCGTCGCATCGTCACGCTTTCGCGCATTGCGAATGATCCTCGACTGCAGCCTCCCGTAGGAGTCTGGGCAGTGTCTCAGTCCCAGTGTGGCTGACCATCCTCTCAGACCAGCTACCCGTCTAAGCCTTGGTGAGCCGTTACCTCACCAACAAGCTGATAGGACGCGGGTTCCTCAACAAGTGACAGGTCCCGAAGGATCCCCGCCTTTAATCACTTCAACATGCGTTGAAGGATCACATCCGGTATTAGCGGTCGTTTCCAACCGTTATCCCAGGCTTAGAGGTAGATTACCCACGCGTTACTCACCCTTTCGCCACTCTCCGCTTCAAACTCTCTCCCGAAGGATTGAATTTGAAGCTTCTCGTTCGACTTGCATGCCTAATCCACGCTGCAAACGTTCGTTCTGAGCCAGAATCAAACTCTCCGAATTAAAACAGTATCAAAAGCGTCGCGTACCCCGAAAGATACACAACGAATGATTTCTAGCTTACACAAACCTGCCATCCAATCCCCCGAAGGGAATCACATGGCGAGCAAATCACACCACTTCCAAACCGAAGTGATATTGGCGTCTATATTATGGGTTATTCCGTTATCAAAGATCAAGCAATCGCACGCGTAGCACTACCGCTTCGACTAGAGAAACGAACCGCTACGCGCCCTGAAACAACGCCTTCCGGTGTCATTCCAAGCGTCAAAATTATCAATCCCCACACCCCATGTCAACACTTCAAATCACTTTTTTTAAAAAAAGTTTCACCCACCTCACCTTGCCCCGGAATCGATCCGCCGCCCGCCACGGCAGACCAGGATCAGGGCCATCGCCAGCAAGCAGAGATTCCCGAGGATATGCCACGGATACGACACCGCGCCACCCCCCGCATCACCCAGGCAACCACACGCAATGTCCAGCCCACGCGCCCACGCACTGCCAATCGCTCCCATAAACACAATGCTCATCAACGCAACACTGGCCGCCGCCCCCGCCATCCGCCAACCCGCCAGAAGGGCCCCGCCCACGACCAGCTCCACCCACGGCAAGTAGGTCGCCAGCGCCGCCGCCACACCAAATGGCACAAGACGATAGGCCTGGATGCTGATCGAGAACGCCTCGGGATCCTTGAGCTTGAGCGCTCCCGCGATCAAGAATACCCCACCCACGATCATGCGCATCGCAAATAGAATCAGAGGCTGAATCGGCTTGGCCATCATGCGTCTCGACCCATCCTATTCATTGCGGGCCTCACTCCACGCCTTCCATCCACCATGCAGAACATGCACGTTCTGAAATCGAAATTCGTCACCACGCAACCGCTCGGCCACATGCTTGCTCGCGCCACACTCGCGGCTGTCACAGTAGACGACAATCGGTGCTCCCGGCTGCTCCGATTCACGCATGATGAACTCCTCGAGCAACTCGTTCCACTCGTCTTCGTTCATTAACAACGCGCCAGGTACGTGCGCCGCCTCGAAATCTGCACGCGAACGAGCATCAAGCCAGATCGCCGACGCGCCCCAGGCAAGCGCCTGCTCAATCGATACCTCGCCCTCACTTAAGGTCTCTGGATTCCACTCGACGCGACGCGGATGGACCAGCATGGCGAGGATGGCCGGCAGCAGTGCAATGGCCCAGAGCGACACGCCCTGACGCAGGCACGCTCGAATGCCCGCGCTCATGCCGGCGGGACGGCGCCCGCGGCAGGTGCGGTCGGGGGAGGCATCGCAGGAAGCGCTCGATAGAAGACCCGATACTCTTTGATAGCATCTCCGTTAATCTTCACCTTGAGCGTAATGAATCCCCGAAACGGCGCGTCTGTCGACACCGGAGTGAGCGAGATCTCGTATTGGCCCTGCTCCTTCAGCACCTTCGTCTCGGCCACCACGCCCTCGGTGCTGGGCAACGCCTCGACAAGCTCGACCGTGGCGCCCTCGGCCGCGCTGATCTCGATCGTTCGCCGCGCATGAGCTTCCCCAACGTTCCACGAAACCAATTGCGGCTTGACCACCACCACGCGAGGAATCTCAACCTTCAGAAGAAGTGACTTGTTACTCTTCGGCGGATCGTCCGTCGTCACCGTGATGCGCTTGGTCTGCGTCCCGCGCCGGTTCCCAATCGTGAAGGTCGTGTTGATGACCCCACCCTCCCCCGGTTCGTAGGTCTTTTTATCCAGCTTCGCCGTCGTGCAGCCGCACGAGGCTTTGACGCCCTGAACCGTGACGACGTAAGAACCGAGATTGGTGAAAGCGTACGTGGTCAAGACCTGCGTGTCGGCCGGCTTGGTCGTGAAGCTCTGCTCCGCATTAAGCCAGCTGAGCTGTGCCGCCACCGGAACGGCCGTGGTAGTGGCCGCCAGCACGAGCGCTGCCGCAGTGGCCTGGAGTGCCTGGTGTCTCTTGATCATGTAACTCGGGGAGCGTAGCGCAATTTCCCCGCCGCCGTCCAGTCTTGGGTGCATCCGTTCAGCAGTTCTCATTTTGACCGTCACCTCCCGCCGCTGAGGGATTCAGGGCGCGGCGCTGGGTGTCGAGTCGCCTGATGGGTCCGGTCGCCGAGGCTGATAGATAGCGCCTGCTCTGGGCGCGCCAGCATCGTTGCATGTTTTTCAGGGGAGAATCGGTCATTTTGGACACAGGCGTGGCCGGAATGGCGTGAAGAAGTCATCAGGGCACAGTAGCCCCCTGGCATTTACTTCACTTCGTAGGGCCCGATTTCGAGTCCGCGCATCATGAAGTCCATCATGGCTGCCCATGACGGGAAGCAGTGATAGCAAGTGAGACAGCGGATATGGTCAAAGAAGGTCTGGCGCGTAGGCAATGTGGCGCGGATCAGCCGATAGGCATCATCGCAGAAGGTCAGGAAGCTGTGGAAAAGGAAGGCCAGGATATTGAGGGTGGCCAACAGCGAGGAGAGATGCTTCTTGCCGTGGCCGAAGTTGTGCTCCAGGTGATAGCCCCTTTTCTTGAGCGTGTTGTTGTTCTCGTTCTCGATCTTCCAGCGCGCGCGCCCGGCGGTCACGATGCCGGCTACATTCTTATCGGTAATCTCCCAGTCGGTGATGAAGGCGTTATGGTGGATCTGTTTGCCTTTTGAGGTCACCGTCACCTCGCACCAGTTGACTTTCATCGACCCCTCAGCCTCAACCAGGGGTACCGCATTGGCGTAGCGGTACGTGTAATGCTCCCACTTCCCCTTGTTCTTCACGCGCACCTTGTACGTATGAAGATCTTCTCCGGGCTCCAGCAGATTAATCCACTTATAGAGGTGCTTGTGGGAGTCGGTTTTGCACACGAAAATGAAGTGATAGTTGTTGATCAGCGTGCGGTGGCAGAAGGGCTGATGGGCATAGAGATCATCGCCCAGGATCGTGTCGTTTCCGGTGTTGTAGAAGGCGCCGTTCTT
>JAQBYD010000021.1 GCA_027623315.1 Verrucomicrobiota bacterium | reverse complement strand
CCTGTTTCGATCAAGCCTGACGGAGCTATCCGTGTTCGTAGTAGGAAAAGTGTGAGATATCCGGGCTAGGGCTAGGGTCCATGCAGTCAAGAATGCGGCACGAAACCTGCTTCTATCTACCGCGGAAAGCGGCGAAACAAAATGAGGTGTGAAATGAGGTGTGAGATGAGAAATATGCAGATTACAGACAATACAGTCGCCGGAAACCGCGAAGGCTCCGCCTTTATCTCGGTTATGTTCGTAACGTTCATGCTGATCGCCATCGGGTTCGTAATGACCTATGTCACGAACAGCGCATCCTACCGGGTGCGCAAGGACAAGCTGGCGGTACAGTCGCTGGCTCTAGCCGAATCGGGTGTCGCGGACATGGTCGCCGCCCTCGGCACCAACTATTACTACTGGAAGACCCGGTCAAAAACCGGGTACATCGTCGTCGGTGGAAACACGGGAACATACAACGTGACGTGCACGACCGCGTCGAATTTGAATGTCGTGGTCGACAGCACCGGCACAATGCGCGGCGAGTCCCGTACGACGACGCTCGAGTTGCTCGGGACCGCACAGGAGCGCAATAATCGACGCTGGGGAACGAATTTCGTGATCCTGGCCGATGAATACGTCAAGTTGTCGGCATCGGCCATGCGGATTTACGCCGACGTGCACTCCAATGAGGATATGCTTGAGGGGCCGGGAAACCCGATTGTCTACGGAAATCTCTCCGCCGTGGGAACGATCGCCGTTAACGTCCAGCCCGGTTACGCCGGTACGCCCGGTGCTGCTGCGAGGGAGATTCCCGAGTTCGATTTTGAGGCCTATCGCCAGGCAGCGATTGACGGAGGGATCTATTTTCCAGCCAGCGTCTCGCTGCCGGGGACAACGCTCTCGCCGCCGAACGGCATCGTCTACTGCAACGGTGATATCACGGTCAATAACAGCAGTGGTGTCAATGGTTGTATCGTCGCCAACGGGAACATCACAATCAACAATCGGTTCGTCCAAACCCAGATCGTCCCGGGCATGCCAGCCCTGCTGGCCACCGGGCACGTTGACCTGAACAACCGCAACAACTACCAGGGCGTCATCTACGCGCGACTCAGCGTGGAATCCGACAATAACAAGGACCTGTATGGCGGGATCATCTCGGACGGCTGGATCGACATCAAGAACCGGATGCAAGTCTACCGCGAGACGACGAATGTCCTCTGGAGCCCGAGGGACGTTGGCGACCCGGAGATCATCGTCGGCGGATGGCTACGGTAAGCCCGCCGGCACGGTCTCGGCCTCGGCCAGCAACTGCCTGACCTCTTCGAAGGCGGGATCCAGACTCAGGGCGTGGCGAAAGTGCCGTATCGCCTCGTCGCGACGCCCCAATCGCATCAAGGCCGCACCAAGGTTTCCATGCGCCGGGGCCATCCCCGGCGCAATCCGCAGTGCCTCCCGATAGTGCTTTACGGCGTCGTCGAGTCGATCCGCGGCCGCCAGAACGTAGCCCAGGTTACTATGCGCCTCGGCCAGTTCGGGGTTAATCTCCAACGCGGCGATATAGCTCAACATCGCCTGCTTGTAGTGCTCCGCGCGGAGATAGATGTTGCCTAAAGCGACATGCGCTGACGGATTCGCTGCATCCAGCCGGACGAACTCGGCGAAGTGCTCAATCGCGCGAGTCCAATCTTCCGAACCACCGAGCAGCTCTGCGAGATTGTAGTGCGCCGCCGCCAGGTCCGGGTCCAGCGCGACGGCCGCCTGGTAGGAATGGATGGCGTCGTTGGTGTTCCCCTGCATGGTAAAGGTGACGCCAACATTGTAATGCAACCCGGCATTGCGCGGCTGGGCCACGAGCGCCTCGCGATAAAGATCCCGCGCGACCGAGGCGTTGGACGTCGCCATTTCCACGCCGGCACGCAACATGATGCGGGTATGATCGCGAGTCCATTCCATCAACTCGGACGTGACCCTGTCCGCGAGCGCGAGGTCCCCGGCTATCAATGCGGCGCGCGCACGTTCGGTCTCGGAATTCAGCGTGCGGCGTCCTTCAATCTCGACGTATGCTTCGAGCATCCGAACGGCCTCCGCGGGACGACCGGATTCCGAAAGTGTGCGCGCCGCGTCGAGGAACGCCTTCTTGTAGACGGGCGCCTGCCGTCCCGCCGCGGCGTACGCGTGCCGCGCGCCATCCCAGTCCAGGCGCCCAAGTTTCAACCGCCCCTGCCAGTATTGATGCGCCGCCGCATATGGCACGGAGGGAGGCGCCACGTCGGGAATCGGTCTTCGCTCCCTCATAGCCGTGGCGGCCACCAGCAGATCGACGGCCTCCTGTGGATAGGCGCCTCGCGAGAAGAAATCGAAGCATCCCTCGGGGATGATGCGCAACTCGAGGGGGAGGTACCCGCCCCAGACCGATGCGCACACGGTGACGGCCAGGGGCCGTGGAACCTTTCTCTGAAGCGCCAGGCATACGTCGCGCGGATCCCATTGTAGCGCGCCGGGAATGTGGGTGTCGGTCATCGCACGCGGAAACGCAAAAAAGTCCGTGTCGAGATCGAGTAGTGCTCCGGCGCTCACCGCCGGCAATCCATCGAGCGTGGTTAGGATGACCCTGCTCTCGAAGATCGTGAATTCGAATCCGCCATCCTCGCGTTCGACGTAGTCGTCGAACTGGTCCAGCATCAACGCGCGGCGCCAGTGATCGCTGAGCTGCGCGTTTTCTTCGCGAGATATCGATTTCTGTGGAACGACCCAGTAGAACGTCGCCACGGTCCCGTCAGCCAGGCATGGATATATGAAGTTGCCGAGATCGAACAGAAAGTCGGCTTGTTTGAGCTCAAAGTTAAAAAACGAACTTAGATCGCTCTTGTGAAATATGGTTTCAAAGTCGCGTGACGAGACCAACGCTCGCAAGGATCGAAGGTTTTGCGGCGAGACGTATCTGCAGTCATCGTGGGTATCGAGATGAACCAGCGTGGCATTGGTGACCTGAAGGGCCTGCCACACGATATAGGCGCTGCTGTTATTCTCGATCAGGTATACGTCGCCGTCCTGACGCACGACGCCGGGCAACGGTTGCGCCGTCCGCGCACGGCACGACAATAAGAGCGCGAGAACCGCACCCCCAAGAAGTATCGAGGCTCGCTTGATCCGACGCGCCTCAACCCGGGCTAACATGGGGGAAATCTATGGTGCTTCATCAGACCGCGTCACCCATCTGGATCGACAATTCCTCATCGGCTCTGCCGCATCTCGCATCAACGGAGTGCGTGACCTGATCGAAGGTATCTCATCAGGCGGGGTTCCGTCGAGTGGCCCCTTTATCGGGCTCTTGGAGTCGGCAGTTCTGGATCTGCCACGTGCTGCCGGTCGGCGGCCGGCCGGCCAAGTTCGGAGGATATCCCTGGCCGTACCGTCGCTCGACGACTCGAGTCCGGCACGCGTGGCGCATAGAGCCAAGCCATTCTCGTTCTTGAGAAACCGGTGGTCCGGATAGATTTCCACATGTATTAATCCCACCCTAAAACCATCCTCGGATCCCGTCTAAAAGCGCAATTTCTTCCCTGATTCATCAAAAAAGTCACATTTGCGGCTTGTGTCGGCGGACGATCGCCGACCGCCCACCCGGCGTGAATGGCATCGCGCCTGCTCATACAGTATTGGATTGGACTAAGAGGAATACGGTCGACTATGGATTCACATCAGGTATTGGCGCCTCAACGCGATACGTACTCGCGCCGAAAGACACGAGCCAGGCGCGGCTTCACCCTTACGGAGGTCATGATTGCCTCGAGCATCTCGGTGGTTGTCGTGGGCATGGCGACATCGGCATTTGTTCAAGCCCTCGGCATCTGGAACCAACAGAGCGTCATCAACGAGCTCACTCTCGACCTTGACCTCGCGATGTCGTACATGCGACACGACATGCGGCTGTCCAGCGTGGGCACCGGGCTGATGGCATTCTATCCCTCGGATGGATCCGAGTATGAGGCCATCAGCCTGCCGCTCGCGATCGACGACGGGGACGGACTTCTCCAACGGGATGCCGAGAATCAGATCATCTGGGACAAAACAATCATTTACCATGTCCGGCCCGGCACGCCATACGAATTGAGACGTACGGTCTTTTCGCCGAGAGACACCAATTCAACGCCCGCCGAGCTCTACGATCAGTTGGCAACCGTGGTGGCCGCAACCAACGATGCCGCCATCGCCGCAGCGGTCAGGCCCGGGGAATCGATGACGTCCAAAACGCTCTTCAAGAATCTCGTTGAGATGAGCGTTCAACCGCCGACGCTCCTGTTCGACGGCTACCATACATCTCCAAAGGAGGCCGGCACGCTGAACTTCGGCAGCGTCGTGCTCGACGGTGGCATGCACACACTGACATTCACGGTGGAGGGCCGGAACGAAAGCAGCTCCGGGTACAAAGTCGGCATCGATCGCCTGTCGCTAAGCGCAACCCAAAGCCCGCGTGAGGGCGAACTATTCACGCCAGTGCACACACACCCCACGACGGGGTTCTACGAAGCCACCAACGCCGGCGGAACGGTAATCGCTGAAGACATGTCCGCCGAGGGCGCCAACTGGAGCGGAAACGCCCAACTCACCTACACGGCATCGGCGATCAGCAACCAGATTTCATTTGAGATCTACAACGATGCATGGATCGACAGCAATTTTAACGAGCCGGGAGCAACGCTCACGGAAAACACGAGCGTGAAGTACGACCAGTCTTTTACGAATCAAGCTCCCTATATCGGGGATTACGTCATCTCACTCGACAAGGGAATTGCGTGGGGCGCGGACCGGGCCAGCGACGGCAGTGATTCGCTGATGTTGCGCGGTGAGACCATGACCGTCACGAACATCATCTATGGCGGTACAAACGAAGGAGCCTCCATCGCCCGCAACGGGCAATGGGTACGGCTTCGTTTTGACAGCGGCGACTATGCTCCGCTCACCATTGCTGACGTTGAACTCATCGACGAGGAGACAGGCGCCGCAAGCAACGTCACGTTCGCCGGACTGAGCGAGGTGTCCATTCCGGCGAGGTCCAACGCCTGGAGCGACTGGGTGCCGGAATTCGTGATCGACAAGAGCAAGAATTATCGCGTCGCGATGACCGTTGGCGGAAGCGGGGACCGGGACGTCGAAATGTTTGTCGGCGCCATCGGCGGAAAGATCCACTACCGCGAGAACGACGGATCCCCGACGGTGCCCGTGTGGGACGTAGCACATAACCTGGAAGACATAACCTCTTCGGACATTGCTGTCGGAGCCTTCAGCACGCCGGCATTTGCGGATCTCGACGCGGACGGTGACAGCGATCTCGTCATCGGCAACCAGAACGGCACGCTCTCGTTCGTCGAGAATGTCGGATCCGGCGGTAGCAGCGACTGGGCTCCGCCGGTGAACAACTGGTGGTCGCTCGACGTCGGAACCTACAGCTCGCCCGCCTTCGCGGACATCGATGCGGACGGCGACTTCGACATGGTTCTCGGCCATGCTTCCGGAAGCCTCGTCTACTACGAAAACCAGGGCGACGAGTCCGCTCCGGTCTGGGGATTGGCCACGGTCAACTGGCTCGGAATCGACGTCGGCGCATACAGCGCGCCGGCTTTCGCGGATCTCGATGGAGATGAGGACTTGGACCTGTTTGTCGGCGATTTCCCGCTCGGACGCCTCGCTTTCATTGAGAACACGGGGAGCCCGTCCAATTTCACCTATGGTTCGGTTCAGTCGAACTACCTCGGCATCCTCTCACCGCTCTGCCATCCGGCGTTGACCGATATCGACGCGGACGACGACCTGGATCTCTTCGTAGGTGGGGATGACGGCAAATTGCACTTCTATCGAAACACCGGAAGTCCCACGAACGCCGCATGGGGAGAGACGAACTTCTTCTACAGCGGCCTCAGCGTCGGCACGTTCAGCGCGCCGGCTTTTGCCAACGAGAACGCCGATCACAACAGCATCTGGATGGAAACCAACTCGACCGTCGTGATGTCCTATACGAACGGCGCTGCGTGCACCGCACTGCTGGGGCTGTTCGAACTCGAGGTGGGGTATCCTTCGAACGGTTTTTACCGCTCGGGTATTTTCGACACGCAGCTCGCGGCGCCATCATATGAAGACTTGAACTGGACGCAGGTCGAGAACTTCCCCGCGGGAGGCGATGTCGACGTTCGTGTCCGCTCGGCGGATACTGAGGGAGCGATCGACTCGGCTTCATGGACCGATGCCAAAGCGTCGGATAGTGGATTCTTTGGCAGCAACATGGGCAACAGCCTGGCGCTGCTACCCAAGAAGCGCTACCTCCAGTACGAAGCCCGGTTTCGATGCTTCAAGCCGGAAGCCCACACCAATGAAGCCACCGCGAAACTGCGCGACGTGGTGATCCACTGGCCGGGCCCGGAAGGCATCGTGGATCTGCAGGTCGATTTCGCCAGGGGCCCCGACTACGGCATTGTCAGCGCCGAGGTCGACGGCCAGGCGTTTCTGAAGGGCGCGACCATCGAACTTCAGATCTTCAAGTACTCGCGCCCGAGCGGGACGAATACTGTGACCGGCATGGTCGAGATCAAGCCGCTCAACACCGGCAAGTGATTCGACGGAAGCGCCGGATTTCTTGTGGTCGTGCCGGGAGCCTGATCGGCCCCAACGATCGGAGGGCGACAGGCTTGACTTCCCCGGGGGTGTGAGCCAGATTGTCCCGAACAGGCAGGGCGACACCGCGCCTTCAGGGCTCGCTGTCAGGTTGTCGTTCCTCCATGCGTTATGATATGATTACCACATCGGCCGATAGGGTCGGGTAAGCCCCGCCGCTTACATTCACTGAACCAGACATCATGAGCCAAAAGAGTAGATTTTCGGAGACGATGCGCATCGACATCTCTCCAGACGTACTCAAGGACTCCGCCCAGAGGGGCAAGCGGGGCGTCGTCGTTTCGCCCCACGCTCGCCGCAAGCGCACGCCGACATCGCGGATTGGACGTACACCCGGCGACGGACAAGAACACTACCAGGACCTGCTGCAAAGCTTGTACGATGCCGCCGTGGTCACCGATCTCGTCGGAAACATTCTCGACGTCAACCTGCGCGCGCTGGACTTCCTTCAATACGAGCGCGAGGAGCTGATCGGAATGCACATCCTGCGACTCATCCCGGGCTCCGATGATGGGTTGATCGACACGTTGCTCGAGAATTTGCAGGACGAACGGTTCACCCTGATCCAGGCATATTGCCAGCGCAATGATGAGACCGTTTTCGCCGCCGAGATCGCCGTCAATAAGTTGAACCTGGATGAACTATGCCTCTGCTTTTTTATTCGTGATGTTACCCGTCGCCGTCTCGCGGAGGAAATGATGCAGACGGAACACAACGCAATTCAGAACGCCGGTAACGGGATCGCCATTGCAGATCTCGAGGGCAAGCTTGAGTACCTGAATCCCGCGATGCTGCTCACGTTCGGCTTCAAAGACCCGGAAGAACTTCTCGGCCACAACATCAAGGAGTTATGGCCCGATGAGACCTCCGCGAACGAACTCATCGAACTGATCATGCGCGAAGCCGACCGTGCCTGGACCTGTGATATCGAAGCGGTGCGCCAGGACGGAACTCCAACCGACTTGCAGGTGTCCGCAGCGTGCAACCGCGATGCGGATGACAACCCGACCGGGATGGTCTTCTCGTTCACTGACATCAGCGAGCGCACGCGCGCGGAAGAGGCCGAGCGCCAGGTGGAACGTCATCGCGTCATGCTCGAGAGCCTCGGCGCGGCCTGCCACCACCTCGGGCAGCCGGCAACCGTACTCCTTGCAAATATTGGGCTCATCACGCAAAAACTCGAGGGGGCCGACACCGAGATGGATGAGGTCCTCACCAGTAGTATCGAAGCCGTCGAGAATCTGTCGCGAATCCTCCATAAACTCAACGCGGTGAACGAGTACCGGACTACCCAGTATCTTGAAAGCTCCGCGGGGGATGCCGCTCCAGAAAGCCGCATCCTCGACATCGACTCCCGGGATGACGGACTCCAGCCGGAAGCGCCGTAGCCGGCAGTGGTCCCCGATCCCGCTGCTCGTGGGGGGATCATGTACCCGCCTGCTCTATACGGTCGGCGTCTTTCTGGGCGCCTTTCTCCTGTTCCAGGTTCAGCCCATGGCGTCCAAGGCGATTCTGCCGAATTTCGGCGGCAGCTACCTCGTCTGGGGCGGATGCATGGTCTTCTTCCAGGGCGTTCTGCTCCTGGGCTACGCGTACGCGCATATCGTCCCCGGCCGATTCGGGGTGCTTCGCGTCGCACGGTTACACCCGTTCATACTCTGTCTCCCTGTCATCGCCCTACCCGCCGTCGCGCGCAGCCTGCAACTGGAGGGACCAGACCTTCCCCTCGTGTTTCGCGTGGGCTGGGTCCTCGCGATCAGTATTGGCCTCCCCTTCCTCGCCGTCTCCACGGTGAGCGTCATGCTGCAGCGCTGGTACTCGATAGATCCGCGAATCGGCGGACGAAACCCGTACGTCTTGTACAGCGCATCCAACCTCGGGTCTCTACTTGGCCTCCTCTCCTATCCGCTCGGGTTCGAGATCCTGCTGACGATCAAGCAACAATGGGCACTCTGGTGGACCGGGTACGTGATCCTGGTCGGAATTCATTTTCTATGCCGGCCTCGCGAAGCCGCCGGCGATTCACGCGCGCCAGTTTCGAGCCCACCCGACGTGATCCCGTCCAGGGCCCTGTTCGGATGGTGGGCGCTGAGCGCTGCGGGGTCGGCAACTTTGCTGGCCGTCACGAACGTGATCACGATCGACGTCGCATCGGTTCCGTTTCTGTGGGTGTTACCGCTATGCGCCTACCTGCTCACCTTCGTTTTCGCGTTCAGAGAGCCCGCCTGGGTTCCCGACTCGTGCCGCAAACTACTCGTGTGGTCCGTCGTCCTGGGCATGGCCCTGGTCATCCTTTCCCAGATCCGACTCACGATTCCGATCGTGCCCATGCTGCTCTTGCAACTCCTGATCGTCTTTCTTGTCTGCATCAATTGCCACGGTCGACTCGCCCAGACGAAACCGGACGATCCGCGACAGCTCACCACCTTTTATCTCGTGCTCTCCCTTGGCGGCGTCTGCGGAAGCATCCTCGTCACTTGGCTGATTCCGCTGGTCAGCTCATGGCTGATTGAATTCCCGCTCGCGCTCGCCTTCGCATGCGCGGGCCTCGCCGTCTCGGGGGCGAAAGCGAACGACGATCTTCGCCCTGCACTCTCGGTGACCTCGTTCGCGGTTTGGGCCCTCGGCTGCGTGCTGGCCCTGACCTTGCTCCCGTGGCTCATCTCTCGTTCCGTCGCACTTCCCGAGGGTGTAATTCTCGCCGTGATTGCTGCGCCGCTGGTGCTCTTCATTCTACGCGCGTCGTCAAGTCATCATCAGCTTGCGCTTGGCATCGTAGTGGCCACGATCGCGATGAACTGGACGCACGACCTCGCAACGGGCGCTCAAGATCTTCATCGACACCGCAATTACTATGGCATCTATAAGGTGTACGAGGTGGACGATCGCCGCTTCCTCCAGCACGGTACGACCTCTCACGGAAGTGAGATGCAAAGTGGGCCATTCGCGCATCAACCGGTCGGATACTACCAGTTCAGCGCGCCGGCACCGCAACTCCTGCTGAGGAATCCGGCCATGTTTCGCGACATCGCCATGATCGGCCTCGGAACCGGGGCCCTGCCCTTCTATGCTTCCGCAGGGACGGCCTTCACGATCTACGAGCTCGATCCGGACAATCTCCCGATCGCGCAAGATTATTTCACGTTCCTGAAAACGGCTGCCGATCACGGCGTCGAGCTCGATTACCGGTTCGGAGACGGTCGAATACGGCTCCGCGCCGCCGAGTCGCACAGCTACGACCTGCTGGTCGTGGACGCCTTCAGCAGTGGTGCCATCCCTATTCACCTGATCACCGTCGAGGCCGTCCAGGAGTACATGCGCGTGATCCGGCCGAACGGCATGCTGCTTATGCATGTGTCCAACCGAGTCCTCAACCTGGAGCCCGTCATCGCGAGCATCGCGCGCGAACTGCATCTGCATGTCCGCTTCAACGTCGCTCCACCAGACGACGATGCCCTGCGCGCGGAGACGCACTGGGTGATGCTCGGTTCGTCCTCCCGCATCATCGATCTCTACTCACGAGCCCCCGGCTGGATCGAGCGGTACGCCGACGGCGAAGCACTGCCCCGCGCATGGACGGATGATTACAGCAACCTGTTTCGGGCCCTGGCGGGACGGGAGTAACGAACATGAACAGGCCCGGAGTTTGAGCTGCCCCTGAGAGACCGAATGCCCCCCCCTCCCCCACGCCGAGACGCCACCGACCGCGCGACGCGCGTACTGCAGACACAGTGGGTCGTCCTCCTGCTGGTCTTCACGTTCTTCTGTGCGTTCTTTTATGTCAGCGGCGTGGACATCGGGTTTCACATTCGCACCGGCGAACTCGTGCTTGAGAAGCGGGGAATACCAACCCAGAACACATTCTCGTTTGCGCGCGCAGATGATCCCTGGGGATTGCATCAGTGGGCGCCCGGCGTTGTGCTCTATCTCGTTTATGAAGCCGGCGGACTCAGCGGGTTGATCGTGTTCAAGGCCCTGCTCGCATCGCTTATCTTTTTTGTCGTCTGGCTGGCCGCACGCGAGCAATGCGGTCGCGGGTCGTTCTGGCCGTTCTGGGCATTGACCCTGTGTATCCTGATCGCACGCGCACGCTTCTTCGAGCGCCCGTTCCTCTTCTCGGGATTGATGCTCGCCCTGCTCGTATGGCTCAGTCTTCGATACCCCCGCCGACCCGGCTGGCTCTGGGTGGGTGCTCCGCTCTTCATGGCGGCATGGGCCAACATACACCTCGGTGTGATATACGGGTTTGTTTACATCGCCGGTCTCGGGATCGCGGACGGTTTGACCTGGCTGGGCAGAATTTATCGAGACGCCCGGACGTCCCCGCGGCCGGAGGGCAGGACGGACTGGCGACTTCCAGGCGACGTGCTGAACTGGCCCCTGTCGGCCGTGCTTTCGCTGCTTGCGGCGGGTATCGCTCTCTGGATCATCAATCCGCACGGTCCCGCCGTGCTGCGCTTTCCCGTGCTTTACTATCTCGACCCGTTCTGGAAGCAGATCGTCATTGAATTCCTCCCTCCCGCGGGCCTGCAGGCCGGCATGTTCTATGGATCCCTGGCCCTCGCCGCGCTGCTGCTGGTCGCGACACGCTCGTGCCGACTTGAACTCTTGGTCCCGATGCTGATGTTCGCCTGGTTCGCGGCGCGAACACAGCGTATTGCATTGATGTACGCCATCGTCGCCGCGCCCTGCCTCGCCCATCTGCTTCACCGCGCCCTGGCCGAACGGTTTCGCCTGCCGCAACGCATCGCGGCGCTCGCGATGCCGCCGATATGGATCCTGCTGGCTCTGCTGGTCATGCGTGATCCCGTGTTGAAGTTCGGAATCGGCATCGACCAGACGCTGCATCCACAACGCGTCTTTGGATTCCTGGAGCGCGATGTCCCACGCCAGAACATGTACAACGACATGATGTACGGCGGGGGCATGCTGTGGTGGCTCTACCCAAAGTTTCAACCGTTCGTTGACGGCCGCCTGGAGGCCTACGACTTTCAATTCTGGCGAGAAGTCTACTACCCCCTGAGCGTCGGGGAACTCGCGTGGCACGAACCCTTCGAGACGTACGGCATTTCGGCCGCGCTACTCTACAACCCGCGTAACCGACCGCTCCGGCCCCTCGTACGCTCGCTCTACGAGAATGAGAACTGGGCCCTGGTCGCATTCGATGATTCCACGCTCCTCTTCCTGGAGCGCACCGCGATCAACGAGCGCGTCATCCGGACACACGAGTACAAGCGAATCTGGCCGGGCGACTGGTCACTCCAATTCGATCGATCGGCAGTGCCGGAAGTCATTCGCGAGGCCAAGCGCGCATTCGCCCTCAATGAGCAGTGCGCTTTCGCGCGCACCGCGCTGGCGCGTGCCTACATGATCGATGGACAATACCGCGAGGCCCTGCCGCATTACCGCGACCTGAGCGCATCGCCACGTGCCGGCATGGCCTACTCGCGGGATCTCGGATTCTGCCTGTACCAGGCCGGTCAGCTCAGCGAGGCGGATGCCATCTTCGACCGCTTGATCGAGGACCGCGAGTTCGCGGCATTCGCCTACTCGATGAAACACTTTGTCGCGATGAGCCACGACGATCTTCCCGGAGCGCTGCGCTACATCAAGCAGGCCGAATCACTGGATCCGCACAATCCGGAATACCGCGCCGCGCGAGAAGCCCTGGACGAGTTGCGCCCCGAAAATTAGGAAGCGATCAGGACCATCGATCGCCGTGCCCTCTTTCGCCACGCGTCGCTAGGCACCTGCGGTCACTTCGATCTCCACCATCAGCTCAGGAAGGACCAGTCGGTTAACCTCCAGCAGTGACTGGGGCGGACGAATTCCGGCGGTCGTGATCCAGTTCGCATACACGTCATAATTTTGCAGGAAAGCATCAATGTCCGTCGTGAAAAAGTGTAACCTGAGGATATTCTCGCGGCTCATGCCGGCTTCCTCCAGGACGGCGTCGATGTTTCCCAGGACGTACTCCATCTGACCCCGCATCTCTCCCGGCGCGACGATCGCGATGCCCAACTCTGAGTCCGCATCGGGCTTCACGGCAATCTGTCCCGAGCAACGAAGATGCCGCTCAACTCCGGAGACGATCTCTCCCTGGTCCATGTTCCACTTCAGTCCCCAATCCCAGGGGTTTATAGACTCTCTCTGCATGATCTCCTTTCCTCTCGCATAGGCCGCCTTTCAGTACTGAGGACCGACGGGCTATCCGATCACTTCGGCGACCTCTTCGTCGGTGAGCACCGGCGTGATCTCAAAGGTAAGCAGATCCGTCCATTCCTGCATCCATTTCCCAATCGCAACGACGCTCTCGGACTCTGCGACCGTAAAACCGAGATGCCCGGCCGCACTATGCCAGCGCCCGATCATCGTGACCCCATCCGGCGCAGGAGCGCCGGTCGCCTTGAAGCGGGCCTGTGCGTCGTCGCGTTCTTCCGGCGGGAACTCGTAACTGATATGAAACAACATCCAGACCTCCTTTGGCTATTTTCGTCGTTCGTCGCCGACAGAATACCACTGTGGCGCCAGGAATCCACAGATAATCTGTGATTCATCACGGGTACACCCGTTTCCTGATCTCCGCAAATCTCTTGATCGCGTTGCGTAAAGAGGGGATCTATGGACCTGCGGGGGAGAGCGCGTCGGCTTCGTCCGCGCCGTTTCGATACACGTACCAGTTCCAGCCGGAAATACCCGAATAGGTAAACGCCGCATCGAGAATATAGCGTCGACCACTGTCCGGGTTATTCAGTGTGGTTTGCGGTTTAAATCCAGCCTCCTGGGCGTGCACGAGAAACCAGCGTGGACCGGCCCCCACCCAACGGTCACGCTGCACGTAGCGCACTTCGTGGTCGGGCAGGTACCGCGCGTAGAACGATATGACCATCGAGTTTCGGAAGTCGTGATCGCTTCCGATCTCGATCACTCCGCCCGGGGTCCGCTCGGCGATGTGACGCATGGCATCGAGGTAGTGCCCGCGTCCCTGGGTGATGAAAGTCGCCGTGCGAACCGTGTTTCCGATAAGGAATACGGCGAGCACCGTACCGGCCAGCCACGGCCCGGCTCGCCCGCGGCCCCAGAGCACGGAAAGGCCGCGGGCCAGGAGGAGAAGAAAGAACGGCGCAACGCCGATGAAATGACGTGGCTTCCAGTAGCTGAACCCGGTGCGGCTCGTCATGATCGCCACGAGCACCGGCACCGTGATCAATCCAACGTACAACACCCACGCAGGGTCTCCGGCGCGAGCCATCCGGTAGCTCGTGAAGGCGACGAGAATGATCAGCAGAGCAAATGTTGCCCCGCCGAGCCATCCCTCCGCCGGCGTACCCAGCATCCAGGCTGCGATCTGGACCAAGGTGCCGACGAGCGTGCCCGCTCCCGCTCCTCCGTGCTGCACGTGGCGGATGTCGACGACATAGAGCCAGAAGAAGAACACGCCGGGCACCGTGAAGAAGAGAAGCATGTCGCACAGTGTTCGCCCCAAGCGCTTCGACGCCGTGTAAAACACCGCCAGCGACCAGAGCCCCAGCGCCGCATAGACAAAGACGAAGGTAACCTGGGACAGAAAACCGAGAATCGCGCAGGCCCAGAACAAGAACGCCACCGCCGGACGCGTGGACCGCCCATAAACGAGCAGGCAGCGATAGCACAGCAAGGAAAACAGGATCAGCCACGCGTATCCGCGCGCTTCGGTGGAATAGACGATCAGCACAAACGACGCACCGAATGCGACCAACGCGAGGATTCGCTCCCGTCGCGACTGCATCCCCGGCCAGGACGCGACCACCAAAAGCGACGCGCAGGCGGCGGCGAATGCCGGCATTCGATAAACTGGCCAGTAGGGATGATCACCGATCGCGAACAGAATGAGGCTATGCAACCAGTGGTTGAGGTCAAAATGAATGTGCGTAAAAATCTGGGACGGGGCGCTTAACGGTGCGACCAGCGTCAGCGACCATATCTCGTCCAGCCAGAAGTCGTGATAGAGACCGGGAACCCGTACCGCAATCGCCGCGCTGATCAGCGCGAGAATGATCAAGCCGTGTGGTCTCTTGTTCTCGGCCGGGGTCATGGGCGCCTCAGGGAAATAGTTCGACATTCTTTACGGCGGGGACCCGAAGGGCCGCTCGGTCCAGGTAATCGTGCGCGCCGCGGCGCAGGAAGAGCCCTGCGACGTGATCCTTCACGATGAGTTCCCACGCGTCGTCGAGTTGTTCCATGCGGTCGTACACGTCACTCTCGACGTGAACCATCACCATGTCGGTCGGGTACTCCGTCAGGGCACGGCCCCAATCTTCGGCGAGATACAGGAATCCAAAGTAGGCCTCGATCGCGTCGAGGCCGTAGGCCGATCGATACCGTCCATCGAGGAAGACTTTGCAGCGCGGATGAAGATGCCAGATCGCATACTCGGCCCAATCGAAGAAGATCAGGGCGTTTCCGCGTAGCTCATTCTCCAGCATGAACCGCATGACGCCCACCGGGAACCGGTCCTGTGGGATCTCGATCTGCGTAGGCTGCATCTTGTCCCGAGACCACGCCGTATGCAGGCTGAGTGCAATGAAGGCGGAAAGAGCCAGCGCAGCCGCGAGCGGCGCAACCCGCGACCACAAACGTTGCAGCGACGGCGCCGCCAGGCGATTCAGGTGCGGCGGCACGACGAAGCCTGCGACAATCGCGAACAGCGGAATATTTCGTCGCATGGCGATCGCAAATCCAAATGCGACCAGCAGCATGACCGGCCAGACGATGCCGCGTGGCGCACGGCTGGCCACCAGCGCGAGACACGAGACCGTCGCCAACGCCATGAAATCCGCGTGATCAGCCGCATGGGTCATCGGATTGAACATCGCCCATTCGCTCAGATAGGGGCGCACCTTGGCCGCGGATTGAAACATGAATCCCCACAACTGAACACCGTAGGGATTGATGAACGTCGCAGCCACGAAGATCAGCAAGGCGACCACGGCAACCGTCGGCGCAACCCCGGACGTCGCGGAATCACCGCGCGCGCGGCGCTCGCACAGCGCCGCCGCCACGTACACCAGCAGCACCAGCGCACCAATAAAATAGGCTCCGTGAAGGTTCGCCCACAAGACCCCGCTAATGGCCGCGACGGTCCACAGCACACGATGCGCGCGCGGCGGGTGGATGAGCAGATACATCCAGGTCGCGAGCATGCAGTAGGTGAAGTGATGCGGGCGTGTGGAGAATCCGTAGCCCATCGTCGAAATGATGAGGAGGAGCATCAACACCTGGACCGTGGCCGCGATCTTCTGCCTGCGCATCGAGGCGGCGATCAGCCCGATTACAAGAAACCCCAGGACCATCTTCAGGAGCAGCATGCCGCTGTTGCCGCCGACCTGGTACGCCCTGTTTAATAGATACTCGCCGAGCCACTCGTGATTGATCCACGGATTATCCGGTTCCGTGTAGGAGTAGGTATTCGTGAAATGATAGCCGTCCTGCCAGGGTAAGGCCCGCACGAACCCGGCATTCCCCCAGAGGTCGACGTCGGCCTTATTGTCGGAAAATGTCCGCAGACTGAACGCCACGATCGCAATCACGACGAGCGCACGGATAATCGACTGCATAGACGAGGAGTCTGTCGGACTTTGCAACGCGCGGCAAGTCCGCCGTACCATGGAGAACCTGGGCCTGTGCAAGGATTCGGTGTTCTCATTCCGGCCGCACCATGCTACCAACTTCAACGGTATGCGTTCGCGCTTTCTAAGAGATATCACGGTCTTCTCGGCGGGAAGCCTTGTCGTCGGCATGTTGTACATGCTGTACGCCATCCTGACCGCCCGCCTCCTTGGCGACGCCGAGTACGGTCTTTTTCAGGCCCTGATGGGTCTTCACGGCATGGCCATGACCCTGGGCCTCGTTCTCAACGTTGGAACACTGCACGTGGTCAGCACCGCGCAGGACACCCACAAAGCCCAGGCACTCGGGGCGGCGATGCGCGTGGCCCTTTTCTTCGGTGTCATCTTATGCGGCGCGCTTGCGCTGGCATCGCCGATCGCGTCGCGATTCCTGGGCGCCGACTCCGTCTTCCCTTTCGTCGCGCTGGGTCTGATGGTTTTCACCAACATTATTCTCGAGACGTTGTATGGCGGACTGCAAGGTCGCAACCAGTACGGCGTATTCTCCATGGCTCGCGCCATCGACGCCATCATGACGATGGGCCTCGGGGTCCTGCTCATCGTCTCTGGTTTCTCAGCAGCGGGAGCGGTCGGCGGTTACGCGATCTCAATGGGCATCGTCTGCATGGCGCTTCTGCGACGCCGCGGACTATACGAACCCAACGCCGGAATCGAGCCCGTCCGCAAGGAGATGCGCGGACTGCGCCAACCCCTCGCGGTCGCCCTGGCGCTCATGGTCGTCAGCAACGTGCCGATGCTCGTCGCGCGTGCTCGGCTGCCCGAAGCGATGGCGGGACACTACGGTGTCCTCTTCGGTCTGCGCTTCGGGGTGTTGACCTTCGCCATGGCGGCGGCATGGCCACTCTACTCGCGAAGCGTCTCGGGAGACGGCGAACCCGGCATGCTGCGCAAAGCCCTCGCCACGGTCGCCGTCCCGGGAATCGGCCTGCTTGGCGTGAGCGTCGTCGCACCGCGTCTTTTCATCGGTATCCTCTTCGGAGAAGGCTACCTGCCGGCGGCCGATCACCTCAGCGGCTACGCCGTCTACCTGCTCGCACACGGGCTCTGCATGGTGCTCATGTTCCACCGGGCCGCCAGCGGGTCCCTGCGCGGATGGACGCTCGTTCCGCCGGTCTCCGTCGTCCTGTCGCTCGCGTGGTGGCCGGCGCTCGGCATAGCCACGATCATCGCCGCGCAGACGGGCGCATGGGTCCTCTGGATCGCCGTGGATACCGGCTGCCGAACGATTGGAACATCGCTCGGAAAATCGCGCGAAGAGGCGGAAGGCTCGTCAACTCGGTGACGACGCGCTCATGTCTCGCATCGCAAGCTCAAGACAAAGAAGTCTGAAAACGGACCCCGCATCAAGACTCGACTTGATGGATTGCAACCGGTCCGGGTCGAGAACGGCCAGCAGGCGCGCCTCCTTTGAGAATACCTTCTCACACATGGCCTGCATTGCCGGGTGCTTCATCCATCTCGCCCCCGGCGTTTCGAACCCCACTTTATCACGGCGCCACACGATTTCTTCCGGGAGGATCGGACTCATCGCGGTGCGCATGATTTGCTTGGTCGCCTTCGTCCCGAGTTTCTCGTGATCGGGAAGCTGTGTTACGTACTCCACAAAGTCGTGATCGAGAAATGGCACTCTCGACTCGATCGAATGAGCCATTGAATTGCGGTCCTCGTAGCGCAGCAACTGGGGCAGATTCGTCTCGGTCATCCAGAGCCGGGTGTAATCCGCCATGCTCTCGATACGCGGGACATACAGCGGGTAGTCTCGCGCTCTCTCTCGCAACGCGAAGTAGAGCGGTTTGCGCCGGTAATAGCGCTCGATCCATCCGCGTGGCAGCATCGGAAAGGCCAGGTACGGCAGCGCTCGCCGGCTCCAGTGAGCCGGGACGTTGCGCAGGAACGTCCGCACGTGAAGGGCTCGGAGGAGCAGTCCAAGGAAAATCCCCTGCGCGGAATGGTACCCCCAAAGAGTCTCATCTGCGCCCTGTCCATCCAGCAGAACCGGAATCCCGTGCTGCCGCGCCAGTTCGAACACCTTGTACTGGGCGTACGGGGAACTGGAGAGCATGGGTTCATCCTGGACCTCGAGGACGGCTTCCAGGTCGTGTGCGAGACTCTCGGCCGAGGGCTCGATCGTGTGCCGGTGCAGCGGAAGATGCTCGGCCATCCTGTCGATATGCTTCTTCTCGTTATGAGACCCGGTGTCCGCGCCGTACTCCGCGCTGAACGTGTGAAAGTCGTCCCGTCCGCGCGAAGCCAGGGCGACGATAGCGGATGAGTCGAGACCGCCGCTCAGACACGATCCGACCGGCACATCAGAGATCATGTGCGAATTCACGGCCGCGCTGAGGCGATCTGCAAGCTCTGCCGGGTCCGACCGGCCCGATGGCGGTTCATAATAGCAGGCGAGGTTCATCGTCCCGGCATCGAGATCGACGTGAAGATTGTGGGCCGGTCGAAGTTGGTGGATCCCCTCGTAGAAAGTCTCGACGCCGTGGTCGACCATACCGTTCACCAGGAAGTCGAATGCCGCGTGACGGTTCAGGACCCGTGGGCGGTCATGAAGACGCAGTGCCTTGATTTCGGAGGCGAACGCGAATCGCTTGCCCTCGTGAAAATAGTAGAACGGCTTGATCCCGAAGCGGTCACGGCTGCAGAACAGAGACCTGCGCGCGGGGTCGTAGATACAAAAGGCCCACATTCCGCTGAACCGGCGCACGCAGTCCGCGCCCCATGCGTGGTATGCGGCAAGTATGACCTCCGTGTCGGTCCCCGAGCGAAAGCGGTGTCCCAACTGGTCCAGCTCGGTCCTGAGCTCCTGGAAATTATAGATCTCGCCGTTATGAACGATCCATAGCGTGTCATTGTCATATGCCATCGGCTGATGACCGGCGCTCGAAAGATCCAGAATGGAAAGGCGCCGATGCCCGAGGCTCACATGCACATCGGTAAACACGCCGTCGTCGTCGGGGCCACGATGCCGTTGCGCGTCGTTCATGGAACGCACCAGGGCCTCGTCCGTCCAGTTGAAGCCGCTGATGCCGCACATCCGTCGAGTGTCCAGAATCGCTCGTTTGCATGTCAAGCCCTACCACGGCGATCGCGCACCCGCGCGCGGTTCGTCTCCTTTCACCTTGTGCGGCTGAGAGCAACCGTGCAACCATCCGGCGCATGACGGTCGATGCCGACACCGGCGCCACGGGCCTCCGACTGGATCGACGGTCGGCACTCCTGGGAGTCCTGATTAGTGCGCTCGCGGTGCTCTACATCAATGCGTACGGTCCATGGATGCCTTCGCCGGGAGACCTGGCCCTGGCGTTTCCGATTTCCAAGGAAATCGCCGATCCAGGTCTCTATTCAGAAGGAGATCTCGTGGTCTCATCGGGCTTGCGAATGCCGTTTCATGTGTACCGTCTTGCAAGCCTTCTGTACGCTGCAAACCTGGACGTCGACCTGATCTGGCATCTCCTGCACCAGGTCTTTCTGCTGCTGACATTTCACGCGATCTGGCTGCTCGCCTGGGTATTGTCGCGGAACATGCACGTCGCCGCCGTGGCGGTCGGGATCGTCGCGAGCATGTCTTTTATGCGCGGGGCATTGCACTGGGGCCTGTTGCCGTTGACCAGCCTTGTCACCGCGCAGGTCGCCCAGCCGATCGCGCTCTATGCACTCACGGCGCTGTTCTCGCGGCGATTTATGTCATCCCTGGCGCTCGCCGCACTGACCTTCACGGTTCATCCTTACGTGGGCCTCCTGACCATCCTCACCGTCACGTCCGTGCTCCTCTTCAATGGCTCCCAGATCCCCCTCTCACGCCGCATCCTCTGGCTGGCGGCCGGTGCCGCGCTCTCGCTTCCAAATGCGATCTATATCCTCCTGTCGCTCCCCCAGAACGTCGGAATCGGCACCGACGCGCCATCCAACCAGGCGTTCTACGACCAATTCAGAATCTACGCGTGGCACGCGTTTCCCGCCGATCACTGGCGGGAGGGTTACGGCTGGGTCGCATTGAACCTGGCGGGCCTCGGCTTCGCCACGCGATTCATCGACTCGTGGAGCCGACGATGCGCCTTGATCGTGATCAGCACGCTACTGATCGCGATGGCGGTCTACGTCCTTACCCTCTACGTCTTTCGAATCAAGCTCATCATGTTGATGTTTCTATTTCGTGCGACCTACTTGACAAAACCACTCATGGTGGTGCTGCTCGTGACCGGAATTCATGCATGGATCCAGCATCGCGCGGCGAACGGCCGGCTCCCCATTCTAGATTGCTTTGTCCCGGGCGGTTTCGCCCTGATGTGTTTCTCCCCTAGCATTATCGACGCCGAGGCCATCGGGTTGGCGACGTATTCTCTACTTCTCCTGCGCGCCACCGATAGGCGTGCACTGCAGATCACGGCCGCCATCGGCCTCTGCACCGGGATCGGACTCCTGGGCGGCCACGCCATCCTCGGCGACCAAGCGGAGTTTCAACGAATCGCGGTCCCTCTCACAATTCTTGCCGCCGTCGCCCTGTTCGCAGCGTTTCGTTCCGCCCCAGAGCCGACCCCGGTCGATGCGGGGTCTGCGCCCGCCGGGTCCACACCGAGGGCATGGGTGGTCTCGTCTACCTTCATCGCGGTGATCGTCTCGAGCATGCTCGTGCGTACCCTTTGGAGCGGGGATCTCTCCCTGTGGAATCCCACACCTGTTTCTACGCTTGGCGAGCGCATGCGTATGTCAACACCACGCCCTGAGCTGGCGGGGTTGACGCAATGGGCGCGAAACGACACCCCGCGCGGCAGCCTGTTTTGCATTCCCCCGACGCTTCGGATCTTTCAGATGTTCCGGTTGCAGGCCGAACGAGGTGTCTTCGCGACGGTCCACGACGTCAATCAACTCGCTTTCGACGCAGGCGTCTACCGCGAGGCCCACAATCGCCTGCTGTCGATCGGGATGCGCGTCACCGGGCGGCACGCGTTCGATGACTCCAACTACTACGGGCTCCCGGTGCCGTCATGGGCTGAGATTCATCGTGCGCACGGCGTCCGGTACGCCGTCTTCTACGCGCCGGCGCTGGGGGCGCAATGGACACCGGTTCCGCCCGTCTTCTTCGACGGAAACTTCGTCGCGTTTGATCTCTCCAACCTGGCCGGGCAATCCAATCCAAGCGATATTGAATAACGAGCAAACCAACGCCGCGAGCCTTCGACCGTGCCCGATCTGCAAGGGTGACGAGACCCGGCTTCTGTTCGCCGTACGCGATACGGATCGCCGCACGGATCTTCAGTTCGCCCTGCACGGTTGCCGCGTTTGCGGCGGCGGATTCGTATGGCCTCGCCCCGCCGCCGATATCCTCGCTCAACTTTATGATGACGAGTTCTTCTCGAAGCAGTCGCGCCGTGGACTTCTTGCGTCCTGCTTCGGGCGCTTCGAAGACGCTCTCTTCCGAAGACGCGTTGGGTTCATCGACAGGCACGTCCACCCGCGCTGCCGGCGCGTGCTCGACGTCGGATGCGGAAACGGTAAATTTCTCAGGGCAATGCGTGACGGCGGACGAGAGGTGCTCGGTATTGAGCCCTCACCCGCTGGCGCGGTACGAGCGCGCGAGGACCATGGACTTGAGGTCATGGGACTTCCCGTGCTGGAGGTGGACCTGGGTCCCTCCCGGTTCGATCTCATCACGTTCTGGCACGTGCTCGAGCATATCGACGACCCCGCGGCCTACCTGCGTCACGTCGCGCGCTGGCTGGCCCCGGGGGGACGCATCCTGATCGCCGTTCCCAACTTCGCCGGCATCGAGGCCCGCTGGTTCAAGCGCCGGTGGGCATTTCTCGACATCCCGCGCCATCTCTACCAGTTCACGCGCCGTGGGCTTAGCCAGATCGCGACTCAGGCATCCATGCGCGTCGTCAGGGACGACTTGCGCCTCGCTGAATACAGCTTCCCAATTACGGTGCTCAACTTTTGCAGCGTGTTAAGCGGCGACGATCCCTTGCTGGTCTATCACCTGGTCAAACGACAACGACAGTATGCCGCCCGGCGTCGAAAACAGATTCAGGCCCTCCTTATTCTCGGGTGTGCTGCCGCTCTATCTCCGGCTCTGCTTTTGATTAACTTTGTCACCGAACTGTGCCATTCTGCGAATGGCCTGATCGTTGTTCTTGAGCGACAAGAGGATTCACATGCAACGGATTAGCATCGTCATACCCATCTTTAATGAAGCCGGGCTCATCAAGTTGCTGATTCCGGCCCTCGAGGAGCGGCTGGTCGCCTGCCTGGACGGCTACGAACTGGAGATCCTCCTGGTGGATGACGGAAGTTCCGACGGGTCGTTCGATCTCCTCGTCGAGGCGACGGCAGGCATGCCTCACTATTGCATCATCCGATTGTCGCGGAACTTCGGGCACCAGATCGCCATCACGGCCGGCATGGCCGAGGCCACCGGCGACGCCGTCGTTGTCATGGATGCGGATCTCCAGGACCCGCCAGAGGTCGTCCTCGAATTCGTGAAGAAATGGCAGGAGGGATACCACGTCGTTTACGGCGTCCGCGAATCGCGCGAAGGCGAAAGCGCGTTCAAGCTCTTGACGGCAAAACTCTTCTACCGGGCCCTGAGATCCCTGACCAACGTCGACATCCCCGCCGACGTTGGAGACTTCCGTCTCATCGACCGAAAGATCTGTGACGTCTATAACGAGATGCGCGAGAAGGACCCCTACGTGCGAGGTCTGATCAGTTGGGCGGGCTTCAACCAGGTCGGCGTTCGATACGCCCGCGACGCACGCGCGGCAGGCACGACCAAGTACCCCATCCGAAAGATGGTCAAGTTTGCGATCGACGGGATCACATCATTCTCCACGATTCCGCTTCGGCTGTGCACCGTCGCGGGATCGGTCCTGTCCGTCTTCAGTTTCCTCGGGATTCTCTATTTCCTGTACCTCAAGCTGATCGCGCGAGACATCATTGACGGACTCGCCGCCACCGCCATTATCGTTCTCTTTATGGGCGGCATTCAGCTCCTCGGCCTTGGAATCATCGGAGAGTACCTCGCTCGAATCTTTCACGAGAGCAAGGGTCGCCCCGTCTACATTGTCCAGGATCGCGTCCAGGCCCGGGAGACCGCATGACGGATATCGCGGAGCCGGTTAGCTCCATCCATGACAAGGAGGAGGAGTTTCATGACCGCTGGGCCGAGTCGATTGACCTCGACGAGATCCTCGTGGACGAATCGTTTACCGCCGAGACCGCGTTTGAGAATCGCTTCTGTCTCACGCAGATGGGCGACCTCGCCGGGCGTAAGATTCTCGATCTCGGTTGCGGTGCGGGGGAAGCCGCCGTCTACTTCGCCAAGAAGGGCGCCCACGTCGTCGCAACCGATTTGAGTGCGGGGATGCTCGACGTCGCCGCGCGGCTCGCCGAGATGCACGGGTGCTCGATCGAGACGATCAAGGCCCCTGCCGAGGACCTTCCCCTGGACGATGAATCTTTTGACATCGTGTACGGCGCCAACGTGCTGCATCACGTGGACATCGCGAAGGCGCTCGACGAGACCCGCCGGATCTTGCGCCCGAACGGCCTGGGGCTCTTCATCGAGCCGCTCACCTATAACCCCGTGATCAACGTGTACCGCCGGCTGGCCGACACGGTCCGCACCGTCGATGAGCATCCGTTGCGTCTGCGGGACCTGCGGCTGTTCGAAGAACGATTCGCACGCGTCGAGCACCGCGAGACATGGCTGTGCACTCTCTACCTCTTTATCTGGTTCTTTCTCGTCGAACGCGCACACCCCTCGCGTGTCCGGTATTGGAAAAAGGCCATTCGGGACAGTCACAAGCATCGAGCGGGGATCGGAGTCGCGCAGAAATTGGACAACCTGCTGTTGACCGCCCTGCCCTTTCTGCGGTTCTGGTGCTGGAACACGGTCGTCTGCGTACGGAAATAGGGCGACCATGAGGGCATTCGTCACGGGCGCGGCCGGGTTTGTCGGATCCCGTCTCTGCGAACGTCTCGCCGCCCGCGGCCGCCCCGCAGACATCACCTGCCTGATCCGCAACGCCGCGTCAGCCGCGCAGTTTCGCGCGCGCGGTTTCGATGTTATCGAGGCCGACATGATGGAGACCGCGGCGTACTCGGAACGCATGCTGCAGTGTGAGCACGTCTATCACGTCGGGGCGCTCGCCCGCTTCGGCAACGGGTTGGATTACGAGCATGACAACACCGAGGCCACGCGGCGGATTCTCTCGGTGTTGGCGCAGTCGCCCTGCCTTGAAAGCCTCGTGTTCACGAGCACGATCGGCGCGGTCGATCGCACCCCTCAGGACGCCTGCGACAGCCCGCTCACGACGGCATCCACCCCGTGCCCACAGTCAGACTACGGCCGATCCAAGCTCGCGTGCGAGACCATGATCGAAGCCAGCGATCTGCCATGGATCATCCTCAGGCCCGCGTGGGTCTACGGCCCGGGAATGCGCGCGGATTCACATATCGCGGCGTTCGTTCGCGCGATCGCTCGCGGCAAGGCCTTCACTCGCTTTGAATTTCCCGGACGCGTTTCCGTGATTCACGTGAACGATCTTGCCGACGCGCTCGTGCATCTTGCCCATCACGGGGTCAAGAAGCAGATCCTCTTCGCCGCCGATGGCACGCATCCGACGTTGGGGTCGATCTTTCAGCGCATCGCTTCCGTCATCGCACCGGAGCGCCGTCAAATCCCGATTCCCGCATGGGCGTCCGGCATCCTCGGAAGCGTGAGGCGGTTTCTCCCCTTCCGGGTCCAGTGCCTCTTCCGCGATGTTCTAACGTGCACGGGCCAGCACCTGGTCGACGCAGGGTGTCCGCCACACACGCCATTCGAACAGGGCCTCGGCGAGACCATCGCGGACTTCCAGTCTTGGACGAAGGGACGGTACCTCGTCACCGGGGCCGCTGGTGGCATCGGCGCCGCGATCGCCCGGCAACTGGCGGCGCAGGGCACGCCGCTCTACCTGGTCGATCACGATCAGACGGCCCTGTTGGAAATGAAGGAGGCGACGGGCGGCGAAATCCTGGCGATCGACCTGACCGATTCCGGCGCGCCGAGTCGAATTTTGGAGTGGACGCAAGCACATGGAGATCCCGTGGTCGGACTCGTCAACAACGCCGGCATCGGGCATCGCGCGGATCATCACACGCTGGCACCGGACCAGATCGAACGGGTGGTTCAACTCAACGCCGTGGTTCCGATGGTTCTCTGTCGTCTTTTTCTACCCGCCATGCTGGAGCACGGGAGTGGGCACATCGTCAACATCAGTTCGAGCACGGCGGGCATGCCGCTACCGGGTATGGCTGTTTACGGGGCCTCGAAAACGGCGCTGCACGGGTTCTCCCAATCGCTATGGGCCGAAGTGGAGTCCCGCGGTGTCGATGTGACATGCGTATGCCCGTCGGGAACACGCACCGGCTTCCAGGAACGCGCGGGCGTGAAGGTTCTTCACGACGGCCGCGGCCTCGCCTCACCAGATGCCGTCGCCGCGGCGGTTCTCGACGCCGTGCAGCGACATCGGGTTTGCGTGGTACTCGGGGTCCGAAGCGTGATTCTGCGGGCCGTTACGTTTGCGCTCCCGGTCCGCTGGAGGGCTCGCCTGTGGCGGGTCCTGATGGCGAAGATGCGCTGACGGGTTCCTCCCGGTCCGGGCGTGCCCGAACCCTTCCCTCACGCACGCGTCGTGCTTCGTCTGTCTTCAGCAGCTCGCGCCGCGTTGCGAACTCTCTCCAGTCCTCCACCCGCTTGGCGATGTCAGGTGGCATCGGTTTCTCATACACGTCCGCGTGGCGCTGCTTTACGCGGTCGAGGATCTCGAAGAATTCCCCATCCTCGAAATCCTGAAGGATTCGGCTTCGCTTCATGGACAAACTCAATCGCGCGCGCTCCACAAACGCACGCGGATCACGGACCGACAGCGTCGCCTCGGGGTAAGAGCCATAGTGGCAACCCGGGCATGCCTTCACAATCGGGTCGCATCGTTTCTGCACCTCGCGATTCTGGTACTGCGCTACGAAATCTGGAGAGAGCAGAGAGGGGGCGTGATCTCCGAAGTTATGGTCGCAGCAGACCGCAAAGTCGCCGTTCGGCCGAACGGCGAAGTAGAGATCCGCCGAATCACACACGTCGTTCTTGCGCCAGGTGGGTCGCCCCGTCTTGAGAAAGGTGAACGCACTTTCAATGAACCGCTCGGAATCGAAGAGGTGCGCGCCCGCCCTTTTCATTTCAATCACCTGCTTAAGAACTCCTTCGAGTTCCGCATACGAGTCGTCGTCGAACAGAAACATGTCGTCATAACTTCGAAACCCATAGGTGCTTTCCTCGGCCGAGATGTGAACGGGTACCAACGACAGGTGCCACCCAATCTCCGTCGCGAACTCGAGGATCGCCGGGATCTCGCGATAGTTAAATCGTGACAGGACACAGCCCAGGCTCGTGATCGAGGACTCCCGGTTGAAGACGCGCGAGATCCGTTCGAGACAATGAATTGCCTTGCGCCATGAACCGGGCACGGCATTGATATAGTCCTGCTTCTCCTCGACCAGCGAATCCAGCGACACGTTGATATCTCGCGCACCCGCGCGATGGCACGCTTCGATCTGCTCACGGGTGGCCAGACCGGCGCTCTGCAGGCGGACGTCCAGACCATGCCGCAGGAAGATCGTCACGATCTCATGTACATCCTGCCTGACAAACGGCTCACCGCCGGTCAGGAGAACGATACCGCCGCCGATGGACCGTATGTTAGCGGCAATCGTGTCGATCTCTTCGAGCGTAACCTCGTGAAGCGCCGAGTTCGTCTCGACGATGTTGCACTGACGACACTTTAGATTACATCGTCCCGTGATGTAGAACTGGATGTAATAGGGCGAACGCTTCGTGAGAAGCGCTTTCACGATAGCTCGTTTTGTCTGGAAAGAGAACATTTCGGGATCCGAAACCGGCAGACCCAAACCTCACGTCAGTATACGCAGCGCCACGACCGCTGCCAACCGGGATCCCCGCCACCGGCAAGGGTGGCAGACTTGCGTCGTCGCCGAATCATTTCTCGCCGACAAAGGCAACGATCGCGCTAAAGATCGCCTCCGCCGCGTGCCCGTCACCATAGAAGGAAGCGACCGGCATCTCGCGCTGCATCATTTCCGGGACGGCCATGGCGATGGTATCCGCGTCTGCGCCACCGAGCACCGCGGCGCCGCTCTCAATCAACTCGACCCACTCCGTCTGATCGCGCAGCACAACGCAGGGGACCCGGTAGAATGCAGCTTCTTTCTGGACCCCCCCCGAGTCGGTCAAAATGATGGCTGCGCTTCGTTCCAGCGTGATCATATCGAGATATCCGACCGGATCGACGAGCCGTACGTGCGCTCCCAATTCCGCGATGACGCCCTGTCCCTCCAGCGCTGCGCGCGTGCGCGGATGCAGTGGCCAGATCATCGGCACGGTTTCCGCAGACCGCTTAATCCCGGTGCAGATGCCGCGCATCCGGTCGGTGTCGGTTACGTTGTCGGCGCGATGTACGGTAACCAGGCCGTAGGTGCCCGGCCGCAAGTCGAAATCATCCAGTATCCGGCTTCGCTCCGCGGCCAGTTCCGCGTAGTGCAAGGCGGCGTCGTACATCACGTCGCCGACCACGTGAATTCGCTCGTTCGCGGTCCCTTCCCCCCGGAGGTGCTCTGCGGCCGCGGCGTGAGGCGCGAAGAGCAGATCGGACAGTCGGTCGGCGACAATACGGTTCGTTTCCTCCGGCATGGCGTCGTCAAACGATCGTAGCCCGGCTTCGACATGCGCAAGCGTCATCGGAAGCTTCGCCGCGGCCAACGCGCCCGCCAGCGTCGTGTTGGTATCGCCGTACACGATCACGGCCTGCGGCGCCTCGTCGACCAGTACGGTTTCGATTTCTTCAAGCATGCGCCCGGTCATCTCGGCGTGCGTGGCTTGCGAAATGCCAAGGTTGTAGGCTGGCTTCGAGATCTCGAGCTCATCAAAGAAGGAGCCCGACATGTTGTGGTCGTAGTGCTGACCGGTGTGGATCAGGATCTCCGTCACCGCCGGCTCGCCGCCGCCGTCAATGTGCAACTGGATTGCCCGCGAAACGGCCGCGGCCTTGATGAACTGGGGACGGGCGCCCACGATCGTCGCGAGTTTGATCATACTCCTGCTTCCAGGGGCCGAATGGATTCACCGCCCACGACGTATTTCGCGCCACAGTCGCACGACGCAGAGTCACCGTCGATCTTCAGCTTCTCGCCGCACCGGCAGACCCATCCCTTCAACGTGGCGGGGGAGCCGTAGACCAAGGCGTTGTCCGGAACGTCGTGCGTCACCGTTGCGCCCGCGCCGACGAGGGCATAGCGCCCAATCGTGGTGCCGCACAGGATCGTGCAGTTCGCGCCGAGTGTTGCGCCCCTGCGCACGAGCGTCGGTCGCAATTCACTCATGCGGGGAATCTCACTGCGCGGGTTAATCACGTTGGTAAAGACCACGGACGGGCCACAGAAGACGTGGTCCTCCAGGGTGACGCCCTCGTAGACGCTCACGTTATTCTGAATCTTCACCCCGTCCCCCACCCGGACCTTCGGGCCGATCACCACGTTCTGTCCGATCTTGCAGTTGGAGCCGATCTCGGACCCCTTGAGAACGTGCGAGAAATGCCAGATCGACGTCCCGTCCCCGATCGAAACATCCGCGTCGATCACGGCGGTCTCGTGAATCTGATGCGGCGTCGCATCTCCGGGCACGCCGGCCAGCCGCTGCGGCCCGCCGTCGTCCAACGCCGCCTGGCAGCGCTGCAGCAGGTTCAGGACGCGCAGCCCCTCGACACCATCCGTGCGCGGGGTCTCTCGGGTGGCGACGCAGTGCAAAAAATGCTCACACTCGGCGCGCAGCGGTTCGTGATCGTCGATCGGCACGGGTTGCGCGTCAACCTTGTGTGCCACCGGGACGCGCTCCTTCCAGTCGATCGTATGGGGATACATGCAGAGCTTGTTCTCCGTCTCCACGTCATCGAAAACCGCCATGCCCCGGTCTCCGACCACGATCAACTTCTGCTCCTTGAACGGATGTAGCCACGACACGAAAATATGGGCGCGCACGCCGCTGGGAAACGAGAGCAGGCTCACCGTGGCGTCGGCGACCTGCTGATGGAGATAGTTCCCGCCCTGGGCCATCACGAGGTCCGGCTCTTCATTGATCAGTCCCAGGATCACCGAGATGTCGTGCGGGGCGAAGGACCAGAGAATGTTCTCCTCGCGACGAATCTTCCCGATGCTGAGACGATTGGAATAGATGTACTGGATGCGCCCCAGGGCGCCCTCATCGACCAGTTCCTTCAACTTTAGAACCGCCGGATGATACCAAAGCAGATGGCCGACCATCAGAATCCGCGACCGTTCAGCAGCGAGTGCCACGAGTTCGCGTCCCTCCTCCACGGAGAGGCACAACGGCTTCTCGACGAAAACGTCCTTGCCTGCCGACAGGGCTTCGCGAACGAGTCGGGCGTGCGTGACGGCCGGCGTGGAAATCACGACCGCGTCCAGATCGGGGTCGTCGAGAAGCGTGTCGAAAGATGCGCGCGCGGCGATATCGGGATAGGACTCCGAGATGCGCGCCAGGGCATCCGTATCGACGTCGCAGATCGCGCGCAGCACGCCCAGCTCGTTGAGGTTACGAACCAGGTTCTTCCCCCAGTAGCCGGTCCCAACGACGCCGATGTTCAGGTTGTGTGCGGCCATAACAACAGCGCGAGGCGCGTACTCGACGCCCCGCGTAGATGCGTAGTTACAGAAATCCAGCTCAAGCTACAAGGGAATACGAACGCTACGGCGATCTTCGAGAATTGAAACAGAACTGGAACCGCGGATTACGCGGATGGGCGCGGATTGCGTCCAAGGATGTCCAATCTAGATTCAGCAGTGTAAATCGGGACGAGCACTGCTCGCTCTGATTCACGCTGCGCTATCTCGAAAGGATCCGCGCGCATCCGCGAAATCCGCGGTCTCGCTCCTCTTCATTCGCATCGATTCGTGCCTGCCCTGTACCGCGCTGAGCTTGCCCAGCGCTGCGCAAGGGTACGAAGCCCTCGTACAACGGGCCCAGATTCTGGGGAAGCTTCAAGTTAGTGGCGCGGTTCGGATGAGACCCGTGCGGTCAGGACCGCTAACTGCTGCGTCAGTCTCCTGATCTCGCGGCGATGCCTCGATATGACGAGGGCGAACTGCAGACACATCAGCAGCAGCACGAAGTGTCCGAGAAGAAAGATCGTCGTGGTCTGCGTCTTGGATCCGATCAGGACCGAAAACGCCGCGAGCCACTCGTACTTCACGACCGTCAGGATGGCGCCCAGGCCAATCCCCAGCCAGATCCAACAGTAGTGAATATCGAGTCTTCCTTTCTGTACAAGGCGAATGATGAAAAGCAGCAACATCATGCTGGCCACCAGGCACGCGACCATCTGTCTAGGTTGGATATACATCTTCAATCTCCTTTCTCAGCTCCTGACGATTTAGAAATACGATCCACATCGAGAGCAGCATCTTGACCACATAGTACCAGGCAGAGAGCCCGCCATGCATCGACGTGCCCGACTCGCGGACTTTCATCTGCACAGGAACTTCACGCATCTGGAGACCCGCCAGGTGCGCCATCAACAATATGTCGGCATCCGGATAGTCGTTCGGAAACCGGCCCTTGGCGAACAACGTAATCGCCTTTTTGCTCAGCGCCTGGAACCCGGAGGTGGGGTCCGTGAATCGGCGACCCGTGGCGAGTCGGACCAACCACGCGAAGAGGTGCTGCCCCGAACGGCGCGCGAACGATGCTTCATAGGTCGCCCCTCCTCCGAGATAGCGCGAACCGATGACGACATCGGCTTCGCCTCGAACCACGGGATCAAGAATTGCGGGCAATTGCTCGGCAAGGTGCTGGCCATCGCCATCCATCTGCAGGACGATCGCGTATCCTCCGCGCAGTGCGTGCAGATAACCCGTCTCGAGGGCGCTCCCGTACCCGAGGTTCACCACGAGCGGAAGCACCGTGGCGCCTGCTTCGCAGGCGATGCGTGCCGTCTCGTCCTGGGAATCGTCATCAACGACGACGACGTCCGCGGTGCCTAGCGTCGACCGTACGGACTCAACAACGGGCCGGATTCGCTCCGCCTCGTTTCGGCAAGGAATCACGACCAGGATGCGCGGTGAGGATTGGTCGGACATAGTTTGCGATTGTAACAATTCCGCCCACAGCATTACAGTAATGGCGGTGCCAGGGCAAGACCAGTCGACTTCTCACGGCAGCCGGACGCACCCTCACCCGCTTCCGACCACACGCTGGTAGACGGCCCACTGCTGCTCGGCCACGTGATCCCACGTGAACTCCCGTGCGCGCTCGCGCCCATTGGCGCCCATGCGGCGCCGGGCCGCTTCGTCGCATAACAACCGCTCGATGCAGGTCGCGAGCGACGCGGCATCGCCCGCTTCCGCAAGCAACCCCGTCTCGTCTTCGAGCACCGCGTCCCGAAAACCATCGATACGCGTTCCGATCACAGCCTTTGCGCACGCCCCGGCTTCGATCGCCACAACCGGCCACCCTTCGTAGCGTGACGGCATCACGCAGAACAAGCAGCGCCGCAGCCATTCAACCTTTGCCGCGCCCTCGACGCGCCCTTCAAAACGCACACGTTCCTGGATCCCAAGCCGCCGCACGGCGGCGCGCACTTTCTGCTCGTCCTTCCCGCTACCCGCTACAACCAGCGTGCGGTCCGCATGCAACGCTCCGAGCCGGGCAAAGGCGTCGAGAAGGACATCAATCCCCTTTTGATAGATCTCCAACCGCCCCAGGAACAGGATCGTCCCATCCTCAACCGGATCCACCTCCAACAGTTCCGCATCCACCCCGTTCGGGATGACGTCAACCGAGGCCTCCGAGTTGTAGCCGTCGCGGATGTGCTCCCGGACCGCGGCGGCATCCGCTATGATATCGGTGAACCCGCCCACGATCCGATGTTCCCACCAGTACGGCAGAACCCCGGCGACAGGGAACTTGCGCAGCAGCGCGCGGCCAAGAATATGATGCACGATACCGACGGTTGGCGTTCCTGCCGGGGGATCGATCGGATGAAATGCCGATGCGTCCTGCACCATCAGGTCGTAGTCCAGCGATTTCAATAGAGCCTCTGCACGCCGCGTGAAACTTAAGCGGCTGCGCAGGTAGGACCTGTCTGACCCCGGCCGCAACACCCGGATTCCCTCGCACTGGCCCGCCCCACCGTGGCCGGGATAGTTCCCACAGATCATCGTGATCTCGTCGGCCCGATCCAGCAGCCGCCGATTGACGGCCCACGCTCGTGTGGCGCCACCGCCGCCCAACCAGGGGTTGCCCACGTCATCGTAGATCACATGGACAATTCTCATGACGCAGCGGTCCCATCCTTGTGCGCAATCGCGTACATGGTCCTCGAGCAGAGGCGCGCCCCGGGCAAACTATTCAGAAAATCAAGGCCCGGCCAGCGGCGGTACAGAAACATGACCGGCCAGAACCCGGTATAGCTGACGTTCGTCGAGAATCGCCCCATCAGCGCCCTGAACTCCGCCCAGTTCAGCTCGCTGACATGCGTCGGATCTCGACGCTCCCCGGTCACCCGGCAGTGCGCTGCGTAGACAGGCCGATTGGGTGTCGAGCAGATGAATACGCCGCCCGGTCGCAGGTAACTGAATATCTTGGTCAGCACCGCGGATTGATCCTCAATATGCTCCAGCACCTCGAGCAGCGTCACCGTGTCGAAAGAGCCGGTCTCGGCACCGGTCTTCTCAAGGTCCTCAAGGGCTGCGTGTTCAACTCGAACGTGATCCAGATCCTTGACCCTCTCGCGCGCTTCCGTGCAGAGAGGCCCCGAGGGTTCGATCGCGAGGACGTCGGAGACGCCCACAACCCGGGTCACGATGTGCCGCAACTTCCGTCCATCGGCGCAGCCGATGTCGAGATATCGCCCCGTGACGTGCTGACGAAACAACGCCTGGATGTGTCGAGGAAACGGCTCGTGCTCATCGGGGGCAAGATAGACCTCGCCATAGTCTTTGAATGTCTCGTACGGATCAGCCACCATTAGCCGTCCACTTCCCGCAAGCTCTCATACGCGGAATAGACCTCGGCGACGCTCAAGGCGTCAAGGCACGAGTGCGCGATGCACTTCTCGAGTTCCGGACTCGCCCCGAACGGATAGCGGTAGCAGGCGAGGCATGCATGATCGGGCTGAACCATGCGATGCCGGGCGCCCCAGGGACGCGTACGCACCGGATTCGTGGGACCGAAAATTCCGAGCGTAGGCACTCCAACGCAGACCGCGAGATGCATCAAACCGCTGTCGTTTGAAACGAAGGCCGAACACTGCGCGACCAGGGCGGCAACCACCTCAAAGGGCGCATCGGTACAGACCGTAATCCGGTCGCCCCGATCCCCGACGACTTGCTCGATATACCCCCGCTCATCCCGCGTGCCAAAGATGATCACGCCAGTCATCGGCGACTCCAGGATTCGCCCGGCGAGCTCACAAAAGCGGCTTCCCTCCCAGCGCTTGTAGGTCATGTCGGGAAACGACGTCACGTGCATGCCCGTCACGTGCTTCCCATCAAGGCCCCAAGCACGAAACATCTCGCGTGCCACATCGATTTGCGAGGCGGCCGGGTCGAAGCTTACATCCAGCTCGGCGGACGACCAGGGCGCTCCGGTCACCTTCTCGATCAGCGTCATGTTCTGCTCCACGTCGTGTAGATTCGGATCGGCGGGAACATCCGCATGGATAAGCCCATTGAGATTTCGCCAGTGATCGCGCGACCGGTAATGATGTGCCAGCCGCCAGCGCGCGCCGACGAGGATAGCCAGCAGGGCGCACGCGAACCGGTTGGACGGAAACACCGTCAGCGAGAGATCGTAGCGCTCGCCGCGCAGCGCCCACGCGCCTTTCACCAGGCGCCACCCGTTTCCCGGCGAAACGTTGCGCGACTGGCTAAGTTGTATCGTGCGCGTGACCTCGTCACACGATTCAAAGAACACGGTCGCGGCCCTTGATGCACAAATCGCGTGGATCTCGGCATGCGGTAATCGCTTCTTCAGTTCGCGCAAGGCGGGCCGATAGAGCAGCGTATCCCCCAGGCCGGTCAGGGACATGACGGCAATTTTTCGAATCTCATCGGGGCGCAGACGACTCGGTGTCACACGTGCATACTGCCACCCCAATCGCCCAGAGCCAACCCCCGACACGCGCCTTTACAGAAGTGCCGCCAGTTGACGTTCCATCGACTGAAGCGGCATCAGGTCCCCGTTCTTCGTCGCGACATCGATCCCTTTACGCAGTACGGATTCGGCTTCATCGCTTCGCTGTAGTGCAGCCAAAGCACGGCCGAGAAGTTCGTAGGCTGCGGAGTAGTGCTCGTTAGTCCTCACGACGATCTCGAGATGTTGCACGGCACCCTGCGGATCGTCGTTCTCCAGGGCAATGCTGCCGAGTCCGAAATTCGCCACTTCATCTTCGGGATCAATCCCCAGGACCTGGTTGAAGATGCTGGATTTTCGCACGCGCTCTGCCTCGAGCTCCTTGCGCCGCTCGGCTTCAAGCTCCTCTGTGCTGACGGATTGACCCGATGTTTGGCGGAACTTAATCATCGTAGCCTTGGCCTGCTCCGCTTCGGCTTCGTCCTTGAGCCCTTTGAACATGTAGAGGCGCGACAAATTCGTATGCGCCATCATGGCCATCGGGTGCAGATCCGCAAAATGCGCGTTGACTCGAATCGCCGCGTCGAGGTCGCCCAGGCGCTCGAGCGTCATCCCGAGCCCCTCCAGGGCGTCGGCATGATCTGTCACGATCTCGAGAGAATATTGGAACAGATCACGCGCGGTCTCGAAGTCGTCGCGATGATACGCCTTGAGCGCGTCATCGCACACACGCGCCGCCGCGGCGCCGATCGTGGGCGAGCGGTAGAACGGAAGATCCACGATTCGCGCCGGATGCACCCCGCCACCGATCTGCAGTTCCACCGGCTTACCACTCCGCCCGGCCATCTGCTTCGTGAGGTACGCGAAGGCGATAAATCGCTCGAGATAAGGCGAGAAAACGCCACTGCGCAGAGTCCCGACCTGTTTGTCCTGGAAGCGAATTTCCGAGCCGGAATCGGCTTGGGGGTCGTCTTCAAAGACGAGTCCCATCAGTTTACGACTGACCTCGCCGCGGCTCTTGATTCGGGCCACGATCTCCTGTCCGGGGAAGCAGCCCTTGTCGAAACTCAGCGCGCGCTCCCCGAGGCCCGTGTCGAGAATCCGCGTGGACTCGTCGATATCCACGCCATACTTCGCAATGCCCGCCTCCACGCGAAGCGTGTTCAACGTCTGCTCGTCCTGAGCGTCGACGTTCGCACTCAGCGCGGCAACGGCCGCGGCATGCACGCAGCGCTGCAGGATCAGCACGTAGCCCTCGTCGCCCGTCAACGACCACGCAATGACATCGACATCCGAATCGAGCCAGGCGCAGTGCGTGCTACGCTGAGCCACGAAGTCGCCTTCAAAAAAGGTGTTGTGCAAGAGGGTTGCCAGAAGCGATGCCGAGTCCGGTCCCTGCACGGCGACGAGAACGACCTCCGGCGTTGCATCCCGAATCTCGACATCTTCCGCGAAATGATAGTGGTCCAGCATTTCGAGGATGCGTGAAACCTGGGTGCGTTCGGTGATCAGCAACTGGCGCTCGTCGCCGCGCAGCAGGTGGAACTCGGCGAGCACGCCGGACTGCTTGTTGAGAAGCGCGTTGTGTCGCAGATGCCCGATCGGCTGTCCCGCGATATCGTTGCTCGTGATCGGTTGCAGAAACGTCACGGCGTCGGGACCCGAGACGATGATTACGGCGTGGGACTCCGACAAGTCGAAGAAGCCGGCGCCGGTCCGAACCAGCGCGGCAGCATCGGTAGAGGACATCAGACCGAGAAGGACGTGCCGCAGCCGCAGGTGTTCTTGGCCGCGGGATTGATGAACTTGAATCCGCGGTCCTGTAGCCCGCCCTCGAAGTCCAGCGTCACATCCTTCAGGTACAGGCTGCTCTTACGATCCATATAGATATCGAAGCCGTCGGAGGGTTGGAGAATGTCGTTGTCCTTGGCGGCATCCAGATCAATCACGTAGGACAGGCCGGAGCATCCGCCGCCCTTGATACCCAGGCGTAGCCCCATTTCGCCACGGCCGTCTTCCTCGATCAGTCGCTTGACCTCTCGCGCGGCGGCTTCCGTGACTCCGATGACGTCTTTAAGTTCGGTCGTGTTCATCTTCTCAATCTTCCACCAAAAACCATAACACACGCGGCGCCCCGGTACAACTTCGTAGTTTCGGTCATTAAGGAGAGACGGAATCGTTCAAATCCGGGCAACCGGATGATCCACCCGTGTTTTGGCCGGGATCCCCGTCAGGGATATAGCTTCAGCAAATGTTGCCTCAGCTCGTCTTCGCTTTGGAACGACGTTGGTTCAACATCGACGTCAGCATCGGGGTCCTGCGCAATACTTGAGAGGCGTGAGATGCGTGAAATGATGTTGGGTCGAAAGCGTTTTTCGGCCAGTGTTTCGAGGCGATACGATGTTGGGATGGGATGTTTCGAGGTCTCCACGGCTAAGCCCGTGGCCGGATCAATGCGCAGTCGTTGGAACACAATGAAGTCACCGTAGATGCCTGATCCTAGAAGGCGGCGTATGGTCGGCGTGCGTTCCTTAATCAGAAAACTTGGTATGGCGGGCCGATGATTGATAATCGCCGGCAACGCTGACTCAGCCAGAACGAACGTGTCCTCCGTTGTCTGTCGCTGAAGGTAGTGGCTGAACCATTCGATATCACGGCTCGCGAAGAGTCCGTTCGTGGTGGTTGCGCGGGCTGCGGACGGTATCGATATCATCGCAATATGGAGACATGTTGCCCCAATGATCCAGGCGGCGGCCGTGCGATTTTCCAGCGCCCTGCGCAGGGCTGCGCAGATGGTCAGCACGAAGAACAGATGTAGGGGGATGGATAGACGCATGACCGCGGGATCATCTAACTGCCCCCAGTAGTAGGTCAGGAGAATCACATATGCTGCGCCGGCCGGAACGGCGACGAGCGCGCATGCCAATACGCCATCGGGACGGCGCAAGAACGATTTCGCGTTACTTCCAACGTACACGGCGGCGATGACCGCCGTGATGCAACCCACGAGTGACAGCAGCCAGGAGTTCGGCATGTCATTTTCGAAGTTGAAGAGAAAGTAAAATGCGTGTCCCAAATTCGCAGGTATGTTGGCCGGCGTGAAAGGGACCGTTTCGCCGTGCTCGATCTCCAGGGACTGGTCGGCGGTTGACCAAAAGATGCACTGGCATAGCAGGCATGTAGCCAGCATGAGGGGCGAAAGAACGATGCGCCATGTCAAACGCAACTCGCGCGTCGAAACCCACCGCAACAGGATTGCCGCGACGGGAACGAATGCGTAGAGAATGGACTCATAGCGGACATGAGCCAGTATCACGACGATCAATATCATCAGCCATGCATCGTGAGGTGCACCGGAACGCAGGTAGGCGCGTGTCGCCACAATCAAGGCCAGAATGCCGCACGCGTTTAGAAGTTCCGTGCCGCCTGATGTCACCGACATCGCCAGCAACGGGAGTGCCGTCCCGAGGAGCGCCGCGAGAATCCCGCAGCGTGTGCCGCCCATGTAGTATCCGAGCAGGCACAGAAGCCCCAGCAAAACCGGCGTCAGGGCGGCATTCAGGACCATCGCGTTGTCGGGCCGGTATCCCGTCAGGTCGTGAAGCACGGAGACGAGAAACGGGAAGGCGGGTGGCCGCTTGTCCACGACGCTGGCAAGCACGGAGAACTGACCGTCTATAAAATGGGCACGCAATGGCATCGAGGCCTCGCGGTTCAGGTGCATGTTCATCGCGGTCGCCGCCAGGCTGTGCTCGTCATACACTATCTTGAAGCGGTGAGGTTCGTGAAGATGCAGAAGGATTGAACATAGCAGCACGGTTAGGGCGGGCCACCGGCAGGTCCGACAGAGGCGGGCAAAGTCTCCGCGTTGGCGGAACTTGGAACCGAGCGACCAACCGAAACAGCTGAACGCGAGAAGGAGCGCCGGATAGAGGACGACTCGCGCCACAGGGATGGCGAGGGGCGGCAGGCTCTCCGAGGATCCATCACGATCACCCGCTCGGATCACGGTAAGCAATACGGGTACGGCGATCGCCGTGAGGATGCTCAACGCAAAGACTACACCTTTTAGCAGCATCGTCGAAACCCTCTCCCGAACATCATGCCAATGTATAGCCCGCACTCCTCCACGGTGCAAGTGGCATGCACGTGACGCTTACAAGCAAGCGATCCTCGGCGGGCGGAGAAGTGTCGCCGTTTAAGATAGGGTTTAGGTGTAGGTTTACCTGAATGGAATAGAACCGTAAGTTTAGATCACAACGCCAGGATTTCGCTTCTGGATGACACGCGCCACGAGCCAATAGGCGCTGCCGAGCAGCAGTGGGATGCCGAAGACGAGGGCTGGATGGCTGATCGTGCTGCTGCGGGCGCCGGCGAGCGCGTAGATCACGGCGACCGGGATGCACCCCAGCAGGGACGTGATGCTGAACACAAACAGCGACATGCGTGTGCCGCCGGCAACGATGGCAACCGTCTCGGCGAGAATCGGTACGGGCCGGGTGACGATAACGGCGATGCCCCCGTGCCGCCCCAGCAGTTCTTGCGCGCGGCGATTCTCCTCCGGCGACAGAATCCGCTGAAGAACGCGTCCTGCGCCGAGACGCCCGAGCCCGTACCCGAACCAGGCAGCGCCCATGCTTCCGACGACGGAGATCAGCGCACCCATCCCGGGACCGAAGAGCGTTCCGTTCCCAATCATCAGGAAGCTCGAGGGGACCGGGAGCAAGACGTCCGCGATGAGCAGCGCTACGCTGACGGCGGCGGCGTATCCCCGACTGCTCCGTTCGAGCAGCGGAGTCGGGTCACGAAGCACCGGCAGGTCCAACGCCGTGGCCACACCAAACAGCGCCAGCAGGGCGATCATGATCGCCACGCTAAACAGCCATAGTCGTTTCAAGGTCATGTCCGGTCGGTCTCGTCCCCATCCTGTTCATCCTGTTTATCCAGTCCAATTTCGTTTGGCGATGGGGATCCGGATACTTTGGACCGGATCTGCGGGATCGATATTGCATAACGGTTTGGGGTTGTCACAGACATGAAATTACGCAACCATTTAGTGGCAAATGAACGAGCTAATCGGGTTAACCGATAACGAAACGTATCCCGTCTTTCCCCTGCCGGATTTTATCCTCTTCCCCGGCATCACGACACCGCTGCACATTTTCGAGCCCCGCTACCGGAAGCTCCTGAACGACGTTCTCGACCACAAGGGCGTGATGTGTGTCACAACCCTGTGCGGCGAATGGAAGAAGGATTATCACGAGAAGACTCCTGAAATTTTCGATCTGGGCTGCCTTTGTCAGGTCGAAGACTACACGCGGCTTGAAGACGGTCGCTACAATATAGTGATTCGTGGTCGCAGGAAAGTCCGCTTACGCGAGGTTCCGAGCGACGAGGAATATCGATGCGTGCAGGTCGAACTGCTCGATATCGCCTCGGCAGAACAGGTCCCGGCGGATCGCAAGCAACGCGCCCAGGAACTGGCTGAAGCCGTATTGCTGCGCGAAGGCGAAGCGCCGCCAGAAATGCATGAGCACATGAGTCAACTCGAGATCGCGCAACTGCTCAACGTGATGTCCTTCCACTACCCCGGGCCGGCCGCGCACAAACTCAAGCTGCTCCAAATGTCGACCTACACGGAGATCTGCGATTACGTGATCCAGATCTACCAGCCGCTCGTGAAGTAGGCCGCTCTTCCGCCGCGAAGTCTCCGCCAGATCACGTTCTTTCCAAGAGACTCAGATCTTGTGCCCACGAATCACTCGAATCGGCACGAATGGGACTTGTTGAAGATCAACGCGTGACTCGTGGGCCCAAAAACCTGGTAGGCTGAATCTCACTCCGTTGACTTGATCAACGGATCCGGTTGCTGATTGTAGACCTTCGAGTTGGGCGGAACCGAGTGCGTCAACCACACGTTGCCGCCGATCACCGTCCCGGCGCCGATCGTGGTCTCGCCGCCCAGTATCGTCGCGCCTGCATAGATCGTGACGTTATCCTCGACGTTGGGGTGGCGCTTGATTCCTTTCACGACGCGACCATGCTCATCCTTCGGAAAACTGAGCGCTCCCAGCGTAACCCCCTGGTAGAGCTTCACCCTTCTTCCAATCACACAGGTTTCGCCGATCACAACGCCGGTTCCATGGTCGATGAAAAAGCCGGGCCCGATCCGTGCGCCCGGATTGATGTCAATACCCGTGCGGGAGTGCGCAAGCTCGGTCATCATGCGTGGAAGCAGCGGCACGTGCCGCTCGTACAGGAGGTGCGCAAGCCGGTATGTCACGATGGCAATGACACACGGGTAGCTCATAATAATTTCCATCACCGATAGCGCGGCCGGGTCTCCTTCGTAAGCGGCGACAAGATCCTCGCGGATGGCCTGCTTGACCGAGGCCAGGGACTCGAAGACGTGCCGCACGGTGTCATCGGCACGTGCCTGCGTATCGGCCACCTCGTTCCCACCCCTGGCCTTGTCCTCGTATTCGAACGCCTTGCGTACCTGCTCCTGCAGGACCAGGGCGACGGTCGAAATCTGATCCCGTATGTGATGGCTCTCGCCATCGCTGTGCCCGAACCCGCGGTATCCCGGAATCAGGATCGCGATCAGGTCGTCGAGAAGACGCGAAACATTCGGGTACTCCGCGATGATGAAATCACGCCCGGGCACGAGTGTCTCGATTTCTTTCTGAACGTCGGACAGCTGCCGCGCGATCTCCGCTGATGAATCCTCAAGCCATTTATGAAGTGACACGTCGTTCTCCTTCTCAGCTCCGATAGGCCGCGTCGCCGTTCTTAAAGACAGGCTCCAACCCGCCGGCGCGCAGCGCGGCGCAAAATGCATCCACATCGCGCTCGTCGCTGACATCAAACTGACCATACTCGCGCCCGTCCTCGTCGGCATAGCCACCGACGGTCGTCCGGCTCGCCACACTCATCTTCGAAATGCCGGTGCCCGCAATGCCGTCACGAAAACGCGCGCTCTCGCGGGTCGAGAGAACCAACGGGATTTCGGGCATGCAGATGCGGAAAGCGAAGATGTACTGCGCAAACGCTTTATCGTCGATTGGATGCGGCGGTTCGTAATCCCCGAACTGCGGCCGCATACGCGGAAACGAAACGGACACGCCGCACTGCCAGAATTTGCGCCTTAGATATGCGGCGTGTCGAAATACGGCGAGCAGATCAAACACTGGATCGATCAGGCCGAGCAACACGCCGAGTCCCATCATGCGTACACCGGCGGAGAGCGCCAGCTCCGGCCCCATCAGGCGTCGCTCGTAGTGAACTTTCGGCCCCCAGCGATGCAGGGGGTAATACGCTTTCGGGTCGTAGGTCTCCTGGTAGAGCGCCACCGATGTGCACCCGGCTTCCACGAGCCCCCGATACTCGTCGGCTTTCAGGGTAAAGGTTTCGACGGCGACTGTGCTGAAGCTCAATGCTGCGCTCGCCACACAGTCTCGTAGATATCGAAAATCCGCCTCGGTCGTCCGGTCCCCGGTCAAAAGCAGGATTTCGTCAAACCCCATCTCGCGCAGAGCCTTGATCTCGCGCTCCAGGTCTTGCGCGCCAAGTTTGCGACGCGGCCGAGTCCGGTCGGACGAAAACCCGCAGTAGATGCATCCACTGGAGCAATAATCCGCCAGGTACAACGGGACATACAAAGATATCGTACGCCCGAAATGATGCTCGGTGAGGGTCCGTGCGCGACGCGCCATTTCGTCCAGAAAAGGCCCGGCGGCGGGTGAAATCAGTGCGGCGAAGTCGTTTACATCCGGGGAATCCGACGTGAGCGCGGCGCGGACGCGCGATGCGTCGGCGCCTGCAACCGACTCGAGCCACGGCGCCGGATCCAGCCAATCCGGCAGCGTAACATCCTTCCCTTTATAGGGCTTACGTTGGGTAATGATTGCGCTCACAGGCTTTCAACAAGACCTTACGCCCGTGCAGCGTAGAGTGTCAACGTCAGCCAGAATAGCCCCACGGCGTGTCGGACATGACCAATGGCGGGATATCGCGCTCGAGCGACGCGTCTGTAATCTGCGCGATGACCAGCGCGTGATCGCCGAAGCCGCTCCGAATATCAATCACCCGACCCGCAAGATGTCCGATCGCCTCGTCCAGAACGGGCGCGCCGTTTGACGCTGGATGATAAGGAACTCCCGTCAAGCGCTCATTCTCCTCGACGAATCGCCTACTGAAATGTTCGAAAACGCCGCGACTGTCCTTGTCGAGAAAACTCACCGCCAGCGTCTCAGACTCCCGCGCCAATCGCAGAGATTCGGATGCTTCGCGAATCCCCAGCGCGATCACGGGCGGAACGCGTGACACCTGCGTCAGCCAACTTCCGGTGAACGCATGTGCTGCATCCCCGCTCCCAACGCCGATAATATAAAGCCCATACGGGATATGCCGCAGCAGTTTTTTCTTTGCCCTGTCATCCATTTCGTAGAAGTCTCGAGCGCACCGCGCTGTAATGTCAAGCCACCATCGAAAGAGGGCGAGCCGATTCAGAAAAGCCTTGCGCGATCTCGGCCACGGAATAGGATGCTTATACCATGAGCAAACCGCAGTTCGTCCACTTGCATCTGCACACACAGTACAGCCTGCTGGACGGTGCCTGCCGCGTCGACCTGCTCATGGACCAGGCCGAGAAACTCGGTCACCAGGCCCTCGCGATCACCGATCACGGCAACATGTACGGTGCAATCGACTTCTACAATCAGGCGAGGAAGAAAGGCATTAAGCCCATCATCGGCTGCGAAGTCTACGTGTCGTACGGCAGTCGCTTCGACCACACGCGCAGCGAAGGTGGTCAATCTGCATACAACCATCTCGTACTCCTGGCGCAGAACGAAACGGGATACAAGAACCTGGTCAAGCTCGTCTCCTACGGTCACCTCGAAGGCTTCTACTACAAGCCGCGTATCGACAAGGAACTGCTCGCCGCACATTCCGAGGGCCTGATCGCCCTCTCGGGATGCCTGAAGGGCGAAGTCGCGGAGTCCATTCTCTACAAGGACGAGAGCGCGGCGCTCAAGGCCGCCGGCGAGCACGCGGAGATCCTTGGCAAAGACAACTTCTATCTTGAACTGCAGGACCACTCCATCAGCGCCCAACGCCAGGTCAACACGGGAGTGCTGGACCTCGTTCGCAAGACAGGGCTCCCCATCGTGGCATCCAACGACGTCCATTACCTTGATCGTGACCACGGCCTTTCCCACGAAGTGCTGCTCTGCATCCAGACCTCGACCGTGATGAGCGATCCAAAGCGCCTGCGCTACGGGCCTCACGAATTCTACCTCAAGAGCGCCGTCGAAATGGCCGAACTCTTCAAGCATGCCCCGGACGCGATAAGCAATACGCTGCTCATCGCGGATCGCTGCAACTTCGAATTCGACTTCACCCAGACCCACTTCCCGACCTTCGACGTCCCGGAAGGACAAACGCCGCGCGGCTACCTGATTCACCTCTGCCGGGACGGCATCAAGACGTTGTACGGGATTCGAGATCCCGATCATCCGGCGAATGACGAGGAACGGGAGGTCATGCGGCGCTTTGAGTACGAGATGGGCGTGATCGAAACAACCGGCTTCGTGAACTACTTCCTCGTGGTTTGGGACTTCGTGCGCTACGCGCGCGAGCATGGGATTCCCGTTGGACCCGGCCGCGGCTCGGGCGCCGGAAGCCTGATGGCCTACGCACTCGGCATCACGGCGCTCGACCCACTCAGCTACGGCCTGATCTTCGAGCGGTTCCTCAATCCGGAACGCGTGTCGCCGCCGGACTTCGACATCGACTTCTGCCAGCAGCGCCGCGAAGAGGTGATCGACTACGTCAAACAGAAATACGGTCGCGAGAACTGCGCGCAGATTATCACGTTCGGATCTCTCGGACCCAAGACGGTCATTCGCGACGTCGGCCGCGCGCTGGAAGTTCCGTACGCCGATTGTGATCGCCTTTCAAAGATGGTTCCCGACGACCCCAAGATGACGTTGCACAAGGCGCTCGAGGCGAGCCCGGACTTGAAGCGCGATTACGACACCAACGCCATCAGCAAACGCATCATTGACTATGGCTTTCGCATGGAAGGGCTCTCACGTAACAGCGGCACCCACGCGGCCGGGGTTGTGATCGGCGAGAAGCCCCTGATCGAGATTATCCCGGTCGCGCGCGACAAGGACGGCGAACTGATCACGCAATACACGATGGAGCCGCTCAACGACCTGGGGCTTCTCAAGATGGATTTCCTCGGCCTGAAAACGCTGACCGTCATCCAGGAAGCCGTGGAACTGGTGAAGGAGATACACGGGGTTGATATTGATATCGGGCATCTCCCCATGGCCGACGAAAAGACCTACGAACTGCTGCGGCGCGGCGACACGGTCGGCGTGTTCCAGCTGGAAAGCCAGGGCATGCGCGACCTCGTGCGCCGCATCGACGTGACCGGCATCGAGCACTTGATCGCCATGATCGCACTGTACCGCCCAGGCCCGATCAACATGCTCGACGACTATGTGAATCGAAAGCTGGGCAAAGCCAAGGTCGCCTACGACCACCCGCTGCTGGAGCCCATCTTGAAGGAGACCTACGGCGTCATGGTCTACCAGGAACAGGTCCAGAAGACAGCCAACGTCCTGGCGGGATACTCGCTTGGCCAGGGCGATATTCTGCGGCGAGCCATGAGCAAGAAGAAGGAGGACGAAATGGCCTCCCAGCGCCAGACCTTCGTGGCGGGATGTAAGAAGACAAATCAAATTGACGAGAAGTTGGCCGGGAGCATCTTCGACACACTCGAGGAGTTTGCGGGCTACGGCTTCAATAAATCTCACAGTGCGGCCTACGCTATCGTCTCCTACCAGACGGCGTTCCTGAAAGCGCACTACCCGGCCGAATTCATGTCCGCCCTGCTCTCCTGCGACATCGGCAACTCCGACAAGCTCGTTGTGTTCATCAACGAGGTCCGGGACATGGGTCTTGAAGTGCTGCCGCCGGACGTCAATCACAGCCGTGTGCGCTTTCGCCCCGAAGGGTCGGCGGTCCGCTTCGGTCTCGCGGGCATCAAGAATGTCGGAGCGGCGGCCACCGAAGCCGTCGTCAAGGAGCGAGAAGCCGGCGGAGCGTTTCTGGGACTTATGGACTTCTGCTCTCGCCTTGATAGCCAGGTCGTGAACCGCAAAGTGATTGAGAGCCTTGCCCGCTGCGGAGCCTTCGACGGCCTGGGCGCGCATCGGGCGCGTGTGTTCGCAGGGATCGACTTCGCCGTACAGCGGGCCTCTGCCTCCATGCGGGACCGGCAGGCCGGGCAGAGCTCCCTCTTTGAACTCATGCCGGAGGACACAACGACATCCCTTAGCGACGAGGAACTCCCCGATGCCGAAGCCTGGCATGAGAGCGAAGTCCTGTCCGCTGAGAAAGAGCTCCTCGGCATGTACATGAGCGGCCATCCTCTCTCCAAGTACGAGAAGATCCTCAAGAAGTATCAGTTGGCCACCGTGCTTGGACTTGCCGAGGTCCCGGACAACACCCCGACACGGGTCGGCGGCATCATCTCCAGCGTTACCCAGCGATACACCAAGCGCCAGGAGGCGATGGCGATCGTCGAGATTGAAGGGTTGGACGGAACCGCCGAAATCGTCGTCTTCCCCGAACCGTTTCGCACGTATGGTTCGCTGCTCGTGCCGGAGACGCCGGTCATGATCTGCGGCGACAACGATTGCCAGGACGACAAACGGGCGCGAATTCGTGCACGCGAAATTTATGCGCTGGATGATGTTCCGAAACTCTTTACCAAGCAGGTCAGCATCCATATTCCCGCGGCGCGCTCTGAGAACGGCACGCTCGATACGGTGCGCAACACCCTGACGCTGCATCCGGGACCCGTGAAGGTCATGATCTGCGTGCAGTTCCCGATGGGTGAGAAGGTCTTTCTCTCGACGTCCGACACCGTCAGCGTGCTGCCCTCGCGCGAACTGTGCCGTGAGGTGGAAGGCATTCTGGGCGAGCGCAGCGTCTACCTCTCCGCGAACAAGACGGCCTGCCTCAACGCGCGCGGCAACGGGTCACGGCGGCAGTACCAGCGCACCTGACCTGGAGCAGTCGTCCACGGGCGTCTCACCGCTTCACGGTGAGTCCGCCGTCGATTGGGTCGGCATCAGACACAGCCCGGAAACGATTGGCCCTGGATGGTGAGGTAGTCGGGCTTCTCGTTGTCACCCGTATAGGTCGACTTCGCGGACATGTAGGAGAGGGCGATCGCTCGCCGCCAGTTCTGCGAGCGATTGGGAGCCGTATAGTGCGGCAGCAGGGAGTGGAAGAAGAGGCCGCCGCCCGCGCGCAAGGGCGCCAGAACCATTTCATCGGTGTCATAGCAATCCTCTTGCACGACGAAATCGTCGGTGACGTGAACATGGGGTAGCTCGCCCTTCCCGTGGCCGCCCGGAATCACGCCCATGCAGCCGTTCTCGGTCGTGGCGTCATCAATCGCGAACCAGCATGAGCAAAGCTCCATCGGGCGGATCGGCCAATACGGCGAATCCTGGTGCATGCCCTTGGCGGAGCCAACGTCCGGCGGCTTGAGCAACATCGCATTGCGGAACAACTTGATGTCCGGCCCCAGGATCTGCTCAATCACGCCGAGGATGTTGGGATGTGTGCCGAGTTTACGGTAGAGGTCGTCGTATTGAACCAGGCAGTCTATCTTGCGAACGCCGTCGCCGGGATGCTCGACCTGCAATTCGCCACGCTCGACGCGCGGCTCGATCTGCACGCTGAGCTCTCCGGTCGGCCGCCCACCGTGAGTGTACTCGCGCAGGCGCTCGCGCAATGCCATGACTGCCTGCTCGTCCAGCAGTTCTTCGACGGCGACGTATCCATCGCGCTCATATGCTGCAAGTTGTTCGTCGGAAAGTTTCATGTTAGTGCGGTTCGTATCTACCCATCGGAATCTACTGCACTCGGGTCGGTAATGTCCATACCGGGCTGGACCAGGCGCAATGACCGTCTTCCTGCTGGACTCGTTTCAGGGGGTCCGGTCGAGTGATCGCTCCCCGGGGTGGGTGACGTGACCTGTTTCTAGTACTCAACCAACGCTCAGGGCGTTCTTATCGGACAACAGGGGCTCGCCCGCGCAGCTCCGACACGGAGCCTCACCTGCTCACGCGCTCTCAAGCATCCTAAGGAACTCGTCGAGCACCTCGGGCTTGGATTCGACAATGTGTTGCTGCTCGGGAAAGGCGCCGCTATGCACCTCGTCAGGCCAAATTGAACTTCGGTGACTGACCGAGAAACGCGGCGGGGTTCTTGAAGGTGATCTGTTCGATAAGCTCGTCCGCATGCCCGCGACGACGCATCGCCATGCGGAACTGCGGCACCGCGAGGGGGACGCTGGGGCCCCAGTCGCAGGCGGAATTCACGCACAACCTCTCGGTCCCGTACTGCTCGACGATGTCGACGGCACGGTCCATGGCCATTTTGGTCTGCGGATACAAGGTCAGACCCGTCCAGAATCCGGCATCCCGGATCATGCCGATGGTGTGCTCCTCGGCATGATCGATCAACACACGAGTCGGATCGACACGCGAGTCACTCTTCAGCGCCTCGACGATCCGGAGTGTCCCCTTGTACTTGTCTTCGAGGTGCGGAGTGTGAATCAGGATGAGTTGGTTGTGCTGCATGGCCAGTTCAACGTGGGCGATAAATCCGTCCATCTCCAGCTTCGTGACACGGTTGAGCCCGATTTCACCGATACCCACCGCATTGGGTCGCTCAAGAAACTCCGGGATAAAAGCCAGCACCTCCCGCAGAAGCTCCGGATCTTCGCCTTCCTTCGGGTTGAGACAAAGCCACGCATAGTGCTTGATTCCATAGTCCGCGGCACGTGCAGGCTCAAACTTTGTTATGTGATCGAAGTAGTCGTAGAAGACCGCCGCCGAGGAGCGATCATATCCGGCCCAGAAAGCCGGCTCTGACAATGCGACGCATCCAGCCATCGCCATAGCTTCATAGTCGTCGGTGCTGCGTGAGACCATGTGTACATGTGGGTCGATAAAGTTCATACGCTCGCTAGGCGGCTGAGGACATCCGCCCTCCATGGTCGCGGGTCCAACCAACTGGAGGGCGGGCGTCCTCGACCGCCGGGTCCATATCTCAATCCTCTTTCACCTAAGACCGATTCCGATTCGCTCCATCAGCATGCTGCTGATCACGCTCGTCCAGCAACTCCGTATTCGGGTCACTCAAGAGCATCTGAATGTCCTTCACTCGCGCGGGGCCGTCCGCGAGAAGTCTTTCGAGCGCCGCGCGAAACGCATTATATCGGAAATCATCCTCGGCATTCTTCTCAGTCGCGCGATCGAGCCGGTCGAGAAAGGCGGCGATATCGAGAATCTTCGATCGATTCTCCATAAAGTACTTCTCGATGATCTCCCGCTGGGAGAGCGGGCAGCTGCCGGAGGGTTTCTGATTCGCTGACATGGGCGGATCTTCGTGCTCTACGGCCAGAGGGCAGGCCGTCTCCAGGGCGTCGAACCGGAAACAAGCGATGGAGACGCGGTGCCCTCACCGCGCCCGTGTGAAACTCTGAGCGAATCCATCATATCAAGATACCTCGATCATGGCCTTAATGACGCCGTCGCCGTACTCACTCACCAACTCAAACGCTTCCTGTGTCTTCTCAAACGGGTAATGATGCGTGATCATGAAATCCGCGTCAATCGCGCGGTCAGCCAACAATTGCACCGCCTCCTGCACACAATCGTTCTGCCGGCGCACATTCTGGATACGAATCTCCTTGCGCCGCAATTGGTTGATATCGAACGAAATTCGGTTTCCCTCGGGAATCCCGGCAATCAACAGCTCCCCTCCCGGCACCAGCAGATCGATCGCCTGGTCGAGCGCCGCCTGGTCGCCGCAGCATTCGTAGACCAGGTCGAATGGCTCGACACTTCCACTGTCAACGGCCGCGTCGAGCTCCTGCGGCAACCCGGACCAGTCAGCTCCGCCGCCTGCGGCCGCCGCGCGGATTCGTTGCGGCAACTTGTCGGTTACGGCCATGAAATGTGTGCCTGCAGCGCGCGCCGCGAGCAGGACACTCAGCCCAATCGGCCCGGCTCCAAGGATGGCAACGCGCGCATCCTGCAGCACCGGCCCGGCAAGCCGAGCGGCGTAGATCCCGACCGACAACGGCTCACAAAGAGACGCCTGCTCGGGGGTCATGTCTGCGGCGACAGGATAGCAGCAATGCTCAGGCATCACGACGCGCTCCGAAAGGCATCCGTCCGCCTGGCCCGGGAAACTGCGGAAGCGCTGGTCCAGGCAGGTCTGCGGACGGCCGGCAACACATTGGCCGCATGTGCCGCAGGTGATGCACGGGTCGACAGCCACGAGGTCCCCGGGCTTCACACGCGTGACCGAAGTGCCGACCTCCAGGACCTCACCGGAAATCTCGTGCCCGATAATATGCGGATACTCCACGCGCGTCGCGCCGATCCCGCCTTCCGCATAATAGTGCACATCGGATCCGCAAACGCCGACCACGCGCACAGCGAGCAGAACATCCGTGTCGGATTCGATCTGCGGATCGGGCCACTCACCAAGTTCGATCCGGCGTATGCCAGTCAGTATCGCAGCATTCATAAAGAGACCTTGGAAATTCGGGCGGAACGACCGAATTTCCCGACTAGTGCTTAAAACTACGTTGCCCGGTGAAGACCATCGTCGCGTCGTGCTCGTTGCAGGCCTCGATGACCTCGAAGTCGCGCATCGACCCGCCGGGTTGGATAACCGCGCGGACGCCTTCATCAAGGCCCACATCAACTCCGTCGCGGAACGGAAAGAACGCGTCGGATACCATGGCGCAACCGGGCAATCCGCCCTTCTGCTTTTCCGTTTCGGCATCAACTTCGCGCCGCGCGTCGGCATCCGCCAGCCCATTGTAGGGTGTCTTGTGGGCCTCCCAGGAGATGCGGTCGGCCAGTTTGCGATAGGCCTTGTCACGTGCGATCTGGGCAACGCCCACACGGTCCTGCTCACCAGTCCCGATCCCCACGGTGACGCCGTCCTTGACGTAGATCACGGAATTACTGGTGATGCCGGCCTCGACGAGCCAGCCGAAAATCATGTCATCGTATTCTTGCGGTGTGGGCTCACGACTCACCCGGTAGGATTTCTCCTTGTATGTCGTCTCCGCGACCAAGAGATCGGCCGGGGTGCGGGCCTCGGGCACGAACGACCATTGCACGATGATCCCGCCATCGATCAAGGACTTGAAGTCGACAACGCGCTCCCCGGCAAACGCGGCGAGCTTCTCGATGTTGCGGATCTGCATGACGCGTAAGTTCTTCTTCGTCGCAAAGACATCCATCACGCCATCGGCGAACTCCGGGGCGACAACGACTTCGGCATAGTTCTGTACGATTAACTCGGCCGTCTCCCTGTCGACCTCGCGATTCAAAGCGATCGCACCGCCGAAGGCCGCAACACGGTCGGCCATGTTTGCCTTATCGTAAGCGTCGACGAGCGAGTCGGCCCTGGCCGCTCCGCACGGATTATTGTGCTTCACGATAACCGCACACGGGGTCTCCGTGAGATATCGCAGAATGTTCAACGCATTGTCGGCATCGGTGATGTTCGTCTTGCCTGGGTGTTTTCCGGACTGCAACAGCTCGACGTCAGACGCCAGGCGGTTTCCGGGTTGAATACAGGTCGTCTCCCCGAGCGTCAGGTTGCCGTTCAAAAGCCGGTAGAGCGCCGCTTCCTGACCTGGATTCTCGCCATAGCGAAGCCCTTTCTCAACGCCGTCGATCAGCCACGAAGCCTTCTCGTAGACGAGCGTCTGGCGCATCCCGCCGTCGACGAAACTCACTTCCATCGATTCCGGGAAATGATCGTCCATGATCGTCTTGTAGGCCGCCTTAAGATCCGTCTTGCTCATCGGTCTATTCTCCTTCTGCAGCGCGCAGTGCGCTCTGTACGGTATTGTAGAGCAGCATGGTAATCGTCATCGGCCCCACGCCGCCCGGGACCGGTGTAATCATTGACGCTTTCTCTTTAACGCCCTCGAAATCCACATCCCCGACGAGGCGAAACCCGCTCTTGCGGGAACTGTCTTCGACCCGGTTAACGCCGACATCGATCACCACGGCACCGGGCTTGATCATGTCTGCCGTGATAAGACCGGGGCGCCCCGCGGCGGCGATCACAATGTCTGCATCGCGCGTATGCGCGGCGATGTCGCGCGACCGGGAATGACACACCGTGACCGTCGCATTGCCGTCGGCTGCCTTGCGGGTGAGCAAGCTCGCAAGCGGCCTGCCCACCAGGTTGCTGCGTCCGACAATGGCGACGGTGGCGCCTTCGATCTGAACGCCGCTGCGCGTTAACATCTGGAGAACGCCATGCGGGGTACAGGGGAAGTAGGTATCGCGACCGGTGACCAGGTTGCCTGCGCTCACCGGGTGCAGACCGTCCACATCCTTGGCGGGATCAATTTCGAGCAGCGCGGCACTCTCGTCGAGGTGCGCGGGCAACGGCAACTGCAGAAGTATCCCGTGGATGCCGGGATCGGCGTTGAGTCGCTGAATCATGTCGTGCAAGCCCGCTTGCGTGACGTCGCCGGGCAGCCGGTTGTCATCCGAACGAATGCCAATCTCCTCGCACGCCGTCTCCTTGGCGGTGACGTACGAGATCGATGCCGCATCATCGCCCACCAGGATCACGCCGAGCCCCGGCGTTACACCGCGCGCCCTGAGAGCCTCGACGTCCGCCTTTAATTCGGCGCGAATCTCGGCCGCGATCTCTTTTCCCGATATGACCCTTGCGCTCAGAACAACCCCTTAACCTTCCCCGTCTCGACATCCACATCGATACGCCGGTAGGCCGGATCCGACGCCGTACCGGGAAGCAACTTGATGGCACCCGCGACCGGCACGAGCAGTCCGGCTCCCCGATAAATCAGGATATCCGCGATGGGCAACGTCCAGCCCGTGGGCCGGCCCTTCAGCTCAGGATCATGCGAGAGGCTCAGATGCGTCTTCACCATGCACGTGCTCATGCTTGAGGCGTCGGGATCGGCCTCGTAGAGCTTGGCTTTCTCGAGGGCGGTGTCCGAGTAGGTCACACCGTCGGCCCCGTAGACCTCCTTTGCGATTCGCTCGATCCGGTCACGCAGCGGTGTTTCGGGCTGGTAGAGCGGCGCGAAACGGTTCTCCTCGTCGCATGCAGCAACGACGGCCTCGGCAAGTTCGATCGCTCCTTCACCGCCCCGACCCCAGTGATCCGACATGGCCGACAAGGCGCCGTGCTCTTCGGCGATCTTCCGGACCAGCGCAATCTCCGCATTCGTGTCCGTATGGAACCGATTCACGCAGACGACCGGCCGCACGCCGCTCTTTGTCACCGTCTCAATATGTGCCACCAGGTTCGCGCAGCCCTTTTCGACCAGGGCCAGGTCTTCGCTCGTGTAGGCAGCGTCCAGCGGCAACCCGGGCCTCACAGCAGGGCCACCACCGTGCATCTTGAGCGCCCGGATGGTGGCCACCACAACGACCGCGTTGGGCGTCAGACCGGAGTAGCGACACTTAATATTCCAGAATTTCTCGAACCCGATATCGGCGCCGAATCCGCTTTCGGTGACCAGGTAATCGCCGCAGCGCACGCCGACCTGGTCGGCAATAACCGAGCTCTGCCCGATTGCGATATTGGCGAAGGGACCGGCGTGCACGAGCACGGGCTGCCCCTCGATCGTCTGCAGCAGGTTCGGGTTGATCGCTTCCAGCATCCACGCCGTCATCGCTCCGTCCACCTCCAGGTCGGCGGTGGTGACCTCGTTGCCCTGCTTGTCGTAGGCCACGACGATGCGCGCCATTCTCTCGCGCAGATCGCGAAGCCCGGTTGCGACGGCGAGGATGGCCATGATCTCGCTGGAGACGGTGATCTGAAACCCCGACGCCATCTCGAAGCCGTCCATCTTTCCGCCCTGCCCGATCGTGATGTTCCGCAGGGACTGCGCGCAAAAGTCGATCGCCCATTTCATTTGAACGCGAGCGGGATCCACATCCAGACGTTTCAGTCTGCTCTGGGCCAGGCGCGCGTCGTCGTAGTTGCTCTCATGCTGCATACGCGATGTCAGCGCCACCATGGCGAGATTGTGAGCGTTCGTGATGGCGTCGATATCGCCGGTAAGACCGATCGAAAACGGGGTGAGCGGGATGCACTGCGAGAGACCACCGCCTGCCGCGGAGCCCTTAATATTGAAGGTGGGGCCGCCGCTCGGCTGGCGAATCGCGCCGACCGGGTTCTTCCCCATCTTGCCCAGGCCCTGTACGAGTCCGATCGTGGTCGTGGACTTGCCTTCTCCCAGCGGGGTCGGTGTGATCGCCGTGACATCTACATACTTCCCCACGGGCGCGTCGGCGAGCCTGCTCATCACGGCAAGCTGGTCGATTTTTCCGACAAACTTTCCGCGCGGAAGGAGCTCTTCTCCGATGAGTCCGAGACGCTCGGCAATTTCGGAGACCGACTTCATCGTGGACTCCGCAGCGTCCGCGATCTCCCAATCCTGCATTTTTACGGGGTCCAGTTTCATCGGTGCTCCTTTTTGCCCTGACGGACTCGCGTTTGGCGCATAAATGTTTAGCGTATGCCGCGTCCCCGATCATGTCGAGGAAAGAGCATGGGGCAAAAACCGGACGTGACGGCGCGCCGCCAACCCATCCCTTTTTCTGCCTCAATGTGCTATGCTCTCGACATGCGGATTCGAATCGTCCACCTGTTCACCTCCATGGGCATCGCTGCGTGGGTCGCCACGGCGCATGGCACACCGATGCTTGCCGTCGAGTCCGCGGCGATTGATGCCGAACTCGTGGAGGGTTATGAGATCAGCCACGCTTTCCTTCTGCACAACCGTGGCGATGAACCGCTGCGCATACGCGGTGTGGAAGCGGAATGCGCCGCATGCACGAGCGTATCTCTCGCATCCCCCGTTATTCCGCCGGGCACATCCACCACGCTCGTTGTTCGCATCGACCTGTCCGAGATTGAAGGCCCGTTTTCGAAGGGCGTTACGGTGCTCAGCGATTCGGCGGCGGGCCCCGTCGCTCTCTCCATCGCCGGCACGGCGCTGCATCCTTACCGCTTCAGCCCGCCGACGCTCAACCTGGCGCCCGCCACAGGCGACACGGCGGCCACGGTTACGGCGCACGTCGTGCGCAGCCGGGATGATCTCTCTGAGCTGCTGCGCGCGGAGTGCGACAGCGATCTCTTTTCGGCCCGGCTCAGCCGCAGCGGCACGGCAGGGGAGTACCTGTTGACGGTCGCATCGAAACCGCCTTTGCCCGACGGCCACTCGGAGGCCGTCATTGAGCTCGTTCCGCGGACGCCAACCGACCCGAAAGTCACGATCCGGGCCTCAGCCTTCGTCCGGCCCAGGGTTGACATCCGCCCCGCCGCGCTTCGCCTGGCACCACTTGACGAACCCCAGAAACGCATCCTCTTTATAAGGCAAAACGCCTCTCAGAACCTTTCGCTTCTTGACGCACGAGCGCCGTTTGATACGATTACGTGCGAGCTGTATGCGGAACCGCGCCAGCCGCATTACCGGGTCTATATCACGGCTCACAGTCTGGCTGATCTCGACGGGAAACGAGGCAACTTGGTACTCACATTTCAGAAGCAGGGGATGTCGTCCGATCCGGAGGCGGTGTTCCAGATCGCCGTGCCGCTGACGATCACCGGAGCCATAGGAAGCGACTTGCCCGGCATCGATCGCATTGGTGCCGCTGAGTGCGAGGTCGACCAGCCATGACGCCTTGGAAGCCGCTGTTCAGAACCGCGCGCGCGTCCGTTTCGCGACGCGGCCAAACCATCACCGAGTATGCCATCATCATGGGCACGATGACTTTGATCTGCATCTACCTGATCGACCCCAACAACGGTATCTATGCCGGAATACGGGGGGCCTATGACCGCATGATGTTCATGCTGGTATGGCCCGGCCCGTGAACCGGCTTTGTGGCATGGAAGCACTGGATTTCAACCGACTGGCTTCACTGATCGCCCTGATGATTGTGCTGGTCATCGCGTCCTACTCAGAAATGACACGCAAGATCATCCCGAACTGGCTCACGCTCAGTGGCGCGGCATGCGGCATTGTGCTGGGGTATTTGCCGGGGGGAAACACGTTGCTCGCCAGCCTCGGCGGTCTCGCCGTGGGTTTCGGGTTTCTTTTTCTGGTCTATGTATTCGGGGGCATGGGCGGGGGCGACGTGAAACTGATGGGCGCCGCCGGGGCCCTTCTCGGCTATCCGCTGATCGTGCCAACTTTTTTTTATACGGCCATCGTCGGGGGCGTGATGGCCATCGTCTGCCTGGTCTGGAAGGGCGATCCGTGGGGTCGCATCAAGCGCCTGACGACCCGCCTCAAGAAGGAGGATAGGACGCGCCATGAGCAGGACGCGCCGGCACCGCCACTCGCGATCCCGTATGGCATTGCCATCGTTTGCGGCTGCCTCATGACCATGTTCTTCGCGTTGTAACATGAAACTGAAAAAGACAGACGGATTCATCCAGGACGAGCGCGGACAGGCCATCGTGGAGTCGGTTCTCGTCGTGCCGGTCGTGCTGTTTGTCTTCTTCGCGATGTTCCAGTTCATTCTCTACGCCAATGTTGCGCAACTCGGGAATTTTGCGGCTTACAGTGCGGCGCGCTCGATGTCCGTGCACCTCGCGGCGGGGGAGGCCAGCGCCATCAAAAATGCCAAAATTGCCGGGGCCGTGGCTTATGCACCGCTCTCCCAGCCTGCGCCCGGAGAGGTCGCCCACTACACGGGCGTGCAGGCCGGAGTGGAGACCGCCTTCATCTCCAACTTTTTGAAAAACACGATGGATATCACGAAGGATGCCCTCGAGACCTTCGCCGGCATGCAGACCATGGGGCCCGACGGCATGGAGGGCCCTCTGCCAAATATCCCGAATCTCAACGGTCAGGACGAAGCGGAACTGAGACCACTGGCCTGGCTCTTCACCGCCCTGGGCCGCTTGAAGTTCGTGGCAGGTCAGGACCTGGACTGGACCGTGCGCAACATCTCGGGTCCGGCACTCCAGGAAGTGAACGTGGAGCTCCACTACGAGTACCCCATGTACATTCCCGGTTTCAGCGAGCTCTGGAACTATCTGCCCGGCGAGTCGACCGAAGAGGCTAGTGATGTAACACCGTTGCACGAGGCGCTGGGTTCGATCTTCACCGTCGTCATCCACACCAAGTGCTCCATGGGCATCGAAGGCTGGAGCGGCCAGGTCATCACGACGGACGGAACGGGCACCGACACGGGCGACCCGACGGCAGACCCCTACGCGGGGATCTCCGAAACGGCCGACGAATTGGCGGGTCTTGGCGCCGAGCTCGAACAAAGGGGTCAGGAGATGAAGGTGCTCGAAGATGAACTCCAGGCGCTGAAGGACGAGCGCGCATCATGCCTGGCCGACGCAGACGACTTCGATGAGACGACAGCCTGCCACGCCGAGTGGGATCCGAAGATTAATGCCAAGCAGAACCAGATTGACGACTTGGGCGAAGTGATCGAAGACATCCAGAATACCATGGAGGGCCTGTACGAGGATATCGGGCAGGATGCGGCGGATGCCGCCGACCAGGGCATCGAGAATATCAACGCAGCGTTGGACTGCGACGGTTAGCGCATGAGGGTGTCGGGTAGACGACCGGGTAGCCGTTCACGGGGTTCAGCCCAACCTATTGAGCAAGCTCAGCATGTTTGAGGGCTGAGCGTTCGGTCAACGAGATCGGCGACGAGA
>JAQBYD010000001.1 GCA_027623315.1 Verrucomicrobiota bacterium | reverse complement strand
CCAGCCAGCCCGGCCGCTTCGATGGCGGCTTCATAAACCATGGATAGCTGCTCCAGCGATAATCGCCTAAGCGGTACGCCGGGCCGGCGATCATGAAATTGATGGAAGACCTCCAGCATCACCGCCAGGGCGGCCTTCATATCCCCTGCCCCCGGGCCAATGATCCGTCCCTCTTCCACGCACGAATTGTAGACCTCGACCTCGGGGTGATGAATCACATCAAGATGTCCACACATCAACACGTCCGGACGGTCCACACCGGTCGGAAGCGCGAGCAGCGCCGGCACGCCGTCTTTGCGGATCTCGCGCGTGTTGACGCCCGCGACACGGTCGACATGATGGTGCACAAAGGCGAAACAACGCTCGCGTTCAGCCGGCCGTTCCGCGCTGCTGGGGATCAACACCATGTCGCGCGTCAGCGCGATCAAGGTTTCCTTCGTCTCATCGGTCATACGCGTGTCACTTCTTCAGTCCCGGTCAAATTCAACCGCGACGGCCAATGCCGCACTCAATCCGGTCAGGGCATTCTCACATTGCTGCGTCGTAGCGCCGAGTCCCAAGAATTGCCCCTTGGCCACGTTCGCTTCGACGTCGAGATTCAGATTGATCGGCAGCACCCCTGAGGGCATCTCCGGTTCGAACAGATCACCGTGACGACGCAGCGCATCAAGCAGGGCGTCCGGGCGGATAGGCTCGCCGAGGCGAATGTTGCGCATCAGCCACGCACCACCCGGGTTGTAGTGGCGCGCCAGTATCGCCGGATACGTCGCCCCCGTCACACGTGCATTGATCTCGCACACGCGGATCTCGTCCGCACCGCCGCGCCGGACGATGAGGAAGTCGACGCTCGCCGTGCCGCGGTATCCTTGCGCGTGCAACCAGATAGCGGCCTCACCGGCATGCTCAAACAAGGTGGCGCGAATCGGCGCCAGCGCAGAGATATACGGCGGCGGCGCCATGTTGCCTTCATGGATACTGGATGCGCTCAGGATCTGCTCGGTCAGATCATACAGGTGCACGGTGTCCTCGCTCACAAACACCTGCACGCTCGGCGACCCTATCACGCGAACATTGTCGACGGTGTTATCAAGCCAGCCCTGCACCATCGCCGGTCCGGCAAAGAAGAGATGTTGGGCGGGCTCAACGCGCTCAGCATCGGCGGTCCCGACCTTGATCATCCCGATTCCGGAGGCCCCGATCTGTGCCTTGATCACCGCCGTGGCATAGCCCATGCGGCGCAGGCGCGAGAGGCAGGCCGGCACGTCTCCCGGTTCGCTGGCGGTCTCGGTGTCGAAAACCGTCAGACCACGTGCGGCAAGGTGCTGATGCAGAAGCAGCTTGTTGTTCCCGCGACTGCTGCCATGCAACGAACTCACCGTCGGGCGATCGAGCCGGCGTCCGATCTCGGCCAGGCTCGTATCCGTCACGAATCCGTCGATCCATTCCGCTGGATGTTCGAAGATGCTTTGTGAAGCGCCGCCAGCCGGCCTGCCGCCAGCCGCGAGGGCCGCATGGTCTTCCGGGGATAGGACGACGACCTCGGGTAGGGACAAATCCAGAACATCCGCGAAGTACTGCGTCAGCGCCTCGATCGGCTCCCGCTCCAGGACGAGCAGGTTTCCACCGTTCCTGAACAGAAGATCGACGACAGGAACCAGTCGTCCGCCGTAGCTATCAATACCGTCGATCACCGCCACAAGTTCGTTGGTCTCGCCTTCGTTGCCGAAGAAAAGCGCGCGAAGATTGGCAAAGAAAATGGCGCGACGGTTCCAGAAGAGCGGCAGCTCGCCGGGAGTGACCTCGATCGTCGGTGCGCTGAGCATTCAGTGTTTCAGGGCTTCGATAGCAGTGGCACTGCCGTCCAAGAACTCCACTCGCAGCGCCTCGTATTCTTCTGTCCATTCAACCCGCACCCAGTCCGTTTGATAGCCATGCCGCAGCCGACCATCCGAGTCGTGATAGGCGACGCGTGCTCGCACGGGTCTGTAATCGTGCCGGTAATTGTGCCCGCTAAACGCCCACACCTCGACAGACGCGTTGGACGTCCGCCGCGTGTAGACACGGTCGGGGTGCCCCAGTGCGATATAGACCATGTCTGAGGTGTCGCCGACGCGTATCTCGCCGAGCCGCACCCGCTCCTGGACCTCTGGCGGAAACACGGAGAACATTTCGGGATGCTTCTTGATCCGTGATTCCGGCGTCGCGCAACCGGTCATGATCGTAAGCAGCGCCATGGCAAGGGCGCTTACGATCCCGGTGCGAATGTGCCAGGGACGAGCCTTGCGCTCCGTACTCATCGTGAGATATCCGGGTTAAGAAAGATTCATCAGTTTTACCCGCATACGGACCGTCGTGTTGAAGGATTTCCTGATATACTGGCCGCTATGCGTTGGATCAGACCAATCCAGATCTCCTCTTTGCTTTGCCTCGTGCTACCCCTCTTCATGGCTACGGCGGGGGCCTCGTCACTCCGCGGCGACGAGCCCGCGTACGTCGAAGGCGAAGTTCTGGTGCGGTTCCATGCCGACCGGTCGAAGCGCCAGAGCGACAACATGCTGTCCTCGCGCGGGCTGACGATAGGCCGCGACTATGCATGGCTCTCGGCGAGATCCGGCCGACGGCAATGCCTCGTCCGGCACGCCGCCAGGACGACGGCCGCGCTGATCGCCGATCTGTCTCGCGACCCCGCGGTCGAAACGGTCGAACCGAACTATCTCAGGGTCCCCTTGACGGCCGTTTTCCCCTCCGACGCGAGATTCGGCGAACTGTGGGGACTTCACAACTCGGGACAGACGGTTAACGGTGTCAGCGGCACGGCGGATGCCGACATTGATTTCCCCGAGGCATGGGCCATGGCCCGGCCGGATGCCGCGCAGGTCGTGATCGGGATCATCGACACCGGCGTCGACTATTCGCATCCGGATCTCGCCGGCAACATGTGGACCAATCCCGGCGAAACACCGAACAACGCGTCGGACGATGACGGCAACGGATTCATCGATGACACCTATGGCTATGATTTCGCGGGCGACAACGGCGCATCTCCCGATTCCGACCCCATGGATATCGACACTTCGCCGGGCCACGGGACACATGTGGCCGGCACGGCAGCCGCCGTGCGCGATGGAGACGGCGTGGCAGGGGTCAACTACAAGGCCCGCATCATGGCCCTGAAAGCTTCCGCAAGCGGCACGACACTTCCCACGGCGTACACGCTGGCGGCGATCGAGTACGCGACCATGATGAAGAACCGCGGGGTCAATATCGTAGCGCTCAACGGATCCTACGGCGGCCCCGGATTCAGCGTCCTCGAGCAGGCCGCCATCGTAACCGCGGGACAGGCGGGTATTATTTTTGTGGCGGCCGCGGGCAATGATACGGCTGACAATGACCCGACGGCGACGTACCCGGCCAACTACAACGCCGCCAACATCATCTCCGTGGCCGCGACCGGACCGAATGACACGCTTGCCGGATTCTCCAACTTCGGCGCCACCACGGTGGACCTCGCCGCGCCCGGCGACGGGATCCTTTCAACCATTCCCACGCATGTCAGTACGTCTGCTTCGGTCGTGTCTCCCACTACGACCTACGCGTCGCAGGGCCTGCAGTTCGCCGGGCGCACCGCAGGTATCAGCGCAACGGTCTATGACTGCGGACTCGGATATCCCTCCAACTTCCCGCCGCAGGTCAACGGCAATATCGCTCTCATCGAGCGCGGTACGCTTTTCTTCACGGAAAAGGCACAAAACGCCATGGCCGCTGGTGCGGCCGCCGCAATCATCTACAATCACTCGCCCGGGCTGATCAACGGCACCCTGCAGGCCCCAGGCAACTGGCTGCCTGCGGTGGAATTGTCCCAGGCGGACGGACAGCACCTTCTCGCACAGGGAAACGTACAGGTCACAGTGACGCACGTGCTGGACCCGAACGATGCCTACATGTTCCTTGGCGGCACATCGATGGCGGCGCCACACGTCGCGGGTGCCGTCTCGTTCATCGCGATGAACTACCCTCTTGAATCCGTCGCGCAGCGGATCAATCGTATTCTCAGCAATGTGGATCCGGTCGGCGCTCTCTCGGGTAAGGTGGCAAGCGGCGGACGCTTGAACATCGCGCGGGCGACCGATACCGACGGCGATACGCTGCCGGACTGGTGGGAACTTCAATCCGCTGCAAGCCTCGGCGCCATGACCGCTTCGACCGATACGGACCACGATGGTGCGCTGGACGGCGACGAGTTTCTTGCGGGGACCGACGCGGCTGACGAAAACTCAAATCTTGCACTGGATGCGCCCGCCGCCCCCGAGAGCGGCAGCGTCGTGGTGCGTTGGAGCAGCGCCAGTAACCGCATCTATCGCCTGATGCGTACGACCGATCTCACGGTCCCGTTCGGCGCCATCGTAAGCAACGTTCCGGCGACGCCTCCCATGAACACGTACACCGACGCAACGGCCGCAGCCGCATCGCGCATCTTCTACCGCATCGAGCTTGAATAGAAAAAGCCCCCGGCCGCGTGAGCGGCTCGAGGGCTTCGTCGAATCAGGCCGGGCGTCGACTTAGAGTCCGCCGTCGCCGTCTTCCGGCTTCGGATGGTCAGGACGGCCTTCGCCTCGCTTCGGCCGGTCTTCAGGCGAGATGACGCCGTCACCGTTACGGTCCATCTTTTTGAATCGCTCCTCGAGTCCGGCGAGGTGCGCCGTTTTGAACTCCTCGAACGTCACTTCGCCGTCGCCGTCGGCATCGGCATGCTTGATGAACTCGCCGCGCCTGGCGCCACGCTGCCCACGGTCAGGACGATCGGGGCGATCGCCACCCTCTTCCGCTTGAGCCGTCGCTGTGAACGTCGCGGCACCGATCAGGCAGGTCGCAACGATCAGGCTGGATTTGATGATCTTCTTCATGGTCTGGTCTCCTGTGTTTTTTGTTCCTGGGCGGTTCCGAATGGTCGAACCGGGTTCTTTTTGCTGTGTGGTACCAATAACGAACGGGCGCGCCGGATATTGCAGGAGAAATCGGCAGGGCGCTAAATCGCCGGATTTGTGGCGGTCTCGAGCGTTGACGGCAAAAGTCGGCTGGCCTATCGTCGAGGCTTGGGTGTTGGGCCCCGCAACGGGGATAATCGTAAGGTAAGGAGGAAAAATGATGCCACGTGGCAAACTGCGCACTTGGTCTATCCTGGGCATCCTGCTCGTTCCTGCCCTGTGTCAGGCCGACGAACCGGCTATCGATACGGGCACAACGGCATGGATGCTCACGTCTACCGCACTGGTACTGCTCATGGTCCCCGGACTCGGACTGTTCTACGGCGGCCTGGTGCGGACCAAGAATGTAATCGGGACACTGATGCATGCCTTCGCGGCCATGGCCGTCGTGGGTGTCGTCTGGACCGTCTGCGGATACGCGATGTGTTTCGGCGCCAGCAAGGGCTGGTGCGGATGGGATCCGGAGATGCTCTTCCTGATGGGTATCGAAAACAACATCATGGAGGACGCCCGAATTCCGGAACTTGTGTTCGCCATGTTCCAGGGCAAGTTCGCGATCATTACGCCGGCGCTAATTGCCGGTGCATTCGCCGAGCGCGTGCGATTCCGGGGGTATTGCGTCTTTATCGCGCTCTGGAGCCTCCTGATCTACAATCCGCTCTGCCACTGGGTGTGGGGCGGCGGCTTTCTGACCGGCAAGGCGATCGACTTCGCCGGCGGCACGGTCATCCACATCTCGTCGGGTGTCGCGGGCCTCGTGTGCGCTCTTTATCTCGGCGCGCGGCGCGGATACCCGAAGACCGCGATGCATCCTAATAATCTCGTACTGACGATGCTCGGGGCCGGATTGCTCTGGGTCGGTTGGTTCGGTTTCAACGCAGGGAGTTCCGTATCGAGCGGACTTCAGACCGCGCAGGCGCTCACGGTCACGCAGATCGCAGCCGCCACCGGCGCGCTCACCTGGGTCTGCATCGAGGGCATGATCCATAAAAAAGCCACGAGCCTGGGCCTTGCGTCCGGCATCCTCGCCGGGCTGGTCGCGATTACGCCGGCCGCGGGCGATGTGCGCCCGGTAGGCGCGATGGTGCTTGGCGTCATCGCGGCATTCGGATGCTACGGTGCCATTCAGCTCAAGGGCAAGCTGGGCTACGACGACACGCTGGACGTCTTCGGAATTCACGGCGTCGCCGGAATCATCGGTGCCATCGGGCTCTGCTTCTTTCTGCGCACCGTGCCGGATCACGGAATCGGAGCCCAACTCGGGTACCAGGTTGAAGGCGTTCTGGTCAGCATCGTATACGCTTCGGTGATGACCCTGATCATCGCCGTTGTGGTCGACAAGACCGTGGGGCTGAAGCTCGACGACGATGGTCAACGCGCGGGCATGGACCACGAGTTGCACGGTGAGCAAGGATACGGCCTGTTGAACCTGAACTGACCCTGTCAGCAACGCGAAAGAGACGATTATGAAACTGGTAACAGCAATTATTCAACCCGAGAGACTGGAAGCGGTGCGCGAGGCGCTGTTGAAGGCCGAGGTCTTCCGCATTACGGTCAACCGCTGCACCGGCCGCGGTCAGGCACAGGAAACGGAACTTTACCGCGGCCAGGCCGTGGCACCGGATCTGCTGCCCAAAGTACGCCTCGACATTGCCTGTAACGACGAATTCGTCGAGAAAGCGGTCGCGGCGATCCTGAATGCGGCCCGGCACTCCGACGGCGAAGTTGGTGACGGCAAGATCTTCGTCACGCCGCTCGAAGAATGCATCCGCATTCGTACGGGCGAGCGCGGAAGCGACGCGATCTAGGAAGCGGACGGGCTCGTCCGCCCAATGGGTGGACGAGCCTGGCCCGGATATCTCACAAAGTTACACGCCGCCGCCGTGACTCACGCACTCCCATACCCACACACGCCCTGATCCTCTCCCCGCATGCCAAAGTTCAAGCCCCAGTATCGCCGGCTGCTCTTTATCGATAAACGCCTGCGCGGGGACGGCTATCCAAACTGCTCCACCCTCGCGGCGGAGTGGGAAGTCAGCGCGAAGACGATCATGCGCGACATCGACTATCTGCGCGACGAGCTGGATGCCCCCATCGAGTATGACGCCGTACAGCATGGGTACTACTACACCGAAGCCAACTACCGTCTGCCAGCCATCACGATCAGCGAGAGCGACCTTTTTGCCGTGTGCATCGCCGAGAAAGCGTTGCAGCAGTTTCGAAAAACACCGCTCCATTCGCGACTGGCCTCGGTATTCGAAAAGATTGAACAATCCCTTCCCGACCATGTCAGCGTGCAACCGGCGTGGGTGGACAGCAGAATCTCTATCTTCCCCGACGCCGCAACGACGATCGATTCCAAGGTCTGGGACGCAACCGCCAACGCGCTACGCGAGAACCGCCGGGTTCGCCTGCGACACCAATCCCCCGGACGGGACCAAGCGGTCAGCCGGGATGTCGACCCCTATCACCTCGTCGGATACAAGGGCGAGTGGTATCTGATCGGGAACTCTCAGACCCATCGCGAGGTCCGAACGTTCGCGCTGTCGCGCGTGCGGTCGGTGCAGTTACTCGAAGAGACCTGCACGGTGCCTGGCGATTTCGACATCGACTCCCTGACCGGTGACCACTTTGGCATTATGTGGGGCACCCGCACGTACCAGGTGCGCATCCGCTTCGACGCGAAGATCGCGCCCTATATCCGTGAGCGAGAATGGCACGCCAAGCAGAAACTCACCGAGAGTCGAGACGGCGGGGCCGTTCTCAGTTTCCCGACCAGCCATCTCAACGAGGTCAAAGACTGGATTCTCTCCTGGGGCCCCGGCGCCACCGCCCTGGCTCCGAAATCCCTGGTCACGCGGATCCGAACGGATCTTGAGAGTGCTCTGCGAAACTATCCCAGGCGCTGAAACTTCCTCTTCTCGCGGAGTCCAGTTCCGCCCCGAATTTCCGTTCTTAAATTCCATCTTTCTGAGGCATAGGACACTATCTGTCCTACCCCATGTGCGAGAATGCCCGCATGATGATTACAGAAATACTACTACTGGCGAGCGGCGTGGCGCTTTTCCTGGCCGCGGCCGTCCTTGCAGGTATCCTCTCCAGGCTCGCGCAGCACCAGGAGGAAATTCAGCACAGTCGCTTCTCGAAGATCGTGAAACGCCCCAGCTGAAATTTTACCAGCGAAACTCGTGTGGCCCGAAGTCGGCGCCATAGAACGGCGCGCTGGACCGCCCCGGCGGTGCAACCTTATCCAGTCGCGCGCGATCCTCGTCGGTGATCTCGACGTCGAGCGCCTTGAGATTGTCTCTGAGTTGATCCAGGGTCCGCGGCCCGATGATCGGACTGGTAACGTGGGGTTGCTGCGCGCACCAGGCGAGCGCCAGTTGCGAAACGGTACACGCCTTCTCCCCGGCCATCGAGCGCAACTCGTCGATCACAACCCACGCCTCTGCACTCCAGCGCTCTCGGAGCGCGCTGCTCTTGGCGTCGAAGAACCGGCTTCCGGTCGGCGCGGCATCGTCCGGGGAGTACTTGCCGCTCAAGAGCCCGCCGGCCAGTGGGCTCCAGGGAATAATCGCAATCCCATGCGTGGCGGCCATGGGCAGAAGTTCACGCTCCACGCGCCGGTCGAGCAGGTTGTACGGCGGTTGTTCACACACGAATCGATTAAGCCCGAGCTCGCGTGAGGCCCACAGTGACTCGACCACTTGCCATGCCGCGAACGTGCTGGACCCGATGTAGCGGATCTTTCCGGAGCGAACGAGGTCATCAAGGGCCCGTAACGTCTCGTCAATCGGCGTGTCGGACCGTGGGCGATGAATCTGGTAGAGGTCAATGTAGTCGGTCTGCAGGCGCCGAAGGCTGGCTTCGCATTGCTCGACGATGTGCCGGCGGGAATTGCCAGACGCATTGGGGTCGTCGTCGGCCATCTGCCCGTGTACTTTCGTCGCCAGCACGATCTGGGCGCGCTTGCCCGTGCGCTTGATTCCCTCGCCAGTCACCGTTTCGCTCTCACCGCGACCGTAAACGTTCGCCGTGTCGATCAAGTTGATGCCTTCGCCGATCGCATGATCGATCATCGCGTAGCTGTCGTCCGCGTTGGCTCGGCCGCCAAACATCATGCACCCAAGGCAAAGCGGGCTGACCCTGACTCCTGTGCGTCCTAGTTTCCGGTATTCCATGGGTTAATTTGCTCTTTCTGCCAAAAGAGTTGCGTCAGGCGATGACGTGTTGTGAACTAATTGCAACTCTACTGGGTTTTCAATGGGGGTTTCTATGACCTATCTCGTTCGCCAACTGTGCTGTCCCGCGACGCTCTGTGCATCGTCGCCACAACACGCGCCACTGACACTATTATCTTCGCTGATTGTGCCGCACGAGAGGCAAGAGGCGCAAGCAAAAGCACAGCCAGAGCGCTCCCTTGACCCGCTGACGCACGACAACGAGTACGATTCTCTCTTCGAGAGCGATCTTTTCACCAGTCGAGGACGCACTCCAGAACCGACGAGCCCTTCGCCTGCACGCCGAATCCGGTAGCTAAGCGCGAAGTTCGTGGGTTTGGGGACCACGCATCACGCGAACGGATTTATCGCCCCCTCGGATACCCACTGCTCCACGATACGACGATCGGCGGAAGGAAATTCATAGTCCAGAAGCTCGCATAGCGTGACCCACGCGTGTTGATCATGATCCACAAGCCTGATCTCCCCTTGCACGTGTTGGACCTGGTAGAACAGGAGCCGCAGCACGCAATCCGGGCGGGGCTCTTCCGCCATGCCAAGGAAGCGCAAGATCCGGACGTCGATACCCAGTTCCTCCTGTAATTCCCGGTGTACGCATTCCTCCGCGGACTCCCCGGGCTCCACGGTTCCCCCGGGAAACTCCCATTTCCCGCCGTTCGAATCGTGCGCCGCCCGGCGCGCGATCAGGATTCGAGCACCGTCGCAGACTACGCTCGCCGTGACATCAATCGTCTTCATCTCGATGAATCTAGCATCGGTTTCGCACGGAATACAGAACTCAAGGCGTGTACGCAATGTTACGATATGGCTCCAACTTGCGCCGTTTTACCAGATTCGCACTCCTCTCAAGGTCTCCCCAGCAATTAGCTCTGTAAAAATAGATCTAAACATCTTGGCTCAAGCGACCGCCTGATCTAAACTGTATCAATCCTGTGAGTAGCCCGATTCGGGCGTTCGGGGCGAAGGGCAAATCGTATGAAGTCGCCACAAACATCGAGACTGCGACTGGTCGGCATCGTGGCCCTGTATCTGGGTGCCACGGCGCCGCTGGTCTGCGCTGTGCCCTGCGACTCCTGCGGCCAGGCCATACGCGGCGATTACTTCGCGCTAAGCGACTCGGCCTACTGTTCAGAGGACTGCCTCTCGGCGGCGCTTCCTCAATGCGCAGCCTGCAATCGCCCGATGCGGGGCACCATGCTTCGCTCCGCTACGGACACGTTCTGCTCTCGAAAATGCTTCAATACCAGCCTGCCGGCCTGTGAGCTGTGTGGTGCCCGAAGCACGGTGTCCGTATCCATCGGCGATCACGTGTATTGCCGCCAACACGGTCGCGCGGAGCGTTGCGACAGTTGCCGCCTGCCGTTTGTCGACGGTTCGCACCTCAACGACGGTCGCAATCTCTGCTCAACATGCAAAAAGGCCGCAGTGATGTCGCGTGACGCCGCCGAAAAGCTCTTTGCACGTGCGATTCGCGAAACCACCTTGGTCACGGGTCTGGCATCCGATTCCACCCCCCGGCTTCATCTCGTCGGCGTCGACGCACTCACGGGCGGCACGGCCGCCGATTCGAACTCGAATTCTGACATGTATGAAAGTGGGCGTTATTATCGGCACGCCCGCAAAACGATTCATAAGAATCTTTTCGGCGTCACCGTCAAGGAGAAGGAGCAGGTCACCAAATCGATCTCCATCCTATACGGTCTCGCCCCGGACCGTTTCCTCGCAACCGCGTCGCATGAGCTGACACACGATCTTCTGGCTGAATTCTACCCGCGCAGCACGGGTGCCCCGGCCTGGCTGCATGAGGGCATCTGCCAGTACGTTGCCGCCGAGGTATGCCGACGCAACCAACTCTCGAATGCCGTCGCCCGCATCGCGACCCACAACGGAGCTGTCTACGGCAATGGGTTCCGATACTTCATGCATCGGTTTGGAGTGAAGAACTGGGCCGGCGTTGATGCCTTCCTCAGAAACACAGATCTCGCAGAGCTCCCCGAAACCGCACCCAGCCACTACGCCGCAACGAACTAAACCCGCTTGGAACGGCGCCAATTCCTGTTTGCGCCGACAGAAGCGTTGCGTTAGACTACGAACTTAATCTTCAACGCACAGGAGACACTCGCATGACCCGAAACCGATCACTCGCATGCCTGTTTGGCATACTCGCTTCGCTCGCAGCACTCACGCCCCACGCAACGGCCTCAGACTGGCCGTCCTTCCGGGGCCCGAACCACGATGGCATATCGACCGAAACGGACTGGTCTTCCGATTTCCCGGAGGATGCTCCGACCATCGCGTGGCGCCGGAATGTTGGATTCGGGGCATCGAGCATGATCGTCGTGGGCGACCACGTCTTCACGATGGGCAACCTTAAGGATTCGAACGAGGACGTCATCTACGCGCTCAACGTGGCCGACGGAAGCGTCGCCTGGAAATTCGCCTACGCGAACCCGTTCGAGCAGCGCCAGTTCGAGGGCGGCACGGCCGCAACACCGACGGCGAACGACGGGCACCTGTACACGCTGGGCTCCAACGGCGACATACACTGCCTCGCGATCGCCGACGGAAAACTGGTGTGGAAGCGCAACGCCGGGGCCGATTTCGGCGGCTCGCAACCGAACTGGAAATACGCCGGGTCGCCGTTGGTCCACGGCGACCTCGTCATCCTCGACATCGGCGGCAACGGGAACTCAACACTCGCGCTCGACAAGAAGACCGGCGAGAAGGTCTGGGGCTCCGGCGCGGACATCGCCGGCTACGCTCCGCCGATCCCCTTTAAGAACGGCGAGACGCCCGCCGTGCTGGTCTTCAAGGGCAAGGCCATGGTCGCGCTGGCGCTCGCCGACGGAAAGGAACTCTGGCGCATCCCGTGGAAGACCTCGTACGATGTGAACGCATCTGCGCCCTTCGTTCTCGGTGACAAGGTGTTCATTTCTTCCGGCTACCCGACGGGCCGTGGCGCGCTCTTCCAACTCGGCGAGGGTGGGCCTACCAAGCTGTGGGAGAACGCGGACGTCAAGACCAAGATGAACGACGCCGTCTATCATGACGGCCATGTGTACGCGATCAGTGAAAAACTCGGCGTTCTGATGTGCATTCGCATGACCGACGGAGAAACCGTCTGGACACAGAAGGGCGCCGGGCAACACGGCAACCTCGCCATCGCGGGCGGAAAACTGATCCTTCTGACCGACAGCGGGCAACTCGCGATCTGCAACGCTACCCCCACCGGCTACAATCCCATCTCAAAGACACAGATTCTCGACAAGCGTACCTGGGTGAACCCCGTCATCGCGAACGGCCGCATCTATTGCCGCGACAATAGCGGGAATCTGGCTTGCCTCGACGTTCGCGCGAAGAAGTAAGAAGTGGTTAGTGAGTAGTGGGTAGGGTCCCGTCCTGAAATAAGTTGTCACGTAGCGCCCCGCTCCCTCTCCGCGTGCGGGGTGAGGGCACCCCGTCTAGATGTGACAACCGGAAACCAGGATGGGACCCCACTTCTGACTAATCACCAACCACTTCCTACTTCTGACTTCCGACGAACCACTTATCACTTCTGACTTCTCACTAATCACTCCCTACTTCTTACTGGTCACTGCGCGTCAAGCGCGTCGAGCACGCGCCGCGCCAACGCTTCCCACGAGTAGCTCTGCGCAGCCTTGCGCGTGAGCTCGCGATAGGAGCACAGTTGGTCGGCGGTCATCGCGTTGACGGTATCGATTCCCCCGAGGAGGCCCTTGGCCGTGTCGTCGACCGGGATACCGGAACCCGTCTCACCCAGAATGCGCGTGGTTTCCGCGCATCGCGTCGCGACGATCGGCCGCGACCACGACAGGTAGTCCATCAGCTTGATCGGTACGGCGAGATCCATGTATGGCGTCACCTGGCGCGGAAGCACGAATGCCTTCACCCGATCAAGATTACGGATGATCTCGTCGCGGTCCCACGAGACCGTCCGGAAGTTTGCGGGAAGATCCCAGCTCGCCAGTGCGTCGAGGTAGCGTGGCTGCGCGCACCAGATAAAGGACGTTTCCGGCCGCGCCCTCGCGGCATCCACGTAGATATCGACCCCGTTGGCGGCACCGGCGCTCCCCCCCACCAGGAGAAACGCGCCGTCGTGCGCGGGCACCGCAACATCTACGTCCTGCATTCCAGGCGGGAGAAGCAAAGCCCGGGCGGCATCCACGCCGAGGGCATCGGCCAGACCGCGTGAAGGAAACCCCAATCGATCCGAGTAGCGGTCATACGCTCCGTAAGAGATGCGAAACGCCACCTTGTAAACCAGGCTTCGGACCCCGGGATACATGTCCAGGCTGTCGTAGAGGGGATAGGCGTCACGCACATAAGTCACGATCCGTTTTCCGGCACGACGAAGACGCCGCAGGGCCAGCAGATCGGCCTCGCTCGCACTCGTCGAATGGGATTCGACATACACACGGTCGATATCGCGATCCCTCCCCTCGCGCCAGAATTCACGGATCCGCCGCCGGCGCTGCGAGATGGTCCCGCAGATGTGATCGACGCGCCCCGGCATCAGCTTCTCGAATTCATCCAGGAGCGCGCGGATGCGTACCGCCGCGGCCTTGTTGGGCGTCTCGATCGGGTACATCCCTATGACCAATAGTCTCCCGGTCATGCTCATGCATCGAATCGTAGCGATTCCCCTCCTTGATATCGAGTTCCTTGAGGATATACGCATTGCAAGAGGATCCGGCGGCCGAGACGCCCGCCCTCCACAGAATGGCGGGAAACGCGCGTAGACTGGAGGGCGGATGTCCCCAGCCGCCACGAACGGCGGGTTCTTCAACGGCCCGCTAGAGCCCGGCCGGGGCAACCACCCGGTAATACACACCACCCCCCGCCGGCGGCTCCCCATCGTACCAAATGTTCGTCCCATCAACTGCCGCATGCAGATTGCTGACCAAGATCGACCATACCCCCACGAGATTCGTCGTCCGCGCGATCGAGAATCCGGGGAGCGCAGGATCTCTGTGCACGCTTACCCAGGTGAGGCCGTTGGAGCCGTCAAAGATGCGTTGATCGCTGATCTCGAACCTTGAATCGCGAAGACCGGGGTGCGAGCCGCCGAGATGCTCCTCCCACGTGAGAACCCCGTCACCGTCGATATCGTTTGTCGCGGCCCAATCAAAATCATTCGTCCAATCGGGAAGCCATTCCGCGAGCCACCATTGCGGCACCCCGTACGCCGCGGTCAGCGGAGTCATCTGGACGACCACACGCTGGTCGTTCGTAATCAGGTCAAATGACCATGCGTTCGTGACCCCGTGCTCCGCGCCGTTCACGACCACATTCGTAATCTGCCAGTACGCCGACGCGGCTAGCACGATACCCGTACTTGCTCCCCACTGCACAGCGATCTGCGTGGGCGCAGCGGCGTGGACCGGTTCAACGGCTGTCTCGATCGTAAGCGGCAGGATCGTGAACGGCGCAACGCCGTGCATGGCGTGCGCCCAGAACCCCGCGTGCTCGTCCGATTCGTGGAAGGACTCTTCGGTAATCAGAAGATCCAGCATGTAATCGCCGGGGGTGATACCGACCCGATCGGCCGGCAGGCGCTCCCACTCTCCGAAGACGTCCACCGTCGAGGCAGGATAATTGGTATCATAAGCGTCATGCGCCGATGGATCGGGATCAAATGCGTGATGCTTGATCGGCCCGTCACTCGAACTCCGGACTCTCTGGTCGGTTTTGTAGAGCACATGATATGCGCTCATCATCGCGAAGCCCAGAACGGCATTGCCCTGTTCATCGGTAATGAAATAGTCGAAGGGACGGTATCCGGTGAATCGGTATGCTTTCCCGGTGGGGCTGGTCGCGCTCGTCGCATCACGGTTGGCGAAGTACCAGTCGTCGTTCGGATTGGGGAAAGAGCCGTTGCCCTTGTTATTCAGGTTCCACCCGTTCGCCCAGCTCGATCCATTCCAATCCTCCTTCCACCACCGGCCCGCGAGACCAAGGTTGATATTAGAGGTCGGATCGGCCTCCGGGAATCCGCTCAGCTTGAGTTGGTAGGTGAAGTTCGGCTTCAGATTCGTCGCGCTCATCGTCCCCGTCAACACGGTCCCCGTCATCGCGCAGGTGATCACGACGCTCGCCTGGGTATAGCTATAGCCACCGCGGTACGCAGCACCGTACACATTCCGCGCCGTATCCATCCACCGGAAGGAGCCGGTGGGATAGCCAGCAAGCTCCACCGTCGCGGCAGTCGTCGCGCATGGCGAAGCGAGTGCACACACCGCTAATGCTCCGATGATGCACATCCGTTGCATGACTCCCGCCAGGATTGGATCCTTCGACACGCGGAGAAGATTGCCCTTCGTGATTGTCGCCATCTCTGGAACTTACCTCTTTTCCGTACGATGCGCTGTGCAAATGCCGCCCTCATCGCCCGATTCTGCGAGTGCGCGCTGGACACGCTAGTCGCGTTTCGCGACACTTTGCGCATGGACCGCTCGATTCTCGAGTCTGCGTATGACTTTGTCCGCGCCCGCTGGCCGGATGCTCACCCCTCGCTCGGCCTGATTCTCGGCTCGGGCTGGGGTGCAATCGCCGACGCCCTGAGCCCGCGCGACGAGCTCGCATACGAGGAGATCCCCGGTCTGGGCAGCCCGTCCGTCGCCGGACACACAGGCCGCCTTTCGCTGGCGATGCACGCAGGCATAGAGCTTTTCATCTTTCGCGGCCGGCGCCACTGGTTCGAGGGCGCAGGATGGACCCCGCTCGCCATTCCGGTCTACCTGATGAAGCGGTTCGGCGTATCCACAGTTCTGCTCACCAACGCCGCGGGCGGCCTGCGTCCGGACTTCAAACCAGGCGACCTGATGACCGTCACGGACCACATCAATATGCTGGGCTCGAACCCGCTGGTCGGGCCACACGACGATTTCTGGGGACCGCGCTTCCCGGATCAGTCAGCGGTCTATGACGCCCGCCTGCGAGCGCAATTGACCCGCTCGGCAGAGGACGTTCCCGTGACGCTTCACCACGGCGTATACCTGGCGACAACCGGCCCCACCTACGAGACCCCGGCCGAAATCCTGGCCTTTCGGGCTCTCGGAGCCGATGCCGTCGGGATGTCGACCGTTCCCGAGGCGATACTCGCGAACGGTGCCGGGTTGACCGTTGCCGCCGTGTCCTGTATCACCAATCCTGCGGCGGGAATCGCTGAGGACGCCTTGTCCCACGACGCCGTCACCGCCGCCGCCGCCCGCGCCATACCCGGAATGCGCACGTTGATTGAGAGGTTTATCGAATCACTTTAGACGAAGCAGGAGGGCGCTTGTCCCGAAGGAGATACCGCAGATGAGCACATTCACGATCACACCGGAACAGGTCTCCCAGTTTTCGGAAGACGGGTACCTGATGGCGCGCGGACTTTTCGACGCCGAGCAGATGGAGCTCCTGTTCAAGATCGGCAAGGCGGACCAGGAGAAGGCGCACAAGGTCAGCGCGGCCGTCGATACCGAGGGCCGCGAGAGCAAGCTGTGGTTAACGGCAGACACGGACCGCGAAGACATCTACAACGGCTTCGTCCGTTGTCACCGCATCGTGGACACGATGGAGGCGGTCCTTCACGACGAAGTTTACCTGTATCACTACAAGATGATGGTCAAGGAGGCGCGCGTGGGCGGCGCGTGGGAATGGCACCAGGACTACGGCTACTGGTACGGCAACGGCTGCCTCTATCCGGATATGGGCAGCTGCATGATCGCGGTCGATGGCGCCACGAAGGCCAACGGCTGCCTGCAGGTTCTGCGCGGCTCGCACAAGCTGGGCCGCGTCGACCACGGAACGTACGGCACGCAGACCGGGGCGAATCCGGAGCGCATCGAGGAGATCTCGAAACACCTCGAGCTGGTCTACTGCGAGATGGAGCCCGGCACCGCACTCTTCTTTCACGCCAACACCCTGCACCGCTCAGACGCCAACAACAGCGACGATCCGCGCTGGACGCTGATCTGCTGCTACAACACGCGCAGCAATCCGTGCAACGACCTGCCCGGTCACCCGAGCTACAGCCCCCTCGAGAAATGGCCCGACGAACGCATCAAAGAGATCGGCCGCCGCCAACTCGCCGAAACATCGTAGACATCCGCGAACCGTCACGACGAGAGACGGAGATAGAGCCGCGGATTGCGCGTCTGGAGATTCGTGTCGATTCGCGCTGTGCCCGTTTCAGCTCAACGCGTCGAACACGGCTTCCGCGATCAGCATGTGGCCCGTGCGATTGGGGTGCACTGGCTCGTTGGGGAAGTAAACGCCGGGATGCTGATGCTTGAAATGCTCGTGAAACAGGTCGTGCGTCTTCACGCGTCGTGCGTTGTACTTCTCACCCAGCCGGTCGCAGGTCTGGGTATACGCCGGGAGCGTATCGTGCACGCGCGCGCGATGCGAACCCTCCACTTTCCCATCCAGATCCAGGCTGCAATAGAACGGATCAATCAGCAGAAGCTTCACGTCCGGCAGCTCCGTCCTGGCGATATCGAGAATCCGGTCATAGATTTCGTCGTAAGCTTCCGGACTTTGTGGCGAATTCGGGTCCGGTGACTCCAGGTGCCGGTGGCAGTCATTGATCCCGATCTTCACCGAGAGCCAGTCGGGCTTGTGGCTCAGCGCGTCGTCGATCCAGCGGTCGCGTAGATCGGCGACCGTGTGGCCACCGATCCCCGTATTGATCACGGTGACCGCCTTCTCCGGCTCGCGAACGGCAAGCAGGTCCGCAAAGAGCCCCACGTAGCCTGACCCGTGAGGCTTCCAGTTGGGGTCCATCCTCCCACAATCCGTGATGCTGTCCCCGATGAAGAGAATCGTCTCGTTGGTCTGTAGCTGTGTTGTCATCTATTACACTCCCTTTCTTTCTCAAATCTTGCCCGTACGCCGCGCCCATGTCGAGCGTGACCACGAAAGCAATTGCGCAACGCCGCCATACCGCGATACAATCGCAGTCAACTTGAACTTCAAAAAAGGAACCCCTATGACAACGTCGGAACTCCACGCTTCACCTCGCGCATCCGCCACCCTTGGAATCCTGCTCGCCGTCTGCCTCGTCGCCCCGGCGCTTGCCGCGGATGACGAGAGCAGCGACAGTGATGACCATAGCCCGCTGCACGAAAAAATGGAGGCGATCGGAGATAGCTACGGCCATCTCTTACAGGCGTTTCGCAAGGCTCCCGATCTGGCCGCTACGCCTCTATACCTCAAATGGGCCGAAACGCTTCACACGAACCTCGCCGCCGCCACGCAACTGACTCCGGCGCGCGCCGAGGCACTGGGCGACGAGGAGCAGGCCGCCATGAACGCGGCCTTCAAGAAAGACATCACAGCCGCAGCCACGACGGCCCAGAAACTCTTGGACGCACTCAAGAAAGACGACCTCAAGCAAGCCGCCACGCTGATCGCTCAGCTCAAGATGCTCCGTAACGCCGCCCACGAGAAATACCGGGAACCCGACGACGACGAATAGAATATGGAGATACGGCCACGTCGCCTGCGTGGCCTTCGTGCTGCTGCCCCTGTTGCTCGCGGCCGCACCGGTTCAGATCGTTGAAACCGAGGAGGTCTTTCCTGTGGTGGATGCGGGCGGCGCCAATCCGCGCGAGATGTCCCTGCATCAGGTCCGCATGGAGAACGCGTTCCTGCGGGTTGATTTGCTGCCGGAGCTGGGCGGCCGCGTGCGCTCGGTGTTCGACAAGGCAGCCGGCCAGGAGCTGTTCCTCGTGCGGCCGATCGAATGGCCGGACACGCGCTACACCGCCTACGGCTCGCAGCTCGGCGGGCACGAGGTCAACTTTCCCAGCTTCCACCATGGCAACAATTACATGGACCAGTGGAACTGGCACGTGCAGCACGATGCCGACGGTACGGCGGCGGTCACGGTCGGATGGACGGATCCCCTGCGCCGGCAGCGCGTCGTGGTACGGTGGCAATTGCACCCCGGCGAGGCGGTATTGCGCTCGCACTACCGCTACTCGAACCTGAATCCGCGCCCCATGGGCTTCGCGCCCTGGTCGAACATGTTCTTCGGGTACGCCGACGATCTGCAGTACATCATCCCGACGGCGCACGTCGCGCCGCACGGATTCAACGACGGCACGCTCGACCTCTGGCCGTGGCCCTGGCCCGAATGGGACGCCGCCGGCATCTGCTTCTGGCGCAACATCCCCTCGAACTACAACAGCATTTTCGCCATCGGCCTCGAAGAGAATTTCCACGGCGTGTATTACACGCGCAGCGACCACGGCATGGTCCGGCTCTTCGACCGTACGCGCCTGCCCGGCATCAAGATGTTCTGTCACCCACCGCAGCCGGACAAGAAGCCCGGCCCCACCGCCTACACCGAAATCTGGACCAGTCCGACGCTTAGCCACGAGGACATGCTGTGGTGGGAAGCCTTCGGGGTGCGCGAGTACGATGAGGCATTCTTCGGCGCGCATGGCATCGGCGGGTACCGCTACGCCAACGAGACCGGCGCGGTGAACTTGACCCGCCGCGACGCCGCTCTCGACATCGGCGTGTGCGTCGCGCGTCCGCTCCCCGGCGCGGTGGTGACCGTGTCGAGCGTCGACGGCGACTGGCTGCGGCAGGCTGTTGACTTGAGTCCAGCCCAGCCGTGGCGCGGCACGGTTGCGCGCGCGCCCGGCCGCGAGCCGCTGGATCTGCGCGTGTGGGATGGCGCCGGCCGCTGTGTGCTGCACTACGAACAGCGTCCCGATCCCGGCCTGCGGCCCGAGCCGCGCTTCGCCGGCGGGCCGCTCTGGCAATCCTCACCCTATCACGCGGCGCTGAAAGCCGAGCAGTACCAGTCCCTGTGGCGCGGACCCACGGGCAGTAACGGGGACTTCGGTGCACAGGGCGCGCGTGCCTTCCGCGCCCTGCTCGAAAAGGAGCCGGACAACGTCGAATTTGCCCTTGGCCTCGCACGCAGCCTGCTCACCGATGTGCAGCTTCGCCAACCCGGCCAGCCCAGGGTCGGAACGCCGGACGAGACCGCGGCACTGGCCGCGCGCAACCTTGAAGCGGCCGCGGCGGCGCTGGACCCGCACGCCGCACGCGAACCCCGCGCCGCGGTGCTGCTGGGCGAGATCCGGCTGCGCCAGGGAGACCGCAAGGCGGCGCGCCACCACTTCGAAGCCTCGGGCGGCGACCCGATTGCCGCATTGCAGTTGTCCCGCCTGGCGGCACAAGACGGTGACTGGCAGGCGGCACAGCGCGACTCCGCTGCGGCGGTGCGACTGCTCCCCGGCAGCCGGACCGTCATTCAATTGCACGCGGCGAATCTGATCAAGACGGCGCGTCACGAGGAAGCCAGAGCGCGGCTGACCCGACTCGTCGAGCTCGACCCCGTTGATGCCCTGACGCTGCATTTGCTGTCATTCACCGAACACGCGCCGGCCGAACGCGAACACTGGGCCGCGGCTGCCAGGACTTTGCTCGACCAGACCGACCCGCCCGCGAATCTGGAGGCGGCATTGCAGACCTTGGGCTGGCGCAATGAGCCGGAAACAGAGGAGTGAGTAACGAGATGAAGACGAAGCGAACGCTATGGGTGTCGGTATGGGTTCCATTGTTGCTGTCCTTCTTCACGGTATCGGGCCGCGCGCAGGAGTCGGCGCAAGCCGGCGAAACGGCGGAGATCGGGTCCTGGCTGGGCGATGCCGGGCATTTCATCAAGCTCCCGCAGCGAATGTTTGCCAGGAACCCCGACGGACGGGCGTTCACGATCACGGTGCACCGCCACGTCTGGGAAGCCGCCGACGGGTTGAACGACCCGGACTACCCGATCCACGTTCTGGCGCCCGACGGCACGCAGGCGGCCACAGCAACGCTGCAGGGCGGCGAAGGTTCGGTCACCGTCTCCGTCCCGGCCGGTGCCGCGGGGGTGTATGAACTGGAGGTCAAGGCCACCGGCTACAGCCTGTTATGGGTTGAATCGTCACTGCATCAGATGGTGGCGGAGTCGCAGAACTGGCAAGAGGGAGCACGGTCGAAGCAGTTCGAGCTGCACGTGGTAGCCCCGCGGCGCTGGTATTTCTACGTGCCGCTGGGCACCCGCCGATTCCAGGTGCGCCACGTCGTGCTCCAGACGCAAACCCATCGCGAGGACTATGGGTTCTTTGTGGTCAATCCCCGTGGCCAGCGGGTCGAGGCGCTTTTCGGCGGCAAGCCGCTCGATATGAGTCCCAGCTCGGGCACGCGGGAGGGTTTCTCGAAACGACTGGCCCCGGTACCGATTACGCGCACGGTCGAAGTCGATCCCGGCACGGATGGACGCTTCTGGAGCGTGTGGCTGACCAACGGCGACAGCCACAACTACAGCGACCTGACCGTCATGCTCGAGGGAGTTCCACCCTACTTCGCCACCGCGCCGGAACACTGGTTCGATCCGAGCAGCGGGCAAAACGCGCCGGGGCTGGTCTACGACGACACCGTGATCCGCCAGCCCGACACCGTGGACGCGCAGGGCAATGTCGGTGACCCGTATCCGCGCTACTACTGCACGCCGACGGCCTTCCTGGGCGACGAGGACTACAACGGTTGGCGCGGGCCGCACACGCTGTGGGTGTCGAACCCAGACAACCGAAGCATCGAATTCGGTGTGCAAACCTATCTGTCCGCTCCAGCGGAGCGAAAGGCGACGGTCACGGTGCGGATCACCGGGCCGAAGGGCAAGGCCCTGCTCGAGCAGGCCTTACCGCTGGGCACCAGTTTGCGGATCCCGGCGGCGGGCGCAGGGGTCTACCGCGTCGAGTGTGACGGCCGGCGCTGGTTTCCGTGGACCCATCCCGCGCCGCCGATCGTCATCCGCGGACAACCGACCACTGGGGGCGGCGCGCACTTCGCGCTTGAGACCGGAACCGTGCGCCACTGGTACTTCAAGGTCCCGGCCGGCACGCGACAGTTCACGGTAGCGGCGCAGGTGCTCGATCCGAACCACGTCCTGCGCATCGAGGTGCAGGCGCCCGACCGCATCCAGGAGGAGATCGCGCTGCGCGGTGGCGCGCGACGCGAAATCGCGGTGACGGTGGACCCGCGCCTTGCAGATCACATCTGGTTCCTGCGTACCGAGGTCGGCAGCGCCAGCCGCATGCTCTCCGGCCGCGGCAACCCACGGCAGGTCAACATCGAGGCGGATCTTGAGCTGCACGGTGTCCCGGGTTTCCTGGCGCCGACTTGGGAACAGTCGTTCGAGCCGGAGTAGGCATCCGCGACATATGTGTCACCCACACCGCAAGTTTCCGGGCATTCTGACAGATTCGTTGACGCGATAGGCGATTGCAGGCGACCGGGCTGTGATATTCCATTTCACCGAACCCACCGGCATCACCATTGTCATTGTGCGCCTGCACCGCGTCGCCCTACTCCATGCTGACCGTTGCCGTGCGCGCCGCTCCCGGCCGGTTGAACTCCATGACCAGCCGCTGAGCGCCCTCGGCGAACTCGACCCGCGCATGATCCGTCATGCGCTGCGCCTGCCCGGTCGATCGATGGTAATCACCCAGCAACAGGTGCCGATATTGCTTGAACTGCGCGACCGCCTGGCGATACCGCTCGAAGTCGGCCGGTGGCGCTTCCCATAGCTTCCCGCTGTACCCGAATCCGCCGGCACCGTGCGACAGGAAATCGTACGCGCTGAAATCGTGTCGCGCCTGGCAGAGATTGGTGTTTGCGTAGTTGCCCGGCAGGATCATGTTCAAGCCGTGCTGTAAGAACCGCACGAGATCCGTCTGCGTCGTGTGATCGTTCATCCAGAACGAGTGTCCGCGCCGGACCGTGCCGAGATCGATCCGGTGCCCGCCGCTGGCACATTGTTCGATCAGCAACTCCGGGCAGGCCTCCAGGATCTGATCGAGCGTTTCGTACAACCCGCTGATGTGCTCGATCTGGCGCCAGCCGATCTCGCCGTCCGGCACGCCGAGCTCCCAGTTGGGCCGCGGCGGCTGGTTAAAGTCCCAGCGCACCCAGCGCATCCCCCAGTCGTCGTACGCCTGTCGAAAGCGGTCGACCCACCACTGCCGCACCGCCGCCAGGCCGAAATTCATCAAGTAATTCTGGCTGTCATAGGATGCAACGGCGTGCTCGGACTGTGGGTCGCCCGCCGATAGTGTCGGAATGAACCAGTCCGGATGCTGCCGGCACATCTCGCTGTCGCGGTGCGCCCATTCCGGCTCGAACCAGGTGCCGTATAGCAGGCCCTGCGCCCGCACGAAGTCGCTGAACGGTTTGATCCCCGCGGGAAATTTCTTCGGATCGCCGACGCTCCAGTTGCCGATCCCGTCTCGAAAATCACCGACGTACCACCCGCCGTCGACGCAGAAATACTCAAGCCCCGCGGCCGCACTGGCCTCGACCGCCGGCTTCAACAGGTCGGCCGTGTAGTTGTTTTCGAACGCGAACCAGTGATTGAAACTTGTCGGCGGCAAGACCTCCCGGCCGCCCAGTTTCGGCGTGACGTGCCGCCGAATGTGGCGTCGCAGCGAATTTCCGCCCGCATCGAGGTTCCCGCTGAACGCGGTTAACAGCACACGCGGCAACGGAAGCGATTGGCCCGGCTGCAGGTTCAATCGCAACCCGCGTAACCCGGCCTGGAGTTGCGTCGGCGGTGTCGGACGTTGATCGCCGGTCTTGCGCGGCGCCTGGCGTAACCCGATCCGCCACAGGCCGGACCATTCCAGGAACAGCGTGAAACCGCGCTGCTGAGCCTCGTCGGCGATCAGGACGACCGGGATCGTCTCACCGGATGACCGGCCGCCCTCTTCGTTCTTCAGCTCGAGCGGCGTGTACACCTGCGGCGTATCGATCAGTTGCCGATCGACATACCCGAAGTCGTGCGGCGGGAAAAAATTCGGCAGGAACCGCACGCCGTTGATCGATCGCACCCAGGGCTGGCCAAAGGTCTCTCGCAGCGGCAAGTCCAGGTCGAGCGTCAGGGCTTCGGCGACGAGCTCGGTGGCGGCGCTGCCACGGTGGGTCACCTCACCCCACATCTCGGCGGCGCGCGTGTCGCCAAAGACTCGCATGTGCCAGGTGGCTTCCAGGCCGTTGGGATGATGGGCTTGAAGCGTCCACATCGCGTCGCCACTCCGCTCAAAGCGGTCCGCCAGCCAATCGTCGCGGGATATCCCCGACAAGCCGAACGGCACCGCCCGGTCGCTCTCCGCGAGCCAGTCGAGTTTCAGATCGTCACGCAGTGCTTGAGCCCAGGTCTTCATCATCTTCACATCCCCATGGGTTCCACGAGCATCTCCTGTATGTCCATGCCTGCCGGCAACTCTGCGAGGTGGACAATGGTTCTGGCAATATCCGCGGGCTGCAGTGCTTGCGGATTCTTCGAAGCGGGGCCGAGAATCCCGGTGTCGATCGGGCCCGGGCAGTAGGTACACACCCGCACGCCTTGTCCTCTCAGCTCGGCACTGACCGAGCGCGCCAAGCCGAGCAAGGCGTGTTTGCTCGCCGCGTACGGCGCCATGTTCGCTATGCCTTTCAGCGCGGCGTCCGACGCAATGTTAATGATCAACCCGCCGCCGTGGGTCGCCATGCGCCGCGCCGCTTCGCGCATCACGACGAACGCGCCAATGACGTTGACCTCGAGAATTTCGCGCAGGTCGGTGGTCGGGGTCTCGAGCAACGGACGCAGCCGCGCGATGCCGGCGTTGTTGACCACCACGTCGAGCGTCTCGAGCGAACCGATCAATTCGGTCACCGCGGCCTCGTCGCACACATCGAGTTGGACAGTGCGCACGCCGGGGATCTCGCACACCGACCGGGCGACCCCGATGGTGTCATACCCGCCCGCGGCGAACGTTTCCGCGATCGCGCGACCCAATCCGCGGCTGGCACCCGTGACCAGGACCGTTTTCACCGGCTAGATTGCCTCCCAGTTATGTTGCGGTTCGTATCCGAGCGCGGCCTTCGTCGCCTGCCAGTCATAACGCGCCTGGGGATGGCCGGCCACAACCTGGAAGGTGCCGCTCGTGACAGCATCGGACTCGATCGCTCGTTCAACGGCCTGGGCGACATCCTCGGGATGCACGTACAGGAACCAATTCGCGCCGGGGTCGTCGTCCGGCCGTTTCGGATCCGGGTTCAGTCCGTCGCCCGCGATGATGCCGGGGCGCAGGTTGATCACGGCCAGGCCGCGGCCCGCGTGGTACGCGCGACCAATCTCCTCCCCGAGATGCTTGGCCAGGCAGTAAAACATATCCTGGCCCCCGAAGTTTGCCGGGTCGCCCACCCGAAAAAGCCGATCGGGATCATCGGGCCAACCCGGCGCGACGATGCTCGAGATGTTGACCAGTTTCCGCACGCCTTGCCGGGCGCACGCTTCCGCGACGTTCCACGTACCTTTCACCATAATGTCGGCAAACAAGTCCTGTGGTTTGTCGAAGCGGTCGCGGACCAGCGCCACCAGATGCACCACGGCGTCCTGCCCGGCGCAGGCGGCCTTGACGTCATCGAAGCGGGTGATGTCGCCGCCGATGAAACGCCCGGGGGCCCGCGGTTCGACCCGGTCAAAGAAGGTCAGCTCATGCCTGGCCTGTAAGCGATCGATGACAAACCCCGCCTGGTACCCCGCCGCGCCGGTAATGAGAATTTTCATGGTGTCATTGGCGCGATGGCCGCGATGGACTCGGCCTCTTCGATCTTCCCTGTGGACTGGCTCTTGATGGCCGCGTCGACCAGCGCCAGCGTCTGCAACGCCTCGGCGAATTCCGAGCGTAGGTAGCTCCGGTCGCCGGTCTCGATCGCTTTCAGCCAGGCACCGACCTTGTCAAGGCCCAGCGCGCTCCGCGCGGGTGGTGTCACCTCGACCGGTTCGCCGTCGACCACACCTCGGATCGTCGCTTCGGTGATGTTCGCGTGCAAGCGTAGATGCGGTCCGATCAGCTCAAGGTCGAAATGAAATGTTTCATGTCCGCAATGGTTCGTGTGCACGCCGAAGACACCATTATCGAGCTCGTACATCACCTGCAACGCGTTCTCGGCGTCGAACTCGTCGCGATCGAGCGCCATGTTCCTGGCGCCGATGGCTGCCGCGCGGGTGGGGCGCGGATTGCCGAGCACGAACCGCACGCAATCGAGCAGGTGAATCGCCTGCTCGGCGATCGGTCCGCCGCTGATCGCTTTCTGGAGAAACCAGGGCGACATCGCGAAGTCGAGGTAGTAATTGATCGTGCAAACGGTTCGTACGAGGTGCACATCGTGTCCCTCAATCAACGCTTTGAGGCGTTCGTAGCGCGGGTCGTAGCGCAACTGGAAACCCACCGCGGCCATGACGTCGGCCTTTTCGATGGCGGCCAGACATTCACGGCCGGCGGTCAGGTCATACGCGGGCGGTTTCTCGATCAGCAGGTGAATGCCCTTGGCACAGGCGCGCGTCACGGGATCAACCCGCACGGGTGGTACGGTGCAGACCAACAACCCGTCCATCGCTACCGCGAAGAACGCGTCGATGTCGGTCGTGGCGATCGCGCCGGCGTGCGCGGCGGCCAGCGTGTCCGCCGCTTCGCGGCGGATATCATGCACCGCCACGACGGCGGCTCCCGCGTCGCGGGCCGCCGCGGCAAGGTGCGTGCCCAGTTGACCGGCGCCGGTTACGCCGATGCGAAGCTCAGGCGCCATGCGTCAGCCCCCTCTCCGATGGGAATACGTGTTTCCAGATCCGGCACAGTACGACATCATAGGACTCTACAGTATCCGCCACAATGCTTTCCGACTTCATGCTCGGTCCGCTTCGATTTCGCGCGCCAGCTCCTCCAGCGGGCCGATGAAGAAGATCACGCTCCCTTTCTGCACCGGCTGCTCTCTGAGCGGCACCAGGTGTGTGCAGGGAATGGAACTATTGCCCCACGCGCGGCATGGGCCGGGTCCAACGCGAGCCACGAACGCCGTACCGTCGTAGGATCGCAGAACGGCATGATTGACCACCGGCGCAGCCTCTTCCAGTGACCAATAATAGGGCAGCCGCTCTTCCACGGTCAGGTTCGCCCGCCAATTGGGCCGGAATCCCGCCGACATGTCGGCCACTCGGAACAACTTGCCGTCATGCACGATGCCCTGCGTCATCCGTTCCTGGCTTGAGAAAAAGGGACTGATGGTCTTCATGCACACCGTGTGCGCAAGCTGGGCCACGTTCGGGATGCCGCGCGTCTCGAAGGCGAACTGCACGCGATTGCTGTGCACCAGCGCCTCGAATGCGAGTCGCTGTTCGCCTTCTTCGCGAACATAGGCCGCACGCCGGCCGTCGGGAGCGACCTCCCATTGTACCGTGGTTCCCGGTTTCGGCCACATGTTGGCGCCGATGAACGGTCCGAGGGTGGATTCAGGCACATCAATCAGCCAGACGCTTTCCGGAAACCAGGGCACGCGAATTTCCAGGGTGGCGGTCTCCGTGCCGCGCAGGGAGATGGATTCCTTCAGGTAGAGATCGCGACGGATCGCCAGTGGCTTGGGAAGCACCCTCGGGCCCGGGCGATATGACGCGGCGGCCGCGCCCCCGGCCGGCGGCGTGTCCGAGGCACAGCGGAAACCCGCCGCATAGTTGCGCATGCCCGGATCCCAGCCGAAGCGGGCGGTCGCCATGCGCGAATAGGGCTGCGTATGAAACACGCTGGAGCCGGTCAGAATATGAGTTTTATCGCCCGAGATCGTGCGCACGTACTGGCAGACGAGTCCCACCATGTCGAGCGCTCCGCAGGGACTTGCGCCGGCCGGCCAGGACCCGACAGGGAAACTCGCGGAGAAGGGAAGGTTCCCCTCGCCTTCGTAGCACGCGTCTTCGGATGGCGCGTTGCCCCAGGGATACAGCCGGCCGTCGGTTCCGCGTGCCGCCAACTCCCATTCCGCTTCGGTCGGCAGCCGCTTGCCCGCCCAGCGCGCATACGCCTCGGCATCTTCGGCATTGACGCCGATCATCGGAAGGGCCTCCGTACCGGGACGGTCCGGCGGCCACGACCCCGTCAACTCGCGCCAGCCCACCACCCATCCATTGCGCAGAATGAAGTATCCGGTGTCTTTCAGAAAGCGCGCAAACTGGCCGCGTGTGACCGGATGACGGTCTATCCAGAAGCCCGGCAGGGCCAGGACGCTCCGCTGGGAATGGTCTCGCACCAGATCCGCATGCACCCCGGCGGACGTGGCCGCGTTCAGGCGCTCTTCCTGCGTCATGCCGTAGAGAAACGCCCCGCCCGGCACATGCACCATGTCCCGGTCCAGCGCTTCGGCACTGAAATCCGCCGCGCCACCCGGCTTCGGTCCGGCCTTGGGCACGCAACCGGCCGTCCATGTGCATAGCCCCAGTCCGAGCGCAAGAATAGCGACGCGGGCAACATCAATTCGCCGTCGCCTTGAAGTCATAGATCCTCTCCTCATTTCATGAACCGACCCGAACGGCACTTAAGATAAGAGCGTTCGGGAAAGAACCCATCCCTCGGTCGTGCCATTCGGTTCTGCAGGACGTGTAGTGTGCATGGCATCCTCATTCCGCCCCAGCGCGTGCCGGTCAGGGGCTGTTCCCTTCCACCACGCTTTGATTGAGCTCCAGGATTCCGCCCGAAACGACATAATAGCCGCCGGCCTTGGCGATGTGGCCGTCGGATGTGGCCGTCTCGTTCGCCTGGATCGCCGATCGGGTCATCGACACGCGACTGTCGCGGTGGACGTAAATGCCGCCGCCGTAACTGTCGGGTCCAACCACCGCGTTGGTGGCGATGGTCGTGTCCGCTAGCGTGACGTGGCTGTCTGCGAGATACATCCCGCCGCCGAGGCCCACGGAACTGTGAGCATTCGTGTTACAGACGACGCGGCAGTCTTTGAAGACTACATTGCGGCACCCGGAAAGGAAGACTCCGCCACCCAGCCCCCTTCTGCCGCCGGGCAACCCGTCGCGGATCGTCACGCGCTCGATCACGGCGTTCGTTACCTCGGAGAGCGTCAGCACGCGCACGGGGTCTGCCGTGCTGCGCCTCAGAATCGTCGGCCCCGCCGTGCGCGGCCCCGGATGATCGGCAGGCGGAAGCTTAGTGTCCGCCCGGTAGCCGCCGCGTAGCATCACGTTGTTGGCGCCGCGCAAGCGAAAGACCGTGTTGTCCGGATGGGTTGCGCCCAGCGCGGGGCCGGTCAGGGGCCGGCCGCCGGCCAGGTAGATCACCGCGTCACCTTTTGCGGCGGCGTGATCGAAAGCAGTCTGAAGGTTCGAAAACCCCTTGGCCCATGTGTCGTACGGCGCGGTGGCCGTGGCGTGCGGCGCGACATAATACGATCGCACAACGGTGTCGATCACGGTAACCGTCAGCGCGCTCGCGGCGCCAACGACGTACGGCCCCGGCAGAAGGGCGATGGTGACGGTCTCATCGTCTTCCACGAGCAAGTCGTTCCACGGCGCGATCACGATATCGGCGCTAACCGCGCCGGCCAGTAGCGTGACGCTTTCGTTCAGCGACGTGTAGTCCGTGCCGTTGCCGGCGGTGCCCGCGACGCGGTAGGCGACCGTTAGCGCCGCGTCGGCGCATGCGGCCGGGCGCGAGACGGTCACCGTGGCCGGCACGGGGACGCCGTCCTCGCCTTTTTCCCAGGCCTTCGTCGCCGTGACCTTCACGGTCACTTCACCGGTGATAAAGGAGACGGGCACTGCAGCGATCGTCTCGCCACCCACGTTCTTGGCACCGAAGGTGTAGTAGTAGGTCTTGTTCTTGCCAAGCCCCGCGATCTTCTTGCTGAAGGGGGTGTTGTCCGTCGATTGGTCCCCGTCAAACCACTCGGTCTTGGCCCAATCCCAGGTGTTGCCGCCGTTCTTCTCGCCCCACATGACGCAGACCGATGCAGGCGAGCCACCCGTGCCGCCCAACCGGCCGTTGAGGGTCGCGGAGGTCGTCGTGACGTCCGAAGCGAGGTGGTTCCGGGCGTTGAACGCTGCGTAGCGCACGATCACGATGCCTGAGCCGCCCTTGCCTGCCGATCCGGCATCTCTTCTGCCGCCGCCGCCACCACCCGTGTTGGGGGAGCCGTCCTGCGGAGGGTTCTCGGTATTACTACGGCCTTTGCCGCCGCCGCCCAGCCCGCCATTACTGCCGGCGTTGTCTCCCTCGGAACATCCACCGCCGCCGCCCGCGTAGTGGGTGGCGGTGCCGGACATTGAAGATTCTCGCCCCACACCTCCCGCGCCACCAAAACCAGCAGTGGCATTGACACCCGGCCCGCCGGCTCCGCCACCACCACCGCCGGCCCAGTTCCCGTCGTAGGCAACGCCGCCCTTACGGCCCTGTCCGTCAGTTCCGGCAGCGCCTGGTGCCGCGTTGCCACCGCCGCCGCCACCCGAGCCTCCCGCAGTCGGTGCGTGGCCGGGATAACTTCCGCCACCGCCACCGCCCCTGGCAACAACGAATACCGAGCCGTTGGAGAAAACTGAATCCGCTCCTCTAGTTCCGGGAGTCTCGACGCTAGCACCGCTTCCGCCATCGCCGACTATGACCACCGAGGTGCCAGGCAAAATCGGAAATGTGGGGCGCCTCTGGAAACCGCCGGCACCGCCGCCGCCACCGACCTGCTTCCCTCCGCCACCGCCGCCACCGACCACCAGCACTTCGACGTCGCCGCCTATCATGACCGTGAAGTTGGTGCTGCCCACCGTTGTGAAGATGTGGGCGATGAAATTCGTGCCGCCAAGGGCGTAGTTCGTTACCGTGCCACCCGTGGCGTGCACGCCATACGCGCGCGTGACCATCCCCGCGGCCAGCAACACGCCGGCCGCCAGGCACGCGAATCGCCTGGCTCCTCCCGTTCCCGTTCTCGCTCTCGCTCTCGCTGGCATCGCTCTCACGCTTTCTGCAGCCCTTGTGATTCCATATAAACTGCGGGACATGTCGGACGCTCCTCCTGCTGGTGCGATCGAATTGAACGGGTGCACGATACAGCCGCGCAGTTCCAATAGCACATCTTTTCGGCACTGGAGACCGCATCAACTTCAGCCCGGCTGCCGGTCTTTGGAGTCTCCACATTTCACAGTTGATTAGGGTACGGCTGCTGTGTGATGTTCCGAGCCATGGCACGGCCCTATCGAAGGCAGACACGATGAATTCGCGAAACCATCCTCAGCCTGCGCGAAGGGGGCGGACACGCTTGCGCCGCCTGTCCTGCGGAATGGTTTTGCGAGGCGTCGTGGGGGCGTGTATCTGGTTCGCGGGTATGAGCCGGGCGATGGGGACGCAAGTGGATAAAGGACTACAGCCGGAGAATGTCGTTGTCGTGGTCAACGAGGATAGCTGGGCGTCACGGGCGCTGGCCGACGCCTATGTGAGCCTGCGCGCCATTCCGGCCCGCAATGTCATCTCCCTCGGCGGGCTGCCCCATTTTGAAACGATCGGGGTGGACGGTTTCCGCGAACAGATTCTGGCGCCGGTGTTGGCGGCGATCGATGCCCGTGGGCTGCGCGACACCATCGACTGCATTGCCTATTCGGCGGACATCCCCTACGAGATCAACTTTCGCACTGATCTCGGCGCCGACAAGGTTCGCGCGCAGGTGGGCGACCGTGGCTCGCTGACCGGAATGACCTATCTCCATGCGGCCGTGTCGGCCGGTGATGTGCGGGCCTATGCGGCGCTGGACAGCAACCGCTATGCCCGGCGAGCCGTCGCCGATGAACCGGAAACTCCGCGCCCCGAAGAGAATGCGGCCGCCTCAGAAAAGGCCGGCCGGCCGGCGCGTGCGACGCGCTTCAGCCTGAACACCCGCCGCTTCCGGGCGCAGACCGCCTGGGACGCGACGGGCATGCCCTCAGACGGCGCGGACGCGAAGCGCTACATGCTCTCGACCATGCTGGGCGTCACGAGCGGCCGCGGCACTTCGCTGCGCGAAGCCGTGGCGGCGCTGGAACGCGCCGCGGCAGCCGACGGCACGCGCCCGGCCGGCACCGTCTACTACATGGTCAACGGCGATATTCGATCGCGCACGCGCCGCTGGGGCTTCGCGGAAGCGGTGCGCATGCTCAAGGAAGAGGGCGTGGCGGCGGTGATCGAGGAAGGTGTGCTGCCGCAAGGCCACGCGGATATTGCCGGAGCGATGGTGGGTATCGCCGTCTTCGACTTCGCCGCGTCGGCCAGCCGTATTCTTCCGGGAGCCATTTGCGAGCATCTGACCAGCACCGGCGGGGTTGTCGTATGGTCGGACTTCCAGACCCCCCTGACGGAGTTTCTGCGTCACGGGGCGGCCGGCGCGAGTGGCACGGTCATGGAGCCCCTGGCGATTCAGGCCAAGTTCCCCGACCCGTTCATCCATGTGCATTACGTGCGCGGCGCCTCGCTGGCCGAGGCTTTCTACCAATCCGTGGCGGCGCCCTACCAGTTGCTGATCGTGGGCGACCCGCTATGCCGTCCGTGGGGCAAGGCACCGGACGCGCCGGCGGGCCGACCGGCGCTCGATGCCGGACCCGTGATACCGGCGGATGCGGCGCTGCAACCGGAGACTTGGCGGCGTGGCCTGCGGGTTGTCGGTTCGAACGGGGTCTACGGGGTGAGCGGGGTGGACCGCGAGCAGGCATGGTGGAGCACGGCGGGAATCACCGCGGGCGTCGCCGTGACCGTCGAATGCTTCGTCGAAGCCGTGACCAATGACATCTACCAGTTCCAGGTGTTTAGCGCCGGCGGCGCGCGGGTTGTCGTCGACGGTCAACCGCTGCAGGCCACGGGACGCGGAGCCTGGCAGATGTTTCCCGCAGCGCTTGCCACCGGATGGCATGCGGTGAGCATTCGCATCACGGCCGCGGGCGGAGGGGATGCGCCCCGGGCCGGCGCGCCGGTGGAACTCCGCTTCGGCGCCGCCGGTGTGCGGCCGCTGGAACAGGTCTCGCGTTGTGAATTGCGCGAAGGCGACACCATCGGCAACGTAGGAGTTCGACTGCGACTCCGGCTCGACGAAGCGACCGAGGCCCCGCTCGACGCCCGCATCGGTTTCGGGATCGAGGGGCTGGAGGGGCTGGCGGACGGGGTCCTGACCATGTCGTGGCAAACCGAAAAAGGAAGCGGGTGGTCGGTGGAGCCAGCCCGCGCCGAGGTGCCGGTCTCCGGTGGCGCCTGTGAGCCGGCGCCCTTCCGGATTCGGTTTGAAGGCGATCCGTTTGTCTCGCCCGGATTTCTCCCGCAACCGCTCTGCGTGTTCCACTTGGAGCGGGATGTCGGTCCGGAACCGATCGCCGCACATGCCTTGCCGCTCGCGTTCATGTTCAAAACGAAACCGCGGCCGCGGATCGCTGTGCCGCGGGCCGTTCAGCCGCCCAAACTGGACGGTGTGCTTGACGATGCCGCCTGGGCCGGCGCGGCGACGGTTCAGTCTTTTCTCACGCCCAAACTCGATCAGCCGGCAGCGCAGCCGACCGCCACCTGGCTGGCCTGGGACGAGCACGGGCTCTACGCGGCGTTCCGCTGCACGGAACCCGAGTTGGACGCGCTGCACCTGACGGCGCGTTACCGCGACGACAGCGTAAGTGTCGACGATTCGATCGAGTTGTTTGTCGATGCCGATGGGGACGCCAAGACCTATCACCAGGTCATGATCAACCCGGCCGGGGTTATCTATGACGGCGCGGGATGGGACAGCTCCTGGAACGGTCAATTCGAGGTCGCCACCGGTCGCGCGGATGGCGCGTGGACCGTCGAGCTGGCGATCCCCTGGGCGACGCTCGGCGCGACACCCCCGGCTTCCGGCGCGACGCTGCGCGTTCTGTTCGTCAGGAACCGGGTCCTCAACGCGATCCCCGAGTTGAGCATGTGGCCCTGTGCGCCCGGCGGCAACCACCAGCCGCAATTCTTCGGTGCCGCCGTTCTGCAAGGCGACACGCATTGAGAGCACCTCTCAAACACAATTGACTGGATCCGGACAATGAATAGAACCGACATCGTCGTAGCCCATCCCGCGCCCGTGGAAGAAACGCCATCCGCGGATTACACCCTGGCGGTCAACGCGCAGCCTGTTTTTGTTCACCAGGCACGCGTTTCCGCGCAGCCCATCAACCAGGTCTGGCCAGGCTATCAACGGCCCTTGGAGCAGACCGAGCTGGCGGCGTTCGCCACATGGGATATGGCCGGGCCGGTCGATGTCGTGGTCGTCAGCGCACGCCCGATCCGTGACGTGAAGGTGAGGCCCGCGTCTCGCGGAGTCGAGCCGTCGCAGGAAGGCCAAACGCTCCGCTTCACACTGGACCGGCCGGGTCCCATCACGGTTGAGGTCAACGGCATGCACCGGGCCTTGCACCTGTTCGCCAATGCGCCGGAAGCCGATGCTCCCGATCCGAGCGATCCCACGGTGCGCACCTTCGGCCCCGGCGTGCACTGCCCCGGTGTCATCCGGATGACCAGCGGCCAGACCGTCTATCTCGCCGGCGGAGCCGTGGTCTACGGCGCGATCATCGCCGAGCATGCCGAGAACATCGTCATTCGGGGCCGCGGCATCCTGGACGGCAGTAAATTTTCCAGGGGCGAGGTCTCCGCCCTGATCAACACGATCGACTGCGACCATGTGGCGATCGAGGACATCATCCTTCGTGACCCGTGCGGGTGGACGCTGGTTCCGGTGATGTGTCGGAACGTGCACATCCGGAACATCAAGCTGATCGGCCTGTGGCGCTACAACGCCGACGGTATCGACTTCGTCAACAGCCGGCACTGCAGCGTCGAGGACAGCTTTGTGCGGGCCTACGACGATTGCATTGCCTTCAAGGGATTGCAGGCATACGGCGCATTCACATGCGACCAGGAGCCGATCACGGAGATCCAGGTGCGGCGCTGCGTACTGTGGAACGACTGGGGGCGGGCGCTTGAAATCGGCGCCGAAACCGTAGCGAGCGAAGTCAGCCATCTGCTCTTCGAGGATTGTGATATCATCCATTGCCTGGACGTTGCCATGGAGGTGCAGAACGGTGACCGCGCACACTGCCACCACCTGCTCTTCAAGAATATCCGGGTGGAACTCGACGATGACCAGACGCGACCGGTGTACCAGAAGCAGGAAGGACAGGTGTATGACGTCGACGCAAGCGAACGGCACCTCGCCCAACTTATCGTTTTGGTTACCTGCAGGAACATGTGGAGCAAGGATTCCACGCGCGGCCGGATTGATGACATTCGTTACGAGGACATTGAGGTTACGGCCTGGGCGACGCCCGAACTGTACTTCGCTGGCCTTGACGCGGAGCACATGGTGCAAGACGTTTCGATAGAAAACCTGCGCATCAACGGCCGGCGAGTACACACGCAGGATGATGCCCGGTTCAACATCAAGCCGTTTGTGGGTCCATTGACCCTGGGATGACCGAGATAATGAAGATCATGCACCGATTGAACGGACCGATGCTGATAAGGGGCGTTGTGGCGGCCCTCATGGCGGTGACGACCGCGCGCACGTGCGTTGCCGCTCCCACTCCCGCTCCTGGTCCCGCTCCAGGGCCTGGGCAAGGACAGGGCGGGCGACTGCAGGCGTTTATCGAGAACGCCCGTTGTTACGAAGCCCTGCCCCGGCACGCGCACAAGCCGGATTTCCGAATCGTCCGCATGCGGGGCAGGAAGTACCGCAAGAAGTTCTTTTGGTTCATGGACGGCAAGCAGAGAATCGGCCTGCTCAACCTGTCGTTCGGCGAGATCGAGATGTTCCGCTTCTTCCCGCCGGCCGAGGGCGAGCGGGTCGAATACAAGATGCCGGCGGTTTACCACTGGTCCACACTGCGCGGGCCCCGCATCACCATCGTGCCCCAGGGAACCTGGACCGACCGCGGCGAGATGACGTACCTGCAGGACAAGGGCGAGTCGCTCCGCTTACGCTACAGCGAGACGTCCGAAGACGAGACGCAGATTGTCCACCACATGAACCTCCGCTTCGACCCCGTGCTGGGCTACATTTGGGACTGCGCGGTGGATTTGACGATGACCAAACCCAAGCGCTTCGAGTACGCCAATATACTCACCGGCGGCCTGGCGGAATCCCGCGAGGAACGCAAGCGTTTCCAGAAGTGCATCTGGACCCGGCGCGACGGTGTGTTGTGCTACATGTACCAGAACCCGCTCTCGATGATACACGCGGGCGGACGCGAGTGGGCCGACATGCAGACCACCGGCGGCTTCGTCGGCTGGGTGGCCGAGCGGGACATGAACCCCTTCCTGGAGATCCTGCAGTCTACGCCCGACACCACCCTGATCACGTGCAGTGTGTGGTACGACCAGCACTTCATCGCCCTGCCGCCGGAGCAACTGGGCGACGACGGCCTCTACCACGTGCAGGCAACCTATCGCTTGCTGAGCCTCCCTCTGCCGGTCGCCAAGGAGTTGGAGGGCGCCGCACGCACGATGCTGCCGGCGCGCCCGGGGGCGGGCCCGATGGGCTTCCGCCAGGGCGTCGTCAACGACTTCGAGACCTCCATCCCCGCCGGCACGCTGTACAACGGCTGCATGTGGGGGCACAGCGCTCAACTGGAGACCACGACGGGCTACTCCGGGACCCGATCGCTGCGACTCCGCGGCCGCTGCGAGGCGCAGCCTGTCCACGGCGGCACGCCGATCTGCGTCGAGACGGCCAAGCGCTACCGCCTCCGCGCCTGGGTGCGTACCAGCGGCGTAACCGGCAAGGGCGCCTCCCTGCGAGTGAACGAGGTCTTCTGGAACTGGACGGACGTGCGCGCCACGCACCGCTCGCAATCCTTGACGGGCGACACCGATTGGACGCGACTCGAGATCGAGTTCAAGCCGATCGCGGGAGACCCGTTCGCCATGCCAGGGGTGATTCTTGACGGCGACGGCACCGCATGGTTCGATGACATTGAGCTGATTCAAATACCGCGCTGATAAACGGGGCGCCGGCGCCCCTGCGACTCGATTTAGCGCGATCTGTTCTTGGGTTTGACCCGATCGCTGTGATAGCGTGCTCCGCTTAAGTCTAAAAAATCGAAATCAAGAGGATCATGAATAGATACCCAGTCGCTATCTCTGCGGGCTTGCTTCTTGCCGGTGTGCTTCTTGCCGGATGCGGCAAGCCAGCCCCGCCGCCGAACCCCGCCGCGACGACGGAAACCGGACCGTCCGAAGCCGTCAACGCTGCTCCGGACACGAGCGCGCACCCGGGCACGGCTGCAGCCCAGACCGCCGGCACCGCCGCTACCGGGTCGGAATTCGATGCGCGCGTGCTGGAAGTGCTTGCCGCGGAGACGGATACGGATTTCACGGGCGCCCTCCGGCTTTGTAACGCAATCAAGAAAGACTTCAAGGGTTCGCCGCGGCTAAACGAACTGGCCGCGATTCGACGCCGTTTGTCTGAGGAAAAGAGATCCGCCGCCGGCCTCGCTTTCGCCGTCAGGAACCTGGCCTCGGAGGACAGGCGCGCGGCGCGGGCGACCCGCGACGTGTTGGACGAAGCGGGTGAAGCCGGGCGCATCTTCCTTCGACACTCTTATCGGACGAAAGAGGAACAGATCGCCCTGGCGTCCGGCCGAGTCCTGATCGAGATGCGGGACATACCGGCGCTTCCGGGCTTCGTCGAGAAGCTCGAGGCGGATCCTGGCTCCGCGCTCAGTCGCGTGGCCGCCGAGGGCTGCGCGGTTATGGCGGAAAGCCTGACTCCCGACATGATCGCGACGTGCTTCGATATCGTCCACACGGATGTCGACTTCGTCGCGACGCATGTGATCGACGTCCTGGAGGCTGTCTTGGTTCGCGTCTGCGGAACAGATGAACAGAATTTCAACGAGGCGGTGCGTCATCCGGAAGGCCTGCACGTCCTTCGCCAGCATGTGGGGCGGGCCTTGCTGTCCACCAATGCGGCCGTCACGGCGTGGGCTTGCGAACGTTCGCCTGCGACGCTCCCGCTTCTGCCCGGTCTCAGAGGGCGCTACTATACGAACAGCGCCTTCGAGGTGTGCGTGCTCGATCGCCGTGATCCGCATGTGCAGATCGGCAACCGCGCCTTCCCCATGCCTGAGAATCGACAGGACGATCTCTCTGCCCGCTGGACCGCCGTTTTGCCGGCCCCGAGCGCTGGCGAATTCACCTTCACGCTGAATTACGCTCAAGGCTCCCCACAGGGCGCCAGGCTTTGGGTGGATGAAATTCCGCTGTTCAAGGCCGGCGGGCCACCGTCGCAGACAGCCAAAACGACTCTCTCGAACGGCTGGCGTTCCATTCGGATAGACTACGCTAAGCACAACGGGGGTAACGGCAACGGCGGGATCCAGTTCGCCTGGTCCGGCCCCGCAAGCGCAGAAAGCCCTGTCGTGTTGCAGACGCGGCCCTGGCCGGGTCTGGTCGAAACGCTCGCCCAGGCGGCGGCGGACCTGAATTCCACCAACCATGCCGCCGTGCGCGCGGCCGAGCAGCTCCTCTCGTCCACGGCCGGCCTCGGGAGGCTGTTCCTCTTTGACGTGATGAAAACGGATTCCGGTGTTGGCGGCCAGCGGGCGATGGACATGTTGTGCCGGCTGGCGCCGCAGATCGAATCGAAAACCTTCGAGGAACTGTACGTGGCAGCGTTTGCGGAGGACTCCGAAGCGGCGAATCCCTACGTCTCGGTTCTGTGCGCGGCGCTGTGGCGGGTGTGCGGGAACGACCCGCAGAAGTTTGGGGAATTGGTGGGTGACCCCGCAGGCTACGCGAAGCTCGCGGCGCACCTCCGGGCCGCGCTGATTTCCACGGACAAGGCCACGGTGGCGCGCGCGTGCCGTAACGGTTATCCCTTCGCCCCGCTGATGCCGGGATTGCGCGGGCAGTATCACCACGATCCAACCTTCAGCCAGCCGGCGCTGCAGAGGCTTGACGGGCAGATCGCCGTGGGGAATCGGCAGTTTCCGATGGCGACGAACCATCAGGTCAACATCTCGGTGGAATGGAGCGGAGCGCTTTCCATTGCGCAGGCGGGGGAGTACACCTTTTTCGCCGCGGCCGACAGCTACGTCGGGATCTATCTGGACGAGGGATTGGTGAACTCGGGCAATTGGGCGCAGCCAAAAAAGGTGACGCTGGAGCCGGGTCTGCACCCTTTCCGAGCCCTATTCACCAAGAACCAGGCCGGCGTCAATTCGAGTGTTTCGGTCAGTTGGGAAGGACCGGGCATCGGGCGGCAGGTGCTGTCGGGTGCCTTCCGCAGCGCGCCTTGGGACGCCAGGCTGGCGGAACTGAGCAAGGCCCTACCGGACCTGACCTCGACGAATGTGTTTCAGGCGCGCGCAGCGCGTGCGCTGCTGGCGGAGGCCGGCGAGGTGGGGCATTTGTATCTGCGCAACGCGATCCGGCACGAGCCCGCGCGGACCGCGCAGGCGGCCGCGCCACTGCTGGCGGCCTGGCGCGACGAGCACGCGCCGCCGGTGCTGCTGGCGCGGCTGAAGACGGAAAAAGATGCGAAGCTGATCGTGGCGCTCACGGACGCGTTGCGCGGGCTGGCGCGCGAGATCGAGCCGGCCGTCTTTCCTGAGTTGTACAAGGCGGCGCTGGCGGCCGGGGCCGCGGAGATGAATCCCTACGCATCGATCCTCTGTGCGGCGCTGTGGCAGGTATGCAGCAACACCCCGGCGGCGTTTGGGGACCTGGTGGCCGACGCCGCGGGTCACGCAAAGCTTGATGCGCACGTCCAGATGGCGATCACGTCCAAGGACCCAGCGGCGTTGACCCGCGCGTGCCGCAACGGCTATCCGCTGGCCCCCCTGTTGCCCGGTCTCCATGCGCGCTATCACCGCGAGACGTACTTTGACCAGCCCCTGTTGGAGCGGCAGGACGGCGCCATCAACGTGGCGAACCGCCAGTTCCCGCTGGCAACGAACCTGCAGGACAACATCTCCGTCGATTGGAACGGCTGGATTTCCATTGCGCAGGCGGGCGACTACAAATTCCAGCCCGCGGCCAACAGCTACGTGATTTTCTACGTGGACGGCCAACATATCAATCAAGGTAACTGGCGCGAAGCGCGCACGCTGACGCTGCAGCCGGGCATGCACGCGTTCCGAGCCTTATTCACGCAAAACCAGCCCGGCGGCAATTCGGATGTCTCAATCACTTGGGAAGGACCGGGCATCGGGCGGCAGCCGGTGTCGGGCGTATTTCAGTGTGCCCCGTGGGATTCCAGGCTGGCCGAGTTGGACGCAGCCGTGACGGATCTAACCTCGACGAACCTGTTTCAGGCGCGCGCGGCGCAAACGCTGCTGGCGCAAGCCGGCGGGGTCGGGCGCGCGTATCTACGCAACCTGATCCTGCACGCACCGGCGAGCACAGCCTCGGCCGCGGCGCCCCTGCTGGCGGGCTGGCACGATAAAGACGCGCCGCCGGTGTTGCTGACGCGGCTGAAGACGGAAAAGGATGCGAAGCTGATCGTGGCGCTCACGGACGCGTTGCGCGGGCTGGCGCGCGAGATCGAGCCGGCCGTCTTTCCTGAGTTATACAAGGCGGCGCTGGCGGCCGGGGCCGCGGAGATGAATCCCTACGCATCGATCCTGTGTTCGGCGCTGTGGCGGGTATGCAGCAACACCCCGGCGGCATTCGGGGAGCTGGTCGGAGATGCCGGCGGCCACGCGAAGCTCGAGGCGCATGTCAAGGCGGCGCTGAGTTCCAAGGACGCCACGGCGATGGCGCGCGCGTGCCGCGACGGGTATCCGCTGGCACCGTTGATGCCGGGTCTGCGCGGGCGATACTACCACGATCCGCACTTGATCCAGTTGGCGCTGGATCGGCTGGACGGGCAGGTTAACGTGGCGAACCGGCAGTTTCCGCTGGCGACAAACCGGCAGGACAACATCTCCGCGGAGTGGAGCAGTGTACTTTTGGTTCCGCAGGCCGGGGAGTACACCTTCCACCCGGCGGCCAGCACCTACGTCGGAGTTTACGTGGACGATAAAATGGTGAACGTGGGAAACTGGTCGCAGCCGGCGAAAATAGTGTTGCCGCCGGGGCCGCTCGCGTTTCGGGCCGCCTTTTCGCAGAGCCAGCCGGGAGGAGCATCGAGTGTGTCCGTGTCGTGGGAAGGACCGGGCGTCGCGCGGCAGGTGATTTCGTCGGGCACATCGCAGTGCGCGCCGTGGGATGCAAAGCTGGCCGAGCTGAGCAAGGCCGTCGCGGGATTGACGTCGAAAGAGATCGCTGACGTGCGCGCGGCGCGGACGGTGCTGGCGGCTGCCGGCGGTGTAGGTCGCGTGTACCTGCGCCGTGCGGTGCTTCACGAACCGGCGCGCACGGCGCAGGCGGCGGCTTCCCTGCTGGCGCAATGGCTTGACGAGGACACCCCACCGGCACTGCTGGCACGGCTGAAATCGGAAAAGGACGCGGAGCTGATGGATGCACTGGTGGACGCGTTGTGCGAACTGGCGTCGGCGATTGATCCGCAGGCCTTCCCGGCCATCTACAAGACGGGGCTGGCAGCGAGGGCCACGGAAATGAACCGTGACGCCTCGATTCTGTGCGCTGCGCTTCTTTCGCGCCACGGCGATAACGACGCCTTCAATAAACTTGTGGACGATGCCAACGGATACCTGGCCCTCGCCCGGCATGTGCGGGGCGCGCTTGAGTCAACGGATAGGCAAGCGGCCCTGCGAGCGTGCCGCTACGGCGCGCCTTTCGCGCCGCGCCTGCGAGGTCAGATGGGGCGGTACTACGTCGGCCAGGACTTTCTCGACCTTGCCCTTGAGGCCGTGAGCCCGCAGGTTAACGTTGCGAACCGCCAATTCCCATACCCGGACAAGCGGCAGGACGACATGTCCGCGCGCTGGTCCGGATTCCTGAACATCGACAATGCGGGGGACTATACCTTTATCGTCAACGCGCACGGCGCAGCGAACGTGTGGGTGAACAATCAGCATGTCGCGTACGGTACGGGCTGGAGTGGTGAGCACAAGAAGGATACCGTCTCGCTTGCGAAGGGGCTGCAGAAGCTGCGGGTGGATTTCTGGCAAAACAGCGGGGCTAACCAGGTACAACTATCGTGGATACCGCCGGGCGGCGCTCGTGAAGTAATTCCAGCGGCCGTCTTGACGACCCCTCCGTCGGCGGACATTCTCGCTCAGATCGAAAAGGCCATCCCCGGGCTCTCCTCCGCCAAGCCGGAAGATGTCGCCGCGGCAAGCAGCGTGTTAAAGGGGTACGGCGACGTTTCGCTCTTGTTCCTGAAGCGGGCTCTGCGCAAGGGGAACGCCGTCGCCGTCCTGGCGCCGCTGATGATGGAAATGCGCGATCTCAGCCTGGTCGGCATGATTGGGGAGTTCAAGAAGGCCAAGTCACCGGTTGCGCAAAAGATTGAGGCGAGCCTGAAGGACCTGGCAGAGCAAGGCGACAAGCGTTACGCTGCGTGGTTCTACGAGGTCATGAAGGGAGACGCGCAGATGGCGTTCCCGGTCTGCGGGCAATATCTTTCAAAAGTGCTGCAGGAGGCCTGCGCGAACAACCCCGCCACGTTCAACACACTCGTGGCCGACCCGCAGGGACACGTGACCTTGACGGCGTATCTCGACAAGCTCCCCAAGCCGCCCGCCGCTCCTGCCGCCGCCCCGTGACGCCCCCTGACGCTAGAGTTTTAGTAATTCCGAGAATGGATCCACAGCAGAGAATCAAAGCAGGAGGCGTATGAAAGCAGCGGTTATTTCGGCGGCAATACTGGCGGTTCTTCTAACTCACGTCTCGCGTGTGTCGGCGGATTGGCCCGGCTATCGAGGACGCGACGCGGCGGGAGTATCGGAAACGAAGACTTCGCCCCGGCAACTGACGGCAGACAGCGTGAAGGAGGCCTGGCGCGTAACGTCGGACGCTTCATTCTCAGAAATTGCGGTAGCCGGCGACAAGGCCCTGGTGTTCGTTATGCGCGGCACGGGCGAATCCGTCGTGTGTCTTGACGTGGCCACAGGAAATGAACTTTGGGCAACGTCGATTGACGACAAAACCAATACCGACGGCAATGGCAAAGGGCCACGGGCGACGCCCGCCATCGCTAACGGCAAAGTTTACGTCTACGGTTCGTTCATGAAACTGGTCTGTCTCGACCTGGCCAAGGGCGGCGAGATCTGGCGGCACGACATCCAGGCGGAGTACGCCGGAAGATCGATTGGGTGGGGCCCCGCGGCATCGGCGGTGCTTGTGGACGACCTGGTCGTGGTGGTCGGCGGCGGCCCGGGCAAGGGGATCCTGGCGTTCGACGCGGAAACCGGGAAGGAAGCGTGGGCCGTTACCGACGAAGTGCATACGCACGCCACGCCGACGGTGGCGACGATCGGCGGGCAGAAACAGGTGATATGCTTCATGGCCAGCGGTCTCGTGTCGGTGGAGCCGAAGGCGGGAGCGGTGCTCTGGCGGTTTTCCTTCCGATACAATACATCGACGGCCGCCTCGCCCATTGTCGGCGGCAAGAACGGCGACATCGTCTACTGCTCCGCGGGGTACGGGGTCGGTGCGGGAGCATGCCGAATCAGCGCTGCGGATGGCAAATGGATCGCGGAGAAGCTCTGGCTCAACGGCATCCAGAATCACTGGGCCAGCGGTGTTCACAGCGACGGCTACATCTACTGCCTGGACGGCTTTAAGAACAACCAATGCCCGTTGATTTGCCTGGATATCGAGACCGGCGCCACGCAGTGGAGTCAGCCCGGGTTCGGAAGCCAGGGCGGCCTGATCCGCGTCGGCGACACGCTCGTGGTCCAGACCGTTTCCGGCGAGCTCGTGCTCGCCGAAGCGTCCCCGACGGCGTACAAGGAACTCGGCCGTCTGCCGATGTTCCAGAATAAGCAGTGCTGGATTGCGCCTTCCTACGCAGACGGCAAGGTCTTCACACGCAGCACGACCGAAAGCGTCTGCCTCGTCCCGACCGCCAAGTAGGCACAGCCCTCGCGCACGCATCCTCCACCCGATGTCCGAAACCACAAGACAATCGCCTGGCGGAACATCACCAAACCCATTCGATCTTTCGGGCAAAGTTGCCGTGGTGTTTGGCGCGTGTGGTGGCATTGGGGGAACGGTGGCGGCCGGGCTGTCGGAGCACGGCGCGAGCCTGGTGCTGGCCGATCTGGAGGCGCCCGCCGCGCGCGAACTGGCGGCAAGCCTGTCGACGCCGCCCAGGCAAGCCGTGGGCGTCGGTTGCGATGTCCGCATGGCCGATTCGGTCGTACAGGTTTTCAAGGATGCGGACGCGGCGTTCGGGCGCGTGGATGTGGTGGTCAACCTGGCGTTCGCCTCGGTGCTGATGCCCGTGGCGGAAATGCCGGACGCCGTATTTCAGCGCACACTTGATGTGTGCCTGGGCGGCGCGTTTCGGATCTCCCGGGCGGCGGCACAGGTCATGATTCCTCAGGGCAGCGGCGGCAGCGTGATTCAATTCAGCAGCATCGCGGGTTTCGCCGCGATGGGCCGGGGCACCGGGGCGTACGCCATGGCCAAAGGCGGATTGAACGCTCTCATCCGCGAAACGGCGGTGGAATGGGCGTCACACGGTATTCGCGTGAACGGCATCGCGCCCTGCCAAACGCGCACGGCACCTCTGGAAGCCCTATTTAAGAACCCGAAACATGGGGCACCCGGAGAATTGGAAACCGCCATGATCGCCCGCATTCCGCTCGGGCGCCTGGCGGAACCACAGGACATGGTGGGTGCCTGCGTCTTTCTTGCCGGCGACGCATCGAGCATGGTCACCGGGCACGTACTGCCCGTGGATGGAGGTTTTCTGGCAAAGTGAAGCTGATGCCGTCAAATTTTCACCGCCCAAATCGCAGCGCGTAGCGAAAGCGATGCGTGCCGGGCTTTATGCAGTACTTCTCCAGCGTGTCCGGGCCGCAACTGGCCGTTCCAACACCGCGCTGAATGCAATCCATCAGCACCGTGATCTCCCCACGCTGCTCCACCTCATTCGTGTGGTAAGCACGGGTCAAATCCTCTGGTGTAAAGTGGTGCGCGGAGAAATTTAGAGCCCCCTTTGCTTGCACCTTGAGCCCAAGGCCCTTGCGGTCGGCCAGGCTGAACCAGCGGACATCCTCCTTGTTGCCGTTTTCCTGCGGCAGAATGTAGGGATAATACTGCTCGCGTACGGTACCGTCGAAGCGTCCTACCAAGGCTCCGGCCTTGCGATCGGCATAGGTCTCGTGCGGTCCGAGCCCGTACCAGGCCAACTGCTCGAATCCGCCGGCGATGGTCATGCGGACGCCGAGGCGCGGCATGTTGGTAACGCCCTCATCCGCCTTGAAGACGTTCTCTACCTCGATGAGGCCGTCAGCGTGAATCCGATACGTCTGCATGTGATCGAATCCCTTGCGGCTGCCGCGGCAGGTGTAGCAGTGCTCCATCTTGAGCATGACCGTCCCGCCCTTCTGCCTTAGATCGAGCTTCTTCAGCACAGGGGTGAGTCTGTCGAACCCGCTTCTCATCCAGTGCCCCAGCGGCTTCCAGTCGCTGTTCCACTCGTCCGCCTTGCCCTTGACCCCATCGTTGTCGAGGGGAGCGCGCCAGATGTTGAAAACGGGGCCACGGGTCACGACGTCCCTGCCCGCGACAGCCACCTTCGCGAGAAGCCCCCTCTTCTTGTCGACCGTCACCTCGAATCCGTCTTCGCCCTTGATGCGAGCCATGTTGCTCTTATCGACCACGGTCACGCCGCCGCCCCTTCGCGCCACAGACGGCTTGATCGTATGTGCGATGGGCAGCCTGAATTGCTGGTGTGCAACATCGTGCCCCTTGCCGCACCAGGGCATCGTCTTCTTCGTGCGAAAGCGCACCGTCAGGAAGACGTCTTCGCCGTACGCAACCTTTGGTTCCCGCCACTGGATTCGCACCCTCTTATGAGCCTGGGGCATAATGGCAAGCGCGGGCAGCTTGCCCCGCTGAACGACTCGACCACCTGCTTCCACAAGCCACTCGCCCGCGAGCCAGTCGCTGGAGATAAAGAAATCGGTGTTGGTCACCTCGAACTCGCCTGTCTTCAGATCCGTCGCCTTCACCTTGATGGGCTGAACCAGGTATTTGAACTCAAACATGGCGGGATGCGGAGTGCGGTCGGGCGCGATCATTCCGTTGCAGCAGAAGTTCACATCGTTGGGCGTGTCCCCGAAGTCCCCGCCGTAAGCCCAGAAGCGGCGGCCCTTCCCGTCCACCTTCGTCAGGCCCTGATCGACCCAGTCCCAGATGAAGCCGCCTTGCAGGCCGCGATACCTATAGATCGCATCCCAGTACTCCTTCAGGCAGCCGCTGGAATTGCCCATCGCGTGCGCGTACTCACACATGATGAAGGGGCGCGGATCCTTGGTAGTCCTGGCCCACTCTATGATCGACTGAATGCTCGGGTACATGGGGTTATGGAAGTCATTGGCGCGCTCGCCGCCGGCATCATACTCGTTGCCGCCCTGGTTCCAGGCGGACTGCACCGCCCCCTCGTGATGAATCAGCCGCGTGGGGTCATAGGCGCGGACCCAGTCGGCAGCCAGGTCGTGGTTAACTCCATAGCCCGTCTCGTTGCCGAGACTCCATGCGAAGATGCAGGCATGGTTCTTGTCGCGCACGACCATTCTCGTGATGCGCTCGAAGAAGCTTTGCTGCCAGCGCGGATCACGGCAGAGCGTATCGTAATTGGCATGCGCTTCCAGGTTGGCTTCATCGATCACCAGGATGCCGTATTCATCACAGAGATCGTACCAGAGCGGATCGTTCGGGTAGTGGCTGGTGCGCACCGCGTTGAAGTTGAACTGCTTGAGCAGGAAGATGTCCTTGAGCATGGTTGCACGGTCGATGGTCTTCCCTGTCTCGGGATGATGATCGTGGCGATTAACGCCTTTGATCAGAACCGGCTGGCCGTTTAGAAGCAGTTGACGGTTTGCCACCTTCACGCTCTTGAATCCGATCCGCGTGGATGTGGTCTCCAGCGGCTTGCCCTTATCGTCGAGAAGCGTCACGACGAGTGTGTACAGGGCGGGCCGCTCCGCTGACCAGGCGGCAACATTCTTGACGCCGGCCTGCTGGTCGATGCGATAGGTTTGCTTGCGATACTTGCGGCTGGCCGCGGCGAGTAGGGGCTTGGGAAACACCTTGCGTCCCTTGCCGTCGTAGAGCTGTGAGCAGATCTGGAAGTCCCGCCCGCCCCATGGATCGTGCGTGAAGTTGATGGATGTCGTAATGGAAAGTTCGCCGTGCCGGTAGGCCGCATCCAAGCCGGCTGCGACGTGCACGTCTTCAAGATAGGCGCCGCCCGTGCTGTAGAGGTAAACGTCCCGATAGAGCCCGGCCATCCACCAGTGGTCCTGGTCCTCCACGTAAGAACCATCCGACCAACGGATCACCATCACGGCCAGGCTGTTCTCGCCGTCTACGATATGCGGCGTGAGGTCGAACTCGGATGGCAAGCGCGAGTCCTTGGCCATGCCCACCTGAACGCCATTCAGGTGCACGGTGTAGCAGCTCTCCCCGCCGCCGAAGTGGATGACCGTGCGCCGCTTTTTCCATGCGACGGGTAGTGTGAAACGCGTGCGATAGACGCCCGCCGGATTCTGCTCCGGGACCAAAGGGGGGGCATTGGTGAACGGCATCTGTGCATTGGTGTAATGGGGCTTATCGTACCCCTGCATCGTCCAGTTGGCGGGCACGCTGATCTGGTCCCACTTGCCATCCCGGCAGCGCGGCGACAGGGACGCCGTCGGCACCTCTTCGGGTCGGTCGTAAAGCTTGAACTTCCATGACCCATTCAGGCTCTTGACCCAGGGCGACGCGCCGGGGTCCATGGCCAGCGCGCTGCGCTCGTCTTTGAAAGGGAATAGCGTCGCGCGCATGGGCAGGCGTCCCAGGCCCGTCAACTCCGGCTGCTCCCACGGCTTGCTTGTCACGGTAGCTGTGACCATAGTTGCCTCCTTACGTTTCGTTAACTCCTTACACTACAGTAAGGCAGCTCGTGTGAGTCAATGCTGTTTCCGGCCATGGGGGTCAGAGTACCAGGAAGAGGCCATGGGAGGCCAGGCCATGGGGGTCCAGGCCATGGGGGTCAGCCCTTAGAATAGTAAATAGCGTGCTGTGCGCGACATCATTTATACCGGCCTGACACGCGACACCAATCCATCCAGCTCTGCTTTACAGCGTTCCGCCTTCCGGCGCAACTGACGATCTGAAGCAACCAGTTCCCCGTAGCGTTTCAGTTGATAACTGATCGCGGCACCCGTGCGCAACCCAACCACATCCGCGATGGCACGCTGCTCCAGCCCTGCATACCGGCGCAGGAACTGGGCGGCAAACGCTCGTACTGCTGTGCCGCGCTGGCGCACGCTAAAGGCGTCATGGCCACACCCCAGTACGGCGGACAACACGCCCAGCACCTCTGCCGCCCCCAGCAGCGCCTCGGGCTGCCTGAAGGCTACATCCTCGGGCCGACGTGCCTTGCTCAGCAGCGCAATGTACTGTTCATGAACCCAGTCATGGAATGCAATGTCCCCGATGCCGAGGGGAGAGACCTTCAGCTCGGATATGAACGCCTCGTCGACCTCCCCCAACCCGGCCTCCACGAAGGTGCGATATCTGCGAGCCACGTCCCGTTTCCCTATCAGCGCCAGTGTCGGACCGTATGTAACGAATTCTACGTGTTTGCGCCTTCCGATGTACTGCGCATAGCTGCTCCACGGATAGGAACGCACATACCGGCGCTGATCAGCCGTGGGGGCGTCGCACCATTGCGCGACCCTCGCAGGATTCAGATGGACATAGCGAGAGAGGGAGAGCAGACAGGAGTCTCCATCTACAAGTCTAGCTTTGTAGCGACCGTCGAATAGGTGGCCGTGGCGCTTGTGGCGAAGGTTGAAGTACACCGTATAGGCGGTCAGGAGCGACTGCATGAAGGCAGAGCAGTTGCCGAGCGGAGTCTCGACCACCAGGTGGAAGTGGTTCTGCATTAGAACGTACTGGTGCAGCACGACGCCGTACGTCTCTACCCGCTCGCTCAGCCCATCCAAGAACCGCCAGCGATCCCTATCGTCACGAATTGGTATGGCGGAGAGGGCGGGATTCGAACCCGCGGTACCTTGCGGTACACACGCTTTCCAAGCGTGCTCATTCGGCCACTCTGACACCTCTCCGGAAAGGAATGAGGACTGTAGACTACGGACCTCGGGTTCGACAACCCAACAGAGACCGAAGCCCCGCGATTTCTCACGGCTGGACCTTCCGGGCCCCTGAAGCTCTGCTTTCGAGGGATGGGCGGCACTTACGGGCCCGTATGCGGACAACGCAACAGCGGGACCGGGTGACCCTTGCGGCACCCCGGTCCCGCTTTTCGCTAATACTTCTTTTCGTACGTTCCCTTGTCCCGACGTTCGAGCTTGTGGAAGCCGGCGCTCTTGGCCCGGTCGTCCAGCCCGCTCTCAGAGCGACCCACGGCGGGAGCGGAGATGAGCTTGGTCACGGGCGCCGCGCATTCCGGGCAGGCTTCGAGCGGCGCATCCGACATCTTCCGCATCAGCTCAAAGCCGTCGACGCAGTGTTTGCAGCTCTTGTCCTCATCCTTTGCCTGGTATTCGTATATCGGCATTGTCTACTCCTCGCAACCGTGCAGCAGATCATACCACAATCCGGTTGCGGCATGAAACACGCAATAGCAGCGCACCGTATCCCCTATTCACAAAGCGGCGTCTTGCTTGGGCGGGTCGAAAACCCGCCTTCCTCAGTAATCCGCGGCTCTATCTCTGTCTGCATTCGTTAGGAGGTTAACGCAATAGACGTCTCTCAAGGACCGATTGCAGGTCGCGGCGTCCGTCCAGAACCGCGTGCACGAAAACATCACGGCCGCTGACTTCGTAGATGATGCGATACGGCTTGTAGTGCACTTCGCGATAAAGATCTACGCCGATTCGCGCCAGCTCGGGAGGCTGGTGTCCCTTCTCCGGCGAGTGGACGAGCTTGCGACATGTCTGCTCAAGCCGGTCGAGAAGCTGATCTGCCCGGCCCGGCACATCGTGCAGCATGACGTACTCCCAGATGTCCAGCAGGTCTTTTCCAGCCTCATCTGTGACGTAGACGCGGTGCGTCATTCGGATTGGCGCTCGCGAATCTGCTTGCGCACATCGGCGAACGCCTTCCGAAGAGGCTTGATCTTACCGTCCCGGACGTCAATTCGACCCAGCGCGGCGATTTTCAGCATAGCGAGGCTCTCCTGCATCTCCTCGTAACTGCGGAGATCCTGGACGATGACCCGAGCCCGACCATTCTGCGTTATGACCGCAGGTCTCCGCTTTTTCACGACGTCGTCGATCATCTTCGCCGTGTTATTCTTCGCCTCGCTGACCGGGATTACAATCTGGCTCAACTTCATTTCGCGTCTCCTAATATGGGTTCAAATTCAGTCCTAATTTAGCACATGTTCTGCGCGCCTGTCAATGGCTCAGCAGAGCACGACCTGGAAGGTCGTGCCACGGTGGGTTTCCGCTGGGATGATGATCGGTGGGGTGCGTTCCTTTTTTCAGCGCACTTTCACAGCTTTTCCCGTGCGTACGCTCTGGTAGATCGCGTCGATCAGCTTCACGCTGCGAATGCCCTCCTGACCATCACAAGTCAGATTCCGCTTCTTTCGCCGGATCACGTCGACGAGTTCCTGGAACTGGCGCCGGTGACCTTCGAAGCTGATCGCGAGTGGATCTGAGGCCCCGCCGCTGCCACCGACCTTGACCGCGAACTTCTTCCGGATCGCCTTGTCGTTCGCCAGTGGCTTCTCAAAGTCCCAATTGACGAGATCCTCTTCGACGGCCGCGATCGTGCCACGCGTGCCGGAGATCTCGATCTCCTTGGGATAGCCGGGAAAGATCTCCGTGGAGGCCTCGATCGTGCCCAGCGCGCCGTTGGCGAATTTGAGGGCGGCGACGAGGTTGGTCTCGACTTCGATCCGCTTGCGTGAGGGCCGGTCTGCGTACGCCATGACCTCCGTCACGTCACCCATGAGCCAGAGCAGGAGGTCGACGTTGTGGATCGACTGGTTCATCAGGCAGCCGCCGCCGTCGAGCGCCCACGTTCCGCGCCAGGCACCGGAGTCGTAATATTTCTGATCGCGAAACCACTTCACGCAGGCACTGCCGTTGACGAGTTTTCCGAGACGCTTCGAACCGATTGCATCCTTCATCGCCAGGTTCACGTCCTTGAAACGCGAAGGGAAGATCGTGACCAGCTTGACGCGGTTGCGTTTGCAGGCCTGGATGATGCGCCGGCATCTCGCGGGAGTCACCTCAAGCGGCTTCTCGACGATCACGTGCTTCTTCGCCTTCGCGGCAGCCAATGCAGCCCCGAGATGCGCACCGGAAGGGGTGCAGATCGTGACGACATCCAGCTCCGGATCGGCGAGAAAGGCATTCCAGTCGCTGTATCCGAGCGCACGGTACTTCTTCCCGAACGCGTCCGCCTTCTTCTGCGACCGGCTGAAGCAGCTATGTAGACGCCCGCCGCGCAACGCCCGGGCGGCCTGGGCGTGAAAGTCCGCGATGTTTCCGAGTCCGACGATTCCAAATCCGATAGGTTTCTTTGCTTTAGGCATTAAGTGCTCCTCATTTTCGCTTACGGTCGCGGATTCGAGGGTGGGTTGTCAACGATGCAACGCCCGCGCTCCCGGCAGAGAAGAGACCGCGGATGACACGGATGGGCGCGGATTCGACCTGACGAAGCTGAGTCCAGATACGGCCGTGTGAATCAGGGCGAGCAGAACTCGCGCTGCTTCACACTGCACCACCTCGAAAGCATCCGCGTATATCCGCGCCATCCGCGGTCCCTACCGCAACGAACGCGTCGCTCCCGATGCTGCTCATTCTCGGCAGTTGCGGCACGCTGACCTGCGACGGCGGAACGACGACGATTCGCTACTTCGACCCTAAGAAGGTTAAGGAATTTCCCGTGGATACTCGCCCTCCCGAGGGACGACGCTACGGAAACGCGGATAGACTCCCGTGGCGCGAGAAGATCATGAAGGTCGAGTCGCGTGATAAGACGACGTTCTACGACAATGTCTACGCGGTCCTGCGCGAGCGCGGCAAGCGGGTCGTGACGCCGGAGAGCGTGATCGAGGTACTCAAGGTCCTCGACCGCGCGCGCGTGCCGGTGAAGACCTGGCGGCCGAAGTACGGCGGGTAACTGCCGGTCTGAAACCTCCCGGATTTTGTGCCCACGAATCACGCGAATCCACAATGAATCGGGAACCGGTAGCGCCGTCTGGATGCGCCAATAGGGCGTGCTGACAGGGTCGACACGCTGGGGTTCGAGTGAAAATTCTTTGGCAGGCATGGCTGACCCAAAATCGGGCGGATCCGACTGATCGGTCAGCTCACGGGCGGTTGGGCCCCTGGATACTCGTTACACAGCAATCGGAGCGGGGGCTCGTCTTCCTCGATTTCCGGGTAGCGGGGCAGCGGAGTCTGGAAGCGGTTGTCGACGTTGTCGTCGTTCACGGATGACACTTCCCCCACCAGCACCGTTCCGCTGCCGGGCACACCTTTGAACTCGTGATAGAGGCCGGGCACCAGCGTGATGCTCTCACCAAGTCCCAACACGACCGTTCCGCCGGCGGGAACGGTGCGCGTGACGCCATCGCAGTTCACACGCACCTCCGTCTCGACGAAATTACCCTCACCATCTGAGTTGTAGAGGTCAATCGTCAGATCTCCTCCGCCACGATTGATAATGTCCTCGGTCTTCGAAAAGTGGAAATGAAACGGCGTGACCTGGTTCTCTTTCACGATCAGGACCTTCTCGGCATAGATTTTTTCGTTATCCGGATCATCCACCTTGCCGTTGCGGATGGTAAAAACCGTCAGCCCTATCTCCGGGAAGCGGCCCGACCCGAAATCGGTGACGTCCCAGCCCAGGGAACGTGAACGAATCTCGTCGGCTTCGTGCCCCACGCTCTGCCAGTCGTCGGGTGTCCAGGCGGCGAAGGGCGGCAGGGCGAAGTGGTGCGTCTCCAGGAACCCGATCGTTTCACGAATCTCATTGTTGATTTCAGAGCGTTTCATTGCGGTTACCTCCTTGCGGCTATCGTCCTCGTCAGCGCCCCGCGTCTGCGCCGGGCGCGGAAAGTTTAGGGCTGTAGGACACCCCGGTCAAAGAGATCTTTGTATCGGTCGATGGTGTCGCGGATCGAATCGGCGAGGGGTGTCAGGGGTACGGTCCCGAGCAGCTCGCGCAGGCCGGTCTCGTCGATCACGGCAGCCACGGGCAGCGGCCCGCCTTCGCAGCGGATGCTCCCGCGCGCGTCGGGTGCCACCTCTTCGATAACGCTGATGAAATCTTCGACCGTACCGCAGTGGCCGACCACATTGAGTGCGCTGGCCCCGGCGGTTGCCTTGCGCGCACAACCGATGAATTGGTCGGCGATGTCGCGTGTATAGGTAAATCCGCAGGGCCCGCTGAACGAGATGGTGTAATCCTGTCCCGCCGCCGTCGCGCGCAGCGCGAGACTGGGCCCGCTGGAGAGGCCTAGTTCCCTGCCGATGCCATACACCGCATACGGGCGCAGCCCGGCGCTGGCAACCCCGTGATCCTGCCAGAAGATCCGGGCGTTGCCCTCGTTGGTCAGCTTGAAATAGCCATAATGCGTCCGTGGCCGATGCGGGGTGTCGTCGACGATCGGGCCGTCGTAATCTTCGGGTGGTCCGATCACCGCGGCACTGGACGCGTAGGCCACGCTCCGGATTCTCCCCTCGCTCTTGCGCGCCGCCTCGAAGACGTTCAGCGTTCCGAGTACGTTAACCGTCGCTCCGAGCACCGGATTCGCGCGACAGGTTGGAATCTGAAGTCCGGCGAGGTGGATGATCGCTGTCGCGCCGGATTCCTGCACGGCCTGTTCAACCGTCTGCGTGACGCTAACGTCTCCGAAAATGCGTTGCAGTGACGCCGACTCGTCCGCACTCAGGAGTTGCTGCAGGATCTGGTCGTTCGGCGCGAGGTCGAAAATCGTGAAGGGCGTTCCTTCGTCGAGCAAGCGGCGCACGATCCACGCCCCGATGCAGCCCTGACCACCAGTGATGAAAAACTTGTCCACAATACGACACCGCCCGAATGCCGGATCATGATCTACGTTCGCGGCGGAATGCAACACGAAATTTTCCGTCGCGCGCCAGGGCAGAAGAAATAATCCGTTTGGGTTTCCCGACGCGCCATGCTACGCTGCGTAATCATGAGTGGTAGTGAGCTTCAGAAAATCTTGAGCGCGTGGCCTTACGACCCCGACCAGAATGTGCGCATCGTACAGGACCACGACGGTCGCCAGTTGCTCCAGGTTCGCCTGCCGATGGGGATCGAACAATACGAGATGGACGGACGACCGGATGGCCTGCGCCCGAATGGCAGCGAATCCGCACTCGACTATCATCGCGAGCGTCTCGGCGAAGCGCGCGCGCGGGGAGCGGAGGGTTCCTTTAAGCTGATCAACGAAGAGTGCGCCGAGCTTTTCAGTGAGGGCGTGCTTTATTATTACCGCTACCTGCACCTGTTCCATATCCAGGACTGGACTCGCACCGAGCGTGACACGCGACGCAATATCGGGCTCTTTGATTTCGTACATCGCTATGCCGAACAGGACGAAGACCGTGATTACCTGGAGCAGTGGCGGCCCTACATCATCCGGTTCAACCGGATTGCGAGCGCCATGATGGAGGTCGAAGGCCATCGGCAAAATCAGGCACTCGACATCATCCGCGAGGCAATTGATACGATCGAAACGCTCGACGCGGTCGATAATCCGACTTTCGACTACGAACGCGAGCGGTCGCTCTCGACGCTGCATCAGATGGCTCACGAACTGGAAGAAAACCGGCCGATCAGCGATGCGGAACGAATCGAAAAAGAATTGCAGCAGGCCATCGCCGCCGAACAATACGAGCGCGCCGCTGAATTACGCGACCAGTTGCAGATCCTCTCCGGCGCAGGCAGTCACGCCGGCTGAGCAACCTGAGCGGCGTGGGTGTGTGTGTGTGCGTGGGTTTGGGAGTTGGAGAATGCCCCGACACGAGGTCCTTTTCCGATCTTTCCCACATACTCACATACCCACATACCGGATGGCCTGGCCGCGGAATCGAACACCGAGGTCTCTCTTACCGTCGTTCGCGTCGATTCGAGTGATTCGTGCCTGCCCTGTACCGTGCTGAGCTTGCCCCCGCGCCGCGCGAGGGCACGAAGCCCTGCTACAGGGGGCCCAAAATCTGGGGAAGTTTCAACTCAGTGCGTCCGAGACGTAATGTAGTGCGCGATGGCGTGAAGCGGATCGACCGGGCCGGGCAGGCCCACCAGAGCGTCGACGGCCGCCGAGACGAGGTCGTCCGCGCGCTGTCGCGCGCCATCGAGTCCGTAGACGGCAACGGCCGTGGTTTTGCTGCGTTCCGCGTCGCTTCCGGCCGGCTTTCCGATCTGCTGTGCGGTAGACGACGCATTCAGCACATCGTCCGCGATCTGAAACGCCAACCCAACGTTTTCTCCGTACTGCGTCAGGCCGGCAAGGATTTCATCGCCGGCACCCGCGGCGATGGCTCCCATTCGTGCCGCGCAGCGAAAGAGCATGGCGGTCTTGAGGCGGTGAATTCGCGCGACGGCTTCCGCGGAAGGCTGCTCCTGCTCCGCCGCGAGGTCCATGACCTGTCCGCCCACGACACCAAGGCTGCCCGCGGCCTGTGCGAGTTCGGTCACGATCGCGGTTGGCGTATGCGGGGCGGGCGCGGCACCCGCCGCCGCCCATTCGAAGGCCAGCGCCTGCAGGGCGTCGCCGGCCAGCACGGCGGCGGCCTGGCCGTACTTGACGTGCACGGTGGGGAGCCCGCGCCGGATGTCGTCGTCGTCCATGCAGGGCAGATCGTCATGAATCAGTGTGTATCCGTGCAGGAGCTCCAGGGCAAGCGCCGGCCCCGCCGCGACGCCCGGGGCACCGCCGGCGGCGTCGGCGCACGCGAGGCAGATCACGGCGCGAAGACGCTTCCCGCCCCCCAGGATCGCGTAGCGCATGGCGTCGTGCAGCTCAACCGGCGGTGTGCCGGACGACGCTAAGCGCGTCTCCAACTCGGCATTCACCCACAAGCGCTTCTCATCCATATAGCGACGGTGGTCAAAGCTCATGGCCCGGCAGTCTGTCCGAGTTTTCCCCGGGCTGCAAGGCGGTATGCCGTCCCTGGGTTGCGCCGTTCCGTCGTGACGCGCAACATTGACATGTGCCGAAACGGGGCGATACTGTTCACGGTTCCATACCTTAGAAAGGGGAGTCCCCGTTTATGCCTACCTACGAATATGAATGCCAGAAGTGCAACCACGCGTTCGAGCAGTTTCAGAGCATTAAGGCCGAGCCCCTGAAGCGCTGCCCAAAGTGCCGCGGCAAGATCAAACGCCTGATCGGTACCGGTGCAGGCATCATCTTCAAGGGAAGCGGATTCTACGAGACCGACTACCGGAGCGAGAGCTACAAGAAGGCGGCCAAGGCGGACACGGACCCCTCAAGCAGTTCATCCTCGAGTAGCGACGGCAAGAAGACCGAATCCAAGTCCGGATCCAAGTCCGAATCCAAGTCCGAATCCAAGTCCGGATCCAAGTCCGAATCCAAGTCCGAATCCAAATCCGAATCGAAGGGAAAGAGCGCGTCCAGCGACTGACCCGCGCCCGGCAGCCGCTGCACGCACCTGACCGGTCATGCTAATCACGGTGCCCTGCGAGCAATGTGGTCACGACAATGACCTCGGACGAATATTTTGCGCACGCTGCGGCGTACGCCTCAATGCGGACGCCCTCACACCGGATGAGGTCGCGCGTCAACTCAAGCAGAAGCGCGCGCCGAAGCGCCGCAAGAACGTCCTGACACTGATTGGCCTCCTGATCGTCGCGGCAATTGGTGTCGCCTTCTGGCCCACGACCATCGGCGCCGGCCCAGGCGACCCGCGCCAGGGCCACGCAGTGGCGGCCAAACTGGAGACCGTCGCCGTCGAACTGAAATCCAAGGGTTCGCTCACGCGCTCCATGAGCGAGAAGGATCTGAATGCCTACCTGGCCTACGTGATGCTCCGCAAGGCCGAGGAGGCGGCGCGTAAAAAAGAACGCGACCAGAAACCGGCGACCGGGGAGGAGCACGACACGCGCAAGAAGAAGATCGACGCCAAGCCCGACGCCGCCGTTTTCGCCGATCTCGCCGAGGGCCAATTTCAGTTACAGGTCCGTAAATCCTACGGGCCGCTCATCGTGGGCGAGTACGAGACGCCGCTCTGGCACCTGGAGTACACGCTCACCGGCACGGCCGATGAGGGCGTCGTCGAGATCACGCGAGCATCCCTCGGTCACGTCCCCTTCCCTTTCCCCTTCAAGGCGATCCTCGTGTCGGCTGCCAGGCGACGCGTGCTCGCGGGATTCAAGCATGAAGCCGAATTCGACAACATCAGCACGGTTGTGCTCGAAGACAACAGGGTCCGTTTCACGCTCACGCGATAAACGGCGCGGTCGAACAACCGGCACGCGCCACCATCACGTCCTCGCGATTCCGGTTGCCCTTCTGGGCCTCTATCTGCCCGGGGCCACGCGGGCCCAGCAATCGTTGCCGCTCTGGAGATCCACCAACGAGCCCGCGCTCAAAGGAGTCTACTCCAGCGGTCATCGATTTCTGATCACGGGCCCGGATTCGCTCCGCGTCGCGCGGATCTCCCTGGTCAGCGAGGAGCTCTGCGTCCGCGTCGAGCGGCGACTTAAGGAGCGCATTTCACTGCCGGCCGGTGACGCCCTCAGAATCGAACTGCGCCTTGACGCCGCCGACGCGCGAGGGCGCATTCTCGCGAAGCAATGGCTGGAGGGCAAGCGCATGGTCCAACGCATGCGCGTGATCAACATGGACCACGCCGACAGCGAGACCTTCACGGCCGTCTTCGCGAGCCTGCTCTTGAGTCGCGTTGCGGTCCACAAGTATGGCGGCGATCATCCGCCCGCGGTGCCGACATGGCTTGCCGAAGGATTGGCGCAACGCCTCGACGAAGTGGTGCGTGCGCGAAATCATGACCTCGTCCTGGGCATGCTCGAATCCGGTGCGGCCCCGGGCATTGCCGACGTCGTGCAGGACGTCGCGCCGGACGAGGTGCAACGCCGGCGCCATCTGTACGGGATCTTGTTCGCCTGGCTGTACGCGCAGCCCGAGCGCGGCGCGGTTCTGGACAGTCTCTACCGCACGCTGGCCTCCGGCGAGAGCCCCGGACTCGACTGGCTCGCACGGCACCTCGCGCCGGACGGATCACCCGAGGGGCTGGAGCGAAAGTGGCAGGAATGGCTTGTGCGCCAGCACACGATTATCCCGGCCTACGCCCTGCTGACGCCGCGTGTCCTGCGTAATCTCGAAGCGGCGCTGCACCTGGTGCCGATCGAGCCTGCCTCCGTGGCCGCGGACACCACGCAGCCGGTCAGGCTACACGAGGCCATCGCACGGCGGCACGAGCCGTGGGTCGACGTCGCTGCGTGGCAGACGATTGTTCGGATCGAACGCGTCGGGCTCGGCTACCCGCGCGAGCTTCAGCCCGTGATCCAATCCTACCGCACCTTCCTCGAGGCCCTTGCAAAAGGCAAGCGCGAGCGCTCGCTGGGGCGGCTGCTCGAAGCCGCCGACGCGAGCTTCGCGGATCTGCAGAAGCGGGTGCTAGGCGCCGAATCGGCGCCGAAATCCAAATAGACGGTACAGTATTGAGCTTGAGGCTGTCGGTTGGGATCGGTAATGATACGCGGATGCCTGCTTCCGTACAGAAAACGACCGTCGGCGCCATCCAGACCGACGTCCTGGACTACACCGCCGGTGATGACAGCAGGCTGGACCGGGCGCTGGTGGAGGTGGACTGCCTTGGAACTGCGGCACACGTCACCATGCTGGCGCGCGTCCCGATTAAGCCGGCAATCATCTCCGCAACCCAGCAGAAGCGGGTCGTGGCTGAACTTGTGAACGTGATGCAGCAGGCACGGGCCGGAACGTTCCGAATCACGGTCGCCGACCAGGACGTCCACATGGCGGTCGAGCGGCACCTGACGCGGAAACTCGGCGAAGCGGGACGGCGGGTCCACACCGCGCGCAGCCGGAACGACCAGGTGGCGTTGGACCTTCGGCTCTACAGCCGGGAATCCATCGCCGGATGCATCGATGAGTGCATCGCGTTGGCCATGGCATTGACGCAGCTTGCATCGAAAACCCGGTCCGTGCCGATGGCCGGACGTACGCACATGCAACCGGCGATGCCGAGCACCGTCGGGCTTTGGGCTTCGGCACACGCGGAGAGCCTGCTCGATGATTTGACCCTTCTAGACGCCGCGTATGTTCTGAATGATCAATGCCCGCTCGGCGCCGCTGCCGGATACGGCGTGCCGCTGCCGATTGACCGGGAACTCAGCGCGCGACTGCTCGGTTTCAGCCGGGTGATGAACAATGTGCTCTACGCGACGAGCGCACGGGGTAAATGTGAATCGGCTATCCTCGGCGCGCTCGGGCAGGTCATGTTGACCCTTTCGCGCTTAAGCCAGGATCTGATGCTGTACGGGTTGCCCGAGTTCGGATACTTCACGCTGCCCGCCGAACTGGGAACCGGAAGCAGCCTGATGCCGCAGAAGAACAACCCGGACGTCCTGGAACTGGTGCGCGCGCGGTCCGCGGTCGTGCTCTCCGCGGCGCACACGACCGCCGAGATCATGCGGGGCCTGCCGGGCGGCTACAACCGGGATGCGCAGGAGTCCAAGGGTCTGCTGATGCAAGGCGTGGAGATCACGCGCAGCAGCCTGCGAATTCTGGTGCCGATGATCGATGCCTTGCAGGTGAACCGCAAGGCCTTGCGAGCCGGCTTCGGCGCGGGCGTATTCGCCACGGACCGGGTCCTTGAGCTGGTTGCCGAGGGCATGCCATTCCGGGACGCCTACCAGAACGTCAAGCGGCATCTATCTGATTTGAACGACCGGGACCCGCAGACGGCAGCACTGCAGAAAACGCACCGCGGGGCACCGGGAAATCTCGATCTGCCGGGCTTGCGGCGAAAACTGACGCAGCACGGCCGGCAGAACCGGTCACGACGGATGGACTGTCAGCGGGCATTGTCTAAACTGCTCGGGGTCCGTTATCCTGATCTGAAATCAAAACGCTCACACACCTAACCGAACCGAAGGAGAACACCGTGTATCGATACCGTCTGATTCAGTCCGCCCTGATTATGATGTTGCTGGCTCTGCCGCTGGGCCATCCGGTCGCCGCGCAGGACCTGGCGGCGGACGGGATCGGGGAGGCCATCAAGAGTGCGGGAAATCAGATTACGTGGCAGGTGATCTTCGCGCAGGGCGGTGTGCCGCTGAAAATTATCGTCGTGTTGTCGGTTTTCGTCGTCGCGCTGGTCGTCTACCTGCTCGTGATTCTGCGCACGCGCCAGGTCGTGCCGGCGGGAATCCTGCAGGAACTCGTGACGCGGATCCAGGAGGGCGAGCTCAATGAAGCGCGCCTGGTGTGCAGCCAGAAGCCGTGCCCGGTCGGCGCGGTCACGCTCGCGGCGCTGAACTACATCCAATCCGTAACGCATGTCGACGCCTCGCTGCTCAAGGACGTCATGGAGGCCGAGGGCCGCCGCCAGGCCGACGGGATTCGTGACCCCACGCGCTTCCTGCTCGATGTCGGCGCCATCGCGCCCATGGTCGGGATGCTGGGCACCGTGCTGGGCATGCTGCAGGCGTTCCAGGGGTTGATCTTCCAGGAGATCAAGGTGCGCCCGGTCATTCTCGCGCACGGCGTTTCGATGGCGTTGATTACGACGATCGCCGGATTAATTGTCGCGATCCCGGCGATGACCTTCTACGCCTATTTCCGCAGCCTCGCCGGCAAGCGCGTTTCGCAGCTTGAAGCGGCCTCGATGGAGGTCCTGACCTCCATATTGCGCGTGAGGGAAAACGATGAACTTTCGTGAGAACGCGGCATCGACGGATCCGGGATTTCCACTGACCCCGATGCTGGATGTCGTCTTTCTGCTCCTTTGCTTCTTCATCACGACGCAGGTCTTCTCGCAGTGGGAGTCCGAGATCGACATCACACTACCGACGGCCGAGACGGGAGATGCACCGGACCGCCTGTACGGTGAGATCATCATGAACGTCTTTGCGGACGGAATCGTCAAGATCAACCAGAAGGCCTACGACCCGCCGGCGTTGACCTCGTTGCTGACTAAGCTGGTCGCGGTCTCGCCGGGATACCCGGTACTGATCCGGGCGGATGAATCGACGCCCTACCGTCACGTCATCGACGTGCTTGACGTCTGTCGCAAGTGCGACATCTGGAACATTTCGTTCGCCACGGCAAAACCCCCTGAGAAAGCACCATGAGAATGGTCACCCTGATGACGATTGCCGCGCTCGCCGCCGCGCCCGCCGCGGCGCAGGAGCTTAGCCCGGGCCAGCAGCTCCAATTCGCCAACGGCCTGTACGCGCGTGGTCTGCACCGCGCCGCGTTGGAGGAGTATCGCACGGTGGTCGAGAATCACCCCGACACCGAAGGCATCGATGCCGCCTACTTTCGCATGGCTGAATGCGCACTGCAGCTCGGAGACAAGATTGCGGCCGCCAAGGCATACAAGCGGGTCTATTCTGATTTTCCGGACAGCGAATTCCATCATCGATCGGGCTACCGGCGCGCGGAAATCTTCTTCGAGGAGGCGCAGTACGAGGCCGCGGCTGAGCTCTTCGCCGAACTGATCGGCAAGAAGCCCCCCGACGCGATCCTGGCCGCCGCGCTATACATGCATGGCAGTGCCCTGCAGAAAACCGGCAAGAACACGGAAGCGGCGGCGCAGTTTGCACGTGTCATCAAAGAGTTTGGCGATTCGGAATTCTATTCCTATTCGCTCCTCGCGCGAGCCGAGGCGCTGAAGAAGGAAGGCCAGATCGAGGAGGCGCTCAAGCTCTATAGCGAGGCGGCGCAGAAGGCGGGCACGGACCGGGTTGGCGCCGAAGCCTGGTTCCAGCTCGCCGACCAGCTCTTCCGGCTCGAACGCTTCGATAAGAGCGCGCATGCGTTCGCGACCCTCCTGGAGAAGTATCCCGGGGATCCGCGCGCCGGTGACGGCCGGCTTCAGGCGGCGTGGGCCTTCCACAACGCCGGGATGCACACGGAGGCGCTGGCACAGATTGCCAAGGTGTCACTGGACGACCTTGACGACCACGAGGGCGCGCAGTGGCTGTACGTGAAGGCCAACAGCCAACGGCAACTCTTGAAGCACGACGAGGCGGTGCAGACCTACGCGGACCTTCTGAAGCGGTATCCGGAGTCGCGTTACGCGTCGGTCGCCGGTTACGAGAAGGCGTTGGTCCACTATCGTAAGGGCGACTACGCCGAGGCCATCCAGATGGCCAAACCGCACGTCAAGAACCCGGACCTCGCACCCGACGTCCTCTGGCTCCTGGCCGAATCTCACGCCGCGTTGAACCAGGACGACGAGTCGGTTCAATCCTATCTCCGTCTCGTCGACAAGCATCCCGACCACCGCCTCGCGGCGGACGCGCTGTACCGCGTGGCGAATCGACTTCAGAAACGAGAGCAGTTTCCGGAGGCCGCGAAGCAGTATCGCCGCCTCGTCGAAGACTACCCGACCAACGCGATGGCCGCGCAATCACTGTTCGCCGCCGGCTTCTGCCTGGCCCGCGAGGGCAAGCATGACCAGGCCGTGCGTGACTGGACCGACCTGATCAAAAAGCATCCGGATGATGCAATCGCCGAAACGGCCCACTACCAGAAAGCGATGAGCGAGATCCACCTCAAGCGCGATGACGCCGCTGCCAAGACGCTGACCGAATTCATCGGAACCTATCCGAAATCGAAGCACCTCGCCGGCGCACACTTCTGGAACGGGGTCATACTCAGCGAGAACGAGCGGCCCGATGAAGCGGAGGCGCATCTTCGCAAGGCCATGCAGCTGGCCGAGGATCCCGACCTGAAGCAAAAGGCGACGTTCCACCTCGGTCACGTGCTGCACGGCCTCGAGAAGTTCGACGAAGCGGTGACGCTTCTGCAGGGCTTGCTGGGCACCTCGATCAAGTCGCGTTTCAGCGCGGGCATGCTCGAGTGGATGGCAAACCATCACATGCAGAAGCAGCAATACGACAAGGCGATCGACGCCGCGGCCCAGATCGTCAAGGCCACGGATGACCCGAACTGGCTGCAATTGGGATGGGTCCTCGCGGGCCGGGCGTACATGGCGCTCGACAAGGAGGACGAGGCGCGCGACGCATTTACGAAAGCGCTCGCGCAGAAAGCACGAACCGAGTACGCACCCGAAGCGGCCCTGCGCCTGGGCGATCTGCTGTACCGGGCCGACGACTGCGCGGCGGCCGGAAAATTCTACAAGCAGGCCGCCGATGCGGCCGCCGCGGACACGCAGCTCGGCATCCGCGCGGCCGCGTTCGCCGGGATGGGGCGCGCCGCGCAATGCGACAGCCGGCCCGAGACCGCGGTACGATACTTCCTGATCGTCGCCCTGCTATTCGACGACGACGTGATCGTTCCCGACAGCCTGTGCCGCGCTATCGAATCCTACAAAGTCCTCGAGCGCGACGAGGAGCGAAAAAAGACCGAAGAGGAATTGCGGGAACGTTTTCCAGACTACAAGTGTCCAACCAATTAGCGGCCCCGAATCTCCGCCATGGCGGAGATTTCGACTCCGCGCTCGGTGCGCGCGGGCAGAAATGCTATGCTCAACGCTCGGATCTGACCCCTGACCCCTGACCCCTGACCGTGCCTAGAACTGATACAGAATGGCTTGTCGGCGGCATCCGCGACCGAAATATCATCGCCGGTGCCGTTGCGGCCGGGATTTCCTGCGCATTGCACGTCGCTTTGTACATAAACCTCCCGCCCATCAATCTTTTCCAGCACGTCCGGCAGATCGAGGCGCCCCAGGAGCGCGAACGAAGAATTTTGAGGATCAGCGATGTCTTCTCCGGCAGCGAGCCCGGCCGGCGGATGGACGAGCATTTCGCCGCGCGCAACCCCGAGCGCCTGGCCCAGATTCCCGAGCTGCGCGAAGCGCTGGCCGCGGTTCCACGTGAAACGTTCGCACCACGCGCCGCACCCGCCGATCTCCTGCAGGGCGAAACGCTGGCCATGGCGGATGCGACGCCTGACCCCAGCCCCACCACGTGGCAACCCCAACAGGCCCTGATCGAGGTCGAACGAAAAATTGTGGATGATGAGGTGGCCCTGATTCCGCGGCAGTACATCCCAAAGGTCGAACGCATGATCGGCGCTCCCGACATTCCGATTCCGATCGACCGCGCGCCGGCGACGATCTCTCACCAGGCCATGGCCAGCGTCAGCCGGCCGACCCCGGATGCGATCGACTTCGAGCCCCCGCAGATCAGCGGCAGCGCGATCGAGGGGCCCGCGGGCACATTGATCGCCGACGAGCCGATCGAAGCCGTATCGCGGGAGGTGGTGGCGGAAAAACCCGAGGAGATTAGCGATCTCAAACCGATCGAGGATCTCCTTACCGCTGAGATCCGAACCTTCCAGCCCAGGCGGGGAGACCCCTACGCATACTTCCGGCTCGACATCACGCGCAAGGGCTCCGAGGTCCTGCCCGTGCTCGAGAAGGATGTGCTCCTGGTCCAGGACTGCTCCGCGAGCGTCACGGAGCAACGCCTCTATTTCTGCCGGCAGGGATTACTCGACGCGGTAGGCCTGCTCGGGGAGGGCGACCGATTCAACGTCATCGGCTTTCGCGACGCGACCGAATCGTGTTTCCCAACACTGAGCGATACGTCCGAGGCCGCGCGCGAGCAAGCGAGCACCTTCATCCGCGGCATGACGTCGCACGGCGACACCGATATCTACGCCTCCACACGCGAACTCCTGAACGTTCCCAGCACGCCCGGGCGCCCCCAGATCGTCCTCCTGATCACCGACGGCTTGCCGACCGCGGGTGTGACCGACAGTGCGCGGATCATCGCCGACTTCAGCCGCGACAATGATGGAAAGCGCTCGGTCTTCTCCATGGGCGTCAGCCAATGGGCAAACGCGTACCTGCTGGACCTGCTGGCGTACCGCAATCGAGGGGATGCGCATATCGTCAGCAACGGAAGGTGGGACATTCCGATCGGAATCGTCAAACGCATGCGCGAAGTCAGTCGGCCGGTCCTGACCGATGTGCGCCTCACCTTCACCGACACGGAGCGCTGCATGGTCTATCCGCAGATGACCAGTAATCTCTACCTCGACCGGCCATTGGTGCTGTATGGGCGCTACAACCCGGACCTGCCGCAGGTGTACCTGCAGGCGATCGGGCAAGCTGCCGATGTGCAATGCGACATGATCTTTCGCTTCAACCTGGAACGCGCGGAACGCGGCGAAAAGGAGATTCGTGAGGCATGGGCCAGGCAGTACGTCTTTCACCTGATTGGAGAGCACACGCGCACACACGATGTGAAACTGGTCAAAGAAATCCGGCGCGTCTCGAAAGACTACAAGCTCGAGACCCCGTATAGCGGACGGCTATAGCCCGGAGATCTCACACTTTTTCGTAGTAGGAAAAGTGGGAGATATCCGGGCTAGCAGCTTCCCAAAGTTTCGTGCCCGCGAATCACGCGAATCTTCGCGAATTTCCAGAGCGGAGAGACCGCGGTTTCATCTTTGTCTCCATTCGTGAAGATTCGTGTGATTCGTGGGCCTCTCCTTTCGTGAAAGCTGGTTTCACCGGACCGAAGGCCCTCGACATTCACGTGCGGACTGTACTATTTTATCCCCGCTTGAACCAGTGAAAACTGGAGCCAGCTGTCGGACTCGAACCGACGACCTGCTGATTACAAATCAGCTGCTCTACCAACTGAGCTAAGCTGGCTGAATAAGGAGCGGAAGTGTAATTCATTGCCGCAGCGGGGACAAGACCCGGGATTGCGGACGGGACAGAGAGACACGTCATGGAAGTCACGAACAGGGCCCCAGCAGGACCGCGCGTTCTTTTGTCGATGGCGTGCTTCGTGATCGTCGTCGCCGGAATGAAGGCCGCGAGCCCGATCCTGGTTCCCTTCCTGCTCTCTGTGTTTATCGCCCTGATCTTCAGTCCCCTGCTCTTCTGGTTGCAGCGCAAGGGCATTCAAGATGGAATCGCGATCCTCGTTATCCTCGCCCTGATCGTCCTGATCGGCTGGATGCTGACGGCGTTGGTCGGGAACTCCGTGAACGACTTTCTGAATCAGCGGAAGAACTTCACCGAGACCCTTGAGCGCAAGTGGAGTTCCGTGACGGATTGGCTTGAGGAACACGACCTCGAGAAAATGTTCGGTAAAGATGCCGAGGACACCGGCGATGAGAGGCGAACAATCAATCAGGCCGAGCCTGGTTCCGCGGCCCCCGCAGAGCCCGGCGAGGTCAACCCGCGCGCGACCGGGAGCCCCGTGCCAGCCTCGCCATCCGATCCCGATTCAGAGGATCAGCCGCAGTGGATTGTTGACCTGACCGAGCAGGTGGACCCCGGCAAGATCTTCGACATCGCCGGCAGGACGTTTAAGGGGCTCAGGAGCGCACTGACGAACGTCTTTCTGATCCTGCTGACCGTAGTGTTTATCCTGCTGGAAGCGGCGGGATTTCCACGAAAGCTTGAAGCAGCGCTCGATCGACCAGACGACTCGCTGCAGGGCTACCATCAATTCACCGAGAGCCTCAAGCGGTACCTGGCCGTGAAATCAATCTTCAGCGCGATCACCGGTACCGTAATCTGGATCTGGCTCACCGTCCTGGGCGTAGAATTCGCGCTGCTGTGGGGAATCCTCGCCTTCCTGTTGAATTTCGTCCCAAACATCGGTTCGATTCTCGCCGCTATCCCGGCCGTCTTGATGGCCCTGGTCCAATTCGGGCCGGGCAAAGCGGTGGCGACCGCATTGGGCTTCGTCACCGTGAACATCGTCGTGGGCAGCCTCACCGAACCGCGATTCATGGGCCGCGAGTTAGGCATTTCGACGCTGGTCGTGTTTCTCTCCCTCGTTTTCTGGGGCTGGGTACTCGGACCGGTGGGGATGCTGCTCTCGGTTCCGCTGACGATGGTCCTGAAGATTGCGCTGGGTGCGTCGGAGGACACGCGATGGATCTCAACGATGCTCGGGCCAGACCCGGGGCGTACGAAATCACCCGATCCCGATGAGAATTCCGCTGCGGCATCTGCTGGGTGACGCCGCTATACGCCGTGTCAGAGGTATCGCGCGGTGAACGCCTGGCCGACCCGTTCGAGCAGCGCCGCCGGCGAAAAAGGCTTCTGCATAAGATCCGGCGAATCGAAGTCGATTCCGTACCCCGACAGCTTGTAGGGTCATGCCCGGACATGAAGACAACCTTGAGCTCGCCGTGGTCAATCTTCAGGCCCTCGGCCAGCTCCGGCCCGTTGCCATCGGGCAGCACGACATCGCAGAGCAGCAGATCCAGGGACCGTCCCTGGCGTGATACGAGGGATTTCGCAGCCGAAATCGTCGTAGCCGGTATCACGTTGTAGCCATGTCTTTCCAACACTTTGGTGATCAGGGCCGCCACTTCCTGATCGTCCTCGACGACCAGGATCGTTCCGCTGCCAATGGTCATCGTCGCCGGAAACTCCGAGATCGAGACGTCCGCAGGAGCCTCCGCGACGGCGGGCAGTAGAATCTCGAAGCACGTTCCCGTGCCCAGCGTACTCTCGACACGGATATCGCCCTTGCTCTGGCGGATCACACCATACACGGTTGCCAGTCCGAGCCCGGTCCCTTTGCCCTTCTGCTTGGTCGTGAAGAAGGGCTCAAACATTCGGGAGATCGTTTCGCGTGACATCCCGCACCCGCTGTCGCGCACCGATAGCACACAATATTTGCCCGGCGCCAGGGGCACACCTCCCGACGATGAGTCGTCCGTGACATCCACCGTTCGCGTCGTGATAGCCAATGTGCCGCCTTCGGGCATCGCGTCGCGGGCATTGACCGCAAGGTTAAGAATGACCTGCTCCAGCTGGGGCTCGTCCGCCTCCACGGCGGGGAGATCCGCTTCGCATTGCGTGGTCAGTGTAATCTGTTCGCCGAGCGGCCCGCGCAATAACGTCTCCATGTTCGCGACGACCTTGTTCAAATCAAAGATACTCTTGTCGCGGCTCTCGCGGCGACTGATCACGAGAAGCTGCCGCGTGAGGGCCGTGGCGCGATTGGCGGCTTTCGTGATTTCCACGACCATGTCGCGATCGGACGCCGCCTTGGGCAAGGTTTCGAGCAGCAGCTGGCAGTGCGCCAGAACGATCGTCAGAATGTTATTGAAATCGTGCGCGATACCTCCGGCGAGGAGTCCGACCGCCTCCATCTTTTGCGAGTGTGCCAACTGATCTTCCAGCGCCTCACGACGTTCGATCTCCAGTTCCAGTTCCCTGGTGTTCTGGCGAAGTGAGCTTTGCACCAGCAGCAACCGGTCGAGCATCCGGTTAAAGGCCTCTGAGAGCCGGCGAACCTCGGGCGCCCCGGCCACCGGTGCCCGGACATCGATGGCGCCGCCGCTGATGGCGTCTGCCGTACCGGCTAGATCCTGCACCGGCCCGGACACCCAGCGCGCCACGGCGACCGCGATAGCCACGGAGACGATTACACTGAGCAACCCCACGATCAGAATGTTTCGAAAGACAGCCGCGGGCGGCCCCGTGATCTCACGCGTATCCAGAAAGAGCCGGTAGCGGTAGGTCGTAAACGCGGCAACATCCACGGTCGCAAGGTGCTCCGCCGGAGTGATCAGCGCGCCGCTGGTCAGGACGATCTCGTCCGAATAGACCAGTCCGCCGGCGGTGCCCGCCCCGGCGGATAGTGTGCCCAGCGCATTCCTCCCGGCCTCGCGGCCGGCGAGCAGCATCGCCTCTACGCTTCCGTCGACGACAATCGGTACGCGGACCATTTCGAGATCCACGTCGCCCACGCGCGCCATGTCGTAACGCGGATCCTCGCCGCCCGCTTGAAGCATGTCGGGGAGTTGCTTCATAACGGCGTCACGACCGGGGCCCTGCCAGGCCAGGAGCTTGCCCTGCCGGGAGAGCAACGCGACGGCGGTGCAGCCCAACTCGGCCGCCAGGTCCCGCGTCGCGCGTTCCAGGGTCGCGGTATCGTCGATCGTGCCGTAGGCCTTCATGCGCGGCTCGCCGGCAAAGTCCTCGAATCGTGCGATCATCTCGTCGGCGTGTGCGCGATGTAGAACAGTCAGCACGTGCTGCGCAGAGGCCAGGCGAATGGCAATGTCGGATTCGATGCGCGCATCCAGAAAACGATGCATCAGGAAGAGAATCAGCAGCACCGACAGACCCACAACACCCGCGAAGCACAGGATCAGACGTGATTGCAGCGACAATTTCATAAGCCAGCCCAGGCCGCAGCCTCGCTAGATGTGTGTTTATTCCTGAATGGGGATGGGGCCCTGGACTAGAACCGCACCGCGAGATCCAGCAACAGCATGTTGCGATCCGATGTGTCGCGCGGTGCCTTCGGTCAATTCGAAGTCGTAACTGTCGTACTCGAGCACGATCTTGACGTTCTGGCTGACGTGGTGCCCGAGACCGAGCTGTATGGACGACACCTGCTCGGTCTCGAAGCCAAAATCTTCGCCCCCGTTGACGGCGACGAATTTGTAGCCCGCGCCGGAATCATAGGTGCCGATCTCACTGTAGCGCACCACGGCGTACGACGACGCCACCCATTGCGGGACGTTTCCCAGGATGTTGCCATCCGCCACGGCCTGCAGGATCATGTACTGAAAATCGCGGTCGTCCGCCGAGTCGACGCCGTCCTCGATATCGACATCACCGTAGGCCAGCCAGAGCTCGAGTGACTCTCCGACGTCGAGCCTGGCATCAACTTCCCACGCCGTGACGTTATTCAGTGTCTTCGTCCCCTCGTAGCTCACGGGATACGGGTGGGTACCGCCCCAACCGAATGCGGCGTACGCAAGATTCTCTTCGGAGCCCAGCGCCCCCGTACGCATTGCGCTCGCGCTCAGGTAAACGCTGTCGTGGGGCTGTATCGAAAGTTTCAGGCCGACTTCCTTGTCGTCATCCTCGTCGTGTCCGAGTTCGAGGTCGCCTGTCGTTACATGGGCCAGGTACGACAACCCGTAGAAGCTGTCAAAGGAACCGAAGAGGAGGACGCCCTCATCCCATCCGTACGGCGATGCGACCGAGTAGTTGGCCAGCGGATTGTCGTAGATTCCCTCGCCGAACCAGAGATACTCTTCTCCGAACGGAATCAGGAAACGGCCGACCTTTGCGTTCAGCCAGTCGAGCGTCCCCAGCCGCTCAAGCCGGACCTAGGCTTGCGCCACCTGCTCCTCCTCCTCGTGCGAGAACCGGACGAGACTCCAATCGAAGAAGAAGCTGATGTCATCCGCGACGGCGGTATCTTCGGCGACGGGCACGTTGAAAAGCATGTTCATCGCACCGACATCGGCAGAGCCCCCGTTCAGGAATGCGGCATTGCGCTCGCCGTAACCGACGCGGACGCGCGCGTTTCCGTGAACCTCTATCGCACCCAGGTTGAGCACAGGGGCCGGCTCAGCAATGAGCATATCGTCCGCGGATGCTACACACGTTAAGCACGCGAGGCTGACGACGATGTGGAACAGTCTATATTGCATGAGGGGAAGAATCGCGCAGTATCGGCGCTATGGCGAGTCCTGATCCGGGGAAACTTTGGGCAGGTGATTCACGCTCAGGTCCAGTGCAACGTGCGTTGAAGCGCCGTTCGTAACCGTAATAATTCGTGTATCCACGGGCAATCGCGGATGCCAGGCCGTGATTCGATACGGCCCGGCCGGCACGCGGGGTAGTTCGAATTCCGCAGACCCGGAAAGCACCTGGTGATGCCGGCCGGCGACGTAGAGCATGCCCTGGACACCCTCGGCATCCAGCACCTGGATTTCGACGGGCCCGATCGCCTTGATCCGAACGCTTCGGGATGCGCCCTGCGAATCCAGCTCGTCGAGGTAATATTGAAACGCATCCGTGGACGACTTCGAGTAGACGATATGAGGCTTGCTGTCCTCGTTCACGAATTCGACGAGGGTCCCGACGGATACGACGCTCGATGACGGATGCCAACGAAGTCCACGCGCGGCCCGAACCAGCCGAAGCGTGGTCGGGGTCTCACCCCCGGGGACTGGAGGCGGCGCGGCCTGCGGCACCGCGGCGAGCGCTTCGAGGTGCACCACGATCTCGCCCGGATTCTGATAATCGAACCGACGCGCACGTCTCAACCGGACCGAGTCATAGGCGGATCGCCGGCGATTCGCGGACGCAGCGCCGTCTTTAGCCCGAACCGTGACGTGCCCCGTCACGCGTCCGGTCTGCAAATCTTCGGCCCATCCAATCGACGCCGCGAACAGGGCGGCGGCGAGGAGCGCGCCCTGGGTGCCTGGCGCAGACCCACCGGAGTTCCGCCTGTTCACGGCGTGTCCCCGGACTGTACGGACAGGTCGACGTCGGTCCACACGGGCTCACCGACCTGAACGTCGACGTGACGGACCTCGACGCGCTCGACGCCGTCCGGGAGGTAACGGTGCCACGTCTGAAGCGCATAGCGCCCGACGGGAACATTGAGGATGTGAAAGCGTCCTTTCGCGTCGGTAGCCGCGCGAAGGTGGTTCGGCGTCACGTAGATGACGGCGTGCATGTCCGTATGAATCGAGCAGAAGATCCGAACGGGTCCCGTATTCGTGAAGGTGACCGACTTGGACTCTCCCTTGGAATAGAGCCCAAGGTCGAACGGATGCGCCGACGAGAACGAGAAGACATTATGAACGATCTTGTCGTCGTTTGGGAATCGGACGGTCTGCCCGCGCGTCACGAGGAGGAGCGCCGGGTCGAACTTCACGTCCTTTTGTCGAATCGTCGCCTCCTTCTCAGGAAGCGTCGGCACGATCTCGCCGTCCACCGGTTCCATGAAAATCACCACGCCCGACAGATCGCGGCCCGCGATGGATATGGTCCCGCGCTTCTCGCTCTGATGGCTGAGAATCACCCGTCCCGCGACGGTGCCCGACGGCTGAGCCAGTTCGGCGTGTGCATCCAACGCGAACCACAGGGCCAGTAGCACGACCAGGCAACGCGCCGGCTTGGTTGCAGTCGTAACTGCATCCATCGACAGGATGCGCCGACCCGTTCGACTCGATCTAATCGGATGGATCATGCTGACGGGCCAACGCGATCTGGATTTGTGACGACGTCACATATCCACGCGAAACGAGGATCTCGCCCAGTCGACGCGTCTCGTTGGGCCGCTTCTGTACGCCAACGGCCTCTGCAAGTTGGTCTTCCGTCAAATAGCCTCGTTCAACGAGAAACTCGCCTAGTTGTCTCTGTGCACCCATAGTCTGACCTCGCCCTGTTAGGTTACTCGTTCGCGAGCGGCAGGTCCATTGCTATTCCGGTAGCTGCGCTGCGCGTGACCGCCTCCGTAAATTCCATGTATCGCACGCCATCCTCAAACGTCGTAAATCTCACCGTTTCCTCGCCGCGAATGGCGTTCACGAACTCCTCCTCGACGCGCCAACCCCCGCGTTTGTCTTCGGGAATGACCAGTTCCTGCAAACCCGCATCGCCGCGACGCCCACCACGCAGGCTGGATGGGGCCTCGTAGACCAAGGTTCCCTCGCTGCCGTAAAGCGCGATCATGTTCGCCGCGGCAAGCCCCGTAACCGTACTCACACGCAGGGCGGCATTCGCGCCGCAGGCCAGCTCGGCGAGCACATCGACATGATCTGGAACTCCGATCTCACGACGCTGGCCGGATGCGTCAACTCGTTCCGGTACGTTAATCTTCGTCATCGCACACACCCGCACGGCCGGGCCAACCCAGCGCATCAAGGTCTCGTACCAGATCCCCATCGCCATGATATTCAGGCCGCTCCATTCCAGATCCTGCCGCCAGGTCATCGGCGCGGCGGGATCGATAAACCCATCCCCGGTCGCGCGAACGTCCGCCGCCAGCAAATCACCCAGGTAACCATCGCGAATCAGGTCCGCGACGGTGGCGTCGACTCCGAAACTGAACGGTGCCGGCACCACTTGCGCGACCAGGCCGGGGTGCTGTTTTGCGGCGGCCAGCATGCGATGCGCTTCGGCGGCGTTCATGGCCATGCGCGCTTCGCAGAGGACATGCTTCCCGGCGTCGAGCGCGGCAAGGGTGACGGGAGCGTGCATGTACGGCCAGGTTCCGATGCAGATCGCATCGCAGTCATCGGCGGCAACGAGTTCCTCCCACCGGTCGTAGACCACCGGAATCCCAAACTCCGCCGCGGCACGCGCGCCGGACTCCCGGCTTCGGTTGGCGACGCTGACCACCTCGACGCCGTCCAGTCTCTGAAATCCCGGAATATGCATGCTGCGCGTATTGGCGCCGGCGCCGACGACTCCGATTCGCACAGGTTGTGTGCTCATAGTTCTGTCTCCTTCGCGCCGCAATGGCGCGACACAATAAATCAGAAGCGGGCGGCGAAGTCACGCGCGCCGTGACGACGCGCGTGACTTTCCCGCTTGCAGTAGCGCCGCGTTGCCGCTTGACTTCCGTTGTGAACGGACCCTCCACAGGCATCCTCTCCCGCGGGTCGCGCGAGGAGCAACTGCGGGTCCTGCTGGCCGTGTGCCTGGTGCCTATCATCTTGACCGCGGTGGCCGGGTACCAGGTGTACCGCTCGCGCACCTACGCGACGACGCCCTGGAAAGGCGGGGGGTTCGGAATGTTCTCTACGATCGACTTCCCACCGGCTCGCGTGCAACGCGTTTACCTGGTGCTCGGGGACCTGTCGATTCCGATCGCCCTGGATGGCCGCTTCGACGAGTCGATGCGATTGCTGCGCAACATTCCTCAGCCCGAGGTCCTCAGCAACGTGGCACGCGTCCTGACCGAGTTCCGATGGGTCTACCCCGCGGATCGGTACCCGACGCCCGTTCCGGAGTTGACCGCACAGAGCGGAGCCGACCTGCAGGTTCTCGGCCACGGTGAAGACGTCCCGTTCGGATTTCGAATGGTCCCCTACGAGGCCATTCGGCTTGAAGTGTGGCGTTACAGCTTTGAGTCGAAGTCGGCGAAGGCTGGGCTGAAAATCATGAGTGAAGCCACGGCGGCGCGCGAATACAACCAGGGAGCCTCCCGTTGAGCACGGACGCCCATCACACGCAGGGCCTGGTCGCGTCGTTCGGCGAGATGGACACCGTGGATGTCGTCACGCGCTTGTCGGCACTGCATCTGCTGATGCACATCGCGGGGCACGGCGGCCAGGTGCTGGGCCCGCTGGGGCTGGCGTGCGCGATGCTCGGGCTGGTATCCTCGCGCCTCGGTCGCGCCGCCGGCTACTGGGCCATCATGACCGTGATCCTGTGCGCGCGCGTCTTTCTGGACACGGACCAACTGGATAATCATTTCTACCTCTCGATGTACTGGAGCGGCGCACTCGCCGTCTCCCTGTGCCTTCCGGCCGAGCGCCAGGCGGACGCCCTGAGCCTGAACGCCAAGTGGTTGCTGGGTCTATGCATGCTCTTCGCCGTGCTCTGGAAGATCATCTCACCGGACTACATGAGCGGAGCGTTCTTCCACTTCTTTATGGTTGCCGACAACCGGTTCCATGACCTCGCCAAATTGTTTGGCGGCCTGACGCAAGCCAACCTGGATCATAACTTCCGGGTTTTCTCGGAAGTCCAAGATCCCTTGACGCCGTTACACGAGTACGTCGTGCGCCTCGAACTGCCGGAGGGACTTCGTGGCCTGGCCGTGTTGATGACGTGGTGGACCATCGTGATCGAAGCCGCGATCGCGGTCGTGTTCCTGGTGCCCGCGTCCCGCGGAATCATAAAGGCCCGGCATGCGGTCTTGCTCGTCTTCGGCTTCACGACCTATCTCGTGGCAACGGTCAAGGGCTTCGGCATCGCGTTGATGATTATGGGATACGCCAATACGCCGATCGAGTGGAAGCGTACGCGTGTCGCCTATCTTGTAGCCATCGTGTACATCGAAATCACGGCGATGGGTGTGCTCGGCTTCCTGACCTAGGTACGCTTTTCCCTACGGAACCGCCCGAGGTGGCACGGGTTTTGCTCATCTCTATTAGAGCATGAGATAAATTGCATTCGCGCGTGGCCGGTCTTATGGTCAAGCGAGTCCGCCTGGCAGGGCCGTCCGGGCCCGGAGCGGGCGAAAAGAATATGGAACTGAATACGACAGTCTACGTCGTGATCGCCGGAATGGTGGTGCTCTTCATCGGCGGCCAGATGCGCTTTCGCGCCATCAAGGGCCGTTTTCGCACCAAGGGCGGGAAGCTGAGGATTCTATACTCAGCGGGCCGCCTCGCCACCATCACCGGAGGTGTCGCCGCCGCACTGGGCCTTTTTTCCGGCTTCATGGGCCCGATCCAGTTGGGCAGCATCCACCTGCCCCCGTTCGAGGGCCGCTTTTTCACGCATATGCGATCCGATGCGCTGGCGGCGGCTCGCAAGGACATCCGCATGTCGGGCAAGCCGGTCATCGGGTGGAGCGGGAAGTCCAACGGCGTGGTTGAGTATAAGGTAGAAAATAATGGAGACCGCACGATCGGGGCCATCGTGATTCGAATCAAGCGTCAGCCGGGAACCGGTGGCGGCGTGCTGGAGCGCCAGATCGACGGCCCGTTCCTTCCGAAGAAACCGAAGCTGGTCTACCCCAAGTTCCCCGCGTCCGCCCACAAGATGTATTTCTCGCAACGAACCGGGATCCGCGACATCACTATCGTCGGGGCGTCGTGGTAGGTCCTCCCCCGCACGACGTTTCGATCAAGCCTGACGGGCTCTTCGCGCTCTCGCTACGAAAAAGTGCGAGATGTCCGGGCTAGCGTAGGGTGAAGACGCTCGGCTTGACCTTCTTGAACGTCGCCTTGTCGGGATAGATCGTAACGCTCAGCGCGCGCTTCGGGTTCTTCGACGCGAACCGGTACCCCTTCTTCACCATCCCCGCAACAATCTGATCGAGATCCATCGGCTTGCCGGACTTCTTGAGAAGTTCGATGACCAGGTCCCGCTGGTTCTTTCGGGGACGGCGTCGCGTCCCCGGCCGTTTCGCGGCGTTGACGCCGGCACCCTCCAGCACGGCGAGAGCCGATTCCAATGCGTCCAGTTCAAGTCGCTTCTGCCTGATCTTCTTACGTAGTCGCTCAGCGCGTACGCGCTTGCGCTCAATCTCCCGCGCGATGGTGGCGCGTTGTTTCTTTAATTCTGCGATCGAGGTCATTCCCTCACCTTTTCCCTTCCTTATCCGGCGCAAACGTCGTTGTTTCGACCCTTGCGCTCGGTGGCATGCCTGGCCCCACGCCACGCGACTCCCGTGCACAACTCGCTGTCTGGTACCATATACCACGTGATGTATACGATTTTTTTCCTACTCCATTTTGGCAGATTGCTCACCCAGTCGCTCTTCGAGAGAGCCCTGACCCATAGGAAGGCCCGCCAATCGGCCATTACCGAGGGGAGAATGCGGTAGAGCGATTGCACTCGGGTAACGAGTTGAGATCGCCGCAAGATTCGGGTGGGAGGGGTCCGCCCGGCGATGGCAGTATACGTGCATGAACGATTACGAACGTGTTGCCCGCGTTATTCAGTTCCTGGATGAGCGCCACACCGAGCAGCCCGACCTGCAGGCCCTGGCCAATCACGTGGGGCTGAGCCCCTACCACTTTCAGCGGCTCTTCTCCCGGTGGGCCGCGATCTCTCCGAAGAATTTTCTGCAATGTTTGACCCTGTCGCATGCCCGCTCACTGCTGCGCGATGGGGAGAGCGTCCTCGGCGCCGCGCTGGACTCCGGTCTATCCGGACCGGGCCGCTTGCACGATCTCTGTGTACACCTCGAGGCGGCATCACCGGGCGAGCTGAAGTCCGGCGGCGAAGGGTGGACCATCACCTATGGATTCGCGGAGACCCCCTTCGGGACGTGTCTCGTCGGCGAGGGGCCGCGCGGGATCTGCCACCTGGCATTCGTCGCCCCAAACGGCACCCCCACGGAAACCGCGGCCCTGCAGGAGAACTGGCCCGGGGCGGATCTGCGTCGCGACGACGGGGCCGCTTCCCGCATCCTCGCTCCCATCTTCGATCCCCCGGGCGGTGACGGCTCGAAACGTCCCCTGAACGCGTTCGTCCGCGGAACGGAATTCCAGGTGCGGGTGTGGCGCGCGCTGCTGCAGACCCAATCGGGCACGCTCGTCAGCTATGGACAGTTGGCGGCCGCCATCGCACAGCCGACCGCAACGCGAGCGGTCGGCACGTCGGTCGGGCGAAATCCGGTGGCCTTCCTGATTCCCTGCCACCGCGTCATTCGCAGCACGGGCGTGATCGGCAACTACCGCTGGGGCCGCGTCCGCAAACGCGCGATCCTGGCGTGGGAGCGTGCCGGGCTCCTCGCGGAGAAGTCCACAACCACGACGGCGTAGCAAGCATCTGGTCACCCGTATTCGCTGTACGCGCCACCGCGGGCATATGTAATCTCTGCCACCACTTCAACCAAACCCAGTATCAGGAGCATCGTTATGAAGATATCTGTTCAGTTGGAACTGCTGCCGGGCGCATCGAGTGCGGACAGGGCTCGGTGGGGAGTCGACCACGGTGTCGAGGGCATCGAACTCACCCTCTTTTCGGAAGATGCCTTAAGCCAAATGCGCCCTACGGCCGAGGACATCAACGGCATCCTTCCGATTACCAGCGTCTGCGGAAACCTCACGCCGAGCGGTGATCGCGGATTCGAATTCTTGAGCCCGGATCCCGCCATGCGGCGCGCGGCGATCGACGGCAGTAAGGCCATCCTCGATTTCTGTGGCGATGTGGGGGCCGTGGGGCAGATCGTGCCGCCCATCTTCGGTGCACCCAATGTCCCCGATGTGCCCGCGGGAAAAACGCCGTTGGAATGCGCAGACGAGCTGATGGTCGCCGCCTGCGAAGAGATCGGGCCCTACGCCGCCGCCCGCAAGACCCTCTTCATGCTCGAACCGCTGAACCGCTACGAGCAGCAGTACCTGTGCCGGCAGGCTCACGGCGTCCGCATCATCGAAGCCGCGAAAGTCGACGGCATCGGATTGCTCAGTGATTTCTTTCACATGAACATCGAGGAAACCGATACGCCCGGGGCCTTCCGCGAGTACGGTCGCTACACGTCGCACATACACCTGGCCGACAATACGCGCCTCGAGCCCGGCACGGGCGATATCGATTTCGTAGCGGCATTCAAAACGCTCCTCGACGTCGGCTACGACGGATACATGGCGTACGAATGCGGCATCTCAGGCGAGAGCCAGGAGGAGAAGACGGCGAACCTGGCCGGCAGCATTGCTTATGTCCGTGATTGTGTGTCGAAAGCGATTGGAAATTCAGCCGTCCTGGCCCCGTCCCGAGGTTAGGACGGCTCAATTTCCGGCACGCCTTCGAGCGAGAACTTTCGGCGGGCATCGACCTGAACGTTGACCAGGTCGCCTATCTCCAGCGACGCGTCGCGCACCACGACCGGCCGGTCGCCCTGCGTGCGTCCGCACATGATGCCGCGCTCCTGCGGATGCGCGCTGTCGATCAGAACCTCCACAGTCTGGCCGACGAACGCATCGATCTGCTCTTCCGAGATGGTGCGGTGAAGATCCAGAACGCGCTGCAGCCGCTCGGACTTAACCTCCTCGGGCACATCATCCTCGATCTTGCGCGCAGCCAGGGTGTTCGGTCGCTCGGAGTACTTGAAGGCGTAGAGGTGCTCGAAGCGGACGTGTCGCATGACCTCAAGCGTGCCTTCAAACTCCGCGTCGGTCTCGCTAGGGAACCCACAGATGATGTCGGTGCTGATTCCAACCCCGGGATTGATCGAGCGCAGGTAGTCGATCTTAGCCAGGTACTCGTCGACCGTATGGTTGCGCCGCATCTCCAACAGCACCCGATCCGAGCCGGCCTGGTACGGCAGGTGCAACTGGTTGCAAATCGATGCGCGCGCGGTCAATAAATCTGAAAGCTTGTCGTTCCAATCGTTGGGGTGAGGTGACTTGAAGCGCAGACGATAAAGGCCTTCCACCCGGGACACGGCATCCAGCAGCGTGTAAAAGTCCCACTCGTCCGCACGGTAGGAATTTACGTTCTGTCCGAGCAGCATGATCTCACGGCCGCCCTTGCCCACCACGTCGCGCACCTCGGTCATGATCCCTTCGGGACGCCGGCTGATATCGCGCCCGCGCGTGTAGGGGACCACGCAGAAGGTACAGAAGTTGTCGCACCCCTTGGAGATCGCGACGTATGCTTTGCAGCCGTCAACGGTGTTGCGCTCCAACTCCTCTTCCGGAATGAAATCGTGGACGCGCCGCTCGTCGCGCTCCGCCCATTTGGTCTCGAGAACACGCTGACCGCGCTGCACGCGCTCGATCATGTCGGGCAACTTGAACATGTTGTCGGGGCCGAACACCATGTCCACGGACTTCTCGCGCTTGAGCAGGTTTCGGCCCTCCTGCTGCGCGACACATCCGGCCACCCCGATGATCACATCCGGGTTCTGGTGCTTCAGTTCACGAATCGTGCCCAGGAAGCTGTAGACCTTGTGCTCCGGCTTCTCGCGCACGGAACAGGTGTTGAGTACCACCAGGTCCGCCGACGAGATATCGTCGGTCAGGGCATAGCCCTGCCGCTCCAGAACAGACCGCATGCGCAGGCTGTCATGTTCGTTCATCTGACAGCCGTACGTCTTTAGATACGCCTTTTTATGTGCCTGGATCATTGAAACTCCCCTCAACCCACAAGGCTACGAGACTCCACGCGTCGCATCAATCGCAAAACGCCCGCCACGCGGATCCGTCTCTGCTATCGCCTTCCGGCACCCATTCGGAGTATACTCTCCGACTCCTATGCAGGCCCTCCGATCGATTAGAGTCCTTCTTGTGATCCTTGCCGACGACCGTGCAAACGCCGCCTGCCTCTGCGCACGGCACGATGGACGTTCAGATCGAGGCGCTGGGTCGCGCCATCCAGCGCGCACCGGCGCGCGCTGATCAATACGTCCGGCGCGGCGATCTTTATCTTCATCACGACGAGTGGCAGCTTGCCCTGGACGATTATCGGCGCGCGATCGCACTTGACCCCGCTATCGCGAACCTCGAGGTGCACTGTGCGAAGGCGTGTCACGGACTTGGCCGAAACGATGCCGCGCTGGCGCTGTTGGACCAGGCCATCGCGACGGACCCGGATTCGCTTGATGCCCGCTTGACCAGGGCACGCGTTCGACTTGCGGTCGGGGACGTCCACGGATCCGCGAACGACTATGAAGCCACCCTCTCGCTCGCACCGACGAGTTCGCCCGATCTCGTGATCGAGTGTGCCGACGCCTGGTTGCAAGCTGCAGACGATGGTGGAGTTCGTGCATTGGCCGTGCTTGATCACGCGATCGAACAGCTCGGTTCTGTTGCGACGCTCGAGACCGCGGCGATCCAGATCGAACTGCAACGCGATGACCTGCCCGCCGCGCTTCGACGCATCGACGCGATGATCGCCGCGAACGGCAGCAACCCCAGGTGGCTCTGTCGCAAGGCCGAATTTCTGGTCCTGGCCGGGCGCCTCCCCGAAGCGATCGAGGTCTGCCGCACGGTCGTGAACGCAATCGATGGGCTGCCGCACACACGGCGCCGATCCCGGTCGATGCGCGCACTTCGTGAGCGCGTGGTCGAGATCATGCGGAGGCCGGATGAGTAGACTCCCGCGCAGCCCTTTCTCAAATTCCGTCGTCGCCGCGTGGCTGCTCGGGCTGCTCGGGCTGCTCGCGAGCGGATTGACGTGCTGCGCGGACACGACGTTGATCCCGTTCGGCTCCTCCTGGCGTTATCTTGACGACGGCAGCGACCAGGGTACGGCCTGGAGCGCGACCAACTTTAACGACAGCTCGTGGAGCAATGCCCCCGCGGAGCTTGGATACGGGGACGGCGACGAAGCTACCGTGATCGGCTTTGGCGGAGACTCGAACAATAGGTACATCACGACCTACTTCCGGCGCGCGTTCGTGATCACGAACCTGGCCCAGGTTCCGCAGATCTATATGCGCATGAAACGCGATGATGGTGCCGTCGTCTACCTCAACGGCGACGAAGTGTGGCGCAATAATATGGCGAACGGATCGGTCGACTACCTGACACGCGCGTTCTCAGCCGTGGGCCCGGGTGTCGAGGAGATCCTCGTGGAGCGCGCGATCCTCACCGCGCCGTTCGCCATGGCGGGGACCAACATCCTCGGCTGCGAGATTCACCAGGCTCTGCCGACGAGTTCTGACGTGAGTTTCGATTTTGAACTGACGGTCCGCACCAACGAGTTGCCGATCTCCGTGGTGCGCGGCCCCTACCTGCAGCTATCGACGCACACGGGCATGGTCGTGCGTTGGCGCACGAACGTAGGGACCGACAGCACCGTTCGATTCGGTCTAGAGTCGGAGACGTCTCGCGTCACCAACACGATCAGCGGACTCCGCACCGAGCACGTTGTGGCGCTGGGCGCGCTCAGCGCGTGCACCGGATATGTTTACAGTGTCGGGACGACCAAGCAGGTGCTCACCGGCGGCGATTCCAATCACGTGTTTAGCACCGCGCCCGTCCCGGGAACTCCACAAGCCACGCGCGTCTGGGTCCTCGGCGACCCCGGCACAGCCAACCAGAACGCCCGGGACGTCCGCGACGCCTTCGCCACGTGGAGCTCGAACCGGCCGGCGAACCTCGTCCTGATGCTGGGGGACAACGCCTACAACGACGGCACGGACGACCAGTACCAGGCCGCGGTGTTCGACACGTATCCCGATACGCTACGCGATACCGTGCTCTGGTCGACCTTCGGCAATCACGAGGGCCACTCGTCATCCTCGACGGCGCAGTCAGGGCCCTACTATGAACTCTTCACCTTTCCACGCTCCGCGGAGGCCGGCGGGCGGGCGTCGGGAACCGAGGCCTACTATTCCTTCGACTATGCCAATATTCATTTTGTGTGTCTGAATTCATTCGATATCAACCGCACGACAAACGGCACGATGATGACGTGGCTCGTGGACGATCTGGCCCTGACGACGCAGCAGTGGATCATCGCGTTCTGGCATCATCCGCCCTACAGCAAGGGGTCGCACGATTCGGACAGCGAGAGCCGGCTCTTTGAGATGCGGCAACGCGCGCTCCCGATTCTTGAGGATGCCGGGGTCGATCTCGTCTTGTGCGGGCACAGTCACGCCTACGAGCGCTCCTCCATGATCGACGGTCATTACGGATTCTCAAGCAACTTTCCACCGCAGCACGTCACCGGCCCAGGGGGCGGGCGCGAGGAGATCGACGGCGTCTACGACAAGGGAGTAACCAACGGCGCGGTCTATGTCGTTGCGGGCAGTTCCGGGAAATTGTCCGGAGGCACCCTCGATCATCCCGTCATGTATCTCTCGCTGCTGGAACTCGGATCGGTGGCGATCGACGTGAACACGGGGCGCATGGACGTCACGTATATAGGAAACACGCCGACGGTGCTCGACACGTTCACGATGGTAAAAGACATCCAGACTTGGGGACTGGCCGCCACGGCATCGGGCCGGGGTGCGGTGCAGCCGGAATCCGGCCGCTACATTGCGGGCGCGTCGGCGACGCTGACGGCCATAGCGTCAAACTACTTCACGTTCGGCGAATGGACCGGCGATCTGACGACGGCCACGAACCCGGCGTCGATCGTGATGGACTCGAACCGCTCCGTGACCGCCGTCTTCGATCCGATTCTCGTCACCAACCAGGTTCCGCAGTGGTGGCTCGCCGAATCCGGGCTCGGCACCAACGACACGGCGGCACTTGACGACCAGGACGGGGATTTCGTGGCCACGTGGAAAGAGTTCGCAGCGGACACCGACCCGACGAACGCCAGTGCCTTTTTCCACATCGGGGCCATCTCGAACGGACCCGGCATCGTCGTTACGTTCGATGGGTCGACGTCACGCGTCTACTCGCTTGAATATGCGGGACATATCGGGAGCGGCACCTGGTCGAGCGTGACCGGTCAGACCAACATCCCGGGGACCGGGCCGGCGCAATCGATGATCGACACCAACGTCCATTCAGGCCGGCGACACTATCGCGTCCGCGTCGCGATTCCGTAGTGGCGCGCCATGTATGTGGGTGGCTACTCGCTTCGGGAAGGCTGTTGACCCGGAAGACGTTCGCATGACCGGCCGATGCGACGGCCGTACGACTGCATCAGGAGGACTTCTGCCAGGCCCTCGGCCACCCTCCCGAACACAAGTACCAGCAGGAAGGCGGCCCGCTTGTTCGCGATTGCATGGAGCTGCTGCGGGAATGGTCGACGACACCGGTGCTTGATATTCGCTCCTTCATTGATGGGCTGATCTTCAATATGGTGATCGGCAACGCCGATGCACACGGCAAGAACTACGCAATGCTCTACCGGCGAGGCGAAAGACGCCTGGCGCCATTTTACGATCTTGTCTCCACGATTGCGTGGCCGGAGCTCTCGTCCCGACTCGCAGCGAATGCACTCCCAACTATCGCCGCCGTAGAGTCTCAGGCATCGTACCCCAGATTCGGGCGCAGCCAGCGTTCGGTCTCGGCGACGGACATGCCCTTGCGGCGGGCGTAGTCCTCGACCTGGTCCTTCTCGATTTTACCGAGCTGGAAGTAGCGCGACTCGGGGTGGGAGAAGTAGAATCCACTGACCGCCGCGGCGGGCAGCATGGCGAAGTTTTCGCTCAAGGACATGCCTGCATTCTCCTCGGCGCCGAGCAGGTCGAAGAGCGTACGCTTCTCGGTATGATCCGGACACGCCGGATATCCCGGCGCCGGGCGGATGCCGCGATACTGCTCGCGGATGAGATCCCGCTTCGAGAGATCCTCGTCGCCTGCATAGCCCCAAAACTCCTTGCGCACGCGCTGATGCAGATGCTCGGCGAATGCCTCGGCAAGACGATCGGCCAGGGCCTTGATCATGATGCTGCTGTAATCGTCGTGATCGTCTTCGTACTGCTTCACGAGTGCGTCGATACCGACGCCCGAAGTCACGGCAAAGCCGCCAAGGTAATCCGGTGTCGCGGACTCGCGCGGCGCCACAAAATCCGCGAGCGCGTGATTCGGTTTGCCTCCGGCCATGACCGTTTGCTGGCGTAGCGTGTGAATGCAGGCCGCGACTTCCGATCTTGAGTTGTCGGTATAGAGTTCGATGTCGTCGCCCACGCTGTTGGCCGCCCAGAAGCCAATCACGCCGTTGGCCGTGAGCAGATTCTCGTTCACCACCAATTCGAGCATCGCCTCGGCGTCCTTGTAAAGTTCCCGCGCCTGTTCGCCGACCTTCTCGTCGTCGAGAATTTTCGGAAACCGGCCGGCCAACTCCCACGCCATGAAGAACGGGGTCCAATCGATACCGTCGGCTATTTTCGCCAGCGAGTAATTCTCGAAGGTCTGAAGCCCCAGTTCCGGCGGGGCCGGCGGGGCGTATTGCGTCCAGTCTGCGTGGAACGAATTGCGTCGCGCCTCCTGGATGGTCACGCTCTTGCGCGCCCCGGCATTCGCCTTGCGGCGCTCCGCGATGTCGACGTACTTCGCGCGGGCTGCAGCGCCGACCGCATCCCGCGTCTCGGGGTTAATCAGGCTCGCCACCACACCGACGCACCTTGAGGCGTCCTTGACGTGTATCGTAATGCCGGAGAACGCGGGCAGAATCTTAATCGCCGTGTGCGTCTCGGACGTCGTCGCTCCGCCGATCAGAAGCGGCAAATCGACCTTCTGCCGCTCCATCTCGCTGGCCACGTGTACCATCTCGTCGAGGGATGGGGTGATCAATCCACTGAGACCGATAATGTCCGCCTTCTCATCACGCGCGGTTTGCAGGATTTTTTCGCACGGCACCATCACCCCGAGATCGATGATCTGGTAGTTGTTGCAGGCCAGCACCACGCCGACGATATTCTTGCCGATGTCGTGCACATCCCCCTTCACAGTCGCCATCACGATCTTACCGGCGGCGGCGGCGCCTTCCTCTTTGGCCGCCTCGATAAACGGCTCAAGGTGCGCAACCGCCTTCTTCATGACGCGTGCGCTCTTCACGACTTGCGGTAAGAACATTTTCCCGTCTCCGAAGAGGTCGCCGACCACGTTCATGCCGTCCATGAGGGGCCCTTCAATCACGTCGAGCGGACGCGCCGCCTGCAGTCGTGCCTCTTCCGTGTCCTCGACGACAAACGTGTCCACCCCTTTGACCAGGGCGTGCTCGAGGCGCTTGTTGACATCCCAACTACGCCATTCCTGGTCCTCACGCCGGGCGGGCCCATCCCCCTGTTCGACGGTCGCGGCAAACTCGAGCAGTCGCTCCGTGGCGTCGCGGCGACGGTTCAGCACGACATCTTCGCAGCGCTCACGCAAGTCGGTCGGAATGTCGTCGTAGATCGCCAACTGCCCGGCGTTGACGATGCCCATGTCCATGCCCGCGTGCACGGCGTGGTAGAGAAACACGGAGTGCATGGCCTCGCGCACCGCGTTGTTGCCGCGGAACGAAAACGAGAGATTGCTGACGCCGCCACTGAAATGACACTCCGGGAAGCGCTGCTTTAATTCACGCACCGCTTCGATGAAATCCACGGCGTAACCGTTGTGCTCCTCCATGCCCGTGGCCACGGCGAAAACGTTCACATCAAAAATGATGTCCCGCGGATCGAACCCGACGTCCTCCGTCAGAATTCGGTACGCGCGCGCCGTGATTCCCACCTTGCGCTCACGCGTGTCGGCCTGGCCGGTCTCGTCGAAAGCCATCACGATCACGGCGGCGCCGTAGCGCTTCGCCAGGCGGGCCTGGCGCTTGAAGGGCTCCTCGCCCTCCTTCAGGCTGATCGAGTTCACGACGCCCTTGCCCTGCACGCGCTTGAGGCCCTCTTCGATGACGGACCATTTCGAGGAATCGACCATGATCGGCACGCGGCAGATGTCGGGCTCGGCGCCGATGAGATTCAAAAAGGAGGCCATGGTGGCTTCGGAGTCAATCAGTCCTTCATCCATGTTGACATCGACGATGGACGCGCCGTTGTCGACCTGTTGACGCGCGACATCCACCGCGCGTTCCATCTGGTCCTCCTTGATCAATCGCGCGAAGACCTGTGAGCCGGTCACGTTGGTTCGCTCGCCGACCATCATGAAGTTCGCGTCCGGCCGCATCGTCAGGGGTTCAAGCCCACAGAGCTGCGTGTAGGGGCTCTTGTCTGCGATGATCCGCGGCTTAACGCCGGCAACGGTTTCGGCGACGCGCCGAATGTGCTCGGGCGTGGTCCCGCAACAGCCGCCGACGATGTTGAGAAATCCGCTGGCGGCGAAGTCCTCGATGTAGCCGGCCATCTGATCCGGCGTCTGGTCGTACTGACCCAGTTCGTTGGGCAAACCCGCGTTCGGGTAGCAGCTCACGTAGCACGATGCGATCGTGGCCAGTTCCTCAATGTGGGGGCGCATCTCCTCGGCCCCGAGGGCGCAGTTGATGCCCACGCTCAGCAGCGGCGCGTGGGAGACCGAGATCCAGAAGGCGCCGATCGTCTGCCCGGAGAGGTTCCGGCCGTCTTTGCCCACGATCGTGGCCGAGGCCATCACGGGAACGCGGCGCCCGACCTCGTCAAAAAGCTCTTCAATTGCGAAAAGAGCCGCCTTACCGTTCAACGTATCGAAGATGGTCTCAACAAGCAGGAGGTCGACCCCACCGGCCAGCAGTGCGCGAGCCTGTTCCTGGTAGGCCACCACGAGTTCGTCGAATGAGACGGCACGAAAGCCGGGCCGCTCGACGTCGGTAACCGTACAGGCCGAGCGCGTGGTCGGCCCGAGCGCTCCCGCGACGAAACGCGGTCGCGACGAGTCGCGTGCGGTGAACTCATCCGCGGCCTGGCGCGCCAGGCGTGCGCTGGCCTCATTCAGTTCGGGCACGAGCGCTTCGAGGGCGTAGTCGGACTGCGAGATGCCCGTGGAATTGAAGGTGTTGGTCTCGATGATATCGGCACCGGCATCGAGGAACTGACGATGAATATCGACAATCACATCGGGGCGCACGATCGAGAGTAGATCGTTGTTGCCTTTCAGGTCCTGCGGGTGATCCCCGAAGCGGTCGCCGCGGAAGTCGGACTCCCCGAGTCCGTGCGGCTGGATCATCGTGCCCATCGCTCCGTCGAGCACAACGATGCGCTGGCGAAGGAGGTCGTAAACAGGATGTGCGGTGTCGTGCTTCATGTCGACGCGTGTCCCGCGCCGGGAGGCAGCACGCGGCCGACGACGTTATCGGCAGCCGTGCCGCTCAGCGCGCAGACCCAGGAAATTGTCTGATCGTCATCGTAGTCGAAAGCCCATCTCCCCAGGCGCAGCCTAGCGCAATACTTTCTTCAGTTCCGCAACGCACTCGGCCGTGATGGCTTTATCCGGATCATTGTCCATCATCGCATTGTAACGCTCGATCGATGCCTCGAGCCCGGCGTCGGGCACATGAAGCAGGCGCTGAATCAATTTGTGATTGCCGATGGTCCACTTGGGTCCGTCGTGGCCGTACATCCTCCACAACGTCTCCAACGCTTGTCTCTGATCGTCCGTCATGACATTCTCCGTCTCTTCTGCGGCCGGCCCCGTCGCGGGGCCCGCGGCAGCGAGCCCCGATACAGGGGGTGAGGGCTAATTACAAACACCCCCACCGGGGCGTCTGCTTGCGAACGGCATACCATATAAGGGCCGCGCGCGAATTCCAGCCCTGAGCTCAAATATTTCTGGACCGATGGGGTTGACTAATCTATATAATTCCGATAAGTTTACTAGAGATTACATCGTGGTCAACCGTTTATTCTGTACTTTGCGCGGTTTTTGAGCAATGTTTGTGAATTGCGCCGGTAACGCGGGTGGACACGCCTAGGAGACAAGAACGATGAGTGAGACGGCATTTTATAACCTTCCAGACACACTGGGGGGAGAGGTCGAGCAGTTCGACGCTGATATCGAGGGCTATAAGAAGGGCGACATTCACCCCGCCCAGTTTAAGGGCATACGCGTCGCGCATGGTATCTACGAGCAGCGTAAGCTCGACACGCATATGGTCCGCATCCGGCTGCCCGGCGGGCAGATCACGCCCACGCAACTGCGCAAGGTGGCTGAAATCTCGCAACGTTACGGTGCGCCCGAGTTCCACGTGACGACACGCACCGACGTGCAACTGCACTACGTCGACCTGGAAGACATCATTCCCGTCTACGAAGGCCTGATCAGTGTTGGACTTGCCCCGCGCGGCGGTGGCGGTAACACGATCCGCAACATCATGGCATCGCATGATTCCGGCGTTGCTGCCGATGAAGTTTTTGACGTCGCCCCTTACGCGAGCGCCCTGACGACGCGACTGATCTCGGAACAGGACTCCTGGAACCTCCCGCGCAAGTTCAAGATCGCCTTCTCGAACTCACCCGAAGACAACGCCAACGCAACGATCACCTGCCTCGGATTTATCGCCAGGATACAGGACGACCAAAAAGGCTTCAGGGTCTACGTCGGTGGCGGCATGGGTGCCAACCCGATCCTGGGGAAAGTGCTTTACGACTGGGTGCCCGACGCCCGGGTCTATTACATCGCTCGCGGGATTAAGATTCTTTTCGATCGCCTGGGCGACCGGCGCCGAAAGTATCAGAGTCGCTTCAAGTTCCTCGTCGAGAAACTCGGCACGGATGAAATTCGCCGTATCCTTGAAGAGGAGATGGCACAGCTCGAACCTGGCCTGGAACTCGATACGACGCCATTTGAAATCGCAAACGTGGCGCACGACTCCATCGGCCTGGAGGTCGAAGAGGCCTCCGGCAAGGCCTTTGATCAATGGAAGAGTCGTTACGTGCTCGCCCAGAAACAAGAGGGCCTTGTGGAGATCAAAATCCCGCTGCACCTGGGCGATATTCTGAACGACGACGGGGTCGCGCTGGCCGACTTCCTTGCGTCATTCGGCGAGAACTGCATTCGCACCTCGCTGGTACAGAACCTGCACTTGCGCAACATTCCGACTCGCTATGTCGGCAACGTGTACAACCATCTGCAGACGTTGCACACGCTCTCGACGACACCGGTGGTGATCTCCAACCTGGTGGCCTGCACCGGCGCCGACACCTGCAAACTTGGCATCTGCCTCCCGCGCGGCCTAACGCCCGCGATCACCAAGACGCTGCTCGAAAGCGATCTCGATCTCGACGCACTGGCGGACGTGAAAATCCATATTTCGGGATGCCCGAACACGTGCGGACGTCATCACGCGGCCGATCTCGGTTTCTTTGGAAAGGTCTTGCGAAAAGATGGCGAGATGCTGCCCGCCTATAACATCATGGCCGGCGCCATCGTTGGCGATGGGGAAACCCGCTTCGCCGAGAAAGTCGCCGACATCCCCGCGCAGGATACGCCCGCCTTCGTGCGCGACCTGCTGGCCGAGTATCTCGGCAAGAAAAACAACTATCAGGGGTTCAGCGAGTATATGAACAACGGCGGCCGCGCAGACATCAAGCGTCTGGTTGACAAGTACCGCGAGATCCCGGAAGACGACGGGTACTTCTACGACTGGGGCACGCAGAACCGCTTCTCGCTCCTCAAGGGACAAAAAGCAGAATGTTGCGCCGGCGTCTTCGACATGATCGACATCGACCTGAAGGCCGCCAAGCAACTGGCCCCGCAGTTGGACACTCTCGAGGGTGACGCCCTGCACGACGCACTCTACAAGACCGTGTTCCACTGCGCGCGCATGCTGCTCGTGACTCGCGCCATCGAGGCCCGTACGGACGCGCAGGCGTTTGACATGTTCGCCCAACACTTCATCGAGGCCAACCTGGTTGATGCGAAGTTCCGCTCGATCGTGGAGGCGGCCAAGGCCAAGGATTACGAGATGCTCGAAATGGCGCGTGAACGCGTGACGGGCCTCGTGGAGACCATGGAAACGCTCTACAAGAGCATGGACGACTCGCTCAAGTTCAACGTCGATCCCGTTTGCGAGACGCCGGTGAAGGAGGACAACACGCCTGGATTCGTGGAGGGCGATGCTCCTGCGGAGGCGTCCGGAAACGGCGATACCGATCAGTTCAAAGATTACCGCGGCGTCGCCTGCCCGATTAATTTCGTTAAGACCAAGCTGGTGCTCGAAACGATGCAGACCGGACAAACTCTCGAGATCCTGCTCGACGACGGGGAGCCGATCGAAAACGTCCCGAACTCGGTGAAACTGGAAGGACATTCGATCCTGAACCAAGAAAAGGCACCGGACGGGCATTGGTCGGTCCTGATCGAGAAGGCCTGACCGGCCGATATGCCGACCGAAGCCCAGGTACTTGAGTCGCTGTCGTCGATCATCGACCCCGACTTCCACCAAGACATCGTCTCGCTCGGATTCATCAAGAATCTCTTGATCGGGGATGGAAACGTCGCGTTCGATATTGAGCTGACCACGCCGGCCTGTCCAGTCAAAAACGAGTTTCAGCGCAGTGCGCAAGAGGCGGTCGGTGCGCTCGACGGGGTTTCGGAGGTTAAGGTGAACATGACCAGCGCGCCGCGCAAACCTCAATTCTCGGCCGAAGAAAGCGGCCTCGCCGGCGTCGCGGCGATCGTCGCGATATCCTCGTGCAAAGGCGGCGTCGGCAAATCCACCGTCGCGGCCAGCATCGCGAAGGAGCTCTCACAGCGCGGGCTCAAGATCGGACTGCTCGATACCGACATTTTTGGACCGTCTATACCCACGCTCTTCGACTTGCACCCGCTCGGCGTTCGCGGCAACGAATCGCAGATGATGATTCCGGAAGAGATCGATACCCTGAAGATCATGTCGTTCGGGTTCCTGCTGGGTCGCGACCCGGCCGTGATGCGCGGCCCCATGGTCTCCAATTACATGCAGCAACTTCTCCACAAGGTCGCATGGGGCGAACTCGACCTGCTGCTGCTTGATCTTCCGCCCGGCACCGGCGACGTGCAGTTGACGATCTCGCAGTCCATCCAACTCAACGGCGCGGTCATCGTTACCACGCCGCAGGCGCTCTCTCTGACCGACGTCGAAAAGGGAATCCTGATGTTCGACAAGGTCAACGTCCCCGTGCTTGGCGTGATCGAGAATATGTCGTATTTCGAGTGCGACGGGTGCGGCAAGCAACACCAGATCTTCGGTGACGGGACGCGGTCGCTGACCGAACGCTACGGCATCGATGTGCTGGCGCAACTCCCGCTGGCACCGGCGGAATACGGCCGCACGTTCCGTGAGCCGATTGACAACCCCGCCGTCGCGGCGGCGACCGACGCCGTTGTACGTGCGCTGGGCAAGAGCAGCCGTGCGGCCCTGGCCAAACCACAGATCGAATTCGACAGCCAGGAGATCACGGTCACGTGGCCCGAGGGGGACCCTATCATCATCAACAACTTCGCCCTGCGATCGAGCTGCCAGTGCGCGTTGTGCATCCAGGAGATGACCGGCAAGCCCCTGCTGGATCCAGCCACCATTCGACCCGACATCGCGGCCAAGGAAGCGCAGACCGTTGGCAACTACGCGATCCAGGTGACCTGGAACGACGATCACTCGTCCGGCATCTTCTCCTACCCCCACTTGCGGAAGGTAGCGGCGGAGAGTGAGTAGTCAGAAGTGAGTAGGGTCCCGTCCTGAAATAAGTTATCACGTAGCGCCCCGCTCCCTCTCCGCGTGCGGGGTGAGGGCACCCCGTCTCCATGGCTTCGACCGGGGACACTGATCGACTTGGATGCTCATAGGACTATTCATCCATCATCGAACACTGGAGACGGCGTGCCCCCCACGCCGCTCTGGTTGACGCTTTGGGTGTAGGGACAGCCAGTCTGGATGTGACAACCGGAAACCAGGACGGGACCTGAGTAGTTTAGGACCACCCCCTCACTAACCACTACTTACTTCCCGCTTCCCCCTAACCACTTCCTACTTCCCACTAACCACTTCTTACTTCCCACTCCCCCCTTCCGCCCACTCACTCGGCATGACCATGCCCCTCGTGCGGATCCAAACTGCGGGTCTCAATCTCGGCATCGGGGCCGGCCTTGCCTTCTTCGTAGTCTGAGATCAGTTGCGGCAGAACCGGATCATCGCCCAGGGCCGCCAGGAATCGGCGAGCGTCTTCCAGCGCGTGCGGCATCGATCCGAAGCGGCGCTCAAGAATGACCGCCATGCGCAAGGCGGCGCGTGAGTCGAGTTCATCGTAGGCCGTCCAGCCCAGCCGGGCGGCCTCCTCGTCCGTGCGCGGCCTTTGTGCAAGGGTCAGCTCCGCAGCGGTACGATAGGACCGCATCGCCGCGTCGAGGTACTTCCGCCCCTGTGGACCGAGCGAAACGAGCCCGCTCCCACGGTCCTGCTTGGCCGCCTCGAGATACGCCCCGGCGCGCATAAAATGGATCTGGAATGCCTGCGGATTATTTCGCCCGCCCTCGTCCAGAAAGCGTGTTGCGGCGTCCAGGCTCTGGGCCTCGAGCCAGTACGCGCCCGTCGTGTATCCGCGGATCGAATGGGGATTCACCCACGTCATCAGGCGAAACCATGAAACCAGCTGCGGCCCCTCCGCGTGCTGGTGAGGCGATTCCGGACTAGGCCATGGCTGCACCAGGCGATGCAGGCGCCCGACGAAGCCACGATAGTCCCGAGCGGCATCGGGAATCACCGTCGCACACGACGCCATCGGGTGCACGCTGCCATCCGCCGAAGCCTGGCCGACGCCTGGCCGGGACGCTATGCCGTGATCGAGATACGTCTCGGTCTGAATAAACATCCAGTCGCTCAGGGCTCCGCGTAGTCCCTGTAGAAGTCCGGCCTCGGCCGGCGCGGCGACCGTGGCGAGAAAGAGGACCGCGACTGCCAGTATTCGGACCGGACAAGGAGTTCGTGCCGCCCCATCGATCGACCGTGCCACGATCGCACTCACGCGCGTGCCCTCCGCTGCTTGCGACTCACGATCCAGGAGGCGAGCCAACCGTATGCCGCCGAGTAGACGATGCCATATGCCGTTATCAGAAGCAGCGGCAGAACGCTCAAAAGAGGCCAGGCCTCGGCATGAACGGTCCGGCTGCGCAGGTCGAAGACGAGCAATTGGGGAAAACCGTAGTTCGCGGCGGCAAACAACGCCCGGACCAGGCTCGTAGAATACGGATACATCACCAGCACCACGCCGCTCGCCGAGATACCGATCAGGTAGAACAGAATCCCCGCGCAGATCGCCGCATCGAGATTCATGGCTGCCGACAACACGAAGCAGACCGCGGCCAGGGCCAGCATCATGAGAAGCTGTAAATAGATGAACTCGAGGTACATCGGCCAGGGCACGACCCCCGGCCGGGAGGTCCCCGCCGCCGCAAAGACAAGGGTCAAAACGAGGAGGATCCCCGCCGCGTAGCACAGTACACCAAGCGCTTTCCCTGCGAGCACACGGCCACACGCGCCGGACGGGGCTCCACATCGCAGCTGCCGTGCCGCCAACACGATGACGCAAAGCGCCGTCGCGAGACTGATGATTCGCAGGACGCCCTCACGGTAGATCCTGGTCACGCCGTCCAGTCCGAAAAAGTCCAGCGACATGATCGCGACGATCATCGCCGCGGCGACCGCGATGATAATCGCGTTCTCTTTTCTGCGCAGCGCGTCTCGAAAGACGTCCCGCGCCGTACCGGTGATCGAGGCGCTCATGATCCGGGCGCCATCATTTTCCAAGCGCGAATAGAAGCGCGAGAAGGGAATACGACGTCACCAGGATTGGATCCCCCTCCAGAAATCGTTTGCTTTCACGGTTCACCCAATGTCCGGTGGTTCCGGACTCGTCGACAATCTGCTCGGCGGCGACCTTCCGAATCAGCGCTTCGCGCCAGTTTATGCGCGTGTCGTCATCGATGGGGAGCTCATCGACGCCGTAGGCGTTGAGCGCCTTACCCAGCACGTTGTAGAAGAAGAAAAGGCCGCTGGACCCCATTCCCGGATTCTCTTCGAGGCTCCAGTGACGCGCCGCCCATTCGACGGCCGATCGGACGCGCGGATCGGAGCGAGGGAGTTGCGCGTAGATCATTGCGAGCAGGCCGGAGTACGTCATGCTTCCGTACGCGTTAAAGACGATCTCGTCCTGCGCGTTGGTATGCGTGCCCGCCTTGGGTTCGGCGAAGGTGTAATTGAAGCCACCGGCATCCGCGGACGCCGCCGCCGGATCGACCTGCAGACGCTGCAGAAATTTCAGTGCGGCACCCCAGTCGATGTCGACGGTCATCTCGCCCCCGGCACGCAGATCCTCGAGGTCTTGGGTCAGGCGCATCGCTTCGAGCGCGTACGTGGTGTTGTTCAGATCCGGACGAGACATGAACCCCTTGCGATTGTATCCGAATCCGCCGTTGCGGTCCGACCCGTCGAGCCGCTGCGTAGCGGCGAGAAACGTGCGCGCATTGAGGACCACGGCGGCAAGCTTTGGATCATTCAACAGGTGGAGGCCGGTCATACAGATCGCGGTATTGTAGGTCTGGAGGCCGCCCGTAATGCTGATCGCACTCTTATAGTAGATGCCGCCGTCATCGTGGACGTTCTTTAGAAGGAACGCGCTAGCCCGTGCCAGAACGCGGTCTTTCTCGGGATGATCGCTGCGCGCGAAGGCCATCATGGGCAGCGCGGTCAGTGCCGGCAGCTTTCGATTCGACCAGGACCCGCGCTCATGCTGGAGCTCGGTCAGCCAATTCAGGCCTCGCTCGATTGCGGCATGCGCCGTCTGCCTGGCTTCCGCGGAAACCGTTGCGGCGGCATCGGCTCCGTTCGCGACGATCGCGCAGGCCAAGGCCACGATGAGGGCTCGGATCGGCTCGCGTTTCATACGCTGGCATCTTAGCGGAGCCTGCGACCCCGTCAAATGGTTGATTTGGTGATCCGGGCGGCTCCGATCTTCACCTGGATCGCCTCGGCGCTTGACGTTGCCTGTGGGAGACCGGAAACTAGCCCCGACATGTCAGCCCGCCTGGACATCACGCATCGCCCACGACGGCTTCGGCGAACCGAAGCCGTCCGTAAGCTTGTGCGCGAAACCGCCCTGCAGCCCGGCGATTTCATCTATCCGGTCTTTGTCGTCGGTGGCGATGGCGTACGCGAGCCGATCGATGCGCTGCCCGGCCAGTTCAGAGTCTCGATCGACGAGCTTGTCAAAGAGGGACACGAACTTCTCGATCTCGGCATCCCGGCGGTCAACCTGTTCGGGTATTGTGATACCAAGAGCGATGACGCGGCCGCGGCCTACAATCCGGACGGACTGGTGCAGCGTGCCGTACGGGCACTAAAGACAGAATGTCCGGAACTGTGCGTGCAGACGGACGTAGCGCTGGACCCGTATTCGACGCATGGGCACGACGGCCTCGTCATCGATGGTGAAGTGGCCAACGACGAATCGGTCGAGGTCTTGTGCCGCATGGCCCTCTCGCACGCCGAAGCCGGTGTTGACTGGGTGGCCCCATCCGACATGATGGACGGGCGCGTCGGTGCCATCCGCGACGCGCTCGACGCCGCGGGATTCCCCGAGGTCGCCATCCTGGCCTACTCCGCCAAGTATGCGTCGACATTCTACGGACCGTTCCGGGACGCCCTGAAGTCGACGCCCAAGGAAGGCGACAAGAAGACCTACCAGATGGACCCGGCCAACCTCCGCGAAGCGCTGCGGGAAATTCAGCTCGATATCGACGAGGGCGCTGATGTGGTGATGGTCAAACCCGCCCTGCTCTACCTGGACGTCATCGCGGCCGCCAGCAGTGAGTTCGATGTGCCCATCGCCGCCTACAACGTATCCGGCGAGTACAGCATGCTTATGGCCGCCGCCGATAGGGGCTGGCTCGACCGCGAGGAAGGCATGATGGAGATGTTGCTGTCGATCAAGCGCGCCGGCGCAGACATGATCCTGACCTACTTCGCCCGGGACGCCGCCCGCCTCCTAGCCTAGCATCTTAACCGAAAATTAATGCTCGAGGGGTTGACTTTCCCCGCCACCCTTCCTAATGTTTGGCTCAGTAATGAAAGTTTGTCTTGTCCAACACTGTGTAGCCGGGCACACAAATGACCGTAACCGAGCTTAAACCGCACGAATGCGCCATCGTCTCGGACGTCACGGCGCAGGATCAGGAGACGGAACGCCTGAAGAGCATGGGCGTCTGCGTGGGTCGCACGGTCCAATTGATTAAGAAGGGCGACCCCTTAATTCTAAAAGTTTTCGGATCCCGTATCGGCGTCTCAGCGCGTCTCGCCGACTACGTTCACGTGGTGCCCTGCACTCCAACAACCTGCTGACCCATGATCGCTACCTTAAAGAAATGTCACGGGGGCGAATCGAAAAAGCCCGCGACACCCGCCGCCGGCGAACGATCGTTCACGATTGCGCTTACGGGAAATCCGAACGCCGGCAAGTCTTCCCTCTTTAATCTGTTGACCGGGCTACGTACCAGAACCGGCAACTTTAGCGGCACGACCGTGGAGTATCATGTCGGGCGACTCAAGATCAATGATACTGAAATCAACCTCGTAGACTTGCCGGGCATGTACAGCATGCATGCCGTCACGACCGAAGAGCGCGTCGCGCGTGACGTTCTGCAGGGCGACGCGGCCGATGTTCAGCGCCCGGACGCCGCGATCGTGATCGTTGACGCGGACAACCTCGAACGCAACCTGTTCCTGGTCAGCCAAATGCTGGAGCTTGGGCTGCCCATAATCGTTGCGCTGAACATGGTCGACGTGGCGCAGCGGCACGAGATCTACGTCGATACCGAAAAGTTATCTGCCGAAATCGGATGTCCCGTCATGCCCATCGTCGCCAAGTCCGGAAAAGGCGTCGAAGCCCTCGAAGGTTGGCTCGAAGATCTGGCGCGGGATGGATTCACCCAACCGGCACCCAAACCGATTGAGCATGTCCCGGCATGCGCCAAATGCGCATCCTGCAAGTATGGCTGGCGCTACTCCTGGGCCGAAGAAGCGGTCTCGCGATGCGTCAAGACACCCGGCGTCGCCAAGGGCCGTGTCACCGAACGCATCGACCGGGTCATGACCCATCCGATCGGCGGGCTCGCCGCACTGTTTTTCATTATGACGACGGTGTTCTACCTGATCTTCAGCGTGGCCACCGTCCCGATGGACATGATCGACATGCTCTTTGGAACACTGGGCGCATGGGTAAGCAACGTGATCCCTGCGGGCGATCTACGGAGCCTGCTGGTCGACGGCATCATTGGTGGTGTCGGTGGTGTATTGGTCTTCTTGCCCCAAATCTGCATTCTTTTCTTCTTCCTCGCGGTTCTCGAGGACACCGGATACCTCTCGCGCGCCGCGTTCGTGCTCGACCGCATCATGCGCCGCTTTGGATTACCCGGTACCGCGTTCGTGCCGCTGGTCTCCGCTCACGCGTGCGCGATCCCGGCGATCATGTCAACACGCGTGATCCACGATCCGCGGGACCGCTTGATCGCCATTCTGGTCGCCCCGCTAATGACATGCTCAGCACGCCTCCCGGTGTACACGATGGTCGCGGCGTTGCTCTTCGCCGACCGGCCCGAATTCGCGGCCCTACTCTTTATCGGCGCTTACATGCTGGGAATCGTCGCGGCGCTGACGACGGCATTCGTGCTTCGCAAGACAATCCTTCCCGGCGAGAGCAAGCCGCTCGTGATGGAACTTCCCGGATACAAGATCCCCAGCCTTCGAACCGTCCTGTTAACCACGTTTGACCGGGCCAAGATTTTCGTGCAGCAGGCAGGAACGATCATCCTCGTGATCTCCATCATTCTCTGGGCGCTGGCGACCTACCCGAAGAGCGACCCTCCTGCCAGATCGCTTGACCTTGAGCAGCAGGCGGTCGCCATGGCTGCGCAGGGCGACACCGAGGGGGCCGAAGCGCTGACGCGCGAGGCCAAACACGAAACCAGTCGCTATGCGCTTGAACATTCGTTTGCGGGAAGCCTGGGCAAGTTGATTGAGCCGGTGGTGGCGCCGCTCGGATTCGACTGGCAGATCGGGATCGGCGTCATCAGCAGTTTTGCGGCGCGAGAGGTTATTGTCTCCACGCTCTCGATTGTCTACGGCCTCGGCGACGACGTCGCCGATGATAACCCCGAAGGTCTCTACGGAAAACTCATGCGCGCCACGCGCAGCGATGGCACGCCGGTCTTCACCACCGCAACAGCCGTCAGTCTCTTGATTTTCTACGTCCTCGCAATGCAGTGCCTGCCGACCCAAGTGGTCACCATGCGCGAGACCGGAAGCTGGAAATGGGCCGCAATCCAGTTCGGCTACATGACCGTGCTGGCCTATGTCGCCGCCTTCGTGGCCTACCAGGGCCTGCACCTCATCGGCATTGCCTGAGGCCGGGCAGCCGCACTCTGATTATCTCAAAATGATACGGCATCAACCCCTTGCGATGTTTGGTATGCCACACTAAGTTTTCCTACTCACACAACATTGACGTGCGACAGATCGCGCGAATAACAACCCGCCGCCACGGAGCGGCGAACGACGGAAAGGTGGTTCAATATGGGCAAGATCGAGAATAGATGGGGCGTTCGGATCATGGGCGCCGTGATGTGTCTAACGCTCGCGGAAATCAGCCACGGCGCCGGTGACGAGGAGCGGCTGGCGGAGCTGGAGCGCAAGGTCGAAATCCTGAGCGCCGAGCTCGAGCAAAGCCAGTACCGCGACATGATGCCGCCCATCGGCGAGGGCATGCACGGCATGGGCCCCGCCGCGTCGAAGGTCTACGCCGTCAACGAGGGCGCGGTCTCGTTGGGCGGATACGGGGAGGCACTGTACCAGAACTTCGAGGGTGCGAAATCCGACCAGTCCGATTTCCTCCGTGCCGTGCTGTACTTCGGCTACAAGTTCGACGATCAATGGGTGCTCAACACCGAGATCGAATTTGAGCACGCGTCGACGGACAAGGAAGGTTCATCATCCGTCGAATTCGCTTACCTCGATTATCTCCACAGCGAGGCCGTGAACCTCCGTGTTGGACTGCTGCTGGTACCCGTCGGCCTCGTGAATGAACTGCATGAACCGACCGTGTTCCTCAGCGCCCGCCGGCCTGACGTCGAGAACGTGATCATTCCGACCACGTGGCGCGAGAACGGGATCGGACTCTTCGGTAACGTTGGGAACGTCACTTACAAGGCATACCTGGTGAATGGCCTGAGGGGCGAGGATTTCGGCGCGAAGGGACTTCGCGGTGGCCGCCAGAAGGGCTCGAAATCCGTGGCCGACGATTTCGCCGGCGTCCTGCGCACCGACTGGGAAGCCATGCCCGGAATGCGCGTCGGGGGCTCGATCTACTACGGAAACTCGGGACAGGACCTCGACGTCAGCGTGATGACCGAGATCTACGAAGCGCATCTCGACTGGCGCCACAAAGGCTGGACAGTGCGCGCCCTCTACACGGCCGCGTCGCTCGACGATGTCGCCGAACTGAACCGCATCATTGCCGGTCCGGATGTCGCAGACGACGAGATCGACTCCATCGGCACGGAGATGCGGGGCTGGTACGTCGAGGCCGGCTACGACGTTCTGAACGCCCGGGATTCCGGGGAGCACGCCTTGACACCGTTCGTGCGCTACGAGCAGTTCGACACCCAGGACGAGGCGCCCGACGGCTTCGCCAGCTCGGGCGAGACCGACGTCGATGTCGTAACGGTCGGCCTGAACTACAAGCCCCGCGACCAGATTGTGTTCAAAGCGGACTACCAGTTCTACGATAATCAAGCTGACTCCGGCACGGACCAGTGGAACCTGTCCCTCGGCTATGTCTTCTGATGTCACGGACGCTCGCCATCTTTATGATTGCCGCGCTCGCTGCGCTGACGGCGTCGGCCACGGTCCTGTTAACCCGCGACGATGCCCTCGCCAGGGCGTTTCCCGACGCGGAGGTCAAGCGGATAGAGGTCTTCCTCACCAAGGATCAGATCGTACGCGCACAGAATGCAGCAGGAACGAAACTCGATAAGAAGATCGTGTACCGCTACGAGGCGTACGTGGATGATCAACTGGCCGGCGTCGCCTACTTCGACGCCCACCGCGTGCGAACGCTGCCGGAGATCCTGATGATCGCCGTGACACCCGCCGGCGCGCTCAAGGAAATCGAGGTGCTCTCCTTCAAGGAGCCCATGGAATATCTGCCCAAGCGGCGCTGGTACGAGCAGTTCCTGACCCAGAAGCTGGACCAGGATCTCCGCATCGGGCGCGACATCGACGGCGTGGTCGGAGCCACGCTAACGGCGCGTGCGACCTCGCAGGCTGTCCGCCGCACGCTCGCGATCCACTCGGTATTGGAACCGCTAAGCACCCCGTGAAGCGACTCGAGTACTGGCTGTTTCATGGGTGCAACGGGCTTGTCGCCGCCACCGGTGTAGTCTATGGCGTGATGCTCTACGCGATGCATCCGGTGGACGAGTTCGCGGTGGTCAACCATCCCTGGCAGCCCCTGATGCTGCACGCCCATATCGTGTGCGCACCCCTCCTCGTCGCCATGCTCGGCCACTTCGCGTACCATCATGCGATTCTCCCCTGGCGTCGCGGTACGCGCGAGGGGCGCCGTAGCGGATTTACGATGTTTATTCTGGCGGTGCCCATGGTCGTCTCGGGTTACTTCGTGCAGGTCACCGTCTCGGAAATCTGGCAGCGTGCATGGGTATGGGTCCACGTCACCGTCTCCGGCGTGTGGATTCTCTTTGGTCTCGCGCACACCGCCATTCACATCGCGGCGCGTATGAGAGCTGGCGCGGCGGCACGACCGCTCAACCCGGCAGACTAAGTTCAAGTAAAGAGCGGCTGGGGACATCCGCCCTCCAGGAAACCAGGGGGCTTCCACAATGGAGGGCGGGCGTCCCGACCGCGCAGCGACGATGAACCGCTAATTCAACTCGTCCAGCGTAAGCGAAAAGCTGGGCACGCAGTGCTCGAGGAAGTACGCGACCTCCGGCTCGGGACTCGCATCCAGTTGTTCACGAATGGCCTGCTCGGCCTTCTCGAATGACTGGTTGCCCATCATGCGCTCTTCGATGCACTTGAAATAGGCGCACAGCTTGTCCGCGGCCTTGACCAGCCTCCATAGCTCGGCATCCTCGTCGCACGGGCAAAAGATGGACTCGTAGTCGGCCTGCAACTCCTGCGGCAACATGGACAGCAGGCGCTTGGCCGCGATACCCTCGATGTCCTTGTAGGCGGTCTTGATCTCGGGACTGAAGGTCTTGATCGGCGTCGGCAGATCTCCCGTGATCACCTCGCTGGCATCGTGGTAGAGGGCCAGCAGCGCAACGCGATCGGCATTCACGCTTCCCCCGAAGCAGCGGGAGCGGATAACGGCCAGGCCATGCGCTATTGTGGCCACCTGCATACTGTGCTCCTGGATGTTCTCGGGAGTGGTGTTGCGCATCAGCCCCCAGCGCTGGATGTGCTTCATGCGCGAGAGATATGCAAAGAAGTGGCTCATAACGAGAATCGGCGGCCGAATATGGACCACAGACAGCCATACCGTCAAGATGACGCGGAACTTCGCGGTCAGAGTCCTCGTCATGATCGATCCGGCTCGAGAGTCAATTCTCCCGGACCGGGGCTCGAAAATGGCGAAAATCGGGGTGAAACCAATTTCTTGTAGACAGGGGGCCTGAATTTAGGCAAATTGATTGATTGCATCCGATGAGGAAAAACGCGCGAGGGAGAAGCTCAACAGCCTCGAGATAAGATCATGGCAAAGCTGAACACCAGAGGAACTCGAAGAACATCGACGGGGAACCGTATCATTCGTAAGGGTCTGCCCAAGAAAAAGGGCGGCATCGGCCTTAACATCACGGGCATTACCCGGCGCAAGGTCAAGATGAACATGCAACGCAAGAAGATCCGCTTCTCGGATGGTACCGTGCGTCGCATGTGGGTCCGCGTCAAGGATCTCAAGTCGGGTATCTACGATAATCCCGATCCCAAGAATTTCACGAAGAGCGCCGCCAAGGCGTAGTTTCAAGGAGATCCGACCATGGCAAGAGAATTGATTAAACTCGTATCAAGCGCCGGCACCGGCCACTTCTATACGACGAAAAAGAACCTGCGTACCTCCGAAGGCAAACTTGAGCTTAAGAAGTTTGACCCTAAGATCCGCAAACACGTCATCTATAAAGAACAGAAGATGCGTTAAGAGCGCTTCGCGCTTTAGCATTACGCCCCCGGAACGGGATCTACGCCACCGGGATGAAACGGATGGCATTTCCCCACCCGCTTCACGATCAGCCACAGCGCCCGCGCAAACGCATGCGACCGCAGACATTCTGACGCATAGCGCGAACAGCTCGGGTGAAACCGACACCCGCCGCCCGGGAACAGCAGCGATAGCGCAGGCGAGATCGTAAGCTGGTATCCCCGAATCAAGGCGAGCGCCGTTCTCGCCAGTGCCCGGTCGATCCGTTTGAAAGTTCCAGTCGGCATGATGCGCTCCGGATTCCGAAGATACAGCGCCGGCCGCACCGCAACAAGGATCTCTGATCGGACTCAGCACTTGACACTCCACCCCAGTCGCTCGACCCTTGGGTCATGATGACACACGACGAACTCGCCAGCCGTATTGCCGAGCGCGCGACCCTGCGCGGAGAATTCCTGCTGCGCTCCGGACAAACCAGCAACATCTACTTCGATAAGTATCTCTTTGAGAGCGACCCCCAACTCCTCCTCGAGATCACGCGCCAGATGACGGCCCTGCTTCCGCCGGACGTGGATGCGCTTGCCGGCCTCGAGATGGGGGGCATTCCTATCGCCACGATGCTTTCGCAGCACAGCGGGATCCCGGCCCTGTTCGTACGCAAGGACGCCAAAGCATACGGAACGTGCAAGCTCGCCGAGGGCGGAGAGATCTCCGGACGACGCCTCGTGGTGATCGAGGACGTGGTCACCTCCGGCGGACAGATTCTGATCTCCACCGGGGAGCTTCGCAAACTGGGGGCCACGATCGACACGGTGCTCTGCGTGGTCGATCGCGAAGCGGGAGGCGCCGAAGCCCTCGCCGCGGAGGGCCTGCAGCTTCGCGCACTGGTCCGCCGCTCAGAGCTGGAAGCCGCCAGCGCAGAAGGGGGCGCATGAGTACCATCTTCACGAAGATCATCAATGGTGAAATCCCGTGCGAAAAACTCGCCGAGGACGACCGATTCTTTTCGTTCCTGGACATTCGGCCGATCCATGAAGGACATACACTGGTGATCCCGAAGCGCGAAATCGACTACATCTTTGACCTCGATGACGATCTGCTCGCCGGCGTCATGCATTTCGCGAGACCGATCGCCGCTGCCCTAAAGGCCGTTGTTCCCTGCAAGCGTATCGGCATCATGGTCGCGGGGATCGAGGTCCCGCATGCGCATGTTCACCTCGTTCCGATTTCGGACGTCGGCGACCTCAACTTCGGGCATGCACGCGCAGCCGATCCCGCGGCATTGGCCGCCCTGGCCGAGAAGATTCGCGACCACCTGTGAGCCCGCCGAAGTACCTCGTGCTTCGCGGCGGTGCCATCGGGGATTTCATTCTGACACTGCCCGCGCTGCAGTCGCTGCGCGGCGCTTGTTCCGGCGCCGAGATCGAACTCGCGTGCTATCCGCATGTCGGCAAGCTCGCGCTCGCGGGCGGCCTGGTGGACCGCGTGACGTCGCTCGACCGCCGCGAGTTCGCCACCATTTTCTCGACCAAGCCGCAGTTCGATACCGAATTCGTCGACTATATTCTCGAATTCGAAGCCATCATCTCGTACCTCTACGACCCGGATCAGATCGCGATTCTGAATCTGAACCGTGCCGGGGGTAAGCGCGTCATCTACGCCAACCCCATCATCAAGGACCGGCACGCCTCGGATCAACTAAGCGCGCCGCTCGACGAACTGGATCTGCGCGTGGTGAAACAGCGCCACGCGTTTCTGAGCCTGGACGCGGACAGCCTGGACGCCGGCCAAAAAAGATGTGCCACGCTGGGCGACGGCGTCGTGCTGATTCACCCCGGTAGCGGCAGCCCACGCAAGAACTGGCCCCTCGAAAGCTACCTCAAGCTTGCGCGCTCGCTCAGCGAAACGGCGGGGTTCAGCGCGGTCTTCAGCGTCGGTGAAGCGGACCATGATCTCGAGTCGGCGCTCGCGAGCGCCGGCGTCGCTCTTCTGAAAGGCCTGTCGTTGGTGGAGCTCGCGGCCGTGCTCGTGCATGCCCGCGGATACGTCGGCAACGACTCCGGGATCACGCACCTCGCCGCCGCCGCCAATGTGCCCGTGATCGCGATCTTCGGCCCCACCGACCCCGCCACCTGGGCACCGCGCAGCCCGAACGTCCACGTGATCACGGCCAGCGGCGATCCGCCGGAACTCTCCACGATCCCGGTGTGCACCGTCCTCGAAGCCTGCACGCGAAGCTTCGCGCCGTAGAGCCGGCCTATCGATCCGGCGATCTCGCACGCGAAGCTTGCCCCTCATGGCGACTCGAGCGGGAGACGGAGCGTGGCGATGGCGCCGCCGGACGGGGCATTGACCAGCTCCACCGTTCCCGAATGCAGTTCGGCGGCTTCACGGGCAATCACGAGACCAAGCCCGGTGCTTTTGCGGCCGGTCGCAGGACGCTCGATGGAGTAGAACCGGTCAAAGATCTTGTCGCAGGCGTATGGCGGAACGCCCGGCCCGGCGTCGGCAACTTCGATAGCGACGGTATCGCCGATGCTCTTGAGCTCGATCGACACCGCGCTTCCTGTCGGGGCGAAGTCGATCGCGTTACCAACCAGGTTCGTCAGGGCATGACGAATCAGGAATGCCTCGCCATGGATCGTGACACTTGATTCGCGCGGCGACGTGATGCTTAGCGACTTCTGCTCCCATTGTGGCCGCAGGCTCGAAATGACATCCGTGATCATGCTCGCGAGGTCGATGGGCTCTACGTCGTGAAGTGCCTTGCGCGTCTCCAGTGAAGAAAGGAGCAGCATCCGGTCGACGAGGTCCTGCATTCGATTCGTCTCGGACCGGATATTGGCGAGGAACTGCCGGCGCTTTTCGACCGGCATGTCCTCATCCAAAAGCTCGGCGGCACCGCGCACGGCGGAAATCGGACTCTTCATCTCGTGCGTGAGAGTCTGGACGTAGCCTTCGACGTACTGTTTGCCCTCCAGGGCATCCCGCATCTCCTCAAACGCATCTCCGAGGTCTCCGATCTCGCCGCTGCCGGGAGCTGGCGGCGGCGGGCGCCGCCCGTCCCTCACCGCCTTGGCATATCGCGTGAGCACTTCGATGGGGCGGGTGATCCAGACCGACAGGACTGCACCCAGAACGATCACGACGGCGAAAGCAACGAGTCCGGCCAGGACCACTTTGCGGCGTGCCGCCTCCATGAACAGGGTCAGGCTACCGGTCGGTTTGCTGACCGTGAGGGAGCCGATGATCTCTTTGCCGGAATAGACCGGTGCCGCGACGTGGAGGATGGACGACGTCGGGTCATCCGGATTCGACCGGGTTGCGCGGGCTCCATACTCGGCGCGCAGCGTGCGATAGACGTCGTTCCAGTTTGAGTAGTCGTCACCCACGGCACGGCCGTGATCGGAATCATAGATCACGATCCCATCTGTATCGGTGACATAAACGCGCATGTCGATCTGTTCTTTAGTAATTCCGTATATCCTGGCGTCGAAGACCCGTATCTTCGCGCGACGAAGCGTGGTATCGATGCTCGTCGCGTCGATTGTCGGCGCGTCGGGCGGATCGGACAGTGCCGTCGCCAGGATCGTGGCCATATCGATCATCGACTCCTCCATCGCTTCGAGATAGCGAGGACGCACATCGTCGAGAACCCAGTCCACCAGAAAGTAAAACCCGAGGGCACCCGGGATCAGGAAGGCGATGATGATACGTGTGCGGATGCGCATGGGGTATGGAATGGAACGTTCGTCTTCAGCGATCTACCCAGGGGACAGATCGTCACGTAGTGAGTACCCGACGCCACGATGGGTCTGAATCGGGTCGATCTCCGCATTCACATTGCGGAGCCGGGCGCGCAGTGTTTTGATATGCGTGTCGACGGTCCGGTCCAGGCTGGCGTCGGGTTCCTCCCAAACTAGATCCATCAGCTTCTCACGCGAATACACGCGCCCCGGCCTCTCGAGCAGGACCTCCAGGATTCGGTATTCGTAGCGCGGCAGGTCCAGGGCTGTTCCGAAGTAGGTCACCTGGCGCTTGTCCGGGTCCATCGCGATAGGCCCGGACATCCGTTTTGATTTCACGGCAGGTGCCGCGCTGGATACGCGTCTCAGGATGGCCTTGATGCGCGCGGAAACCTCGCGCGGGCTGAACGGTTTGACGACGTAGTCGTCTGCACCGACCTCAAGGCCGACGATGCGGTCAACTTCGTCGGAACGGGCTGTGAGGAATACGACCGGGACATTCGACACCTTGCGAATGTCTTTGCAAAGCTCGAGCCCGTTATCATCCGGGAGACCGATATCCAGGATCACCGCGTCCGGTTCGGCCTGCGCCAGGCGCGCACGCGCGTCGCCGGCGGTGGTGCACCACTCCACCGCGAATCCGTCGGTCTCAAGCGCATAGGTAAGGGTGTCCGCGATGGCGGGCTCGTCTTCGACAATGAGAATGCGCTGAGACATGGGTGGGGTCGGTTGAGATACGGCAGCCTACCGCCATCGCGCACGCGTGACCAGCCGAGAACCTCCTTTCCTCCGCGATTTCACCCGGACTTCATAAAGACTTCACTCCGCTCGTTCATTCTCTCCGTCAAACACTGGCCACACGGTGTGTCCAGGGAGAAGGAGATACACAATGAAAGTACAAACCGTAACGGCCCTGTGGCTGATGACCTCGGCGGTCGCAATCGCCGGCTCAAGCGTCACGGTATCGTGGGATGAGTTCCGAGCGCTCTACCGCGAGAACATCGAGCGCGAGTTCGCGGAGATGAGCGAACAAGCGCCGCGAGCGCACGAACCGCTGGTCTACGCGATCAAGGAAGGCAACTACAAGCTCGCCATTCACCCGGACCGGGTCGACGGGCAGGTGCTTATCACCGGCAGCGTGCTCGGCGGCGATATCGAACCGATCCCCCTCTTCGGGCCCGGCATGATCGTGTCCAGTGTCGGCCAGGTCAGCGGCGGAACCTTGTTGAGACAACCCGGCGAGGATGGACAGATCGAGTTGGTGCCTACCGGAACCAACGAGTTCCAGGTCTCACTTTCTTTCCTGGTGCCGGTCCAGGAGGATCAGCAGTCGAAGTACGCGCATATCGGGATTCCGCACGCGATCCGCAACTCACTCAGCCTGCAACACGGCGAGAGCGTCACGCTGATCGAAGAACCCGGAGTCCGCGGCGCGGATGATCTCTATCACTTCGCCGCAGGGTCGCTGCTGACCGTGCGCTTCACGGATGCGTCAACACGCGCTGCCAGGGCGATCGTCGACGCCGATGCGCTGAACGTGGTCAGCATGAAGGATGAGCGCGCCATCCTCACGACGCACCTCGTTCTCTCCCAGCTGCTCCCCGCCGGGTCGGTCCTGGACGTACCCGACGGCCTGCAGCTCATCTCGACATCCCTCAAGCGTTCATGGATGCGGCGGCAAGAGGACGGTGCGCTGTTGCTCGACATTCCGGTGGAGGCCCGCGAGCTTCGCTTCGAGTTCGCGACGGCGGCGAGCGGCGACCAGGAGTTCACGATCCGGGTGCCGCGTCTGCGCGAGAACAAGGGCAGCCACGGAAACATCCTCATTGTTGAACCGGACGATGGGAATATCGACATCCTGGACGAAGCCCTGTTGCCGCGACACCCGGTAACGCGACTGCACCCACGGCTGCGCGAGGTTGCCGGACGGCAGCCCAGCTACTTCAGCCCTGCGAGCGGCACGCCACTTCGCCTGATGTTTCGTCGGTTCAAATCGGTCGCGGCGCCTTCGATCGTCCTGGACTCCATCGCGTTCTATACCACGTTCGACGAAAACGGGAGCGCCCTCTCGGTCCTGGTGATGGATGTTCCGGCAACGGCCGGCACCCGCCTGGCACTGCACGCGATCTCGGACGTTGAGATCTGGTCTCTGAAGGTAAACGGCGAATCCCGCCAGGTGTACTCGGACGCCGCCGAGACCTGGATCATCCCGCTGGCTGGAGACGAGCCCTCGCGCGTCGAGTTGGCGCTGCTTGGCAAGAGCGCGAAACTCGGGTTGCATGGACGGCTTGAAACCACCGTTCCTGAAACGGGGATTCCTGCCAAGCATCTGCTCGTCGGAATCGGCTTACCGCCGCGCGTGCAGCTCCTTTCCATGGAGGGCCCCGTTAGCCCGGCACCGGTGCCCGAGCTCGCGGTTCCAGAGGAGTTTGTCGGGACGCCTCACTTCTTCTCTCGCGCCTTCTACAAGGGCGAAAGCATGACACTGGCCGTTTCATACAAGGAACCTGTGAAGGCACAGGCTCTGATCCGCAACTGAAGACAGACTACACAAAGGAGATCACATCGTGAGTATTAAACGAATCATCGCCGTCGGCTTTATCTTCCTCCTCGCATGCGCGGGCTGGATGATCCTGGGAACCTCGACCACCGTGCGCTCCAGCGGCTTTGCCACGCGCCTGGGCCTCCTCGTCGGCGAGTTGTGGGGCGAATCGCTCACTCAACCGGCGCCGAGCTTCGGGGTCACGATACCCGGGAGCGAGCAGGTCCGCTGGCTCGTCGCGGAACGAAACGAAATCAGCGTCGCGCTCGAGACCGATTACCGGAAGAAGGGACTGATCTGGTACCCCACCTATAAGTGCACCTTCGACGGCGCCTATACGATCGTCAATACCGAGGAGGTCGCCCAGAAGATTCGTCTTCGCTTCGCGTTCCCGAAAGCCGGAGGCACCTACAACGGTTTCTCAGCGGCGATCGATGACCAGCCGCTCCAAATGCCGATCACATCGGCCAGTGAGCTCGGTGAGATTATCGAGCTCGAACCCGGCGAGGAAAAGACGTTTCGCGTGACCTACAAGACGCGCGGCATGACCGACTGGCGCTACGTGCCGGATCCGAACGTGGGTCGCGTCCGCAACCTGACGCTGGACGTAACGACCAATTTCGAAAAAGTCGACTACACCGAGCGCAGCCTCTCGCCCGAAAGCGCGGATCTGAACGGCGGCAAGGCTCACCTCGTCTGGGCGGCCAGCGATCTGATCACGACGCAGGAAATGGGCGTGATCATCCCCGAAAGGCTCAACCCCGGCCCCGTGGCGTCGCGAATCACGTTCTTCGCGCCGGTGTGCCTGATTTTCTTCTTCGTCCTTATCGCGACGATCAACATCATGTACAAGATCCCTATTCACCCGATGCACTACATGTTTGTTGCGGCCGGATTCTTTGCCTTCCATCTTCTGCTGGCCTACATGGTTGACCTGATCCCGATCCACGTCTCGTTCGTCATCTCGGCGATCGTCTCCGTGGCGCTGGTCACGAGTTACCTGGCGACCGCGCTCGGCCGCGAGTTTCCCTGGAAGGTTGCGGCGGGAGGACAGATCCTCTTCCTGGTACTCTTCTCCTACAGCTTCTTCCTGAAGGGAACGACCGGACTCACGGTCGCGATCGGATCCGTCGTCACGCTTGGCGTCCTGATGCGCGTCACGGCCAGGGTCGACTGGTACGGGTTCTTCGAAAAGTCGCCCGCGGCGAAGCCCGCGGAGCACAACCCGGAACCCCCGCCGCTGCCGGCGATCTCCAACGCATAGACAACCCAGCCCGGCCGTGCATGGCACGGCCGGGCGCAACTTCCCGGGACCTCATGAAGACAATACTGACCGCTATCGCGATCGCGCTGCTGCTTCCGCTCACGAACATCGCCCCGGAATTCTGGAAGTCGTTCCTGTGCTATCCATCCGCGCAGTTCTCGGGCCTCTTCCTCAACGCACCGATCATGGCGACCGGGGAAGGCTACATGATCCTGGTGCCACCCTTTCCGATCCACGTGACACTGTCGTGTAGTGCCGCCGGATTCTTTGTCCTTTCGACGATTCTTGCGGCCGTGGTGTTCACCGATCGTCAGAAGGGGCTGCGCATCGGTTCGCTCCTCGCGGCGGGCGCCTACGGCTACGGCGTTACGCTGGCGGCTAACTGCGCACGCATCATCCTGGCCTGGTACGCCGAACGTTGCGCGCGCCTCGTTCTGGCCGAACCCTTCTGGGGCAGCGTTCACCTGTGCGTAGGCCTCGGGGTGTTCGTCACGTTTCTCGTTCTCGCCTATGGAATACTGACCTGGAGGCCGCGACATGAACAACTCGCACAAACCATTTGAACTGCTCCCCGAAGCCGTTCGCAAGCCGGTTTACATACTCTGGCTCTTCGCCCTGCCACAACTTCTGCTGCTGGCACTGAATGTTCGGGCCTATCTACTCGTGCAGGGGGAGATGGATTCGACACAGCGCGTGCACGCCACCATCATCGGCCTGATCGAGCTGGCTCTACTGTGCTATGGCATAGGACTCTGGGTATTTCTGCGCCGCCGCGGACGCATCTTCAGTTGGCTACCGGCCATTCCGACGCTGCTGCTGCATATCGGCTATCTCTGGATGCTGACCACATGGGGAATGTCGATTATCCCGCGAGCGGCGAGCACCTGGATGCTCCCGGAAACGGAGCTTCTCTTCAACCAGTTCGCACTGATCATGCCGGCCGTGTTCTACGCCGGCGTCTGCTTAATCGCGTTTCGATTGCCGTTCGGCCGGGGTGTCGATGCAGGCGTGTCGCTCGTTGCCCTGGTCGGCATTCCGGCCGGGTGGTACCTGCTCTTCGCCGTCGTCCAAACGTTTTCGCCCTGGCAACTTCCCGAACTCATTATGGTGTTTGGGTTCGTCGGCTCGACGGTGATCATGCTGCTCGCGTTCGTGCGTGTTCTCCTGAACCTCTATAGTTGGCTGCACGACATCCGGCGGGTCCGCTTCGTCCTGCCCCTCATCGCCGGTGTCGCGGCGCCCATTGGCGGACTGCTTCTGAACCGGGCGATCCCCTTTCCGTTCGATTTCCAGGACCCTAAGGTGTACATCTTCACCATCCTGAACGGACTCGTGCTGCTGCTTCCATTTCCGGCCGGGCGCGCGCCGCGTCTTCTCATGTGGACCGTTCGCGTTGTGCTGCTCCCCTTCACGCTCTATTTTTTCATCGTCTTCCTGCCATTCCTGCCGCTCTCAATCGTGGCCATGATCGCCGCGGGGGCAGGCTTCCTGATCCTGGCGCCCACCCTGCTTTTCGTCGTGCATACGCGCCAACTCCACGAGGAGTACAAGTTGCTGGCCCCACAGGTCGGACGTTGGACGCTGCTGGGAGCCTTCGTCATCGGCATCTCGGTACTTCCCGCGAGCTATTCCGCCCTCGCGATCGCGCACCGGCACGCCCTTATGCAGGCCGTCGACTTGACCTACAGCCCGGACTTCAGCGAGGCCCGCCCGACGATTAATCGCAAGTTCGCCAGGGCCGCACTGATGCGTCTGCGCCGCATGAAGGACGGAATCTACCTGCCGTTTCTCTCGGAGTACTACAACCAGCTCGTCTTCGAGGGCATGGTTCTCTCCGATCAGAAGATGGACACGGTATACGAACTGCTCTTCGGCGCCGAACCGGACTGGGAAGACGCACGCCGTAGCGGAATCGGCGCCGAGTTTATGCCACGCAGCGGCTCCCGCCGCCGGAGTGCCGGTTGGCGAGACGGGGGTGGCGCGCAGAGACCCAGCCGTAATGTCACGCTAAGCGACCTGTCGCTCACCGAGCAGCACGAAGGAAACATGATCCGCGCCACGCTGACCCTGACGATGCAGAACGAGGCGAGCGCCCAGGCGGAGTTCCGAACGCCGATCGAGCTGCCGGACGGCGTGCTCGTCTCGGGGTACTGGCTGGACGTTGAGGGAACGCGCGTCCCCGGACGGATCTTCGAGAAGAAGACCGCCGCCTGGGTGTATCACATGATTCGCGATACGGAACGACGTGATCCGGGATTGCTCGTGTACGACACGTATCGCCGCCTGACCCTGAGCGTCTTCCCCTTCGCCGCGGGGCAACAACGTGTGACCCAGATTGAATTCCTCTACCCCGACTGCATCACCCCTGTATTCGACATCGGCGACCGTCGCGTGTCCGGGGTTCGACCCGCACCCGATCCGCGCGGACTCGTTCGCGTAGACACCGGCGCAGACCAAGACTGGCTGATCATCCCGCGCAACGCCGCGCAGGCCCTGCCGACCACGAGAAGAACGCCCTATCTGCACTTCATCGTCGATGCCTCTGCGACCGGCAGCTCCGGATGGGCCCAGATGGCCGATCGAATCCTGGGCGTGCTGGACGCGAATCCCGACATTCAGCATTGCCGCATTAGCGCCGCGAACTACGCACACGCGGAGTTGACGACTCGACGCATCGACCGCAGTGGAGTGAAAGGCGCGCTACGCAGTCGCGCCGCGACGCAGATGCGCTTCGAAGGTGCGTTCTGCCCGGAGCGCGCCATTAAGGCGACCTTGCTCGGTGATCGGGAGCAGCACCGCGCAAGCGGCCCGCGGCGGCCGGGCGTACCCGTCTTTGTCGCCCTCCACGGCGAGAACACGCGTCCCTTGATCGTGGACGGCCTGTACGCGTTTGCACACCTGACGCCCGATGCACCGCACTATTACATTCAGGCCGCCGAGGGGCAGATGACCCAGGTACCCTTCGATGGTGGCGCCGGCCGTGTCGTCGGCAGAATCCCGGCTCCAGCGCCTGTGTTCGAGTTCCGTACGCCGGGGCGTAACGCGGTCTGCCGCGCCGAAGACGTCGCGATGGTCGCCGTTCTTCCCGCCGACCTCGCCGCACTGGAGATTTTCGATCCCGCATCCGGCGAATTTCGACCGGTGGATGCCCGGACGATCATCGCCCCCGATGCCCCGTACGCGAAAGGCGCCTCCGCCTGGCAGCAGCTGTACGCCACGGCGCATCATCCCGCCACATTGAATCGTGAACGGCCCGCCATCGTCGAGCAGAGCCGCGCGTCGGGCATCATGGTGCCACTGACGTCCTACATCGTGGTCGAAAACAGTGCCCAATGGGCCATGCTGAAGCGCAAGGAGAACCAATCCCTCGGCGCGCACGCGCAACTTGATTTTGATGATTTCGTAGAGTCGCCAGTCCCCCCGTCATGGCTGCTGGCACCCGTGGTCTTTCTATTGATGCGACGCCGCCTTAAGAAGAAACCCGCGCTCAATCAGCGCCGGCGAGCTCTCGCCGGCATTTGAAACAGATCGGAAACCAGGAACCCCTCACGTAGACTCGGGCGTATGTCGATCAGCTGCAAAGAATGGCAGGCGTGGGCCGTGGTTATGGCGTGGACCGCTGTGATCTACCTGACCGTGCCCTTCGCGATCGAGATTCGCCGATTCGCGCTTGAGCACCTCGGCGGGCCGGAGGCGTTCCTCTGGATCGTCATGGCGGGCGTCGTGGCCCTGTTCGTGGTTCTGATTCGAATCGTTTACCGCTCACCGCGCCAGGCGTCATCGCGGGGCGTCGCGTGGCTTCTGCTAATCGCAGCCATTCTGCTCTACAACGCCTGGCAACGCCGCGACCGACCGGTGGAAGCGCTGCACTACCTCGAGTACGGGTTGCTGGGGCTCTTCCTCTTCCGCGCGCTGCGCTTCCGAATCCCCGACGTGCTGATCTATCCCTGCGTAATCCTGATTGGTGGGCTGCTGGGCACGATTGATGAAATCATCCAGTGGGTGACGCCCGGGCGGCTGTGGGATTGGCGCGATATCGGCTTCAACATCTCGGCCGTGGCGCTGATGCAGGCCGCGGTTCTGCTTGGCATTCGTCCGGATGGTATCGACCGGCGGCCCGCCGCGCGATCCATCCAGGCCGGTTGCCGCCTGGCGCTGGTCTTCATCGTCCTCGCGATCCTGTGCCTCGCCAACACGCCCGAACGCGCGGACCGGTACACGACGCGAATTCCCGCGCTCCATTCTCTCTACCGCAACCCGAGCACGATGAGCGAGTACGGGCATCTTTACCGTGACCCTGCGATAGGCGCTTTCAAATCCCGCCTGTCACCCGAAGCGCTTCACAAAATCGATTCCGAACGGGCCGGCGAAGCCGCCCGAGCGCTCGACGAATTCCGCAATCCGCGTCTCTACGACGCGTGCCTCGAAGCGTATCCGGCCCATGTCGAACCCTTCATCCATGAGGCGCGCGTCCATCTCTGGAGCATGACCCATCATCTCGGAATTCTGTGGACCAACCGCTGGGACGAACCGATGCGCGATGACCTCAACCCCGCGCGCGTCCGCAAGCACGCGACGTCCTGCTACAAGGAATACCAGATCATGTCGATCTACTTCTCCAATACGATGCAGCGGTCACACTACGCACCGTATCCGTCGCAGCTTAACACGCTCAAAGCGCATGCCGATCCCTCGCCATCGTATCGGAGCAAGGTCAGCCGCTACGTGATCACGGCCCTCCCGGAGCTCGCCTTCTACATGCTGCTGATGCCGCTGGCCATGGTAGCGATCGGGATCGATCTGTGGCTGCAGTTGAAATCATGAAATGGATCACCTTCAGTTTCGCGCTGTTTCTCATCGTCGTCATCTTTCTCGCCAACATGGGCATGGGGGCACCGTTGCTCTCGCTGTGCTACGCGCTCCCCGGTGATGACCGTGCCGGTCACTTTATCCTGATGGGGGTGATGGCCCTTCTGCTCAACCTCGCGATGCGCGGTGCCCGAGTCGAGCTTGGCCGTCTGCGCCTGATGAAGGGAAGCCTGCTGCTATCCGCGATCATCATCGTCGAAGAACTGACCCAAGTCATCATGCCGAACCGCACCTTCTCACTCATCGATCTCGGCGCAAGCCTCGCGGGCGTCCTTGTCTTCGGCCGGCTGGCACTCCTCCTCCCGCGTCGCGATACAGAGCACGAGATAGGTGAGCAACACGGCGCAGCCGACAACGCTCTGCGCAATCCACAGGGCGCCAACGCACGCAACCGCGAGGAACACGCGCAGTGGAGCATCGCGCAGGTGCACGACACGCGCCAACACCAATACCTGGACGGGGAGAAGCAAGCCGGTGTAGCTGGTCCAGGTAATGGGGGAGACCAACAGGCACGCCGTGAACCAACACGGCCAGGACCAGCGCATCAACGTGCCGACCGCACCACAAGTGAGCAGAAGGGTCAGGGAAACCAGGGCCGGTGAAAGTCGCGGAAACGTTTGCACGATGAGGCCGACGGCGGAGATATTGTTGGGCGCAGATGTCTTCGCGGCGAGTACGGGCTGAACGTCATCGAAGAACGTTCGGTAGGTTTCCTCTGTAACGCCGCCCGGGGCGACGATCGTGGCGGCGATCCACAGGGCGCAAACGGCAGCCGTCAGGCCCAGGGGACGCATCCCGACCAGACACCGCCCGATCGGCGTTCCTTGCACAGGCGGTGCAGCGCGGTGCGTAAGAAAGAGCATAAGTGCCGTGGCGAAATTGGGTTTGATCAGTACGGCCAATGACATACAGGTCGCCGCGAAAAGCAAGACGGCGAATGAGGCGAAAGAACGAACGGTGGCCGGTACGAGGAATATACCCCGAGAAGCAGCATCGCGCTGGCGAGCGTGCCGGTCTGGCCGCTGAGAAGCGCACCGATGGCCCCGGAGTTGAAGAAGACCAGGAACAATAGAAAGAGTGCCGGCTCGGCATTCCCGTACGACTTCAGCCTCTCTCTCCTGGCCAGGGCCACGCTGAGGGCACAGAGAACGGCGCATGCCAGGACGTTCAGAAGCGTGAACAGAAAGCCCGTCGTCGCTTTATCGCATCGACCGAACCCTGAGCAAAGCCAGTAAAGGAAATACGTCGGGAAGGGAAAGCTGTTGGACGTGTTACGGAGACCGTACTCCGCCTCGATGCCGTAAGGACCCACTCCCCGGGCATACAGGGACTGGCCCGCATAGTAATTGATCTCGAAATCATCCAAGAAGCGCTCCGAGATGCCCACGAGAGAACTGCCTGGCGCATGCAACAGCATGTCGCCGGCGCTTGCCAGAGACAGGAGCAAGCAGAGACCCACGATGACGCGCCTGCACGGAACCCTCGGGTAAACGGTCACCGCACCCGCAGTCGCCAGCGTGGCGGCCAGGACGGACGGCCTCAGGGCTCCGCGTTGCCCGGCGGCAAAGTTGAAGACCTCGACCAGCGCATACGCCAGGGACAGAACCCACAGGACTCCCGGAGACAGCCACGCCGCCTTCTTCATGCCGGTCCGCCATGTTTCCGCATTTGCATCCATCGTATCCGTACTCCAAAACCGTGAGAATCCACACAATGGCGGGCGAGGTTCCTCCGAGCCGAGGCTCCATCGTGTGAGGCTATTTCGAGGACACAACACTAGGCCGACGTCGTCCTTCGCGTCTACTTCGGAGTTGCAACTCCATCGCGGGCGCGTATCGTGTGCGCCGTGATGGATGACGAACTCGAAAAGGAAGAGGGCAAGGAAGACGCCGAGGAGTCTTACGGTATTTCCGAAAAGCTCGAAAAGGCGGATCATGAGATTCGCATGAGTCGAAAGCGGGAGAACGCCGCCGAGCTGGGCGGCGGTGAGGTCTCCACCTTCGAAGATGACGACCTCAACGGCGAGGATGGCGAAGAGTCTTGGCAGCAACAGGCTGATTTCGACAAGGCTCCGTGGACGACGCTATTCGTCGAGCTCGAGCAGGTCGGCGTCGAACTCCCTGCGCCCGACGAGCTGACCGATGACGAAATCGGCGAGGTGCTCGAGCGCACGGTCGACGCGCTCGCCGAGAAACGCGTCTTCCTGGAGCGCACCAACCACCTCAGCGACCGCGAGCTCTACGTCCATCTCTTCAACGAGGCGCTGCACGAAGAGACAAAGATGCTGCCCAACGCCCCCAACTCGGCGTACCACCTGGACTTGATCGGCGGCGGCAGCGATGAGGACAACCATATCTATCTCAAGTACTACGCTGACGATGCCGAGCGGGATCACTGGGCCAGGGAGTTTCCCGACGAACCCCTCCCCGATCACGTATCCCCGCCGCGCGATCGCGATCAGCGCCTGCCGCGCCCGGACTACGAAAAGGACTAAGCCAGCCCTCGCTGCGTGTTCCGCGGAAGACGGACGACGACGAGCCGCTTGCCGATCGCGAGGATCCGCTCACTTCGCTCCGGCGTGATCGGCGAGGTCCAGAAGCTTCCGGTGGATGGCGCGGGCAACTGCATGGTTCCCCTCCTGGCCGAGATGGATACCGTCTTCTTTGAACATGCCGGGCGAGATGGGGGAACCGGGCGCCGCTAAATCGACAACGGGTACATTGAGCTTCTGCGCGACAGCGCGGGTTAGGTCCACACTGTCTGGTCGGTTGAGTCCGCTCCACCAGTGGTCATTCCAACCAAAGTAAATAGTCACGATGTCCGGTTCGTAGATGCGCGCGTAGCGCTGGAACATCTTGCGGCCCTGGGCTATGGAATACCCGAAGACCCCCATGTTATAGGCATCCCATTGCCCCCCGGCCGGCGGTCGCTCTACCAGCAGGTGGTGAAGAACGCCTGAATATGGTGGCCCTCCCATGGTCGTGCAGGAGTCCCCGAGGCAGACGACTCGCGTGACACCCTCCGGCTTGGGCACCAACGCATGGTCACGGAATCCGTGTTCGTTGATCTTGATGCCCCAGACATCCTCGCCGGGCTTGAGCTTCCAGCGGAGTTCCAGGTCGGTGACCACTCCGTCGCCACGATAGCGGTGCTTCTCTTTCTCGCCCTGAATCACGAGTGGCGGAAGTTCCGCTTCGTATCCGACGGCCCACAAAGACCACTCGGCCAGCACGGTCCCCACCAGAAGCACCGCGAGCGACAACGAGAGCTTCAGGAGGATCCGGCATCCGGTCGACGGGGCGGGCTCACCGGGAACCGACGAACGCGCGAAGCGTGCCGCCAACCGGCCGGCGATCAACAGCACCAGCGGCACAATGATGGGCTTGGGTCCCCAGCTCACAGACAGGTCGAGTCGGCCCGACTCCAGTTCGAAAGGATCCATGAACCACGCCAGGAACGCCACGGCAACGGCGAGCGGCAAGAGCGCAGTCAAGACAAGCTCCACGGTCCGCCACAACCGTCGCTTGGTTGCCATCGTCACAACAAGCCCTCCACTTGCTCAACGAGACGGTCCCAATTAAATTCGTTCTGAGCGCGGACCCGGGCCGCTCCGCCCAGCGCGATGCGGCGATCCGAGTCCCTTGCCAGGAGGATCACCGCGGCGGCGAGCGCGTCCGGCGATTCCGCCGGCACGAGTAGGCCGGTTTCTCCGTCCAGAATCGCTTCCGGCACCCCGCCCGTGCGCGATCCGATGGACGGCACGCCCTGCAGCGCCGCCTCGAGATAAACGATGCCGAACCCTTCGACATGCCCCGTCGCCTCATCGTGCCGGCTAGGCATCACGAAGAGATCAAGCGACGCGTAGAACGCTGCCAACTCCGCGTCCGGCACACGGCCCAGGAAGGTCACGTGACGTTCGACGCCCAGTTCGGCGGCCAGCGCATGCAACGCGACCCGGCGTGGCCCGTCACCGGCGATGACATACTCAACGTCAGGCACCTTTTCAATGATCGCGGGCAATGCGCGCAGGACGGTGTCGTGGCCCTTGCGCCGAATGACCCGGCCACAGGTCCCGATTCGAAACGGACGGGTGGCATCTGCCGCAACGCCGGACGACTCGATGGGTTCCCCGGCCACGCCAGGATTCACGATCTTGATCGAATCACCACGAACGCCAAACGCTTCCAATTGATCCGCCGTAAAGCGCGTGATCGCGATCGTCATGCGGCTTCGCTCGTAAATGGAACGATAGAGGCGATGCAGTGGCGTCCGGGCGAACTTCAGAAACTCATACGCGTAGGCCATCGTGACGTACGGGACCTTCAGAAATCGGCAGAGCACGCCGCCGTACCCGATATTCATGGCAAAGATGACGTCCGGCCGATGGTGCCGGATCGCGCGCAAGGCCTGCAGCACGAACGGGAAAAATCTCAGAAGTCCCAGATCATAGCCTCGAAAACGCGCGACGCCGAAGGGCACGGACGCATCAAACTCTGCATCTCCCGCCGCGGCGGGCCCCAATACGTGCACGGCGTGCCCGAGCTCCGCAAGCCGGCGCGCGTAGTGATAGCTCACCGTGCTAACGCCATCGTGATGCGGCGGGAAATCGACGGATAAAATCAGGATACGCATTCCGGCTACACTCCCGCAAGCGCGTTGAGGCTGCGCACGATCGATCGACCGAGCTGTGTTTCGAAAAGTGCGAGCAGATCCAACGCACCGTTCAACTTCGCGCGCAGCGTGAAGTTCGAGTCACTGCACTCGATACCGATTCGTCGAAGCGGCCGGTCCAACTCGCCACACCGGTTCGCTCCGTACATCGCCGAGAATGTCGCGCGGTACCCCGCCTCGCGTGCCGCGCTCACGGCGCGTTCATCGAAATCGAGGATACGACCGTACGGGAACGACAGGTACGACACGTCCGTGCCGGTTTCGGCGCGGATGCGATCTCTGCTGCCTGCGATCTCGTGCCGCACCGCATCGTCATCCAGCGCGCGCAGTCGCGTATGCGCGTTCCCGTGAGATCCGATGGAAATGCCGCGCCGGGACAGCTGCCCCACCTCATCCCACGTGAGCAAGCGCGCTTGCTGCGCGGCATAGGATGTGTCATGAGGCAGGAGCTTGTCGCCACCGATGAAATCCACGGTCAGAAAGCAAATCGCCGGAATACCGTGTTTTTCAAGAATAGGCGCCGCGACCTCCAGATTGTCCGCATAGCCGTCGTCGAGCGTCACGATGACCGGCACGAGGCCGTCTCGTGTTTCTGCAAGATCCTGCATTCGCGTCGGCCGGGCGGCGGCGGCAAGGAATGCCATCTGCCGCTCAAACTCAACCGTCGAAACGTTTGTCTCATGCGGCCGCCGGTCGCCCACGCTGTGGTACGTCAGGACCCGGAACGCGCGCGGATTCCGACGAAACAGGGGCAGAAGCAGCATGTAGCCGACGCAGGCGAGGCCATGCAGGAGGATGCTCTTGATAATGCGCTTGAGATTCATGTGAGCCCGAACTTCACGGGTTGGATGGCGCTACTTCCTGGATGAATTTCTCAAGCTGAGCACGGTCGCGAGGTGTATCCGGGCATGCCGCGCGCACGACATCCAGATCACTGGACGCGTCGTACAGCCGTCGGTAGATCGATCTGGGCGTGTAGGCTCCGCTATCCTCGAGGCGCTCAAGGCCCGCTCGGTACGCGGCCGCCGCGTCATGGTATCGCCTCTGCGTCATGAGGAAGTCAGCGTAGTAGAAACGCCAGATCCCGAGCGTCGCGTCGAGCTCAATCGCACGTCGAAAGGCCACTTCCGCTTCTCGCGGCTGCCCCATTTCTCTCCGAACCCACGCGATTCGGATCTGGGTCTGTGTGCGGTATGGCGCTATCCGCGAAGCGCGGTGAAACGCATCGCCGGCGGCCTCCAGCAACTGTCGCTTTCGGACTGCAGGCGCGAATGTTGATTTCGCATAGAGCGCGCGGCCCGTCGCATACGCGACGTCGGGATCGATGGGCATCCAGCGCGCGGATCGCTCCAGGTGATCGAGCGCGCGATCAAATTCGATGATCTCGAGTTCACGGAGGCCGCTCTTGGCGTAGCGGTTCGACACGCCGATGGCCACCCAGCCCAGAATCAGCACACCCGCGACGATCCGCATCGTGGCCGATACGAGAACGGACGGGCGGCGGCCGAGGCCCGGCGAATCCGGGCCGGCCCGAAGTGCAACCCACACCCCCGCCAGCGTGGCGGCGGCCAGGCTGTTGGCACGGAGCCGCAACGGGAAATCGACCAAGCTGTGCAAAGCGAAGACACCCAACGCCCCAAGAACCCCTATGGTCAACGCCGACGGGCCGCTCCTTAAAGCGACGAGCACCGACCGCATCGATGCCACGCAAAACGCCAACAGCAGTGGTATCGTGATCCAACCCAATTCGGCGATCAGCTGAAGGACTTCATTGTGGGCGCGGTAGGCGATATACCGGTCAGACGCCAAGGCGTACTGTAGATACCGTTCGCCAAACCCGCCGGCACCAACACCGAGTGGATTGTCAGCAATCAACGCCTGTGCCTCGCGCCACAGTAACAGGCGTTGCCCCACTCCCGCAGCGCGCAGACTCGTCAGGTCCCGGATCCGCTCCCCAACACCCCCCTGCGAAACCACGAGCCCCGCGGTTAGTCCAGCGAGTGCCAGGAGAATCACCGCGACCACCCCGACATAGCGTCTGCGGCCGCCCTGCGGGCGTTGCAAGCAGATCAAGATACCGGCCGCCAATGCCATCACCGCCGCCGCCAGCCAGGCTGCGCGCGCACCCGTCATCAGTAATCCGACCCCGTTTATCGGGACGCCCAGGGCCCCGATCAGACGTGTCAACGGCGGCCCGTCCTGTACGGCAAGGGCGCCGCCGAGGAATATGGCGGCGGCGAGTAACGTTGCGAAATGGGCACTGTTCACAAAACGTGAGGCGTAGTGACCGTTATGCCAGAACGTGCTGTCGGCAAGACCGGCCTGCTGAACGAATCCGTAGACCGCGCATGCGGTGACGACCAGTACGACTCCGGCGGTTAGTCGCGTCGCGTCGCGGGCTGAAAGCAGCGCGGCGATCACAAACGCCGCCCCGAGCACGAGGGCATAGGCGCATTCGACCAAGGCAATGTACCGGTTCGCGCTGAAGGGCAGCAGCAGCACGGCCAGAACCATCATCGCTCCGGCGGGCAGACACCATGACTGCCCGCGCATATGCAAGCAGAACGCCCTTATGGCCGACGGAGTCGCCACCAGGAGGAAAGCAACGAGCACGAGTATTGAGGCGGGGGCGACGAAGAGAATGTTCTCGCCGCCAAATCCCCAAATACACACCGCAATCGCGGCAATAATGATGACCCATGCACGTGACATTGAAAGTGGCTTCAGAAGGTAGCCATCTATATAGTACGGCTTCAGGTAAAGAAGTGCAAAATAACCTCATAACCGGCGGGGCCGGGTTTATCGGCTCCCACCTCGCTGAATATCTGCTCGAACAGGGCCAGCGCGTCGTCGTTGTTGACGACCTGAGCACGGGTTCCCTGGACAACATCAAGCACCTGCGCTCGCGCCGGGAGTTCGGATTTGTCCAAGGTACCGTCCTGAATCGCACACTGGTCGATTCGTTGACGGCGAACACGGATCGTGTTTTTCACCTGGCGGCCGCGGTGGGGGTGGACCTCATCGTCAAGAATCCGGCTCGCGTCATCGAGACCAATATCCTGGGCACCGAGACGGTTCTGGCCGTGTGCGCAGAGTACAAGGTCCCCGTATTCATTGCATCGACATCAGAGGTTTACGGCAAATCTGAGAAAATGCCGTTCCGTGAAGATGACGATATCGTGCTCGGGCCCACATCGAAGTCCCGCTGGTCCTACGCCTGCTCCAAGGCCATCGACGAGTTTCTCGCGCTGGCCTATCACGAGAGCCGCGGGCTTCCCGCCGTGGTTGGGCGATTCTTCAATACCGCCGGCCCGCGTCAGACGGGGCAGTACGGAATGGTGGTTCCGCGATTCGTGGGGCAGGCGCTGGCGGGCGAACCCATCACCGTCTACGGATCCGGTGAGCAGACGCGTTGCTTTTGCCACGTGCGTGACGTGGTCTCGGCCGTGGCGAAACTCATCGAGACACCGGCGGCGTACGGCCAGGTGTTCAACCTGGGCTCCCGCGAATCGGTAAGCATGAACGAGCTTGCTGCGCGCGTGAAGGCCCGGACCGAGTCGTCATCCAAGATTACGCATGTGCCCTTCGAGGAGGCCTACGTCAGCGGTTTCGAGGACATCGTCGCCCGCGAGCCCGACATCACAAAAGCGCGTCAGGCCGTCGACTTCGAGCCGAGGCATACCCTCGACGAGATCCTGACGGATGTGATCGCATCCGTTAGAAGCAGGACCTCGCAGCCTGATAACGCAACCCTCTAAGCGGAAGCATGAATACCAAGCCTGCGGGCGAGCACGACCAATCCCGGCGCGTCTCAGCACGGATTCGTCGCGCCAGCCGCCGACTGCTTCGCGATCTCCGGTACGGCGCGAAACGCCTCGCCCAACGTCCCGTTCACATCCACATTGAGAACCGCTGGCGCATCGGCGACGAAATTCTAGCCATACCGTTCTACGAACTGCTGCACCGGCAGTTTCCTTCAGCCCGGATCTCGGTTGGCGTTAACCATCCCGAACTGCTGGCAGATCAGTCGCATGTGACGATCGAGACCGACCGAACTGAGTTTGACTGTGATCGCTATATCTTCTTAAGTGAAGATCATCCGGGCGCAGGGAGCCGAACCGAGTCGCTCTGTCTCAGGCATGGCGTCCCTTTTACGCATCTCGAGCCACGTTTGCGCATACCCGCGATGGACCCGTCGATCCCGTCGGGGCAACCCCGGTTCGCCTACTCGATTGGCGCCGGTTGGGTGTGCAAGCAGTGGCCGACCGAACACATGCGCGATCTCCTCACCCGATTGCGAACGGCCTATCCGCGGGCCGCGTTCATTGAGTTGGGCAAGGATTGTGACCCCGTGGGCATCGGCGAAGATATGCGCGACAAGCTAACCCTGATGGAGTCCGCGCTGGCACTGCACGGGTGTGACCTATACATCGGACCCGACTCCGGCCTGGTTCACCTGGCGCTCGCCGTCGGCACACCCGCCGTGGGACTCTACGGCCCCGTAAAACCGGTAGCCGCATTCGGACCGCGCGAGGGGCTCGTGGCCGTGCTGTCCCCGGAACCGTGCCAGGGCTGCTGGACCGATCGGCGGATGCGTGAGCCCGGCAAGTGTGCCCTGGGCATCGACGGAAACTCCCCGCAGGATTACCCGTGCATGACGACGATTACGCCCGAGACCGTATTCGAACAGATCGAGGCGGCCGGTCTTCTTAAGGCAACAACCGCGTGACCATATCGAAAAGAGCGCAGTCGGAGACCCCGGTTGTCTCAGTCATAATCCCCTCTCTCGACGGCGACCGCGGCGGCAATGTGCGCCTGCTGCTGGATGATCTCAACCAACAATCTTTCCAGGATCTCGAGATCATCATCGTGTCGGGCATTCGCCCGCAGGGCAAGGCGATTAACCAGGCAGCCGCTGAAGCCGACGGGGAATTCCTGCTCGTGATCGATGATGATATCCGCCCCGGTTCGCCGGATGTGATCCAGAATCTCGTCACCGTCCTTCGCGAGCACCCCGACGTTGGACTTGCCGGGGCATCCATCGTCCCGCCCACTGACGGATCATGGCTGCAACGACGCCTGGCACACGAAATGCCGCGATTCTCGATGCCCATCGTGAAGCGGCTCACCGATAGCGACATGCCTTGCCACGGATGCTGCGCCATATCCGCCAAGCTCTTCCACAAGATTGGCGGCGAACTCGAGATCGCCCCGCGCGGGCTCGACCCCGATCTGCGGCGCCGCGTCCGCGAGCACGGACGACGGGTTGTTCTGGCCCCCGACACGTTGGCCTACCACCCGTTGCCGACGACCTTTGTCGCGGTGATGAAAATGTTTTACCGCAACGGGGGCTCCTCCGCGTTTCTGCAGCGCCACTATCCGCACCTTGTCGTCGAAACACCCGAATCGGTCGACTGCCGCGGTGGGACAGAGAACACATCGCTACGCATGCGCGCGTTTCGCTTTCCGCTGCGTTGGTTGGGGCGGGTGCTCCGTGGTCATATGCTTCGCGCGATCGGGGAACTCGCGTATGCGACGGGTTACGCGATCGAGTTCACGCGTCGCGCGGGCTGACGCCGCGATCGCCTCGATGCGCATGGTGCAGCCATAACAAGATCCCGCTCAGGTACCAAAACGGAGTCGCTACGCGCGAAAGCAGGAAGACAACGATCGCGCAGCCATCGACAAGCAGTCCGAGAAGCCCGGCCAGGTATCCTGCCGCGAAACCCCGAATCCATGGCGGCGATGCACTCCGATAGAGATCGATCGCGGCCCAAACCAGCCCGGCCACGAGGAGGGTGAATGCGCTGAACCCGAGGATGCCGGTATCCGCAAGCAGTAACATGTAGAAATTCTCGTAGAAAACACGCGGCTGCGACGCCAGCCCGGCCCCCAGAAGCGGGTAATCCGCGAAGATCTGCAACGCCAATTGGTAGTGTGTCATGCGACCGCTCATCGACACATCCTCTCCGAGCCATGCCGAACCGATGCTTGCCAATCGTCGGCTGACGTCATCCGGCGCGAGCGCCAGCACAACCAGCCCAAGCGCGACCAGGATCACGAGCGTTCGCCACCGCGACGGGGACAGCGCAATCAGCAATACCCCGGCCGCCGCCGTGGCCAGGTAAGCGCCCCTTGAGTAGGTCAGCACGATCGCCACCAGCGCGACGCCCGTAACCGCATACAGGCCGACGCACGGCCAGGGCTCCCGAATCAACATCGCCATTCCGAACGTGATCGATGCGCCGAAAACGAGCAAAGCCGCCACGTGATTGGCGTCGCGGCTGTACAACCCCCGCTCGTAGATGCGGTAGTAGAAGGCATCGCCAAGGGCGTCGTGCGTATACGGGACGATGCGTTCGACGATTCCGAAGACAGCCGTCGCGGCCGTCGCGTAGACCATGCTGCGCACGAGGGCGGCGGCGTCCCGATCACTCCTGATGATGTTGAGCGTAACGTATCCGACGACCACGTATTCGAGCAGCCTGAACAGGTACAGCAGACTGAACACCGGACGCGGCAGCGTGCCTCGCGATACGCCCACGATGATCGACAGCCCGCAAACCAGAAAAAAGCAGAGCACGCGAGAATCGATCGGCGTGGGTCGCAACCGGCCTTGTCCCAACGCGAACAGCCCAAGGAACAGCACAACGAGATCCTCCGGGCGCAGGAACAGGCTTTCCCGACCCCCGACGAATACCCATTTCGGGTACAGGCCGCACAAGACGGGCAGAGCCGCACACGCGGCCAGGGCCAGCGTACGTGAACCCGGCCGTCGCGCGCACGGTGCCAACCCCAGGTGCAACGCCCGGCAGATCTTGCTTCCGGCGAAAGCGTCCATCACTCCCCGGGCGCGTCCTCCACCGTCTGGACGTACCCACGGAGCTGGTATTGCGCCGGTTCGACGCGCATTGGCGACCCGGGCCGCAGGAGGAATTTGCCGAACATCCTCACGCCTTCAGTCGTACTACGCGCCCTGAGCCACAGGATCACGCATACATGTCTGGGATCCTCGACGTCACGCTCGATGCCGAGCACGCGCGCCGTAACACCCCGCGCGTCCCCCACCTCGTCCCCCGGCCGAACGACGTCCGCCAGGAAAGAAAGTTCGCGCTCCAGCACCAGCCGAACATGCGCGGGCTGATCACGCTGCACGAACTGAACATTCTGGATCAAGCCCCCCGCGCGAACCCTCGATCCAATCGCTACCACGGCCACGATCAGGATGAGGATCAGGGCCACAAGATCGACTACGTTGATCCGCCCGAAAACTCGTCCTTGTTCGTCGATCAGCTTCATGATCAAGCGACAATCTGAGCACTATCTCGCATCCTTGCACAGAAGAATCTTATTCATGCCTTCGAGCGGGCTGTTACCGTGAGGCAATCATCGACGCGCGCCTCATCGGCGGGCGTCGAAACCGCACACGATACGCAGTCGGGAATTACCCGTCTCGCGAGATCGTACGATAGAGATCAATGCTGTCGGATCGGGAATTGGTAAACGTAGCGGCATGCACATAGTCGTCAGGACTCCCGGGTTCAGGCGATCCAAGGGCCGCACGGCGTACGACGAGGATCCATTCACACTCTTCCGCCTTTGCCTGCCTGAAGGTCGCCGCCATCCACGCCGATGAGCCCGCCACACCGCGCGCCTGTAGCACGAAGCGTGGGCTCGGCGTCTCAAGGTAAAGTTCGAAGGGATACTCGTTCTCCATACCCGCCACGAAAAACGATGCCGCACCCGGCGCGTCAGTATTGATCCACGTCATCGCCTCCTTGAAAGGGAATTGCTCCTCGGAGCAATCGTATCGGTATGTCCCCCACCCCGGCTTACGCGCCCCGGCAGAGTCTATCGGTGATGCGAGAAAATTGAGGCCCACAGAGAACAGTCCGAGCGCAACCACCAGCGCACGCCGCCGTGCGCAGGCGGACAGCCCGATAAGCGCAAGGCACAGAACCGTCGGCAGGACAAACAGGTTGAAGCGCGAGTAGCCCGTGTAGAGCGGGGAGTCGATAATGTGCAACAGCATCGACGAGAACGCCGCCACGATCAGAAAGAGCAGCCAGGCGAACTTCCTGTTGCGCAGCAACACAACGAAGCCGAAGATCGCGGGCACGAGCAGCCCCGCGAGCTGCGTGCCGATGGCGTCTATCGTAATACGGTAACTCTCCGCATCGATGAGATTGCCGGGTGTGAACATCACCGGCCGGGCGCCCGATTCGAACTGCCGGTATGCCAGGTATGTCATCATCGGAAAAAGCGTCAAGGTGCCGATCGACAGCACATGCCGCCACCAGCACAGGAGGGCGCGCCTGTCGTGTCGGCCAACGAACCGAATCCCGGTTGCGATCGCGTCGACAAAGACAAAAGAACAGAGGAAAGGCAGAGTCGTCTCCTTGATGAATCCCGCGATGAGCAGGCATGTCCAACCGAGGGATCTGCCGGGGGCCTTCCCCAGCATTGCGTTCGCGTTCAGGCAAACAAGCATCATCGCGAGCACGGCGGGCATCTCCAGGTTAAGGACGCTGCCGTAATAACGTACGAGGGGTGTGGAGAGAATCAGAACAATCGCAAGCAACCGGGGAAGCGTTGACTGACCGCGGATGCTGAGCGCCCCGCACGTTGCAATCAGCACTGCGGAAGTGAAGGGAAGAATACGATACATCCATTCCGGGGGGCGCTCGGGGAGCAAGACCAGGATCGGTGCGACAGCCATCCACTTGTTCACGAACGGATAACGCAAGATTACGGAGGGCTCGGAAGCGCGCAGCGTAAACGCGAATCCGATCGCGCTCGTGATAAGGATGAGGATACTCGCGAATACAAAGGGATGGTCGCAGCCCACAGCCGTGATCCATCTCGATAGGGTCCTTAGCCGCAGCACACAAATCCCAAAGAGCGCGTACAGCACAATGCGACATGCCCACCGCTGCGACGGTGGCGTCAGGATCCCAGAGTCCCCGCCCGTGAGACCAAAATAGAGCCGTGCCGTACGCCAGGCATGCATCGCTTCATCGCCATTGTACGCCACGGGTAGCCGCATGGACGGGGTGGAAAGGCAGAGCATGAGCCCGACGGCGACGAGCAGGAATGCGCACACCGAGCGACGGGATTGCCCCTGCAGATCGAGCGGTCGTGCGGCGAAATGCGCCCAGAACATCATCCCGACAACGGTTGCCAGGAGTGCGGCACATTTCGATGCGGCGGTACCTGGAACCATCCAGTAGGGCGACGCCAGAAAGGCCACAGCGTACATGCACTGCAACATCATTCGAGCCACGTTCCGCGGCACGGTCAAGCGATTACCCTCGATTGATTTGGGTCTGTAGTATGCCGAACATTGGCCATAAGCAGATTAGTCTCACCGCCTTCGTATGTCCTTGCACAGCACAATCTTGTCCATGACTTCGAACAGAAGTCGGGATATGGTCCCCGGTACTTCGCTGCGCGGGAGAGTAGCGTCGTCACTTCTGATACGCATGAGAATCCTGATGGTCATACCGGAGTTGAGCGTCGGCGGAGCGGAACTGCAGTTCGTTCGCCTCGCAGGCCTGTTGGCGGGGCGCGGGCATCCCGTGCGCATCCTGTCCGTACGGCCACCGCGACGCCCCCTGGACCCCCCTCTCGACGTCGAGGCGAAGTTGCTCGACCTTCCCCACGCGCACGGTGTTCGTTTCTTCCTGGCGATGATGCGTGAGATTCGATCCTTCAAGCCCGACGTCGTCTATAGCGTGCTCTTCGGCTTCGATCTGCTTGCAAATCTGGCGGCCCGCTTCTGCAAGGTTCCAGCGATCGTCTCCGCGCGCCGCCAGCTCGCCACCTGGCGGACCCGCCGCCATCGGATCTACCAGGACCTCGGCAATCTGCTGGTTGATGCCGTCGTGGCCAACTCGCTAGCCGCGGCGGATTACTGCCACGCGACCGAGCGATGTATCGACCGCGGATCCATCTACGTCTTCCCAAATGCTGCACCGGTGTCTGCATCCGTGGAATTGGACACGCCCGTCCCCACCGGGCAGGGACCGTGCATCTTGAATGTCGCGAACTTCTGGCGCGGTAAAGGCCACGAATCGCTATTGCGGGCCTTTGCGATTCTCAAACACGAGCACCCGGACGCGCGGCTTTGGCTTGTGGGCGCCGGCGACACGCTGCCGGCCGCGCGTGCGCTGGCCGAAGAGCTCGGAGTCGCCGGCAGCGTGGAGTTCCTGGAGGGGCGCAGCGACGTTCCCGCCATCATGCGTCACGCCGATCTGTACGTGCACGCCTCGGACATGGAATCTTCGTCGAACGCGGTGATCGAGGCCATGCTCTCCGACCTGCCGGTCGTCGCGTTCGCCTGCGGCGGCATCACGGAACTCCTCGACGGTGGCGACCTGGGCACGCTGGTTCAGCCGGGCAACGTGGCCGCGCTGGCAAGTGCAATAAGTGATGCTTTGCAGGATCCGGAACCGGGCCGCGTCACCGCGCAAGCCGCACGCGCTGTCGCCCGGGAGCGCCACGCGCCCGGGCGTACGCTTGAATGCTATGAACGGCTCTTTTCAACGCTTCTCGATCGGAAGCGCGCGCACCCGCGAGCCGCGGAGCCCAAACGCGTCGTCATGTACACCATCTCCGACGCCACGACACCCAGCACGCGTTTCCGATTTCTTCAGTTTATTCCGGCACTGCAGGAACACGGTCTCACGGTGCGTCACTTTGCCCTGCCGCGTCCGCGCGGTGGTCGCTATCGGCGCGCGGGCGGACTCCTTCTGCACGCGGCGCGGCGGCGATGGCAGCTTCGAAAGCACTCGGCGTTCGACGCGCTGATGATCCAGAAGGGCTTGACGCTATGTCGCTGGAAAGGCCCGATGCGCGCCCTGCGCGCGATGCATCGCTCCTTCATTCTCGACGTCGACGACTCGGTGCTGGGCGCGACACCGGTTTCGTTCCCCGCGCCGTTCTCATCCCGACAGGACGACGGCGAGCCGCGACAGTTAATGGAACTGTCCAGCCTCGTCCTGGCCGGCAACGCGCGCCTCGCGGAGGACGCACGCGCGCACGCACGCTCTGTCAGTGTCCTGCCGACGGTGATCGACTGCCGTCGCTACGGCGTGATTCGCGCTCATCCCCCGGTGCATGGTCGCGACGAGCTCTGTATTCTGTGGAGCGGGCAATCGAGCACGTTGCCTTTCCTGCTCGAGCGCATCGACGCCATACGCGAGGCAGCGCAGTCGCTGCATCCACGCGCAGTCGTCCTGCGCATCGTGTGCGATGCATTCACAGGCGTGGACACGGAGGCCCACACTCCACTGCGTATTGAATGCGTTCGCTGGTCAATCACCAGGGAGGTCGACGACCTTCTCGGGGCCGATGTCGGCGTCATGCCACTGCCGAATAACGAGTGGACGCGGGGAAAGTGCGGCTTCAAGCTCCTGCAATACATGGCGCTCGGGCTTCCCGTCGTTGGATCTCCGGTCGGCGTGAACTCCCAGATCATACAGGACGGGAAGAACGGATACCTTGCCACATCGCACGAGGAGTGGGTCTCGCGCCTGCTGGACCTTCTGCAATCGCCGAAACGCCGGGACGCGTTCGGGCGCGTCGGCCGGAGGACGGTCAGCGAGGAGTACTCCCTCGGTCACTGCGCGGAGACGTTTGTACAGACCGTGATAGGACGGGCCCAATGACCAGCGACGCCGAGGTCTCGCATAGCGACAGCGCGTCGCGCATGGCGATCCGAGTGGGTGTCATCTTCGTCTGTCGGATGGGGCAGATCGCTGTGGGCGTCGTGGTCGCCTTACTACTGGCTCGCCACTATGGGCCGGAAGTGTATGGAGGCCTGTCATTCGCTTTTGCTTTCGCGGAAATATTCGAAGTCGTCGCCGTTCTTGGCACAACCATCGTGATCACGCGCCAGTTGGTGCTTCTGAAGGGCGTGGACGCCGCGGATTTTTGGAGGAATGCCCTCCTGGTGCGAGTGATCCTCGTCACGGTCGGGCTGGTCGGCGCGTGGGTGACGGCCTGGATCTTCTTCCGGGACCCGCCAGGCACACTGGTCATGCTGCTATGGGCGTCACTCGGGTTGATCACCTCCCTCCGCGTCGCCTACCAGGCAGTCCTCCGCGCAAGGGAGCGTGCGGACTGGTCCGCGGGCGCCAACGTGGGCCGCTCCATTCTGTACCTCTCGTTGATCATGGTCGTCGTGGTCAACGACGCATCCGCGCTTCGCGTCATCCAGGCCAGCCTCGTCGCAACGTTTGTCGCCGTCGCCTGGGACCGTGCCCTGGCCCGGAGGTTCCTGGTGCCGGGAGGCAAAGCCTCGTGGAGTGGAATGAAATCACTTCTCATCCGCTCCGTCCCCCTCGCCCTGTCGGCGATCCTGACAGTGATCCAGGTGCGTATCGACATCCTCATGCTGAAAGTCATGTCCGGCGACGTCGCGGTTGGGCTGTACTCGGCGGCCACGCGCCTTACCGAAGCCGCCTACGTGGCCCCTGCCGCCTTGGGGGTCGTCGTGTTTCCGGCACTCACGCGCGCATTCGCCTCGCGTGGCAGCAACTTGCAGGCGTTCTTCTCGAACATCATTGTGATCATGATCGCACTTGGCCTGCCGTTCGCCATTCTGATGTCGTACTACGCGGACTCTGTCATCATGCTTCTCTTTGGCTCCGAGTTCGCCTTTTCCGCCCCGGTGCTGGTCGTCATGAGCATGCAGGTCCCACTCGGTTTCGTGAACATCGCGCTTGTAAACCTGCTCTTCGCCGCCGAGAAGCAGAAGGTAGAGATGTGGGCATCCGTCGCGACCACTCTGGTCAACGTCGTCGCAAACCTCGCCTTGATCCCCGTACTCGGACCGGTGGGGGCGGCGCTGGCAACCGTGCTCTGCCAGCTCGTCGCGTTTATCGTCTTGTGGCAAATGTCATCGGTCGTCGTGACACCGGCCATCCCGGGTCGGACGCTTGTCACCATTGGCGTGTTGAACCTTCTGATGTACCTTGGCTGCCGGGCGCTCGACACAGCCGTGCCATGGATTGCAGCGGCGCTCACGCTGTCGATTGCCTATCTGGCCCTCCTGATGGCAACGAATATCGACGTGCGCAATCAGATCGCGCGATTGATAAAAGGACGGAACGAAAAAGCGCCGTGACGACGACTACGCGTTCTACTCCAACGCCCGCTCCACGGTGCTTCGGTGCGAACTCGTCATGCGCACACTACCGTGCAAGGTGCCGTTCGGCTGATGCGGCCCGGCGGACTCCGTGCGGCGGAAAGAGCCCGGTTGCGATTCCGCGCAGGACGGCCAGCGCACCGCGCCAACGCCCTGCCCGCGCCTCCAGGCAAAATGAGTGCCAAAGCACATGCCTGATGATTGCGGATTTGAGCCGCACCCCGGCACCCGGAGTAAACGAAGAAAAAAACCAGAGCCGGTTGCGGACGCGGTAATAGTGGAATAGTGGCGACAGGGCGCCCATGGATGACGACCCGTAGTGCCGGCACACCGCGCGCGGAGCCGACCATAATTCAAACCCTTGCAGCTTCATCCTCCAACACCATTCGGTGTCCTCGAGGTAAATGAAGTACGGTTCGGTGAAAAAACCCGTTGCCTGCACGGCCTCGCGCGTGACGAACATGAACCCGCCAGTGAGCGTGTCGAGCGGACGGGCTTCTACGAACGCGTCGTCGCGCGCCTGCCCCTGTCCCCCATCGACGAACCACCCGCGCTCCCAGTCGATGCGGGCCCCGCCGGCACACCAGAGCTGTTGATGATCTTGCTCGCTGACCACATGCGGCCCTACTCCGCCGATACGACGTTCATCTCGCATATGGGCGCTGGCTGTCTCAATCAGTGCGCGAATCGTCCCAGGTTCCACAAGCGCATCATTATCGAGAAAGAACAAGTATGGCCACGTCCCGTTCTGAAGAAAATGGCGGATAATGATGTTGCGGCCGCCCGCGCACCCGAGATTTTCGGACCGGCGATCGGTTTGGACGAAATCATATCCCGCGGTGGCATCGGCGATCCGCTCGTCGGACCCGTTGTCGACCAGAAAGACTTCGTACTCCGCGCCCTGCGTAGCGGCAAGCGAATCGAGACATTCCAACGTCCGCCCCTTCTGGTTAGACGCCAGAAGGCCCACAAGAACACGTTGGGGCGTTGTAGAGGTGAGGGGCATACTTCCGAATGACCGCCATCAAGCTTCACTTTGGCGGCCCAATCTGGATACTACTCATAACAGACGTTGGTCCGAATTTGGAGCACTGAATGACTCAACACGCCTCACACACATCTCCGGCATCGCACGGCTGTGCACTCTGCGGCGGAAACGATCTGGTGCCGTTGTACCACGCACTGCACCGTGCGATCGGCTATGCGTTCGGCCGGTGTCGATCGTGCGGACTCATTCAACATGTTGAAAAGACCGGCTCGTTTGCCGATGCTTTCTACAAGAACACCTATCACGACCTCCCGCACAAAACCGACGAACCCGCCAACCGTGTTGCGATGTTCGAACGGATTCTCGACCATATCGAGAAGCGCACCGGATCGGGGCGGCTGCTCGACGTCGGATGCGGCCCAGGCCACTTTGTTGCGCAGGCCTGCGAACGCGGGTGGAACGCCGAAGGATTGGAACCCTCCACCAGCGCCGTCGAACGCGGTCGCGCCCGGCAGGGCATCGCGATCTACCAGGGCACACTCACGGGAGACCACGCTCTACCCGGCGACCTCTATAACTGCGTTACCTTCTGGAACGTGATCGACCAGATCTACGACCCCCTGGAGACACTCGTTGCCGCACGAGCGCACATGGTCGAGGGCGGCATCGTCGCCGTGCGCGTACCCAACGGAACGGTCCACCATATGCTCCGCGCGGCAGTTGCACTGGCGCCCGGACTCGCGCGCCGGTTTCGATTGGCCGATATGTTCAGTGTGCACCCGTACAGTTTTACCGCCGAGACGCTTCGCGTTCTGCTGGATAAAGCCGGCTACGAGGATGTCGAGGTACGCAACTCACCGCTCTCGGGCGGCGATCCGTCGGGACGCCGGTCGCGACCCGGCGCGGTCCTGGTCTCGCTGATGAAATCGACTGCAGCGGGCGTCGCGGCTCTCATCAGCGGCATCACGGGAGCCCGTGTGCTGCTCGCGCCGTCCTTGATCGCGGTGGCAAGAAAACCTTTATAGATCGCAAAGTGGCGGAGCGTCCCCGGGGCCCGTAGGGGTTCCGTCCAACTGAACGCGGAACCACACCTCGAGCACCAGCATGTTCCAGAGGGCATGCGCCAGGTTGCGCTTCCCGGCGCGATGATCATCCAGCATCTGGCGCACACCATCCGCCTGAAAAAGCCCGCGGCTCATCGCCTTGTCGCTGAGCAGAAGACGCCGCGCATCCGCGTGCAGATCATCTTGCATCCAGCGCACCATCGGCACGGAAAAGCCATGTTTGCGCTGTCGCAGAATCGATTCCGGGAGCACCCCCTTCATGACCCGTTTCAGAACGTGCTTACTCGAGAGTCCGTTCAGTCGAAGATCCATCGGGAGCGACAGGCAGAATTCGACCAACTGGTGATCGAGAAAAGGCACCCGCCCCTCCAGCGAATGCAGCATCGTCATTCGGTCGACCTTGCAGAGAATGTCGTCGGGGAGATAGAACGCGAGATCGGTTTGCGTAATTTGATCCAAGGCGGCGCCCGATCCGTCAAAGTGGGGACCCAGGAAGTCGGCCGGACAGTCCTTGATAAGCTGGTCGCGCAGCGGACCGGCGTAGACCGCCGTCCTCACGTCCGGCGGCAGGCTCGACATATTCCGGCAGTAGTGCGCGAGCGGTGAGAGATCCGCGTCCTCACACAGCCGCGCAAACTTTCCGCGCCAGGTGGGGCGTGTGAGATGTCCCTTAGCCATGCCGGCCACGAGCGCCCGGAGGGGTTGCGGCAGTCGCTGCATTCGCTCCGCCACGCGCCGCCGCCGGATCCAATGATACCCGGCAAGGATCTCGTCGCCACCGTCGCCGCCGACAACCACGGTAAGCGACTCGGCGGCAGCCTCGGAGATCCGGTAAACGGGAATCGCCGATGAATCTCCGAATGGCTCTCCGCAGGCGGACACGATACGCGGCAACACCGCGGCGGCATCCGCCGTGACCATGAGTTCATGATGGTCACACCCGAATTCCTGCGCGACCTTGCGCGCATAGGGAAGCTCGTTATGTGACGACGCGTCGAAGCCCACCGAGTACGTCGTCGGTGGCGATCCCGATGCCTCGGCGGCGGCGGCGACCAGGGCGCTCGAGTCGAGGCCGCCGCTGAGGTAGAAGCCGAGAGGCACATCGCTTTGCAGGTGCAACTTAACCGCCTCCCGAAACAGGGCGTCGAAGCGCTCCTCGGCTTCACCCGCATCGATCTTCACGGTCTGCTCCGGAGGCGCCCAGTACGGGCTTAGCTGTAACTCCTGTCCTTCGAATACCGCACAATGCCCGGGCAAAAGCTTGTGCACGTCGCGGTAGACCGTGTGCGGAGCCGGGATGACCATCGTGGTCAGAAAAAGATCGACGGCAGCCCAGTCGATTTCCTGGGATACCATGCCGGACGCGACGACCGCTCGCAGCTCGGACCCGAAGATCAGTGCGCCGCCCTGGCAGGCGTAGTACAACGGCTTGATGCCAAGGCGGTCGCGCGCAAGCACGGCACGGTTGCGGCCGGTGTCGAGTACAGCGAGCCCGAACATGCCGCGCAGGCGCGAGACGAAGCCGTCGCCCCATTCTTCGTAGGCATGGACGACGACCTCGGCATCCCCGCGCGTGCTGAAATGGTGTCCCAGCCCGCTAAGCTCAGCGCGAAGATCGAGATAGTTGTAGATCTCGCCGTTGCAGACACTCCAAACGGTCTTGTCCTCGTTTGGGATCGGTTGCGGCGAGCCCTCAACGTCGATAATGCTCAGGCGGCGGAACCCCAACCCGCCACAGCGTGTCACGATGAACCCGTCGTCGTCCGGTCCACGGTGCACCATCGTCTGCGCCATCCGCCGGAGCACTGGTTCTTCCACGGGGGTGCCTCCAGTCCGTAATATTCCGCAGATCCCACACATGGCGCTGAGAACCTACCCAACAACGGGCCCTGATGCGAGATTCGTCGCGTGCGCCCGCTTGCCCCGTTCGTGCTGTCAGAGTATAATGGTGATCGGCTTTCGGGCGCTGTGTGTCCGGCAGAATAAGGCGCGACGGCGCCCCCGCTGCAACCGTCGTCTGATGAGTACGGGGCGCAAGATCATGCATGGAGACATCAACCAGGAGTACGACATTCACCCGCCAAGCCCGGAGAAGGCGCGGGAGTGGATGACCGTCTTGTCGGCCGCCGGCATGGAATACCGGGTGAGCCGCTTCGTGAACGAGTGGACCCTTCACGTTGCCTCCGACGAACGCGTCATCGCAACGGAAGAGATCGCGGCGTATGAAGCGGCCAACCTCGACTGGCCACCGGCTATTCTCCACGATGAGGAGTTTCCGGAGGAGCACGAGAGTTGGGCCCCCGGCCTGGCCGCGATCATCCCCCTGGCCTGGTATCTGTGGCTCGGCCCGTATGACGGAAGCAACCCGGTCCTCGCCGCGGGCGCCAACTTGAGCGAACGCTTCATGGCCGGCGAATGGTGGCGCGTGATAACCGCGCTCACGCTTCATTCTGGAATCGTTCACCTCTCCGGGAATCTGCTCTGCCTTGTCCTTGCCGGGACGGTGGTGTGCCGCGCATTCGGGGGCGGCATCGGCCTGCTCGCCATCCTCGCCAGTGGTATACTCGGCAACGTGGCCACGGCATGGCTGTTCCCCTCCTTCGTTCCCAGCGTCGGCGCCTCGACCGCCTGCTTCGGTGCCATCGGTTGCCTCTGCTCGCATCGCGCCGTGTTACACTGGCGCCGCTACGGACGCTTCTTCAGTATCTGGAACCGTACATGGGTACCCATTGCCGCCGGACTGGCTCTACTGGGCATCCTCGGCAGCGGGCCGAACAGTGACCTTGCCGCGCATGTGCTCGGATTCGCGAGCGGGCTACTGATCGCGATCCCGCTGGCGCGAATCGATACGCATCGCGTTCCGGAGTGGTCGCAGATGGGCATGCAGATGATTGCGCTCCTCGTGATCCTGGTGGCCTGGCAATTCGCCTTCTTCTCCGTGGGCTAGTGTCGCGCATGCAATTCATATCGCGACTCCGACGCTACACGGGAACCGTCGCGACACTGATCGTGGCGGCAGCGCTTGTGTGGACGATCCTGCTGCCGGGTATCCTTCGCACGCGGCTATCGGCCCGGCTCGTGGCCATGGGAATGACCGACGCGACTTTCGAACTCGAAGCCGTGACGCCGTTCGGCCTGAGATTCTATGACGTGCGGTTGGCACCCGGCTCCGAAGCCCTGCGCATCGGGTCCCTCACGGTGAGATTCACTCCCTGGGGACTCATGCGCAAACAGATCGAACACGTGATCGTCCGCGACGTCGTGATCACCATTCAGGATACCGGGAACGGCTGGTCCGTACCCGGACTGTCGCTGGCGGCATCGCCGGGCGGAGGCTCGGCCATTGTTCAAACCGTTGAGCTCCGGTCCGCGAGCGTGTCGGTCGCTAGCGGGCAGCAACCCATCGAGTTTGCGGTGCAGGGAGAAGCTCACCACGACCCCGCGAGCGGAGGGTACGACCTGGCGTTGAGACTACCAATTTCCGGGCGCGCGGCCCGCTTGAATGGCTCGATGGTGCCGCAGGGACGGGACGCAACTTTTCGACTCTCGGCCGAGAGCCTCTCCGTTGCCGCGCTCGCGGCGCTGGCCGGTCTAGCGCAGCATGCCGACATCGAAGGCGCGCTTGACGTGAGCGCCGACGCGCGCCTTCACGCCGGCGCCCTGTCCGCCCTCAACCTCTCAATAGCGACCCCAGGCCTTGCGACAGTGCTGACCCTTGTTGCGGCCTCACGCCGACGCGGACAACCGTACGCCGGGCTCCTTTGGTTCTTGATATCTTAACGCCGCATCGGGTAAACAACCCGTAATCTGCCTGCTTATCAGGCAAACGCAATCACGGAGGAACACCCATGCGCTCAGTTCTCTCGATCTCACTGTCCTGCGCCATCGCCCTGGCGCTAACGTCATGCGGCGGCAAGAAACAAGACGCCCCGGCAGCCACAACGGAAGCGAAACCGGCAGCGGCGAAGCGCATCTCCATCGCCGTCATCCCCAAGGGCACGACGCACGAGTTCTGGAAATCGATCCATGCCGGTGCGGTCAAGGCGGCGCGCGAGCTCGACGTGGATATTATCTGGAAGGGCCCGCTGAAGGAGGATGACCGCGAAGACCAGATCAAGGTCGTCGAAAATTTCATCAGCCGCGGCGTGTCGGGAATCGTGCTGGCCCCGCTGGACGACGTCGCCCTGAAAACTCCCGTGCAGGCGGCCGCGGAGCGGGCCATTCCGACGATCATCATCGACTCTGGACTCCAGGGCGACGCGCAGGTGAGCTTCATAGCCACGGATAACTTCAACGGCGGCAAAATGGCCGGCGAACGGCTGGCCGAAGTGCTCGGCGGCAAGGGTAAGGTCGTGATGTTGCGCTACCAGGAAGGGTCGGCCAGCACGATGAAGCGCGAGGCCGGGTTTATGGAGGCGATCGGAAAGCATAAGGGCATCCAGGTCGTCAGCGACAATCAGTACGGCGGGGCCACGCGGGATTCGGCCCTCACCGCGAGCGAGAATCTTCTGTCCCCAATGAAGACACCGACGGGCGCGCTGATCATCGACGGAATCTACTGCCCGAACGAGTCAACGACTTTCGGAATGTTGCGCGCACTTCAGAACGGCGGGCATGCCGGCCGTGTGAAATTCGTGGGATTCGACAGTTCGGCAGAGCTCGTGGAGGCCATGAAGAATAATGAGATCCACGGTCTGATTCTGCAGGACCCGATGAAAATGGGCTATCTTGGCGTCAAGAGCATGGTCTCGCACCTGAAGGGCGAGCAGATCGAGCCCGTCATCGACACCGGCGCGGTCCTCGTCACGCCGGAGAACATGGCCGAGCCCGAGGTCAAGAACCTGCTCTCCCCCGATCTCTCCAAGTGGCTGGATTCGTAAACACGGTTGCCATATATACGGTTATGCCGTATATATGGCTCCGTGAAGACCACCGTTAATATTCGCGACGATATCTTTCGCCGCGCCAAGGCGCGCGCAGCCTTGCTTGGGCAGCCGCTCAGTCGGTTCATGGAGGAATCTCTGGAGCGCTCCCTTCGCACCAGGGACCCCGACTGTTCGCCTCTGGCCGAGTGGGCGGCAGGCCTGCCTGCCGTTGCGCCCGATGCGATCAAAGATCTCGAAGACGCGCTGAACGCAGCTGATTTTCGCGCCATCGACCCGGAGATGTGGAGGTGATCCTCGATACCAACGCGATATCTGCTCTTGCGGGAAAGGATCCGGATCTCATCCGTAAACTTCGCGACACTCGGCGCGTAGCCGTGACGCTTATCAATCTCGGCGAGTACAAGTTTGGGATAGCACACTCAAGAGAGAAGGCGGAGCTGACGAACTGGCTGAACAGCTTTCTGAGTCGCGCGGACGTGCTCTGCCCCGATGTAGAAACCAGCGACTACTATGCCGACGTCCGGACCGAACTCAAGAAGGCGGGAACTCCAATCCCAGCGAATGATTGTTGGATTGCAGCGATAACTCGACAGCACGGCATGCCCATTCTCAGTCGCGATCAACATTTTGATCTGGTGGACGGCATTCACCGCATTGAATGGTGACCGGCACATCACACGATAACGTCACGGTTGGGAGACGGTAAGCCATAGGGCAACGCGATCGGTGGCGGGAGAATCCAGAATGCAACATTCGCCACCCAGTCCTGAATCTCCTGAACCCAGGCTTCGAATGCGCGGCGTGTCACGCTGCTTCGGCGCAACGGTCGCGCTGGACAACGTCGACCTGACCGTTCAAGCGGGCGAAGTGCATGCGCTCGTGGGTGAGAACGGCGCCGGCAAGAGCACGCTGATGAAGATCCTGTCCGGGGCCATCCGCTCAGACTCCGGATCGATCGAACTGGATGGTACCCCGTATCTCCCCCGCTCGCCCATCGAAGGACGCCGCGCTGGAATCGGCATGATCTACCAGGAACTCTCCCTCGTCCCGCATCTCACGGTTGAGGAGAATATCGTGCTTGGCGTTGAACCCACGGCCGGCGGACTCGTGAACCGCAGAGCAATGCGACGCATCGCTTCAAGCGCGTTGGCGCGCTTTGATCACCCGGAGATCCGGCCCGACGTGAAGGCCGGAGATCTGACGGTCGGCGCCCGGCAACTCGTCGAGATCGCGCGCTGCCTCGCCGCGGGCTGCCGCGTGATCGTGCTGGACGAACCGACGAGTAGCCTTTCAGCGCAGGACGTCGAACGCCTCTTTTCGCTCATTCGCGAACTCAAGTCACAGGGGCAGTCCGTCATCTATATCTCTCATTTTATCGAGGAAGTGAAAACCATCGCCGACCGCTTAACGGTGTTGCGCGACGGCGCCGTCGTCGATACGCGGCGCGTGGCCGATGTCAGCGTCGACGACATCGTGAACATGATGGTCGGGCGTGACGTGCAAGACCTCTTCCCGCGCTCGTCGCGCAGTCCAGGCGACGTGGTACTGACCCTTTGCGGGTTGGCCGCGCGGTCCAAGCCCGAGTTCGCCAGCCTCGAACTGCGCCGCGGAGAGGTGCTTGGGATCGCCGGGCTCGTCGGTGCGGGCCGAACCGAACTTCTTCGCGCGGTCTTTGGATTGGACCCGGTCGTTCGCGGCGAGATTCAATGCGGCGCCTACGCCGGCCCCGCATCACCCGTGCGTCGATGGGCGCAAGGTGCCGGCATGCTGAGTGAAGATCGCAAAGACGAAGGACTCGCCTTGAACATGTCGATTTCAGACAACACGACGCTATCCCGCATGCGCGGCTTCGGGCCGCTCGGCCTGGTTCTGCCGGCCCGGCAGGATCGCGCCGTGGAGCACTGGATCGACCGTCTCAATATCCGGTGCCGGGGCCCGCGCCAAAAAGTGATCAATCTCTCGGGGGGCAACCAACAGAAAATCGCCCTCGCGCGCCTGCTGCAACATGACGTCGACATTCTACTGCTCGATGAGCCCACGCGCGGTATCGACGTGGCCAGCAAGGCCCAGATTTACGAAATGATCGACGCCCTCGCGAGCGGCGACGCCGCACAGGACCGTCAACCCCGGGCTATCCTGATGGTCAGCAGTTATCTCCCCGAGCTACTCGGTGTGTGTGACCGAATCGCCGTGATGTGCCGCGGCCGGCTCGGCCCCGCGCACGCCGTCTCCGACATCACCAAACACGATCTCATGATGGAAGCCACCGGCCAATCCGCCGCCTAGATTGGGAGCCCGCGAATGAACGCGAATAGAATCTATCTCAAAATCGATTTGTCGTTGTGCCCAGCTCGCGGGGACGCTCGCCCTCCATTGAAGTTGCAAGCGTTTGCACCCTCGGATGGAGGGCGAGCGTCCCCGCGAGCCGGTTTTGATATAGATTCCAGGAAACCCATGTACGCAACTCAAGTGGTTGCGGTGAAGCGGGAACTTTCTTCGACAGTTCCCGCTTCACCGCAACAGCTGACGAACAGTCTGAGATTCGTGTCCATTCGAGTGATTCGTGGGCATAAATCCCTGGGCCCTCGGGTAACGCCATGAACAAGCGAATCATACTCCTGTGGATAAACCGCATCGGGCCGCTACTGGCGCTAGTGGCGGTCTACTTTCTCTTTGGCGCGATGGTTGAGAATCGCGAGAGCTTTATGTCGCTCTACACGCTCGAGACGATTGCGCGCCAGACGACGATTGTCGGGTTCGCCGCGATCGGCATGACCATGATCATCATCGCCGGCGGCATCGATCTATCCGTCGGTTCGATTATTGCCCTGAGCGGCGTCGTGGTAGCCGTCCTGCTCAAGGCGGGTGCACCCCCCATCGTGGCTGCGCTCGGCGGTATCGGGGCCGGGGCGGTATGCGGCCTCCTGAACGGCGCGTTGATCACGTCGCTGGGCATGACCCCGTTTATCGTGACCTTGGGTTCGCTCCTGATGATTCGCGGCGTCACGATTGGACTCTCCGGCAAGACAACCGTGGTTCCGCGTGTGGAGACCTGGTTGCCGAAACTGACGGGCTCCCTGAAACCGGACGACCGCTGGCAGATCGTACCGCCCGGCGTGTGGTTGATGCTTGGGCTCGCCGTCTTCATCGCGTGCGTGCTGCGCTACACCCGATTCGGCCGGCACAACTTCGCCATTGGGTCCAACGAAGCCACGGCCCGGCTGTGCGGTGTTCATGTTCCCTGGGTGAAGATCCGGATCTACGTCATCGGCGCCGCTTTCGCCGGACTGGCCGGGGTGATGCAGTTTTCTCGCCTGATCGTCGGCGACCCCACGGCGGCGCAAGGCAAGGAGCTCGATGTGATCGCCGCCGTCGTCATCGGCGGCGGGAGCCTCTTCGGGGGAGAGGGTTCCATCTTCGGAACCCTGGTCGGCGCCTTGATCATGACCGTCATAGCCGTCGGTTGCGACCACATGGGCTGGGAGAACTACGTCCAGATGATTGTCACCGGCGGCATCATCGTCGTCGCCGTCGCCCTCGACCGCCTACGGCACAGGATGGAAACTTAGCCCCGGTTCATCCCGTCCAAATTCCGTCGCGTGGGCCGTGCTACCGAGTGCTCCGTGCGTTCGCGAGACCATAGATTGCGAGTCCGATGCACGGTCGCATGGACATCTATTCTATTGCTCGTGTCCCGCCGTCGTGCCCCGCTGTCGTGTTCCCATCTCGATTCGACTACATAGCAATTATACATCGCGGCGATCGCCGGCATCCTCCATCAGTTCATCACGAACCGCGTCAAGCAATCGGTTCGCCCTTCGGCCGCTTCCAGGCCACGATCAAGCCGTCGCGGATTGGGACGAGGGTGCAGTCCCAGCCGGGTGACTCGGTGAGCAGGCGCGTGATCTCACGCACGCCGGCGGTCGCCGCGGAGTGGTCGGCGCTGTCGAAGACGGCGCCGTGCCAGATCATGTTGTCGATGATGAGCACACCGCCGGGGCGCAACTTCTCTTCGATCACAGGCAGCGACGCGGGATAGCCCTCTTTGTCGATGTCGTTGAAGATCAGGTCGAACGAGCCGTCGGTCTCGCGCAGGGCCGTGACGGCCTCGCCAACGGTGTATCGCACCACGCGGTCGTGTCCCAGCGCCGCGAGGTGATCGCGCGCGCGCGCGGAGAGGGCCTCGTCCCACACCACATGGTGCACGCTGCCCGAACCGTCGTCGCCGGTGTTCTCGCGCACGGCGCGGGCGAACCAGGCCGTGGAGTATCCGTAGCCGGAGCCCAGTTCGAATACGCGCGTGGCGTTGATCATGCGCGCGATCTGGAAACACAGGTATCCCGCCGCGGGACCGATAATCGGAAATCTGTGCTCGCGCGCATAGGCTTCCATCGTACGCAGCTCGGCCGGGCGCTGCGGCACCAGGCGCACGAGATAATCTCCAAGGCGCGACGAGATGTCCTTATCAGACATCAGCACATCCTATATGGCGCGCGATTCGGTTTCAACCCATAGAATGCCGTGGAGACTGGCCTTGACGGGTCGCATCAACCATTCAATGAACCGTCCTCGATCGACAGCGAAGCCGATGGAGAGTGTCCGCGCCGCGAGCGGCTCCGCGTCAGACGGCCGACACGGCTGAGCGCGCCAGGATCCAACGACGCTGCTCTTCCGTGTCGGGGATCCGACAGCCTCTTGCGGCTTCGATTCGCTCGAGCGCCACCCCTGGCTCGAGGCCGACACGCGCGAGCAGCGCTGCCACCAACAGCGTGGCCCGTCCGATTCCCGACCTGCAATGCACGAGAACCGGCAGTCCGTCCGACAGGAATTGATGGATGGCGACCAGTATGGGCTCGACGTCGTCGTACGACGGAACCGTACGATCCATGATGGGAAAATTGGAGAAGAGTATGTCGCGTTTCGCACATTCTTCGGACTCATCTTCCAGTTCGAGCTCGACGATCTCCTCGTAGGTCAGGAGCGACACCACAAGGCCAACGCCACGCGCGGACCACCATGACGCTTCATCGGACAATCCATCGCCGCCGCGCGGACGAGCCGCAACCGCGACCCTGTGCGAGCCGACCCCGTCGATCCAGTAGACATCTGAGTGCGGGCCACCACGGTCCTCCCGGACCTGGTCCGGCCCGTCCGGCCTTGGGATGATCTCCCGTGGGAGGGCATCCACCTCGACACCGCGCTCGCGAAGCACCTTGATTCGATGGTGCCCATTCAGAATCGTCCCCTCAGGCCTTACCCTCAGGGCCTGGTCGGCGCTCGGCAGCAATGAGCGAAGAATGCCCTCTGTGGACAGGGCCCTCAAGAAGCCTAGTTTGACTTCGCTCAGAAGTGCGTCTGGGTGCAACGGTTTGAGTTCCGGGTATTCTTGAGGTGGCATGGGGCTGCCTTCGTGATGGTTCTGAATATCGCGCTGTTTTCAGCGACTATGCTAGCCCCGAGACCAGCACAATGCGACCGGAATCGCGGACATCGCCCCGGAAAACCGCCTAAACGCGCGGAACTTCCTCGCTCCCGGCGGTGTCCCAATTAGAATGGACGCGTGGCGCCGGAGTGCGGAAGCGCCTGAAGTTTGATCTTGTTCGAATCCGGAAAAAACGGTGGCAAGTCACCGCACTCCAGAGGCTTTTCTCGGATTATACGACACTATACACAGGATCGAGAAGCTGGCGGCTCTCAGAAGAGAACTTATTCTGAAGAAACCGGAAGTCACGGACGTCTCCATGTTGAAAGCGCGATCGAGGGTCAAATGGGAATAGGCAAGAACCAAAGGTCCAGTCAGGACCAGATCGAGGAATTGGAGATGATTGTGGCTGAGCATGAAACCGCACTATTGCGCTACGCAACGCGCCTTGTGAATGACCCTCACACGGCACAGGACGTCGTTCAAAAGACGTTCATCAAGCTTTTCGAAAAATGGCGCGACAAGGGTTACCCGGAAATGAAAAACATCCGGGCCTGGCTTTATCGCGTGACGCACAACGGCGCGATCGATCATATCCGTCACGAGTCCCGCCTCAACACGCTGCACGAACGCCACACCGAAGAGGCGGCATGTGCCGACGGTCACCACTGCCCCACGCCCGTCCTCAAAGACCGCAAGGAAGAGGTCTTGTTCCATCTGAAGCAGCTCGACGAGTCTGAGCAACAGGTTGTCCTGCTTCGCATGGAACAGGGCCTCTCGTACCAGGAGATCGCGCATGTGACCGGGCGCAGTGTGGGCAACGTGGGATGCGTACTGCATCACGCGGTCAAGAAACTGGCGACGCGCGTTCAGCCGGAGGTGACATCATGAATTGTCACGACATAGAAGAAAGAATTACGAATTACCTGCTGGGCGACCTCGACGAGGCCGAGGCGCTTGAGGTGATGCATCATATCGAGTCTTGTGAAAGCTGCCGGGCCGTCGCCGGAGAGATCGAACCGACCCTCGACGATCTCCGAGCGGCCCTGGCAGCCGACACAGATGCCTTCGGCACGTTGTCCAAGGACCAGCACGCCGAACTGCGCGCCATTGTGTATAGGGGCACCATCGACAACGCCGAGCCTGCAGAGCGAAACAAGATTATCCAGTGGATTGTCGAACCCCACTACATCCTTGCGAAAGCCGCCGCCAGCGTCGCGATTCTGCTGGTCATCGGCTCCCTGTTGCTGCCCGCCAGGCAATCCGCCAGCAAAGACTCGATCGTGTCGGAGCGTTGGCGAGATTTCGACCGGCTGGTCAAGGGCAAGAAGAAATACAGGGTTCCGATGAGCGGCGGCGCACCGACGGTTCTCGAAATGAGGATTGGGGAGCCAGAGTCGACGCCGGAGGCCGGCGAAAATGACCTATTCGCCGGCGTGGGCTATGGCGCTGCCGGGCCGGACGGCGCAGCGGAGCCGCGAGACCAAGGCTCCGTCGTCGATGCGCCCGAAGAAGTCACGGCGCGGTCTTTCCGCAACGACCTTAAGCACAGCGACACTCTCGACGATTACAGTTTCTGGTCGAAAGAAAACTCCGAGAAAGTCGAGCTCCAGGCCCCGGACGACCGTACGGCCGATGACGGAATGGAGGATGTGACGTTCTCCCTGGACAGCGGCGTGGTCGTACATGAGAAGCGGAAAGACATCGACGGCCGCGACGATCGACGCGGCTCACGTGGTCCCGGCAACGTCGTTGAAAATGGGCTCTCAGGCCTAAACGCCGATGATTTCGAATTCGTGGGTATTGTCGTGGACGGCGCCACTGTGAGCGGGAGCCGCATCATCGTGGCGGATGTGAGCACGCTCCCGGGTGGCGGCAGTGGCGCCGGCTTAGACCCCTCGAGGGACGACGAAATCGCGCACCGACCGGCGATCCAGCGCGAATCGGGCCGTGTCCATGAATCGCGCGCCTCGCAACTGCGCGAGGTCCACGAGCGCGACCGGAAGGACGACGGCCTTGCACAGATTCTCGACGAACTCGTCGTGGAGCCCCAAGGCGAGGGAGAAGAAGAGGGCTCTCGCAGAGGCAGGCGCAAGTCCGCCGAGTTGTCCAAGGCCCTGCCGGAGCCAACCGGCGATCTCTCCGTAGCGCCGCTCAAGAATCCGGCAGTCGAACTCGCGCCACCACCACCGGCGAAGTCCGCTCGGAAGCCGGTATCCCCAGTCGAGTCAGAAGTGATCACCCATAAATGGGCAGCCAACGCACCCGCGCAAGACGAGGGCCGGGAGCGTGTCGTGGTCGGTAAAGGCGGTGGCCAGCATTTCACGCGCGGCGAGCGTTTCACTTGGGAAGGCGGTGCACAGTCCGTAGACGGTCTCGAAGAAGCCCAGACAATCCCGGCCGACGGGACCCCGGCCGGGCAGGTTGCGGCGAGCGAGATTGACGAGAAGCCCGGCGGCGACCAGCGCGGCTGGTTCTCCGGCCTGTTCAGCCGATCACCCAAGGTCGCCGCACCGACGGCACCGGTCATGCCGCCGCCCGTGACGGCCCAGCAACTGCCCGCTGCTTCCGCAACGCAACGCGCAATCCAGCCTGAAACGCCCCCGGCGGCGACCGTGACGCAACGCGACGCCGTGAACGGCCGGAACCAGACGGGCACAGACGGGCAGAGCAGCATCGTCGCGGGCAAAAGCGGTTCAGGAGACCACGCGGTCGAGCGCGTGGGCGGAGTGATCCGCGACGATCGTATTGTGACCCAGAGCGAGGACCTCAACGGAAATGCAGCCCCCGGATACAGCGTTGACCTTTACGCGGATGGCGAGAGCGCGCCGCAGCTCGAGCAGTCTCAAGAGTCGCTTGCGGGAGATGAAGGGTTGCGCAAGGGCCGGTCTGCGGGCGGTGTGCCGATACTGGGCGACATTCCCCTCCTCGGACGTCTGTTCAAGAACAAGGAGGCCCATCGCACGGAGGAGTTGCAGGTCGCGAACCAGGCAGGGGTCACGTCCGCTGACGGCGAGCTGCTCACCGAGGAGCAGATCCTGAAGGAAGTCGATTCCTTTACAACGCTTACTTACGAAGGGGCGCCCAATGCCGCGAAAGCCACAAACGCCTTGGATGCGAGCGAAGTCGTCCAGATCGACGACGTGCACCAGAGTTCAGTCATACCGAATCTCCCAGCACCCGCTGAAGAGCCCGAACCCGAGTCCGAAGCGCTGGTCGGTCCGGTCTACAAGGCTACCGGTGTCAACCCCTTCTACGAGACAACCGTCCAGAACACATCGACGTTTGGAATTGATGTGGATACCGCGGCGTACACGCTGGCGCGGCGGCAGATGATTGCGGGCAACGCGCCGGCCGCGGAAGCGGTGCGCACCGAGGAGTTTGTCAACTACTTCGACTACAACTATAATCCGCCCGCTTCCAGGACCTTTGGCGTGGACGTCGAGATGGCGCCGTCGCCCTTCGGCCATGGGCTGCAGATGCTGAAGGTGGGCATCAAGGCGAAACGGGTGGGACGCGAAGAGCGCCGCGCCGCCACGCTGACCTTTGTGATCGACGCCTCCGGGTCGATGGACACGCCCGACCGTCTCGGACTGGTCAAGAAGTCGCTCCTGATGTTGGTGCAGCAGCTCGCTCCGGCCGACCGCGTCGCGATCGTGCAGTACCACAACACGGCGCGCCTTGTGCTGGATCACACCCCCGCTTCCGAAAAACAGAAGATCATCGAGACCATTACCGGTCTGCGCACCTCCGGCTCCACGAACCTGGAAGATGGACTGGGAACGGGATACGAGGTCGCGGCGCGCAACTTCAGCGCAGGCGGTGAAAACCGTGTGCTCTTGCTTTCCGACGGTGTGGCGAACCTGGGCAGCGTGGAAGCGCGCGACATTGTCGACCAGATCGTCACCTACCGCAAACAGGGCATTCGTTGCTCGATCTACGGATTCGGCGTGGGCAGCTACAACGACGTGATGCTTGAGACTCTCGCCGACAAGGGCGATGGCATGTACGCATTCGTTGACTCTGTCGAGGAAGCCAAGCGCATCTTTGTCGACGATCTTGCCGCCACCTTAAACACGGTTGCCGGCGATACGCGGATCCAGGTCGAATTCAACCCACGTCTCGTCGAGCGCTATCGCCAGCTCGGATACGAAAACCGCCAGATGAGCAAAGAACAGTTCCGCATGGACGACGATGAGGAGGTCAAGGAGCTGTCCGGCGAAGTCGGATCCGGCCAGTCGGTGACAGCGCTCTACGAGCTTGCCTTGACCGAGCGCGAGGAGCAGGTCGCGGGTTTCAGGCTTCAGGAACTTGCGGATATTCAGGGTGAGCCCCTGGCCACGGTGCGCGTACGGTATCGCAATCTGAAGAACAACGAGATGCAGGAAATCGAGCGTAAGATCTTCGCACGCGATATCTCGGACCGCATCGCGGATACCACGCCGCGATTCCGTCTCGCCGCCGGCGTGGCCGAGTTCGCGGAAATCCTGCGCGGCAGCCCCTACGCAGCCGGAAGTGACTTTGCGGATGTCGCGCACCTGTTGCGCCCCGTATCCCTCGAACTCGACCTGGACCATCGCGTCCAGGAATTACTCTACCTGGTTGAAAGCGCGAAAGGCATGCCTCGTTCGAATACGTGGTAGAGCGCAACATGATCACCGCCACTGGGAGTTCTGGAGCAGAGACACCTTACGATCAACTTACAAAGCACTGACACGAGGGTCGGCGTGTTGGTTAAGCATAGGGGCAGCCCTGTCAGAATGGAGAAAGCATTATGCAAACCACACCCCATACCCGCCCGTCCCTCGTGTCCTTCTGGTCCCGTCCGTCCTTTGGGTCCCTTCTCGCCGCCTGCGCGCTAGCCATCGCCGCAAGCGCGCAAGCGGCGCCCCCGGAGATCACCGTCTCCGACCTCGCGGTGCGTGGCGAAATCGAAGGTGAGAACATCACGTTCTCTCTCGCCTTTAAAGCCGACGTCGCGAGGCGCGGCAGCAGGCTGCCGCTCGTCGTCGGTGACGTTGCGTATCTCGACGCCAAGCTACCGCGCAAATCTAAACTGATCCGCGAAGGGGACCGTTACGTTGTCGAGTTCGGTTCGAGTGGCAAGCACGCTGTGCAGTTTCGCTTCGCCAGTCGACCCGCCAAGGAACGCGAATGGCGCCATACCGGCTTCGTCATTCCGGCCGCCGATATCCGGAAACTCTCCGTGGTGTGTGACCGTGACGACCTCGAGATCCGCTTCCCGGGCGCGCTGAAGATTCAACGTGCAAAGAACCACAACGATAAGGTCGAAGTGACCGCATTCCTTGGGGTTGCGGGAAAGTTCGACGTGCAGTGGAAGCCCGAGATCAAGATCCTGGATGCCGACCTGGTGGTCAGCGCCCAGGCCAACACGATCGCCACGGCCAGCGTGGGGGCGATGCACCTGAACTCCATTTACACCTATCGCGTCGTGCAGGGCGCATTGACCGAACTCTCGTTCGATCTTCCCGCGGCGCTCAACGTCACCCAGGTGATGGGCAAGGATATCCAGGACTGGTCCGTTGAGGGCGACGAAGGCGAAACCCGCATGCTGCGGGTCACGTTGAGCCGGCCGCGCGAGGGCATCTATAATCTTCTGGTCGAAAGCGAAGCCGGTCTTCCCGAGTTCCCCACCACGATTGACCTCGCCGTCGTCACGCCGCGCGATGTCTTGCGTACCAGCGGTTTCCTGATGATCGGCGCCGACAGTGCGATCAAATTGCTGGTCACCAAGTCCCTCGGACTGACCCAGGTCGATCATGCCGCGTTTCCGAAAGTCACCATGGATACGACGACCCAGAATGGTCGCGCCCTCCCCTCGCGACACTCTTTCGCGTACCAGTACGCCAACATGCCCTACACGTTGACCCTCGACGCGGACGACATCGTCCCCGAATTCAGCGCGGACGAGCGCTTGGTGCTCTCGCTCAAGGACAACGCCCTGGTCCTGAGCGCCTCCTCCGAGATCGACGTGCGCGATGCGGAGACGCGTGAACTCGTCTTCGAAACCGATTCGGAGTGGATCGTGGCGAACGTATCCGGGGCACGTGTCGCCGATTACGATGTGCGGGACCTCGATGGGAAGCGGCTGGTCCAGGTTTATTTTGATAAGGCGGTGCTCGGCCGAACCTTGATCGACCTGCGCCTCGAGAAGGCGCTGCCGGATGACGTGCACGATTTCAAAGCTCCGCTCTTCCGGCTCGAAGGGGCACAATCCGAACGCGGACATCTCGTGCTCGCCACCGAGAAGGGCCTTCGCTTGAAGGCCGTCAAGGCGGACGGCATCCGCGAGGTGCACACCGGCTCAACGCCGATGACCGTCGCCGGTGCGCAGCAGGCGTTCCGGTTCAAGGAAGCGGGCTGGGCGCTGCAGGTCGAAGTGCAGCGCACGGCCTCCTCGATCCATGCCGAGACCTTCCACCTCGTCTCCATCGGCGAGGGCGTATTGTATTGCGGATCCACCATCACCTATCACATCGGCGGCGCACCGGTACGCGAGTTCCGGGTCATCATTCCCGAACCGTTTCAAAATGTAGAGTTCACAGGTCGTGACCAGCGCGGCTGGGAGCAGGACGGCGAGGTGTGGACCATAGCCCTGCAGGAGAAAGTCATCGGTGACTACACCCTCCTCGTGACCTACGACCAGCAGTACAACTACGACGGCGCCGAGATTGAGGTCGGCGGCGTGACGACCCTGGGCACGGAAAGTGAGGTGGGATACATCGCCCTCGCCAGCGCTGCGAGTCTGCAGTTTCTCGAGGAAACGTTCGACACCCAGGTCGTGATTCCGATCGACCCCGAGGAGATCCCCGAAGAGTACGAGTTGCTGATCAGCGCGCCGGTCTTGAAAGCCTACAAACATGTCCGCGCGCCGCACACCGCCACGGTCAAAGTCGTGCGCTACGAGACGGAGCCGCTGCTCAACCAGATCGTGGACCACGCCACGCTGACGACGAGCATCAGTCCAGACGGCGAAGTCATCACGACGATCAATTACTTCATCAAGAACACGTCGCAACAATACCTGGAGATGAAACTCCCGGAGGGCGCGACGCTCTGGTCGACCCGGCTGATGAACGAAGCCGGTCAGCTGCAGTCCGTCTCTGCGCTCGAGAGCGGTGAAAACATCCTGGTTCCGCTGCACCGCCCAAGAGATCCCAACGCAGCGATGAAACTCGAGGTCGTGTACGCCCAGAGCCTGAGTGAGCCCGGCACGTTCGGAAGTCACTACAAGCTCACGGCGCCGGATCTACCCGGCACGCACCTGATCTCAACCACCTGGGACGTGACTCCGCCCAACGATGTCACCGTCACCGCGGTCGGCGGTAACATGCTCACCGACTACGCCGTCGGAGCCAAGGGCGTGCGCGCGGTGGTGCAGCTGATGTGGCGCATTGTCAGCGTCGGCCTGACCGAGTTGGGCGGATTCTTCTTCTGCGCACTGATCGCCCTTGGGCTAGCCGGTCTCGCCGCGTACTCGATCGGCCGCAAGCGGGGCGTAATTGCGAGCACCCTCGCGAGTTGCATCGTCCTGCTCGGCCTGGCCGTTATCGCGCTTCCGCAGGCCGCCCTGGCGGGCATCACGATTCTGAAGGGTGCGTCCACGGCCGTGCTCGCGCCGGCAACCGCGATCACGTTCACGAAAATGGTGAGCCTTGCGAGCGGCGAGGACTTGACCGTGAAACTCGCCCTGGCACCCGCTTGGATCGGAGCCGCGGGCTCCGTATGGATGCTCGCCCTGGCGGGGCTTGGCGGGGGCGCAATGCTCGTCGCATCTACACGCCGCAGGGCCTTGACTGGCGCCGCGCTTGGACTGACGCTGATCTGCGTGGCCCTCTCGCAGTTTGCGGCCGGACGTGCACTGCTGGTCGGGGTCCTTCTTTTTATCGTCGCGATCGTGGTTCTGCGCCTGGTCGCTCGATTGATCAGGCGCTGCCATGCGGCCGGTGTCCAGGCCAAGCAGCGGGCCCCGGCTAAACCACCTCGCGAGCGTCGTCCGCGTGGCGCCGGCAAGGGATCGGCCGGGTCCCTTGTTGAAGCCACCACGAATCCCGTTGCGACCGCCACCTCAACGCCCCCGGCGGTCCCGGGCGCCGAACCGGGCAGCGACGACGTCGGCGTGTGGGATCTCAGCGAGGACGACGAGAGGTCCGAGACTCCCCAAGGCGATCCGAACGCGCCGGACGATGGTCGGGATGACGGGAGCCGGGGCGGGTTCAGCCAGGTTCCGGTCCTCGGATTCATCGCCGCCACGATGCTCGCGTCGGCGCTGGCGCTGGCGAAGGACGCACCGCCGCCACCGAAGCCGCCCGTGATGGATCTCGTTGAATACCACGTCAAGGGACCGGGAACCGGCCGCGACGAAGAGCGCAGTGCCGAAGTCAGACAGACCCTCGCCTTCACCGCGGAAGCCGCGTTCAGCTGCACAATCCTCGGCCCCGGCGCCGTGCTGACCGGCTATGATCTCAACTCCAAGCGTCTGGCCCTGCGCAGCACGGCACAAGGATACGTCCTTAGCGCGGAGCGCGCCGGCGAGTACGACGTGACGCTCGAATACCTGCTCCCCGTTTCTGAGCAGGACGGACGATGGGCGCTCTGCCTGCATATGCCGGAAAACATGCGCAACAAGATCGAACTGACGCTACCCGAAGCGGGGCTCGACGTGCGTTGCGACGAAGCGGTGCTCTTTAAGACATGGGAAGAAATAGACCGGACCGTGGCGACGGCTGTACTGGGGCCCGCCCAGGCGGTTCATCTCAACTGGCTACCGCGTGTTCGCAAGACCAAGCTCGAGAAAGCGGTCTACTTCTGTGAGGTCAACACCTTCGCGTCCTTCGAGCCGGGTGTGGTCGACTTGATGAACCTGGTGCGCTACCAGATCGCGCAGGGAGAGATCACGTCGATGATTCTCACCGTGCCCGATGGCATGAGCGTTACCGCCGTCAACGCACCGGGGCTCAGCACATGGCGTTTCGATCCGGAGCAAAACCAACTCGAAGCCGTGCTCGATATGCCGGTGAGCGGTGAGTTCACGATGCAGGTGATGACGCAGGTGGCCACGGACGGGTTGCCTTTCGACGCCGAGATCGGAACCCTTGTGATCCCAGGCGCGGCGCGGCAGCGTGGTTCCATCGCGCTCGCGGCCCCGGGCACGGTGCAGATCCAGGTCGAACGCCTCGAGGGGCTGAACGCCATGAACGTCGCCGACTTTGCTCCGGCCGCCGTGGCCGCAGCGCATGCACAGAACTCGGGCCGCGCACCGTCCGCCGTGAAACGTGCCTTCCGCTACCACAAGCTTCCGGTGTCGGCCTCGGTGAGCGCGGCGCGCGTACTCCCCGAAGTTCGCGTCACCGAAAAGGCCACGCTCTCGATTGCCGACGAGCGCATTGTGCTCTCGACACAGCTCGGCATCACCGTCTCCAAGGCGGGGATCTTCTCCCTGTACATCCGGATCCCTGACGACTACGACGTCGAAACACTCAGCGGCGAGGATGTGAGCCACTGGGACGAAGTGGGCGATGGCGACGCCAACCTGGTGGTGCACTTTAACAAGCAAGTCACGGGCCTGCGTAGCCTTAATCTTGTCATCGCAAGCATGGAGAAGGGCATTGGAGACGCGATCACCGTGCCGCGCGTCGCCGTACTCGGCACGCGTAAACTGGAAGGAACGCTCGTCATCTCCGGCGAACGCGGCGTGCGGCTGACCCCCCAGGACGCCGAGCGCGAAGGCGTCAGCGACTTGAATCCGCGCGTCGACCTCGCACTCGAGCAACACGGGCTGCTGGCATTCAAACTGCTGCGCCCCAACTGGCGCGTCGTGCTCAAGGCTGACGTGCAGGACGCCGTCGTCAAGCCCGACGTCCTGCACCAGGTCAACCTCGCTGAAGGCATGTTGCAGGGGCGGGTCTATATCCGGTACCGCATCGAAAACGCCGGCCACAAGTCCTTCTTGCTGCGCGCCCCGGAACCCGGCGTGGTGCTCTCCGTGCTGGGCCGTGGCATCGCCAAGGTCACGGAGATCGACAAAGACGAGGGCATCTGGCAGATCGACCTGCACAGCAAGGTTGAGAACACGTACGGTCTCGATGTCACCTACCAGATTCCGTTCAATCCCAACTCCAAGCGTGCAACCATTCGTCCGCTCAGCACCGTAGACACCGATCCGCAGAAAGGGTACCTGGTCGTGATGTCCGGCGGCCGCGTACAGGTCCAGCCCGAGGAGTCAAACCCGATCGGCTTGAAGGCCGAGGAGTCACGTAGCATCCCCGCCGCGTTCGGGGCAGGCGATCTGTCCGACGCGATTCTCTGCTACCGCACGGTACGTGACGACTATGCGCTGAAGCTCTCGGTCGTGCGCCACGAATCGGCGGACGTCCTTCCAGCCAAGGTCAACCACGTGAACTTGCGCTCCATCCTGTCGGACCGGGGGCAGTTGCTGACCCGCGTGGAAATGAATCTCAACGTGGGCCACCTGCGCTTCCTCAAGGTCACGCTGCCCGAGAAGGGTGACGCGCTGTGGACGGCGTTCGTCGACGGCAAGGTGGCTCGGCCTTCACTCGAAGGTGACGCGTACCGGATTCCGCTCGACGACACGGCGCCCGATGCGCCCGTCACGGTTGAGCTGACCTATGCGAGCGGCACCGCTCACGGACACTGGTCATGGCGTTCCCAGGAATATCATGGGCCGAGATTTAATCTGCCGCTGAACAACCTGACGTGGACGTTGCACGTTCCGCCCGGCGTGAAGTATCATGGCTTCGACGGTACGCTTGAACTCCAGGATCACCAGTCCCCGTTATCGCTCGCCGTGTTCGACGAAATGGGCTACCTGCTCAGCAATCGCAAGCTGGTGGAGTTTAACCGCGCACGCGCCAAATCGGACATGATCATCAGCGAGCAATACGCGCAGCAGGGCAAGCAGAAACTGGCCAAGAAGGTGCTGGAGGAAGCGATGCACCTGGCGCCGAACCAGGCTGACTTCGAGGATGCGCGCGTCCAGTACCGCAACCTCGCGAAACAACAGGCCGTCGTGGGGCTGGTGCAGCGGCGTAACAAAATGCGCTGGGACAACAACATCCAGGACGAGCAACAGATCCGACAGATGCGCGGGTTCCAGGACGGTAACTACACCACGGACTACGCCGAGGACATTGAAAGCTCACTCTCCGAGAAGGAGAACGACGCCCTGCAGCTCGTCGCGGACAAGTTCATGGATCAGCAGGCTGCAGCCGCAGGCGTCGCCCAGGCGATTGTGGTCTCTATGCCAGAGCAGGGGCACCTGCTGACCTTCTTCAGGCCCGTGCAAATCAATCCGGATGCGGATATGCTGGTGCAGTTCAAGTCGAGCTCCGGTCGCCTCCTCGCATGGCTCGACACGCTTTGGCCGGTCGTGATCCTCCTGCTCGGGTGGCGAATCCTGGTCGGACGCATGGCGCCGCGGCGCCCGGTGATGGCCTAACCCGGATATCTCACACTTTTCCTACTACGAACACGGATAGCTCCGTCAGGCTTGATCGAAACAGGACTTCGCCAATTCACAGTATCTCCATACAGTTTCATCGGCAAAGCCCTATTTCGATCAAGCCTGACGGGCTCTTCGCGCTCTCGCTACAAAAAAGTGTGAGATATCCGGCCTAATGACGCGACCGTCGCTTATCACGCTGGCGATTGCAGCCACACTCAGCTGCGCATCGCCCGGCGGCGCCGCCGCCGGACCCTACGCCTCGGTGCGCATTGAGGCGGTCCCGCATGTCCAACAGAAACCCGATTTCTGCGGCGAAGCATGCGTTTCGATGGCGCTGGCGGCGGCGGGGGTCAACATGGATCAGGACGCGGTCTTCGACCGCGCCGGCCTCGATCCGATGCTCGCGCGCGGCTGCTACACACGAGAGTTGTTGCACGCCGTTACGTCCATCGGATTCGTCCCTGGCACCGTCAGCCATCGCGTCCAGCCCAAGAAATCGAAAGCGCAGCTGAACCGCCTTTTCGGTGACATGCACGGTGACTTGAAGCGTGGCATTCCGTCCATCATCTGCACGCGTTACAGCGAAAAACCGCACACGACCGAGCATTTTCGGCTGATCCTGGGATTCGACGGCGACACGGATGAAGTCATCTACCATGAGCCCGCGGTGGCCAATGGCGCGTACCAGCGCATGTCGCGCAAAGCCATGCTCTCGCTCTGGCCCCTGAAATATCGCGACGACGAGTGGACGGTGATTCGAATCCCGCTCAAGCCGGGCTCCGCGCTGTCGCGGGGGCGCGTCCCGCAGAGCGCGGCTCCCGCATCGCGCTTCAGCGACGCGGCCTACGCGCAGCACGTGATGGGCCTCAGGAAGCGGTTGCCGGGTCCTGAATTCCACATCACGTTCGCTCGTCCGTTCGTCGTGATTGGCGACGAAGACCGCGAGACGGTCGAGCGCCGCGCGCGCAAAACGATCGAGTGGGCGACGAAACGGTTAAAGCAGGACTACTTCCCGAAAGACCCCAACCACATCATCGATATCTGGCTCTTCAAAGATAAGCCAAGTTACGAGAAGCACACGTTGCAACTCTTTAAAGAGCGCCCCACGACGCCGTTCGGGTACTACTCAGACAAGCATCGCGCGTTGATCATGAACATCGCGACCGGGGGCGGTACGCTGGTGCACGAAATGGTCCACCCCTTCATGGAAGCCAACTTTCCGGCGTGTCCCGCCTGGTTCAACGAGGGACTCGCGTCGCTCTACGAACAGTGCGGCGAGAAGGACGGCCACATCTACGGCTATACCAACTGGCGGCTGGCGGGCCTGCAACTCGCCATGCGGGGCGGCAAAGTCCCCTCCTTCAAGGAACTCTGCGGAACGAGCACGGTCGCGTTCTACACACGCGACCCGGGAAGCAACTATGCGCAGGCGCGTTACCTCTGCTACAACCTGCAGGAAAAGGGCCTTCTGCGAAAGTATTACCACGCGTTTCGCCGCGCTTCCGCCGACGATCCCGGTGGATACGACACCCTTGTCCAAATCCTCGACGCGCCCGATATGTCCGCATTCCAGACGGCCTGGCAGGCCTATGTCCTCAAGCTTCGCTTCCCCGCGCGAGGTTAGCCCGCCGGCTGCACGGGCACTTGTACGCCGGTGCACTGCACGATATACTATGTCCCTCGCTACGTTCGAAACCTAAACGCAAGGAGTATCCACATGAGAATAATTACGATCTTTTCCGCACTAGCGATCATGCTCGTAGCCAGCGGCTGCGCGAACACGGGTCAAACGTCCAACACCAAGCGCGGGGCTGTCGGCGGCGCCGCGGCCGGTGCGATCATCGGTGGCGTCATCGGTCACCAGAGCGGCCGCGGACTTGAAGGTGCAGCCGTTGGCGGGGCTCTCGGCGGCGCCGGCGGTGCCGTGCTCGGCAATGCCAAAGACGAAGAAGCGGCCGACAAGTAACCTCCTGCATAGGTGCCGCGCGTGGCAGAACCCACGAACGGCGCGCATCGACGGCCCGTTCGGCGATGCGTGCCATCGGCACAAGCGTGTCCGGCAGGGGTGCGTATTTCAGTTGCATGCCGCGCGGCCGAGTGTCATGCTCCGCGCCATGGGAGGTCATGGTGAGCTCCCGCTGGTAGGCGAAACGAACATGGAGGTCCGAATGAAGAAAAGTGTTCTGTTGGGAGTCAGTGCTGCGATGTGTATTGCCGGGTCCGCGATAGCGGGAACGGTGGCGGACAACTGCGGCTGTGGTCTTGGCACGATGGCGCTCGGCACGGAAGAGGGCATTATCTCTCACGTCGCGGCGACCTTCCTGCCCGCGAGCCAGTAGCCAGCGCAACGCTGGCTACTGGCGGGTGGGGG